>NZ_CP107048.1:1687500-2287500 GCF_025736935.1 Qipengyuania sp. SS22 | reverse complement strand
GCTGGTAAAGGACGGCGACCACCGCTTGTCGCGCGAGCAGGACATCGCCCTGCTGCTCCGCACCGTCGACGCGCTTTCGAAAGGCCCTGTATGATTGCCTCCGCCATCGCCCTGCTGATCCTGCAGGTCGGCCCCAACCCTGGCGCCGACGCCTTCCCCGGACTGCCCGAGGAATTGCGCGATCGCCCCGCACGCGAGCGCGCGACTGCACCCGTCGGCGCCACGGGCACCTCGGGTAGCAAGTTGGCCGAATGCGTTACACTCGCCACCGAGGATGCCGAAGCCGCCAGCAATATGGCGCAGGCCTGGCGCGAGACCGCCGCGAACCAGCTGGAACTGGCCCAATCGGCGCATTGCCTCGGCCTCGCGCTGGTGCGGCTGGAGGATTTTACCGAAGCCCAGCGCGCCTTCGATCTTGCCGTCGGCGAAGTTCCTTCTGGTGCGCCCGCCTACCAGGCGCGGCTTGCGGCGATGTCGGGCAATGCCGCGATGGCGCAGGGCAATCCCGCCATTGCCGAAATCGCCTTCGCCCGCGCGGTAAACTACGCGACCGATGCTGCCGATGCGCCGCTCATGGGCAGCGTCTCGGTCGACCGCGCCCGCGCGCTGGTTGCCCTAGGCCGTAACGAAGCCGCGGTGGCTGCACTGGCCAGCGCGCGCGGAGCGGACCCCGCCAATGCTCGCGCCTGGCTGCTCTCGGCCACGCTCTCGCGGCGGCTCGAACGGCTTGGCGAAGCGCGCGAACAGATTGCGCAGGCCGCCTTGCTGTCCCCGCAAGATCCCGCAGTCGGGCTCGAGGCGGGTGTGATCGCCGCCCTGTCGGGGCGCGACGAGGAAGCCCGGCGCAGCTTCGAATCGGTATTGCTGGTCGCGCCGCAAAGCACCGAGGCCACCCGGGCCCGGACCTATCTGGAGCAGCTTGCATCATGACCGATTTCTCCGTTCTCGATCTCGTCCCCGTCCGCGAGGGCGGTACGCTGGGCGAGGCGTTCGATGCCGCGACCATGCTCGCGCAAACCGCCGAAAAGGCCGGCTGCAAGCGTTTCTGGGTGGCCGAGCACCATGCCATGGTCGGGATTGCCGGCGGGGCGACTGCGGTCGTGCTGGCGCATATCGGCAATGCCACCTCGACCATCCGGATCGGGTCGGGCGGGATCATGCTGCCCAACCACACACCGTTCCAGATCGCCGAACAGTTCGGGACGCTCGATGCGCTGTTTCCCGGGCGGATCGATCTCGGGCTTGGCCGGGCACCCGGAGCGGGCCCCGAATTGCAGCGTGCATTGCGCAAGGATCTGCATCGCGCCGCCGAAATGTTCCCGCAGGACGTGGTCGAGCTGATGGCGTTGATGGCGGGCGAAACTGCCATCCATCCAACCCCGGGCCTTGGCGCGCGGCCCGAATTCTGGATGCTCGGATCGAGCCTGTTCGGCGCCCAGCTCGCCGCCAAGCTGGGCCTGCCCTATGCCTTTGCCAGCCATTTCGCACCCGACCACCTCGATGGCGCGCTCGAACTTTACCGGCGCGATTTCCAGCCCTCCGAAGCCTGCCCCGCACCGCATGTGATGGCGGCGATGAACCTGTTCGTCGCCGATAGCGAGGACGAGGCCGAATATCTCGCCAGCTCGCAATTGCAGGCCTTTGTCGCGCTACGCACCGGCACGCCGGGCAAGCTGCCGCCGCCGGTCCGCGGCTATCGCGCCGGCCTGCCGTCACAAGCGCAGGCCATGCTTGCGCATATCGGCCAGGCCAGCGCGATCGGCACACCGGGACAGGCCGCCCAAGCGGTGCGTGCCTTTATCGAACGGACCGGCGCCGACGAGATCGTCTTCGGCGGCAGCATGTTCGATCCCGTCGCACGATGCCGGGCGCTGGAACTCGCGATGGATGTGCTGACGGACTAGGCGTGCCGTAGCGTCGGCGGACCGTATGGCGGTGCGCATACGATTGCACTTTTGCGCGCACAGCACCTTGCAGCCCGCCTGCAACGGGCCTAGGCGCGGCGCGCAGGTCGTGGCGCACACGACTCGGATATTTCGCGGCGCGGAAACGATCATGCGCCGCAAGGAGAGAGGCCCCTTATGGGTTCGACAACTGCCGCCCTTCCGAAAACCCTCCAGAATGCGATCACCGAGAGAATGCGCCTGTCGCTGCTCAGCGGCGATACGCCGTTCGACAAGGCGCAGCTTGGTGACGCCGCGCAATTCGTCGGGCAATTGGCCATCCAGCGTACGCTTGGACGTTCGGCCATGGCGATCGAAAGCGTTAGCGACGAACGCCGCCTGACCCGCATTGCGATCGTCAATGACGACATGCCCTTCCTGGTTGATTCGGTCGCTGCGACGATTGCCGCGCTGGGCCTGTCGATCGACCGACTGGTCCACCCGGTCATTCCCGTCGAGCGCGACGACAAGGGACGGCTTATCGGCATCCCCGATGGCGATCCGGACGAAGCCTATTGGGAATCGATGATCTACATCGAGGCGGCGCGAGTCGATGCCAAGACCCGCCGCCAGTTGCAGGAAACGCTCAAGGAAACGCTCGCCGACGTGCGCGCGGCAGTCACTGACTGGCCCGCGCTGCAGGACGCCATGGCGAGCGATGCCAAGCGGATCGCGGCAACCGACAATGAAGGGGCGGAACTGCTCGACTGGCTCAATTCGGGCATGTTGACCCAGCTGGGTCACGTCACCCGCCACCGCGACGGGCGCCAGGAAGACGAGCTGGGCATCTGCCGCCGCAGCGCGCAAGCCCTGCTTGCCGAAGCCTCCTACGAGCGTGCTTTTGCCTGGTTCGAAGCGGGCACCGACCAGCGCCGTCCGCTGATCATCAAGGCCAACCATCTCAGCAACGTGCATCGCCGCGTCCCGCTCGACCTGCTCATCGTGCCGATCGAGGAGCAGGGCCAACCGGTCGCGCTCTCGGTCCATGCCGGGGTCTGGACCAGCGCCGCGCTCGCCGCGCCGCCGCGCAGCGTGCCGCGCCTGCGCCGCCAGCTCGATACGCTGCGCAGCCGTCACGGGTTCGATGATACCGGGCATGCCGGCAAGGCGCTGGTGCATGCGCTGACCACGCTCCCGCACGATCTGCTGATCGGGTTCTCCGAAAAGGACGTCGAGCGCGTCGCGACGACGATGATGAGCCTGGTCGACCGCCCGCGTCCGCGCCTCGCGTTGGTCGAGGCCCCCCTGGCCCGCCACCTCTTCGCCTTCGCCTGGCTGCCGCGCGACATGGTCGCGACGCAGGTCCGACTGGAAATCCAGGCGCTGCTCGAAGAAGCCGCTTCGGCGCGGCTGCTCGACTGGAGCCTCGAGGTCGAAGGCGGCAATCTCGCCACGATCCGCTTCGTGTTCGACATTCGCGATGGTGACCAGGCCCCCGACCAGGCGCAGCTTGAGGAGCAGATGCAAACGCTGCTGCGCGGCTGGGGCGAAGCGGTCGAGGCCGAGCTTGGCACGATCGAGGAACCCAGCCGCGCAGCGGGCCTCGCCATGCGCTTCGCCGACCATTTCCCCACCGGTTTCCGTGGCCGCTACGGCCCGCGCGAGGCGGCGCTCGACATTGCGCGCCTCCACCACCTCGGCGCGAGCGTGGAAAGCGAGGAAGTGGTGCGCGGTGCGCGGATGTATTTCTGCGACCGCGAGGTGCAGGGATGCCTGCGGCTCAAGCTCTACCAGTCCGAAGGCAGCCTGCCGCTGTCCGAAGGCGTGCCAGCGCTCGAGGATTTCGGTTTCTACGTGCGGTCAGAAATGCCCACCGTGCTCGACGAGGGGCGGTTGGGGACGATCCACGATTTCCTGCTCGACCTGAAGCCGGGCGCCGATCCCAAGACGTTGATCGACCGTTCCGAAGCGATCGAGGAAGCCGTCAGCGCCGTCCTCAACAGCGAAGCGGAAAACGACCCCTTCAACCGGCTAGTGCCCGAAGCAGGCCTGTCCGCGCGCGAGGCGAACTGGCTGCGCGCCTTCTACCGCTATTTGCGGCAGGCGGGCATGGGCTTCACCATCTATACCGTGGTCGACGCGCTGGCTGCGGCACCCGACGTGACCCGCGCGCTGATCGCGCTGTTCACCGCGCGCCACGATCCCGACTTCGGCACTGGTCGCGAGAAGGCGGTCGAGGACGCGCGCGCCGCGATCAAGCGAGGCCTCGCCAAGGTCAAGGCGATCAATGACGACCGCCTGCTCAGGCTTTACAATTCGCTGATCGACGCGATCCTGCGCACCAATGCCTTCGCCCCCGCGGCGGCCGAGGCGCTGGCCTTCAAGATCAACTCGGCCAAGGTCCCCAATCTGCCCAAACCGATCCCCTATCGCGAAATTTTCGTCTATTCGCGCCGGGTCGAGGGTATCCATCTGCGCAGCGGCCCCGTCGCCCGCGGCGGCCTGCGCTGGTCGGACCGGCGCGACGATTTCCGCACCGAAATCCTCGGGCTGATGAAAGCGCAGCGGGTGAAGAACGCGGTGATCGTGCCGACCGGCGCCAAGGGTGGGTTCTACCCCAAGCAGCTGCCCAATCCGGCGCTCGACCGCGAAGGCTGGGCCGCCGAGGGGCGCGGCAGCTACGAAACCTTTATCCGCACGCTGCTGTCGGTCACCGACAACATCGTCGACGACAAGGTCGTCCACCCGGAAAAGATCGTCATCACCGATGGCGAGGACCCCTATTTCGTGGTCGCCGCAGACAAGGGCACCGCGACCTTCTCCGATGTCGCCAATGCGATCGCCGAGGCGAAGGATTTCTGGCTCGACGACGCTTTCGCCAGCGGCGGTTCGAAGGGCTACGACCACAAGGCCATGGGCATTACCGCCAAGGGCGCGTGGGTCAGCGTACAACGCCACTTCCTCGAGATGGACGTCGATGTGCAGAGCGAGTCCGTCGAGGTCGTCGGCTGCGGCGATATGTCGGGCGATGTCTTCGGCAACGGAATGCTGCTGTCCAAGGCGATCAAGCTGGTCGCCGCCTTCGATCACCGCCACATCTTCCTCGATCCGAATCCCGACCCGGCGGCCAGCTGGGACGAGCGCCAGCGCCTGTTCGCGCTCCCCCGCTCGAGCTGGGAGGATTACGACAGCGCGCTGATCTCCAAGGGCGGCGGGGTGTTCGCGCGCGATGCCAAGACCATCAAGCTGTCCAAGGTGATGCAGGCCAAGCTGGGCATCGAACAGGGCACGATCGAGCCGGAAGCGCTGATCTCGGCGATACTGAAGGCGCCGGTCGACCTCATCTGGTTCGGCGGCATCGGCACCTATATCAAGGCGTCGCAGGAGAATAACGTCCAGGTCGGCGACCCGGCCAACGATGCGCTGCGCGTGGATGCAAAGGAACTCCGCGCCAAGGTCATCGGCGAGGGCGCCAATCTCGGCATCACGCAGGCGGGGCGGATCGAGTTCGCGCATGGCGGCGGACGTTCGAACACCGACTTCATCGACAATTCGGCAGGCGTCGATTGCTCGGACAATGAGGTCAATATCAAGATCGCCCTGGCCGCTGCCAAGCGCGCGGGCAAGCTCAGCGAGCCCAAGCGTGTCGCGCTGCTCGAATCGATGACCGACGAGGTCGGGCGGATCGTGCTCGAGGACAATCGCCTGCAGGCGCTGGCGCTTTCGATCGCCGAAGTCGGCGGTGCCCGCGCGATGGCCTCGCAGCAACATATCATCCAGACGCTCGAGGCGGGCGGCAATCTCGATCGCCGGACCGAGGGTCTGGCCGACGACCAGACGCTGCAACGCCGCGCGGCCGATGGCGCAGGTCTGACCCGGCCCGAACTCGCGGTGCTGCTGTCTTCGTCCAAGCTGGTGCTGCAGGATGCCATCGAACGTGGCAGCCTGACCGACGATGCGCTGCTCGAGGAAACGCTGTTCGAAGCCTTCCCCGAGCCGATGCGCAAGAAGTACAAGACGCAGATCGCGGGTCACCAACTGCGGCGCGAGATCGTCGCGACCAAACTGGCCAATCGCATCGTCAACCGCATGGGGATGATCCATCCCTTCGAACTGGCGGAAGAAGAAGGCGTCGAGCTGGATCAGGTGGCCGCGGCCTTCGTCGCCGCCGAACGCCTGTTCGACCTGCCCGACCTATGGACGTCTATCGATGCCACAAAGATGCCCGAAAGCGCCCGGCTGATGCTGTTCGACCGGATCGCTGCGGCAGCCGGAAATCTGATTTCGGACGTGCTGCGCACCTCTTCGGGTCACGTCGACCCGAGCGCGCTGGTGGGTGATATCGGCAAGGCGGTCGCCAAGCTGGCGGGCGCCACCACCGAGCTGTTGAGCACCGAATCGCGCCAGCAATCCGATCGCCTGTGCGACCAGCTGATCGCCGCCGGGGCGCCTGAAGCGCTCGCTGCGCGGGTGGCGCATCTCTACGATCTCGATGGCGCAGTAGGCCTCGCCAAGCTGGCGAGCGAGACGGGCATCGCCCCGATCGGCCTGACCGAAGCCTTTACCGAAGTTGGCCGCCGCCTGGGTCTCGACTGGGCGCAGTCGACTGCCGCGTTGATGAGCCCCTCGGATGTGTGGGAACGCCTGCTGGTGTCGGGCCTCGCGCGCGATTTCCAGCAGATGCGGCTCGAACTGCTGCGGCGTCTTGCGCGGCGCAAGGATGCCAAGCAGGACATGCCCGCCGCGGTTGCCAAATGGGCCGAGGAGCAGACGGTCGCGGTGCGCGGGTTCCGTACCATGGTCGCACGGGCGCAGGGCCAGTCGCCGGTCGCCCCGGCCATGCTGGCGCAGGTCGCGAGCATGGCGCGCAACCTGCTCGGGCGCTAGCACCACACCTGACCCGGGCATGACCGGCTGGGCTTGACCGGCTGGCGTTTTCGCGCCAGCCAGCGCGGCGATGGAACATTTCGATATCGTCATCGTGGGCTCGGGTCATGGCGGGGCCCAGGCCGCCATCGCATTGCGGCAGAACGGCCATGAGGGGTCGATCCTCATCGTCAGCCGCGATCGCAATCCGCCCTACGAGCGGCCCCCGCTGTCGAAGGAATACCTCGCGGGCGAAAAGCCGTTCGAGCGCATCCAGATCCGCCCCGAGCAATTCTGGGCCGACAAGGACATCACGCTGCGGCTGGGCCGCAACGTCAACGAGGTCGACCCGGTCGCGCGCGAGCTGGGCCTGTCCGACGATACGCGGATTACCTACCGCAAGCTGATCTGGGCTGCCGGCGGCGATGCCCGCCGGATGTCGTGCCCGGGCAGCGACAATATGGGTATCCACTACGTCCGTACACGGCGCGATGTCGATACGCTCAGGGAAGAGCTCGCCGCCGGGGCAAAACGCGCGGTGATCGTCGGGGCGGGCTATATCGGGCTCGAAGCGGCCGCGGTGCTCCGCAAGCTCGACTGCCAGGTGACCGTGGTCGAAGTGCTCGACCGCGTGCTCGCGCGCGTCGCGGGCCCCGAATTGTCCGAGTTCTACGCCGCCTATCATCGCGAACAAGGCGTCGACCTGCGGCTATCGACCGCGGTCGAGACGATCACCGGCGAAAACGGCCGCGTCACCGGCGTGATGACCGACAGCGGCGAGACGATCGCCTGCGACATGATTATCGCGGGGATCGGCATCGTGCCATCGGTGGGTCCGCTGATTGCAGCGGGTGCGGCGGGCTCGAACGGAGTCGATGTCGATGCCTACGGGCGCACCACGCTCGACAACATCTATGCCATTGGCGACTGCGCCAGCCACGCCAATCCCTATGCCGACAATAAGGTCATCCGGCTCGAATCGGTCCAGAATGCCACCGACATGGCGAGCATCGCGGCCAAGGCGATCATGGGCGACAAGCAGGCCTATGATGCGGTGCCGTGGTTCTGGTCGAACCAGTACGATCTGCGCTTGCAGACCGTCGGCATATCGATCGGCTATGACGCCACCGTGCTGCGCGGCGATCCGGCGACGAAGAAGTTCAGCGTCGTCTACCTGCGCGAAGGCGTGGTGATCGCGCTCGATTGCGTCAACAACACCAAGGATTACGCGCAGGGCCGCAAGCTGGTGATGGCGCGCGCGGAAGTGGATACCGAAGTGCTTGCCGACGCTGCAGTGCCGCTCAAGGACATGCTGTGATTGCAGCCGGGGACGATCGCGCGATGCTCGAAGGGCTTCGTGTGATCGACATGACCTCGGTCGTCTTCGGACCCTATTGCACGCAGATTCTCGCCGATTTCGGCGCCGAGGTCATCAAGGTCGAAGCCCCCGGCGGCGACGCGTTCCGCTATGGCGCGCCATCCGCGCACAGCAAGGCAATGGGCCCGGGATACATTGCGCTCAACCGCGGCAAGCGGTCGCTCGTGCTCGATCTCAAGCAGGACGGCGACCGGGCGATCCTGCGCGACCTGCTCGCCGATGCGGACATCTTCATCCACAACGTCCGCGGCGAAGCTATCGAACGGCTCGGTTTCGATTACGACAGCGCGCGCGCGCTCGCGCCCGACCTCATTTATGTCCATTGCGTCGGCTTCGGCTCGGGCGGCCCCTATGCCGGGCTCCAGGCCTATGACGACGTAATCCAGGCGGCGAGCGGCACCACCACCCTGCTGCCGCGCGCCGATGGCGATGAGCGACCGCGCTATCTGCCCTCGCTGATCGCCGACAAGGTTGCGGGGTTGCACGCCGCCTATGCGGTGATGGCCGCGGTGGTGCACCGCCTGCGCACGGGCCAAGGCCAGCATGTCGAAGTGCCGATGTTCGAGGCCTTCAGCAGCTTCATGCTGAAAGAGCATCTCGGCGGGAACACCTTCGACCCGCCGGTCGGCCCGCCCTGCTATGGCCGCCAGGTCGATCCCAATCGCCAGCCGTTCCCGACGCGCGACGGATATGTCAGCATCGTGCCTTACCGGCTCGACCATTTCACCAAGGTGATCGCGCTGATGGGCGACGAGGCCTTCGCGGGAGAAGCCCGGTTCGCGACGGTCGAAGGGCTGATCGCCGGACAGGCCGAGCTCTATGCCCGCATAGCCGAACTCACCGCCGGTTTCGCCACCGACGAGCTCGTTGCGCTGATGCACTCCCATGCGATCCCCGCGATGCCGGTGCGCGACATGGCAGATATGGCGGACGAGCCCCATCTCGAAGCCTCGGGTTTTTTCATGCGGCGCGAACACCCCAGCGAGGGCGCACTGGTCGAGATGCGCGAACCGTCGCGCTTTTCCGCCTGGAACGCCCCCGATCCGTCACCCGCCCCGCTACTGGGCGAACATGACCGGGATTACCGCAAGGGTTAGGCGAGCTGTGCGGCAGCCCAGTCGGCAGCATCGGAAACCGCGGGATCCGGATCGCCGCGCAGTCCCTCGACAAGCGGAGCCAGGGCCGCCGAACCGCTGTTCCCCGCCGCATAGAGGCAGTTGCGCACGAAGCGGTCGCGTCCGACCCGCTTGATCGGCGAGCCCGAAAAGAACTGCCGAAATCCCGCATCGTCGAATTGCAGGAAAGTGGCGAGATCGGGTGCCACCAACTCCTCGCGCGGGGCCAGTTTGATGTGCCGCTGCGCCGTCTCGGCAAACTTGTTCCACGGGCAGACTGCCAGGCAATCGTCGCAGCCATAGATGCGATTGCCCAGCGCCTCGCGAAACTCCTCGGGGATCGGCCCTTTGTGCTCGATCGTGAGGTAGGAAATGCAGCGCCGCGCATCGAGCTGGTAGGGCGCGGGGAAGGCATCGGTCGGGCAGGCATCCTGACACGCACGGCAATTACCGCAGCGGTCGGGATGCGCTTGGTCGGGCGCAAATTCGAGCGTCGAATAGATCGCGCCGAGGAACAGCCAGCTGCCATGCGACCGGCTGACCAGATTGGTGTGCTTGCCCTGCCAGCCGATCCCGGCCGCCTCTCCCAGCGGCTTTTCCATCACCGGCGCGGTATCGACGAAGACCTTGAGTTCGCTTTTTGGCGCGCGCGCGATCAGCCAGCGCGCCAGCGCTTTCAGCGCCTTCTTGACCACGTCGTGATAATCGCGCCCCTGCGCATAGACCGAAACGCGCGCTTTCTCCGGCGCATCGGCCAGCGCCAACGGGTCCACATCGGGGGCATAGCTCATGCCCAGCGCGATCACGCTGTTGGCTTCGGGCCATAATCCTTGCGGCGAGGCGCGCTGCTGTTTGCGCGCATCCATCCAGTCCATCGCCCCATGGCGCCCCTCGCCCAGATAATGCTCGAGCCGCGCGGCGCGCTGCGGATCGGGCGCGGCGGACGCAAATCCGCAAGCAACGAAACCCAGCCTGAGGGCCTCGGCGCGCAATTCCGCCTGCAACTCCGCATTAACCACGCTTGCGTGTGCTCCCGTTCACTGCCAGCCACTACTCATGCGCGCATGCTTACCGACACAGGCTCCATGACGCGACCCCAGGCAGGCGACCAGCGCCCGCTCGCTATCGAGGCTCACGGGCTGGTCAAGCGCTTCGACGGCACGCTGGCGGTCGACGGCGTCGACATCGCCGTGCCCGAAGGCGCCATTTACGGCATCCTCGGACCCAATGGCGCGGGCAAGACCACGACCTTGCGCATGCTGCTGGGTATTATCGATCCCGACGAGGGGGTGCGCCGTGTGTTCGGCAACGACCGTCCGCACGAGGTCGCCAAGCTGATCGGCTACCTGCCCGAGGAACGCGGGCTCTATCCGGCGATGAAATGCGACGAAGCGATAGCCTTCATGGGCGCTTTGCGCGGCCTGCCCACCGCCGAAGGCAAGGCGCGCGGGCGCGAACTACTCGAACGCCACGGTCTCGGCCATGCGGTCGACCGGCAGATCCGCCAGCTGTCGAAGGGCATGGCGCAGACCGTGCAATTGCTCGGCACGCTGGTCCACCGCCCCCGACTGGTCGTGTTGGATGAACCCTTCAGCGGGCTCGATGCGATCAACCAGGGCAAGCTCGAAGTGATGATTCGCGAATTGGCGGACAATGGCACCACGGTGATCTTCTCCACCCATGTCATCCACCACGCCGAGCGATTGTGCGATGAGGTCGCAATCATTGCCGGGGGCAAGGTCCCCTATGCCGGGTCGGTCGATGCCGCCCGCGACCGCATCCCCGCGCAGGTCCGGCTCGAGACGCGCCAGCGCAACGGCGCGTGGCGCGCGGCGCTCCCCGCGGATGCACGCCATAATGCCAAGGGGGATGGCAGCGATTTCTGGTTCTTCCCCGTTCCCGAGACGGGGATCGAGGCCTTGCTCAAGCAGCTGATCGATGGCGAAGCGGGTATCCTGTCGCTGTCGATCGAACGCGCCGGACTGCATGATGCCTTCGTCGAGATTGCCGGTGAAGCGGCGGCACGCGCGCTCGAGGAAGGCCAGGCTGCAGGAGCCACGCGATGACCGACACCACTCGCCTGACGCTGTTCGAAGCCGCGCGTGTCGTGGCCAAGCGTGATTTCCACGCGATCCTCTTCAGTCGCGCCTTTTTCTTCTTCCTGCTGGGCCCGCTGTTCCCGATCGTAATCGGCGCGCTGGCAGGCGGGATCGGGGGGCAAGTGCAACGCGATGCCAATACCCGCGTCATCGCGGTGGCCATGGACGAGGCCGACACGCAGGCGATGATCGCCGCACGCGCGCGACTCGCCCCGCAGATCGGCATGGCGCTGCCCGAACTCCAGCCGAACGCGAGCGCGGCCTCGCCGGAACAGATCCTGCGCGAGCCGGGCAAAAACTACACCGCCGTGATCAGCGGCACGGTGGCCGCGCCCGCGCTGACCGCGCCGGCAGACGCGATCGATTACTGGAGCGGGCCGGTCGCGCTGATCGCCGCCGATGCCGGTACGGGCACCGCGACCGCCTATCCCGAAGTTGCCGCGCGCCCCGTCGCGACCAGCGTCGCCGCGCAGCGCAGCGACCGCATCCGCACCGCGCAGGCGGGGCAGTTGCTGCTGTTCCTGTTGATGATGCTGCTGGCGGGCATGGTGCTGTCCAACCTCGTCGAGGAAAAAGCCAACAAGATCATCGAAGTGCTCGCCGCTGCGATCCCGATGGACGCGGTGTTCCTTGGCAAGCTTGCCGCCATGCTGGGTATCAGCCTCGTGGGCATTGCCGTCTGGGCCACTGCGGGCGCGGCAATCGGCCTGCTGGCGGGTAGCGCATTGCCGCAGCTGCCCGAACCGGCGCTCGGCTGGCCGCTGTTCCTGCTGTTTGGGATTGTCTATTTCGCGATGGGTTATCTGCTGCTCGGCTCGCTGTTCCTGACGATTGGCGGGATGGCGACGACCGTGCGCGAGGTGCAGACGCTGTCGATGCCCGTCACCATGGCGCAGCTGCTGGTGTTTTTCCTTGCCGCGTCCTCGATCACCCGCCCCGGTTCGCCGATGGAGCTGTTCGCCGCGATTTTCCCGCTGTCCTCGCCCTTCGCCATGCTTGCGCGCGCGGCGCAATCGGACGCGCTGTGGCCGCATGCACTCGCGCTTGGCTGGCAGGCGCTATGCGTGATCCTGTTCGTCCGCTTCGGGGCGACGATCTTCCGGCGCCGGGTGATGAAATCGGGCCGCGGCGGGCGCGCGGTGAAGGGTCATGTCGGCGGGACCGAGCCGGCGTAAGCCTCCGCGCCTGAAACAACGAGATCGTTGGGTGGCGATTTGCAACGCACTATTGACACACGTGTCAGTTAAGGCAGGATGGGCCGCATAGGAGGGAGAGCGACGGATGGAGTCGCTCCCGCGAGGAGAGAAACATGGCCACTGCTGCAATCGAACGCCCCCAATGCCGCACCGAACCCAGAGCGCATGAAGCGCTGAAAAAGCATTTTGCGGAGCATCCCGAGGAACGCCTCAGCCACCCGCACAAATGGGATGTCAGCCGCAGCGACATCTATGCGGAGAACACCTGGCAGCCGATCTTCAAGGAGATGCGCGAAGCCGGCCCGCTGCATTACATCCCCGAAAGCCCGTTCGGGCCCTATTGGGCGGTGGTTGGCCACAAGGCGATCCAGCATATCGAGGCGCTGCCCGATGTCTTTTCGTCGAGCTGGGAGCATGGCGGGATCACCATCCTCAACCGGCTGACCGATGAAGAGCTGGCCGAGGCGGGTATCGAGGAGCGGCGCGAGCTGCCGATGTTCATCGCCATGGACCGCCCGCAGCACACCGGCCAGCGGCGCACCGTCGCGCCCAAGTTCACTCCCAGCGGCATGGCCGAGATGGAAGGCGAGATCCGCCAGCGCACCGGCGAACTGCTCGACAGCCTGCCGCGAGGGGAAGTATTCGACTGGGTCGACAAGGTCTCGATCGAACTGACCACCGGTATGCTCGCGATCCTGTTCGGCTTCCCTTGGGAAGACCGCCGCCTGCTGACCTTCTGGTCCGATTGGGCGGGCGATACCGAGCTCGCCACCGTGCGCGATCTCGACGAGATGCGCTGGGGCTTCCTCAATGAAATGGCCGCCTATTTCCAGTCGCTGTGGATCGAGCGCACGCATGACAAGGAGCCGGGCGACGATCTCATTTCGATGATGATCCATTCGGAAGCCATGAACCAGATGAGCCCGCAGGAATTCATGGGCAATCTGATCCTGCTGATCGTGGGCGGCAACGACACGACGCGCAATTCGATGAGCGGCTTCGTTTATCAACTCGACAAGAACCCCGAGCAGCGCAAGCTGTTCGAACAGAACCCCGACGTGATCCCCAATGCGGTGCAGGAAATGCTCCGTATGCAGACCCCGCTGGCGCATATGCGCCGCACCTGCACCGAGGATACCGAAGTGTTCGGCCAGACGATCAAGAAGGGCGACAAGGTCGTGCTGTGGTATCTCTCGGCCAATCGCGACGAGGAGGTGTTCGAGAATCCCGACAAGCTCGACCTGACGCGCGAGAATGCCCGTCGCAACATCGCCTTCGGATACGGCATCCACCGCTGCGTCGGTGCGCGGCTTGCCGAACTCCAGCTGCGCGTCCTGCTCGAGGAAATGCACAAGCGCCGCATCCGCGTGCATGTCGCGGGCGACATCGAACGCGTACGGGCGAATTTCGTCCACGGCTTCCGCAAGCTCGAGGTCGAGGTCACCGATTTCTGACCGCGGCGTGTAACCCGGAACGCGGTTCAAGCGTAGGTTCAGGCGTGGGGGGCTATTCCTCCACGCCATGAAACCGCCAACGATGACCGACCTGTCTCTCGACCGCCGCCGCCTGCTTGGCTGGATCGGTGTCTCTGCCGGCTTTACAGCGCTGACAGCTTGCGGTTCGGGCGCGGCGGAGGCGAAGGATTTCCGGGTAAAGCACACCGCTGCCGAATGGCGCCAGCGGCTGAGCAAGCAGGAATTCGCAATCCTGCGCCAGGCGGGGACTGAACGGCCTTATTCCTCGTCGCTCAATGACGAACACCGGGCGGGCACCTTCACCTGTGCGGGCTGCGGTAACGCGCTTTACAGCTCAAAGGCCAAATACGATTCGAAAACGGGTTGGCCCAGCTTCTGGCGAGCCATCGACAAGGGCGCGGTCGGCACCGCTAGCGATTACAAGATCGGCTATCCGCGCACCGAAGTGCATTGCGCCGATTGCGGCGGGCATCTGGGCCATATCTTCAACGATGGCCCCAAGCCAACCGGCAAGCGCCATTGTATCAATGGCGCCGCAATGGATTTCGTGGCTAGCTAGATTAACGGTCGATCGAGCGTGACGGCTACACCCCGAGCAGCAGCGCGTATTACCGCTGGTCCTGCAACAGCGCGGGACATTGCACCTTGGCGGCCAGCTTGGCGAAGTCGGCCAGCGTAAAGGTATCCTCGAACACCAACCCGTAATTGGCATCTTTGCGCCAGCGGACCGTGCAGCGGATGTCGGGCAACTCATCGCACGAAATCGTCACGCGCTGGTCGATCGAGAAGACATGGTCGCATTCGATCCGCGCGCCCTGCTGCGAGATGTTGAGCGTAACCGCCTTGCCGCGGCCGGTCAGCGCGGAGACCACCAGCGGAAGCATGATGTTGAGACGCAGCTGGCGCTTGGGGTAGCCCCAGTCTTCCTGGATCAGCTGTTCGACCGCGATCGGGGTGGTGAACCGATAGCTGGCTTCGAAGCCTTCGGAGCGGACCAGTTCAAGCTCGTAGGTTTCGCCGTTCTGCAATTCGAGCGCGATCGCCGCGTCGGTCGGCAAGCAATGGAAGGTGCGCACGGACACGCCTGTCGCCGAGACATCGCGGATAACGCAGACGAACTCGCCCTGTCCGCACACCAGCTTCGCCGCGCGGATAAGCGAGATGAAGCGCGGCGCAGCACGCTGGTCGGGTCCGGTCGAAGAAGCGTTATCGTCCATGTGGAGTTCGGTGGTAAATTCCATCGCCCCTAAATTCTCCAGATACCCGCAGCTACGGCTTGTCTGCAATGGTTCCCTGGCCCAGCGATCCTTTGAAGCTTCCTAATATAACCTTAGGGGTTAACGCGGAGATAAGCCCTTTGCGAATAATTCGCGGTAGGGCGCGTTTTCTTCATCGAACGAGGTGCAACAGTGCTGGTGCGGGTGGTGGGACTCGAACCCACACGTCCAAAGGACAGGGGATTTTAAGTCCCCGGCGTCTACCATTCCGCCACACCCGCTTGCGGCAAGCAGCCCTAATCGCTGCCCGGCGGGCGGGCAATCATCGATCTTGAGCTATAGGGAAACGTCAATCGTCGTTGAGACGGCGACGCATGTCCTTGCCGGGCTTGAAATACGGTACGCGCTTGGCGGGCACATCGACCGTTTCGCCGGTGCGCGGGTTGCGGCCCTTGCGCGCTTCGCGTTCGCGCGTCGAAAAGGCGCCGAAACCCCGCAGTTCGACGCGTCCGCCTTCGCTCAGGCGTTGGGCGATTTCTTCGAAGAAGACGTCCACGACCTGTTCGACCTCCTCGGCCCGCAGCTCGGGATTATCCTGGGCAAGGGCAGCAAGAAGTTCGGATCGGATCATTTGGCGTCTCCTGGCCCATTCGGCCACAAATGGGTTATTACCGCGCGCCCCACCGAAATCATGCTTTCTTGCCCGATTCCAATCTGCTGGTTGTGGCAGAAGCCGCGGTTCCCCGCAAGTTCACAGCTGTAAATTTCAGCCCGGCCTTCAGGCTTCGGCAAGCAGTTCGCTGGCCGAGACGCCGAGGCGGTCCATCCGCGCCCTGATCTCGGGCCATTCCTCGCGCAGGAAAGCGTCGCGTTCGGACCGGCGCAGGCGTTCGGCCGCGCCATCGACGACATACATGCCGACCCCGCGCTGGACCTCGACCAGGCCGTCGTTCTGGAACTGCTGGTAGGCCTTCGCGACGGTCAGCGGATTGGCGCCCTGTTCGGCGGCCAGCGCGCGGACCGAAGGCAGCATATCGCCTTCGGCATAGCGTCCGTCGATAATCGCGGCTGCGATCATGTCGCGCAGCTTGAGATAGACCGGCTTGGACTGGTTGCGCATCACATGTTCCCCGAAGCTGACTGCATCAGTGCCATAATACACCGGAGCGCGCAAGGTTCCCGGGCAAACCGCCATTCGCGCACCAGCCGGTCACGAGTGTAACTAATGCTTCACATGAGCGCGCAAGCCGTTAGGGTGCCCGCTTCTTCGGGGAGGAAGCCTGTGTGCGGCTTCCTGAACGCTACAAGAGGTTTGCCACGCATGGCCACAACACAACCGGTTGACGGGGATTCGGCAGGGACATTCCTGGGCCACCCCAAGGGACTGTTCATCCTGTTCTTCGCCGAAATGTGGGAGCGTTTTTCCTATTACGGGATGCGCGCCCTGCTGATCTTCTACCTGACCAAGCACTGGCTGTTTTCGGATAGCGATGCGGGCATCATCTACGGTGCCTATACCGCACTGGTGTACATTACCCCGGTCGTTGGTGGCTATCTGGCCGACAAGTATCTCGGGCAGAGGAAGGCGGTGCTGTTCGGCGCGGTCCTGCTAACCCTCGGCCACTTCTTCATGGCCTTCGAGGGCGATCCCGCCGCAGGGACGGAGAACAATCCGATCGTCTACGTCTTCTGGCTGGCACTGGCGTTGATCATCGTCGGTTCGGGCTTCCTCAAGGCGAATATCTCGGTGATCGTCGGCCAGCTCTATCCGCGCACCGATACGCGGCGGGATGCCGCCTACACCATCTTCTACATGGGCATTAACCTCGGCGCCGCGATCGGTTCGCTGCTGTGCGGTTATATCGGTGAAACCTATGGTTGGGCCTACGGCTTCGGTCTCGCCGGGATCGGCATGCTGGCCGGTCTGGTCGTGTTCGTCTGGGGCAAGCCGCTGCTGCTCGGCCGCGGCGAACCGCCCAAGCAACTCGCCAAGAAGACCGAATGGTCGATGTACGGCCTGGGCATCGCGCTGGTCGGCATTTGCTGGCTTGCGATCCAGTACCAGGACATGGTCGGCTATGTGCTCGGCCTCTTCGGTGGCTCGCTGGTGCTCTATGTCCTGTTCACTGCGGTGGTGAAGCTGCCCAGCGAAGAACGAGACCGCATTTTCGCGGCGATGTTCCTCATTCTGACCTCGATCGTTTTCTGGGCGCTGTTCGAACAGGCGGGCTCGAGCCTCAACCTGTTTACCGATCGCCATGTCGATCGCGGGGGCGTGCCCGCTTCGACCTTCCAGTCGATCAACGCGATCTACATCATCCTGCTTGCGCCGGTGTTCGCGGTTACCTGGCAAACGCTTGGTCGCAAGGGCCTCGAACCCAGTGCACCGCTGAAGTTCGGCCTGGGTGTCGTACAGGTTGGCCTCGGCTTTCTCGTGCTCGTATGGGGCGCGCAGTCGGTCGGTGTGGACGCAGCCGTGCCTGTGCTGTTCATCTTCCTGATCTACCTGCTGCACACCACCGGCGAGCTGTGCCTGTCGCCGGTCGGCCTGTCGGCCATGAACCGTCTGGCGCCGTCGCATATGGCGTCGCTGATCATGGGCACCTGGTTCTTCGCTTCGGCCACCGGCAACTTTGCCGCCGGCCTGATCGCCTCGGCCACCGGTGCCGAAGGCGTGGGCGAGGAAGCAGGCAGGCAGGTCGTGCTCGATGTCTATTCGACCGTCGGCTGGTATGCGATCGCGATCGGTGTCGGCGTCATGGTCATCAGCCCGTTGATCAAGAAACTCATGCATCTCGATACGCTTCAGGACGACGATGTCGGCGACGACCTGCTCGGGCAGAGCGAGGGCCCGGGTGAGCCGCAGGGTGCCGGGATTCATCCGGAAACACGCCCATTGGGCTGATCCGCTATCCGGTACCAATCGGCGAAACGCACGCTGGCACCGACAAATGCATTTGACCGATCGGGCCGGGGCAGCGATGCTCCGGCCCGACTGCATTTGGGGGTTCCATGAAAAAATACACCTTGCTCGCCTGCGCGGCCGCTTTCGCGGTTGCCGGATGTTCCACCACCGGCGGCAGCAGCGATGTCGCCTCGGCCTCTACCAAGGATTGGACCGCGCCGGTTGGCAAGGACGGCAATGCCCCCTTCCCCTCGACCTACAGCCCCTATCCCGGCCGTCCGACGGCGCTGGTCGGCGCTACCGTGTTCGACGGCCGCGGCGGTCGGATCGACAACGGCACCGTCCTGTTCCGCGACGGCAAGGTCGTCGCGGTGGGCGATGCTTCGCTGGCCACCGACGGCTATGACCGGATCGATGGCAGCGGCAAATTCGTCACCCCCGGGGTGATCGACATCCATTCTCACCTCGGCGACTACCCCACCCCGAGCGTCCAGGCGCATTCGGACGGGAACGAGGCAACCAGTCCGATGACGCCCGAGGTCTGGGCCGAGCATTCGGTCTGGCCGCAGGACCCCGGCTTCACCCGCGCGCTGGCCAATGGCGGTGTCACCAGCCTGCAGATTCTGCCGGGTTCGGCCAATCTCACCGGCGGCCGCTCGGTAACGCTAAAGAACGTTTCCGCGCGGACCGTGCAGGGGATGAAGTTCCCCGGCGCGCCCTACGGCATGAAAATGGCCTGCGGCGAGAACCCCAAGCGCGTCTACGGCGGCAAGGGCCGCGCGCCCTCGACCCGGATGGGCAATTTCGCGGTCAACCGCCAGATGTGGCTCGATGCGCAGGCCTATGACGGCAAGAAGCGCGATCTGGGCAAGGAAACGCTCAACGGCGTGCTCGACGGCGAGATCCTCGTCCACAACCATTGCTACCGCGCCGACGAAATGGCGCTGGTCATGGATATGGCCAAGGAGATGGGCTACAAGGTCACCGCCTTCCACCATGCGGTCGAAGCCTACAAGATCGGCGACCTGCTCAAGGAAAACGACGTCTGCAGCGCGATCTGGGCGGACTGGTACGGCTTCAAGATGGAAGCCTATGACGGTATCCTCGAAAATGCGGCGCTGCTGCGCCAGGCGGGTGCCTGCGTGGTGATCCATTCCGACGATGAGAATGGCATCCAACGGCTCAATCAGGAAGCGGCCAAGGCGCAGGCCGCCGGGCTTCGGCTGGGAATCGACATTCCCGATGCCGAAGTGGTCGGCTGGTTCACCCACAACGCCGCCAAGGCAATGGGCATCGCCGATATGACCGGCAGCCTCGAGACAGGAAAGATGGCTGACGTCGTCCTGTGGAACGGCGATCCGCTATCGGTTTATTCGCGGCCTGAGAAGGTCTGGGTCGATGGCGCGCTGATGTTTGATGCGATGGACCGCAAGCGGCGCCCGGTGAGCGATTTCGAGCTCGGCCAGCCCGGTGAAGGAGACGTGAAATGAAGGCTCTCGCAACGCTTCTCGCCTCCGCCGCCATCGCCTTCGCCGCACCTGCCACCGCGCAGAGCTTCGTCGTGACCAATGCCACCGTCGCCTCGGGCGATGGCAGCGAACCGATCGAGAGCGGCTATGTCGTGGTCGAGAACGGCAAGGTCTCCGCGATCGGCAGCGGTACGCCCGCCAGCAACCTTCCCGCGATCGATGCAAACGGCGCCTGGGTCACCCCGGGTATTTTCGCGACCGTCACCAGCCTCGGCCTGTGGGACGTCGGTGCGGTCAGCGAATCGAACGACACGCGCGCCGGAGGCGCGCCGTTCAGCGCCGCGCTCGACGTTGCACCGGTGATCAATCCTTCCTCGCAGCACATCCTTGTGCATCGCGCATCGGGGATCACCCGCGCGGCCACGGTCACACTGCCGTCCAGCTCGATCTTCGGCGGGCAGGGCGCAGTGATCGATCTGGGGGCCGATCCCGACGCGGTTACGCAGGCGCGGGCATTCCAGGTCGTCGCGCTCGGCGAGTATGGCGGACGGATCGCGGGCGGCAGCCGCGTGGCCACGCATACGCTGCTGCGCGCCGCGCTGCGTGAGGCAAGCGCCAACCGCGCCGCCACCAGCGCCGACATCCGCAGCGACGATGTCCTGCTGACCCGATTCGACGCAGCTGCATTGGCACCCGTCGCACGCGGGGAGCAGCCGCTTTACGTCTATGTGGAACGCGCCTCCGACATTCGCAGCACGCTGGCGCTCAAAAGTGAATTCCCGCGCCTCGACCTCGTGCTTGTCGGTGCGAGCGAAGGCTGGCTGGTCGCCAGCGAAATCGCCGCCGCCGGCGTGCCGGTGATCGCCGACGGGCTCGACGATTTGCCTGCCAATTTCGAAGAACTGGCGGCGACGCAGAGCAATATCGGCCGGATGGTGAAAGCCGGGGTCAGGGTCGCGCTTAACGCCGCGGCGATGCAGAACCCGCGCAACCTCAACCAATATGCGGGTAATCTCGTAGCGCTCACCCGCATGCCCGGTGCTGACGGTTTGACCTGGGGCCAGGCCTTCGCGGCCATCACCTCGGTGCCCGCCGCGATCAGCGGCATGGGCGACAAGGCTGGCGTGCTTGCACCTGGGGCCGTGGGCGACCTGGTGATCTGGGACGGCGACCCGCTCGAAGTGGGTTCGATGCCGGTAAAGGTTTATATCGACGGTATCGATCAGCCGCTCGACAACCACCAGAGCCGCCTCAAGGAGCGTTATCGCGATCTCGACGAGAGCGATTTGCCCAAGGGCTACGACTGGTAGGCCAGTGAAGGAAATGCGCACCACCCTGCTCGCGTTGGGCGCGGCCGCGACAGCGGTCGGCTTCCATGCGCTATCCGCGCAGGATACGCCGCCCGACCGGTCGCAGGACATCGCCTGGATGAACGCGCAACAGGCGTATCTCACGGGCCTGTCGCATGAGGACGGCTGGCACGCGATGCCGGGCGGGCTCAAGTGGCGCCATGTCGATTATGCGGGCAGCAGCGAGAAGGCGCGCGTCGAGGATACGGTGACCGTGCACTATGCGGGCACATTCCTCAATGGCGAGACCTTCGACAGCAGCTTCGACCGCGGGGAGCCGGCGACCTTCCCGCTCGGACGGTTGATTAAGGCGTGGCAGATGGCGATCCCCGAAATGGGCGTGGGCGATACGATCGAAATCGCCGCGCCCGCGGATCTTGCCTATGGACCGAAGGGCAAGGGGCCGATCCCCGGCGGTGCAACGCTGCTGTTCACTGTCCAGTTGCTCGGGATCGAACCCGCCGCATAATCGGCCGCCACGATAGCCGCTTGCTTCGTGAGCCGATCCTGCTATCTATGTTGACGCTGTAAACATGGGAGTCGGTCATGGATCAGGCCTTGGTTTCGCTGCTCGCTGCGTCGCTCGCCTTCGTCGGTATGCATTTCGCATTGTCTCACCCGCTACGCGCGCCGCTGGTCGGCGTGCTGGGCGAGAACGGCTTTCGCGCGCTCTATTCGCTGGTCGCGCTGGCGACATTCGTCTGGGCGGCGATGGCGTTTCGCGCGGTCGGACCGGGCGGGGCGCCCTTGTGGAACGGATCGGGTGACACCCTGTGGGCGATCGCCACGGTGATCATGCTCCTAGCCTCGGTGCTGTTGGCGGGGTCGTTCCAGCGCAATCCCGCGCTGCCCGATCCGCGCGCGGCGGCGCATGCGGCGCAAGGCCCGCACGGTGTCTTCCATGTTACGCGTCACCCGATGATGTGGGCGATCGCGCTCTGGGCGGCGACGCATATCCTGCTCAGCCCCACGCCGCGCCAGATCATTCTCGCGGGTGCAATCGGCCTGCTGGCGCTGCTTGGCGCGCATTTGCAGGACCGCAAGAAGGAAGGCCAAATGGGCGACGCCTGGTCCGGATGGGAAGCGCGGACCAGCTATTGGCCGCGCGTTGGCGGGCTGGCGAAGGCGGGAGCATTTGCATGGATCGGCGGGCTCATCATCTGGCTCGCCGCGACCTATGGCCATATCCACGCCAATGGCATGCCGGCAGGCGTGTGGCGCTGGCTGTAACCGGCGCCTAGTCGTCGAGGCAGCGCCGCTCGTCCTGGCAGGCGCGCATGTCCTGCCGCGATTGCCGGTCGATGGCGACGAACCCATCCCATTCGCGCCCGTTCATCCGGCTGATTTCGGCAGTGACGTAATCATAGCGTGTCACCGCTTCCTCCGACATCCGCAGTCGCAATGCCGCCTCGGCATTGTCGAGATTGACCTGGTAGGTTGCCTTGGCGCCATAGACGGGCGCGATATAGGCGCGGCGGAACTCAGCCAGCGCATCGCCGCATTCGCGCGCCGCGGCTGACGATATTTCCGGGCGCGAACGCTGGCGCAGCGGGTCGAGACAAGTCGGATATGTCTGATCCTCCGCACAGCCGAAGGCCGGGGGTTCGCCAAGCTGCTCTTGCGCCCACGTGGTCAGTGACTGGGGGACCGACACGGTGCACGCCTCAGCCAGCGGAGCGGGATCGGCGGGCGCATCTGTTGCCGTCGGCGAAGGACTGGGCGTGGGCGTGCCGGTCGGCATGAACGGCGAGGGCGATGATGTCGGCAAAACGGTCGGGTTCGGTTCGGGTGGAGGCGGCGTATCGCGCCCGCTGCCGAACTCGAGGGTCGCAAAACCGACCACACCGCCGACCAGCGGGAAGACCACCGACCGTTTCAGCCATTTGCCCGTTTCCTCGTCGCGTGGGTGCCACCAGCCCACCAGCGCGGCAAATCCGAGCAGGACGACACCGACGAACAGGCCGACGCAGGTCCAGACGATGACTTCGAGCACTCCTACGGGCATGCTTTCCCCCTCGAGGGCAAAGTCTCTCCGATTTTGGCGCTACTGGCAAGCAGCCGACGGGCGCTGCCCCGGCTCAGTTGCCTGTGAAGTCGGCGGCGCGCTTTTCGATCAGCGCATCCACCCCTTCCATGTGGTCATCGGTGAGGTGCATCAGCGCCTGCGTGTTTGCGGCCATTTCGAGCGCGGTGTCATAGGTCACCGAGCGCCCCTGACGCATCAGGTTCTTGGCATGCCGCAGCGCGTGCGGGGGCATGGCTGCGACCCTGGCAGCGAGCGCGCGCGCTTCGTCCATCAGCGCCTCGCCCTCGACCACCCGGCTGACGAGACCCCAGTCGCGCGCGGTCGCCGCGTTTATTACATCACCGGTGTAGAACAATTCGGACGCGCGCGCCTCGCCGATAATACGCGGCAAGATCCAGGTCCCGCCATCGCCGGGGATGATACCGAGCTTGAGGAAGGTGACGCCGAATTTTGCGCGGTCGCTCGCGATACGCATATCGGCGAGGCAGGCCAGATCGCAGCCCAGCCCGATCGCGGGGCCATTGACCGCTGCGATCAGCGGCACGCGCAGGCCGTACAGCGCGCGGAGAACCTTGTGGATGTTGTTGCGATACCCATCCGATATTTCGGGTGCAGTCCCGCCGAAGGTCCCGCTCCGCTCCTTCATCGCCTTGATGTCGCCGCCCGCACTGAACGCGCGCCCGGCGCCCGTCAGGATAACGCAGCGCACGTCCATATCGCCATTGATCGCATCGCAGGCCGCGGCGAAGGCATCGCCGTCACCCTTTGCGCCAAGCGGGTTCATCGTGTCGGGACGGTTTAGGGTCAGCGTGGTGACGTGATTCGACGTGTCGGTAGTCAGCAGGGTCATGCAGCCTCTCTTTCATCGACCGTCCTGCCAGTCCCCGCCGCACTGCGAAAGAGTTAGCACGCGCTGACAATGGCATGATCCGAGGACTGGCTATGCTTCCGGACACCTGCAGCGTCAAACCCGGAATGAGGACGCTCCAAGCCGCCGCCCAGTCAGGCGCGCGCTTCTTCCACCCCGGCGCTGTTGTGGCGCAACGCGCCGAGCACGGTATCGACGATCTGCGGGGCATTCAGCCTGGCCTCGTCATACTGCTTCGTCGGGTCGTCATGATCCTGGAAGGTATCGGGCAGGCGCATGGTGCGCACCTTGAGCCCGGCATCGGTCAGGCCCATGTCGCTGGCGAAGGTCAGGACATGGGCGCCAAGGCCGCCCACCGCGCCCTCCTCGACCGTCACCACAACCTCGTGGCTGCGCATCAGCTTCTCGATCAGCGCCGTGTCGAGCGGCTTGGCGAACCGCATGTCGGCAACAGTGGTCGAAAGGCCCTTGGCCTCGAGCTGGTCGGCGGCCTTCTTGGCTTCCTCCAGCCGTGCGCCGAGCGACAAGATCGCGACCTTCGAGCCTTCGCGTACGATCCGGCCCTTGCCGATGGCAAGCTTCTCGAGCTGTTTGGGTATCTCGACGCCCGTCCCCGCACCGCGCGGGTAACGGAAGGCGATCGGGCCGTCGTCATATTCGGCGGCGGTATAGGTCATTGCAGCCAGCTCGGCTTCGTCGGCGGCGGCCATGACGACGAAATTGGGCAGCGTTGCGAGATAGGTGATGTCGAAACTGCCCGCATGCGTGCAGCCATCCGCGCCGACCAGGCCGGCGCGGTCGATCGCGAACCGCACGGGCAGGTTCTGGATCGCTACATCGTGCACCACCTGGTCGTAGGCGCGCTGGAGGAAGGTCGAATAGATCGCCGCGAAGGGCCGCATGCCCTCGGCAGCGAGGCCCGCGGCGAAAGTCACGCCATGCTGTTCGGCAATTCCGACGTCGAAGGCCTTATCGGGGTGTGCTTGCGCGAATTTGTCGACGCCGGTGCCGCTGGGCATGGCCGCGGTGATGGCGCAAATGCGCGGGTCGCTATCGGCCAGCTTGGCCAGCGTTTCGCCGAAAACGTTCTGATAGGCGGGCGGGCCGCCCTTGGATTTCTTCTGCTCGCCGGTGACGACATCGAACTTGGCAACACCGTGATATTTGTCGGCGCTGTTCTCAGCCGGAGCATAGCCCTTGCCCTTTTGCGTCACGACATGGATCAGCACCGGGCCCTGTTCGCTGTCACGGACGTTTTCGAGCACCGGGATGAGGTGGTCGAGATTGTGCCCGTCGATCGGGCCGACGTAGTAGAAGCCGAGTTCCTCGAACAGCGTGCCGCCGGTGGCCATGCCGCGGGCGTATTCCTCGGCTTTTTCCAGCCCGCCCCATACGCGGCGGCCGAGCTTCTTGGCGATTTTCGACGCCATCGAGCGCAGGCCGAGATATTCGCTGCTCGACACCATTCGCGCGAGATAGGCCGACAGGCCGCCTACGGGCGGGGCGATCGACATGTCGTTGTCATTGAGGATGACGACCAGCCGGTTGCCCGCCTGTTCGGCATTGTTCATCGCTTCATAGGCCATGCCGGCGCTCATCGCGCCGTCGCCGATTACCGCGATCCCGCGACCGGCCCGGTCCTGCATCTTGTTTGCCATGGCAAAGCCGAGCGCCGCGCTGATCGAGGTCGAGCTATGCGCCGCGCCGAAGGGATCGTATTCGCTTTCGCTGCGCTTGGTGAACCCGCTCAGCCCGCCACCCTGGCGCAGCGTACGGATGCGATCGCGCCGCCCGGTCAGGATCTTGTGCGGATAGCATTGATGACCGACGTCCCACACCAGCTTGTCCTGCGGCGTATCGAAGACGTAATGGATTGCGGTAGTCAGTTCGACCACGCCCAGTCCCGATCCCAGATGGCCACCCGTAGTGCCGACGGCGTCGATCATTTCGGCGCGCAATTCGTCGGACAACTGCCGCAGCTGGTCCTTGCCCAGCTTGCGCAGATCGTCAGGTGTATTGACCGTATCGAGGAGGGGGGTCTTGGGGCGACTTGTCATGCGGACAAGCTCTACACCCGAGAAACGCAACTGTCGATGAACGCTTTATCGCCGCAAATGAACGGTTTGTTGGCGCAGCTCAGCAGGCGCAATCGTCGCATAGTCCGCGCAGTTCGACCACCGGGCGGACATCGGTGAAGCCAGCGTCCTGGCCCGCCACGCGCAGCGCGCCGGTAACGCGGTCGTCGTCGATATGCGTGGCCTTGCCGCAATCATCGCAGATCAGGAAGATACAATCGTGGCGGCACCCCGGGTGGGTGTTGACCAGATAGGCATTGGCGCTTTCGATCCGGTTGGCGAGATTGGTGCGCACGAACAGGTCGAGAATCCGATAGACGCTGTTGGGCGCCACCCGCTTGCCGCGGCTCTGCGAGAGATTGTCGGCAATGTCATAGGCGCTCGCCGGCTTGTCATGCCGGGCAAGCTCCTCGAACACCGACTGGCGCATGCCGGTCCATTGCTCGCCATTGTCGGTAAGCGTGTGACGGGCGGCCTCGATCAGGTCGTCGCCTTCGTGTTCGGTGTGAGCATGCGCATGTCTGGCCATGCCAAAACAGGTAGGCGCGCGAACCGCCTATCGCAAGTTAGTCGCGCTGGAAGCTCGCCGAGTAGACACCCGGATATATCGCCTTCAGCGCCTTCACCTTGGGCGCGTCCCACCGCACGATATAGCTGTGACGCGGGTTCTTGAGCATGAAGTCCTGATGGTAGCTTTCGGCCGGATAGAAAGCCTGCGCGCGTTCGATCTGCGTGACGATCGGGCGGTTCCACAGCTTCGCAGCGGTCAATTGCGCGATATAGGCCTTGGCCACCGCGTTCTGTTCGGAGGACATGGGGACGATGGCGCCGCGGTAATGTGCGCCCCGGTCCGGCCCCTGCCGGTTTAGCTGGGTCGGATCGGCGACGACCGAGAAGTAGATCCGCAGGAGTTGGTCGTAGCGGATCACCTTGGGGTCATAGGTGACCTTCACCGCCTCGGCATGGTCGGTAATGCCGCTTGAAACGAGCTTGTAGCTCGCCTGGCGCCCGGTGCCGCCGTGATAGCCCGCCACCGCACTGGTCACGCCCCTAACGTGACTGAAGACACCCTCAACGCCCCAGAAGCATCCGCCAGCGAAGATCGCAGTCTTGAGCCCCGGTCCTTCCTTGGCAACGCGCTGTGCCTTGGGTGCCGCAACCGCCTGTTCCGCAGCCAGTGCCGGCTGCTGGCAGGCCGAAGCCCCCAGCGCCAGCGTGGCGACAGCAAGGGCAGCGCGCAGGCGCATTAGAAGATCGAAGCCACCAGCTGCGGCACGGCGGCGAGCCATTCGCTGCCATTGGTCAGCATTACGGCGACGGCGCCGACACCGAAACCGATGCCGAAATTGCGATAGAGGTCGGGAGTGAACAGGCTCATAGGGGCGTCTTTCGTGTGTCTTGCCCAGGTGGTTACACGCACAGCTCTTGCAACCGGCTTAATACGCCCTTCGTCGGATGTTCAGCTTCGCTCGTCGAACGCGGCCCGAGAAGCGGCCCAGTCTCAGTGCCGGAAGTGGCGCATCCCGGCGAAGACCATTGCGAGGCCCTGTTCGTCGGCAGCGGCGATCACCTCGTCATCGCGAATCGAACCACCCGGCTGGATGATCGCGCTCGCGCCCGCCTCGGCCGCGGCCAGCAGGCCATCGGCAAAGGGGAAGAAGGCGTCGGAAGCGACCGCGCTGCCCACGGTGCGGCTCTGATCCCAGCCGTAGCTCTCTGCCGCTTCAGCCGCCTTCATTGCGGCGATGCGCGAAGAATCGCGGCGGTTCATCTGGCCCGCACCGATCCCCGCAGTCGCGCCGTCCTTGGCATAGACGATGGCGTTCGACTTGACGTGCCGCGCGACGGTCCAGGCGAACAGGCAATCCCTCAATTCCTGTTCGGTCGGCTCGCGCTGGGTGACGACCTTGAGGTCGGCCTCGGTAATCGCGCCATTGTCGCGCGTCTGGACCAGCAGGCCGCCGGTGATCGGCTTGACTGCCAGCCCGCCGCGGCGCGGATCGGGCAGGTCGCCGGTAACCAGCAGGCGCAGGTTCTTTTTCTTGGCGAAAGCTGCGCGCGCCGCATCGCTGACCGAGGGGGCAATCACGACCTCGGTGAAAATCTCGCAGATCGCGGCTGCGGTTGCGCCGTCGAGTTCGGTGTTCACCGCGACGATGCCGCCAAAGGCCGACACACTGTCGCAGGCAAGCGCGTCATTCCACGCCTCGAGCAAGGTCGCGGCCTGCGCGACACCGCAGGGGTTGGCGTGCTTGACGATCACCACTGCGGGTTCGCCGCCGGCGAATTCGGCGCACAATTCCAGCGCGGCATCGGCATCGTTGTAATTGTTGTAGCTGAGCGCCTTGCCCTGCAACTGCTCGGCCTGCGCGATGCCTTGCGCATGCGGGTCGACCGGGGTGTAGAGCGCCGCCTGCTGATGCGGGTTCTCGCCATAGCGCAGCTCGACCGGGGCCTTGCCGTTGATCGCGAGGAAGTCGGGGAAGAGCTGCCCCTGGTCGGCAAAGGCGAACCACTGGCTGATCATCGAATCATAGGCGGCGGTGGCCGCGAAGGCCTTGGCCGCGCACTGGCGGCGAAAATCGAGCGAGGTCGCGCCCGAGGTCTCGAGTTCGCCCAGCAGCGTGGGATAGTCCGCCGGGTCGGTGACGATGGTGACGAACTGGTGGTTCTTGGCCGCACTGCGGACCATGCTCGGCCCGCCGATATCGATATTCTCGATGATCTCGTCGCGCTTCGCGCCCTTCGCCACGGTGGCTTCGAAGGGATAGAGATTGACCACCACGAGATCGATCGCGCCGATAGCGTGCGCTTCCATCGCCGCAGCGTGTTCGGGATTGTCGCGCACGGCGAGCAGGCCGCCGTGGACCATCGGATGGAGCGTCTTGACCCGCCCGTCCATCATCTCGGGAAAGCCGGTAAGATCGGAAACGTCGCGCACGTCGAGGCCCGCTTCGCGGAGGGCCTTGGCAGTGCCGCCGGTCGAAACCAGCTCCACGCCGCGTCCGGCCAGCGCCGTGCCCAGTTCCACCAAGCCGCTCTTGTCGGACACCGAAAGCAGTGCCCGTTTGATCGCCACGTCAGCCACGTAAATCACCCCATGCGTTTGAGCAGCCAGGGGAACCGTCCCCCGCTGCGCGATGTCAGTCCCTCGACGACCAGCTGCTTGGTGGCCCGCGGGCGTCCCTGCCCGTCGACCCAGAGGCTGTCCTCGATCGCGATATGCGCCTCGCCGCTATCGCCTCCGAGACGGAATTGCCAGTAGCTACCGTCGGGCAGGGCAAGCCCCGCACCGCGCCGGTCGTCCGCCAGCCCGGCCTCGATACCGTGGCCGAGATGGAACCGGATCGCGAAGCTGATCTTGCCGCGCTTGCCCTGGCGGCCCGAAGGCTCGAGCACGTCTTCGCCCGACAGCCCGCTGCCGTCGGCGCCCAGCAGCAGCGTCCGCCGGTGGATCAGGCCATAGCGCGCGGCATAGCCATTATGCGCCCCTTCCAGCCGTGCCGCGTCGCGGCCCTTCTGCTTGACCGCGGTGCGCGCGATATCGACTTCCTCGACCCCCTTGCCGATCTGCCCCTTGATCAGCACTGCGGTCGAATTGGCATCGTCGAGCACCAGCGTCGAATGCGCCGCGCTGCCGCGCAGACCCTGTTCGATGCGTACAGGCACCATCCCGCCCGCAAGTTCTGCCCCGCCGCAATTGACGACGATGCGCTGGTCGCCATGCGACAGCTCGAACGCCAGCGTTGAGGCACAACCATAACGCGCATGGCGCGCGCGGGGCGGCGGCGCGGCATCGAGCACCAACGTGGCCTTGCCCGCATCGACGCGCTGGTATCCCCAGTGACGACTTTCCTTGCCCGGCCGCGCGCGGATGCCACTCGCGGTGATCAGCGCTTCGACCCGGGCGGCGGAGGTCGCACCCGCCCCCTGCCAGCTGCCCAAGCCCCGATCACCCATCCGCAGCGTCAGCAGCGGCGGAACGAGCAGGCCAAGCATGGTTTCCAGCGCGGGGGGCGGTTCGCGGTCCACCGCAGCATAGCAGGCGCGCAGATCGACCAGCAGCGCGATCGCCTCGCCCTGCGCCAGCGGACTACGCGACAGCACACCGCCATCTTCGCTGACCAGTTCGCCCAGGGCGCGCAGCAACCCCGCTTCGCCGAACAGGCGACGCGGGCGTCCATCAGGCAGCAGCAATCCGGCAGCGACCAGCGCACACCAGCCGGCCACCTGGCCCAGGCGGTCTTCGGCCCCGGCGACCTGCCGGTCGAGAAAGCGCGCAGTCGCCTCCATCGCCCCGAGCGCACGGGCGCGCAGTCGGGCATCGCTGCCGAGCAGCAAGGGCGCATGAACCAGCCATGCGAGCAGCCGCAGCCCGGCATGTTCGACCGTCCAGGCGGGGCCCTTGGCAGGGATCGGATTGGCTTTGAGCCAGCGTGCGAGCAGCTTCTCGCCAATCGCGGCGCATTCCTCGCGCGGGGCACAGGCGTCCAGGTCGCGCAGCCAGCCAAAGCCCTGCACTGCGCGCTGCACGGGCGGGGTCAGCGGGGCGTTGCTGGCGAAATCGAGCTTGTCGACCGGCACCTTGAGCCCGTGGACGAGGAACTGACCGGCGCGCAACGCCATGCCTGCGGCGCGCTCGCCCTGCAGCGGGCTGACCACGGTGGCGAGCAGGCGCGGCGCGGCGGGCTTGCGCAGCGGCGCCGCGAGCACCGAATTGGGTACGCCAAGCCGATAGGCCCAGCGCACGAGGCTATCGACGGGGCCCGCGCGCGGCGTTTGGAAATCGGTGAGGACCAGCGCACGCGCCGGTTCGAGCGGGACCGCGTCGGGCCTGGCGGGCGGGCCGCGGTCGACCAGCGGTTCGGCCATGCCGGTGAGAGGGAGCGCGGGCGCTGCACTGTCGTCGGGGGCGCCGCGATCCTCGCGCAGAAGAGTGCGCGCGCCGTGGTTCACGCCTGCCCCTTCAGCGCCGCGATATTGGCGGCATAACGCTCGGGCCCGCCCTTGAAGGTGGCCGAACCCGCGACCAACACATCGGCGCCCGCATCGACGCACAACCGCGCAGTCTCGGCATTGACCCCGCCATCGACCTCGAGGTGGATCGGCTTGCCCAGCGCATCGATCCGCTTGCGGATCGCCTCGACCTTGCGCAGCTGCGAATGGATAAAGCTCTGCCCGCCGAAACCGGGATTGACGCTCATAACCAGCACCAGATCGACATCCTCGAGGATATAGTCGAGCGCGTCGAGGCTGGTGCCCGGATTGAGCACCACGCCCGCTTTCTTGCCCAGCGCGGTGATCGCTTGCAGCGTGCGGTGGATATGCGGCCCTGCCTCGGGGTGGACGGTAATGATGTCTGCGCCGGCTTCGGCAAAGGCTTCGAGATAGGGATCGATCGGCTCGATCATCAGATGGACGTCGAACGGCTTGTCGGTATGTGGCCGCAGCGCCTTCACCACCGCCGGGCCGATGGTGATATTGGGCACGTAATGCCCGTCCATCACATCGACGTGGATCCAGTCGGCCCCGGCGGCATCGATGGCGCGCACCTCCTCGCCCAGCGCAGCGAAATCGGCGGACAGGATCGAAGGCGAGATAAGCGGAATGGTCATGCGGGCTGGGGGCCTTGGTCGCGGGTGAGCTTGGCCAGCCCTACGCGCGCGAAACGAGGGTTAACAAGCGAGCAGGATAGCCTTTTCCACATGGGCCGTCCATTTGCCCGGTCCAGGATGGGCCCGAGACTCGGGTGCGACCATCCCGCAGGTGCGAAATTCAGCCGTAATTCAGCGCAGTCTGGTAAACAGCAGGCCATACCGAGGGGCGAAGTGCTCCTCACACTTGGCGCGAAGCGCCGCATCGACCCAGTTGAAGACGGATTACCTCTATGAATCGGACGACATTTGCCACCGCCGGTATCGCGGCGCTTGCCTTTGCAACACTCGCCGCCCCCGCCCCGGCCGAGGCGCAATACCGCGAGAAAATCACCAATGATGCCGCCAAATGCGCCGCCGGCGCCGGCCCCGCCGTGCGCGTGACCATTACCGACATCAAGGCAAGCAAGGGCACGATGCGCGTGCAGAGCTATCGCGGGACAAAGGAAGACTGGCTCGAGAAGGGCAAGTGGATCTACCGCATGGAAGCCCCGGCGAAAGCGGGCTCGATGTCCTTCTGCATGCCGCTGCCGCGCCCCGGGACCTATGCGATCGCAGTGCGCCACGACATCAATGGCAATGGCAGCACCGATATCTTCGCCGATGGCGGAGCGATGTCGAACAATCCCAGCATCAACATCTTCAATCTCGGCAAGCCGAGCTACAAGAAGACCGCGTTCGAGGTCGGTTCGGGGGTCGAGAGCATCTCGATCCGGATGCGCTACCGCTAGGCGCGGCGTTTACGCCATAGCTCGAGCAATGCGCCCGGTGCCGCGAGCAGCGGATGCTTGGCGCGGAAGGGCGTGACCTCGAGCGAGATGCCCGTATGGCGGTGGAGCTTCCAAGCGGCGTAATCCGCCGCCCCGTCGAATGTCGTGGTCGCCTTGGCCAGCCGCAGCAGGTTGAGCGGCTTGCCCAGGCGCGCGCGAAGCCGCCACCACGCAAGGATGCGGCGGCGGCGGTCTTCGGACAGGTTCGGCTGCAAGGTTGCACCGTCACGCGAGAACGCGATCTCCGCCGCATCCCACGCCAGCGGCAACAGCCCATCGAAATGCGCTGCATTGACCTCGAGGATGGAGTTCTCCCGCCCGGGTTTCTCGACGCGGAATTCGGCCTGGTAGGTCGCACGGAACAGCGCGCCCCAATAGGCCTCCGCCGGCCCTTCTTCGGGCCCAACCGCAGCCGCCAACCGGCCTGCGGTGGTCGCCGCAGTCCCAAGCGCCGCCAGCACTTGCCCCCGCGCATCGTCGTCTGCCGCCCAGACCAGCGCTGAAGGCTGGACGAAGCGCGCCCAGATCGTCGTGTCACGCGATTCGCCGCGCGCAGCGCTGTCGAACTGCGCCAGCGACATTGTCGCAATCTTGGCGCGCAGCCGCTCGTCCGCATGGTCCCATTCGCGGTAGCTGACGCGCGGCCAGATTCTCTCGCGCTGGGGACCGGGCAGCAGGACATAGAAATCGAGCACACCCTCGAGCGAGCCGGTCCGCAGGTTGGAGCCGTAAAACAGCACTGCCCGCGCCCCGGCCTCTTCGCCGATTCGGCGCGCATAGGCGGCCACCTCGTCCCGCACCGGGCGGTCGAGTGCGCTTGCGATGCGCTGCGCGAGCGCGCTGCTCACGCGCTGATGAAGGTGAGTTCCGGCCCCTGCTCGACGCGATAGCGCCCCGGCGGGAAGGCCTCGCCGTCGAGGATCACCGGTTCGGCCACGTCGATTGCCAGCGCGTCGGCCTCCAGCTGGTGGAGACCGGCCTTGGCCAGCCAGCGCGGTCGCCAGCCCATCAGGATGACGGGCAACGCGGCCAGCAGGCCCCGCAGCGGGTGGTCGAGCAGAGCGAACTTAAGCCCCGGTCGCGGCATACCGAACAGCTCGATACCCATCGGCATGCGTTCGAGCGTCGAGGCGAGCAGCACGCTACGCCGCGCGGGATCGCCATGCGCCGAGCGCGGGACCGGCTTGCCCGAAGGGAGGTAAGCGAGCTGCATCGGCGTACCGCGGCGCCATTTGTTGCGATTGCTCCCGAACAAACCCTGGATCACGCCCCAGGCGCTGGTCGCGCCCACCGCGAGGCTGTTGAAGAAGCCCAGCGAATGCGCGTCCTGTCCCGCCTCGATCCCGAGAGTGAAAGCGCCCGCGCCAAAAATAAAGCCGAGCATGGCCGGATCATCCTGATCCTCGCGGCTGACCGCGAGCGGGCGGCGGATGATCTGCCGGCCCGAGGCATATGCCGCCAGCGCTCCTTCGAGCGACCAATCGGCCGGCGCGCCAAGGTCGACGTTGAGCGCGTTGGTCTTGCCTTTGGGCAGCACCGCGATAGCGGGCCAGCGATCGGCAAAGACGGTCTGACCCATCGTCAGCACATCGCGCACGGTACCGTCACCGCCATTGATGACGAGAAAATCGATTCCGTCGCGCGCAAACCCGGCAAGGGCATGGGCGATCTCGTCACGCGTGCGCGGCTGCGCGACCATGATGCTGTCTGCGCCGCTGCAGGCAAGATCCTGCCCGTGGTTGCGATGGCTACGCGGATTATAGATAATTCCAACACGCGGTTCCGGCGTACGGCGGGCACGATAGATCGAACGCCGCTTGGGGGCCGACGCCAAGCCGTGCCGCTGGGGCAGGCTGTCGAAGTTGTAGATTACCCGGTCCATCAACCTTGTGCCTTAATCGCGCCCTGCATCGCCTACCTAGGACATTTTCGCCAAATTGTAATAGTGGCGCACCCGATTCTTGGCCGCGCGTGCGCAAAGGGTACACTTGCCCCGGCTATTCTGGCGCTGCGCTGAACCGGCCGGAATGCTGAAATACGGGCTGCTGCTCGCCCCATCGAAGCGGAGAGAGATGGTGCACCCGACAGGATTCGAACCTGTGGCCTCTGCCTTCGGAGGGCAGAGTTCATGCACAATGCGGGGCAAGCTGAAACCCTTAAAGCTCTGAAATAGGAGAATTTCCTATCTCTGCTTGTTTCCGGTAATCCCTGCATGTATTCCATACGCATTCCATACGAAACGGAATGAGGGAATTGGCAGTGGCATTGGACCTGAGCAAAGTCGGCAACCGGGGGCGGTTGAAAGTGCAGCGCGAGCCGCACTGGCAACGGCTGCGCGCCGGGTGCTTTCTTGGCTTCCGGCCTTCCAAACGCGGGGGCAAGGGCACATGGATTGCCCGCGTCTATGACGAAGATGCCAGCCGCTATCAGGTGAAGTCGCTGGGCGATTTCGGCACGCTCCCCGGAAACGAGATGTTCGCAGCGGCCAAGAAGGAAGCCGAGAAGCTGGCCGAGCTTGTGGAATCGGGCGGCGAAATCCGCGCCAAGATCGAGACGGTGGCCGATGCCTGCCGCGAGTATGCCAAGGACCGACCAGAAGCCGAACAGCGCTTCAAGCGGTACGTTTATGAGGATGCAATCGCCAAGGTGAAGCTGGACAAGCTACGCCGCCGCCACGTCAAGGAATGGCGCGAGCGGCTGGAAGCACAACCTGCACTGGTGAGCCGACGGAAGAAGGGCAATCCGGTCGAACGCGAGCGGGCACCATCGACCGTCAATCGCGACATGGCCGTGCTGCGAGCAGCCTTGAGCAAAGTCCTGTCTCCCGGCGCACCGAACAGCGAGGCGGCTTGGCAGGAAGCCCTGAAATCCATTCCCAATGCCAACGGACGCCGCACGCTCTATCTGGACCGCACGCAGCGCAAGAAGCTGATCGAAAGCACCGATGCAGAGGCAGCGCCGTTCGTCCGCGCCCTGTGCCTCTTGCCGCTTCGTCCCGGCGCTATGGCGGCACTCATGGCTGGCGACTTCGACAAGCGCACGGCGGAACTCACCATCGGCAAGGATAAGACCGGGAAACCGCGCCGCATTCAGTTGCCGCAAGAGGCAGCGCAACTGCTCGCCAAGCAGGCCAAGAACAAGCTGCCAGGCGCTCCACTCTTCATGCGCGCTAACGGCAAGGCATGGGATAAGGATAGCTGGAAACGGCCCATTGCAACCGCCGTAACTGCTGCCGAACTGCCAGCCAATGCCACCGCTTACACCTTGCGCCACAGCACCATCACTGACCTTGTGAGCGCAGGCCTTCCGCTTCTCACGATCGCGCAGATTTCCGGTACGAGCGCCGAAATGATCGAGCGACACTACGGCCACCTTGCCAGCGATGCAGCGGTGAAAGCACTTGGGGATTTGGCTCTGTGAGCGAAATTTGTGCCTATCAAGGCAGCGAACCGCCGACGGTTTGCGCAAAAATTCGCAACTCTTCTGCGACCCGCCGCAGCGCGTGAAAATATCTCTTTATTGTAGTTAGTTATCGCAAAGTGAGTTGTCTGCGGTTCGGCGCAAACCCGCTCTACTCGTGGACGGGTTGATTCCGCCCGAAACGCTATTTCAATTACAAAACATACCCTTACATCCCGAATTCGCGGGGTACGGTGTGCTCGCCAGATTCGACTTGCGCGCGCTTTCCTCTCTGTTTGTAGACACCTCGGATCAACCATTCTGGAAAAACCCTGTGCTGCAAGAGCCGCGCGGCGATTGAGCGCAGCAAATGACCGATTTACGCCCCATTATCGGTTTGTTCGGCAGTTCGCGGAGCTGGCCCATAAGCTGCCGTGTGTCCAAGTTATCGGCCGCGACGGCGGCTTCCCAACCATGATCTGCCGCCTGGCGCCGGTGCGAACAAGCAACACGAAGGAACAAACTAAGAACATTGTTGCAAGCAGGGAATAATTCTGCCACGGTGTCAAAAATTGACACAGAGCGGGGTTTCGATGCGCAGAGCAGCTACAAAGACTACAAGATTCACTCAGCTATGCGCTCAGGCAGGCTTGACCCAAGAAGAGGCGCGAAGTCTGCTAGAGGTGTCGGAACGCACGGCCTACCGGTATGCAAACGGAACGGTAAGACTGCCCCGTCTTGCAGAGAAGGTATTGCGCGAGGCGGCGAACAAGAAACCGGCCAGCCACAATACTGCGTTCCGGTTTATTGACCTGTTCGCGGGGATCGGTGGCCTGCGGATCGGATTTAACGGGATCGGTGGCCACTGCGTTTTCACATCCGAATGGGACGCCAACGCCCAGAAAACCTATGCACTTAATTTCCGCGACAATCACCGGATCGCCGGGGACATACGAGAGTTCTCAGAGCACCCGGAAAGCATTCCGGAACATGATGTTTTGCTTGCCGGTTTTCCGTGCCAGCCCTTTTCGATCGCCGGTGTGTCAAAGAAGAATGCGCTCGGACGGCCACACGGGTTTCTGTGCGACACACAAGGAACGCTATTTTTCGATACTGCCCAGATAATTGCGCACCACCGCCCGGCAGCTTTCGTGCTGGAAAACGTCAAGAATCTTGCCAGCCACGACAAGGGGCGCACGTTTGCCACTATCATGAACGTGCTGGAGAACGAGCTGGGCTACAAGGTGCAGGCGCGTGTCATCAGTTCTGAGCCATGGGTTCCACAAAAGCGGGAACGGGTTTTCATCGTCGGGTTTCGCGATGATACAGATTTCGATCTGGACGCGCTGGAGCTGCCATCTGCCGAAGACGGCCCGAAGCTTGGCAGCATTCTGGATCGGCACGAGGACGTTGATCCGAAATATACTCTCACTCCGCGGCTCTGGGAATATCTGCAAGGCTACAAAGCGAAGCATCAGGCGAAGGGTAACGGTTTCGGATTCAGCTTGTTTGGTCCTGACGATGTGACCCGGACCCTGTCCGCCCGCTATTATAAGGACGGTTCGGAAATCCTGATAGACCAGCCCGGCCCCCGGCCCCGGCGGCTCACGCCGACCGAATGCGCCCGCCTGATGGGGTTTGAGCGCGGGGACCGAAAATGGCGGATCGAGGTATCGGACACGCAAGCCTATCGCCAGTTCGGCAACGCCGTAGTCGTTCCGGTTGTCGAAGCTCTGGCAAATGCCATGCAGCCGTACATCGCGGCCGCAGTGGCGAAGAGTTATGGCCAGAATGACGAAGCGCCCCATGCAGTGTCACGGCCCGACCGGGAACCCGCCGCTGCATATGGCTGATATTGTCGCAGCGGAGGTCCGCAGCCGGATGATGTCCGGTATCCGATCGAAGAACACCAAACCGGAAATGATCCTGCGTCAGGGGCTCCATGCCGCCGGATTTCGGTTCCGCTTGCATGACAAAACAATGCCCGGCAAACCCGATATCGTCTTTCCGCGCTACAGAGCCGTTATCATGGCGCAGGGCTGTTTCTGGCACGGCCATGACTGTCACCTTTTCAAATTGCCATCGACACGCCCAGAGTTCTGGCGCGCGAAGATCGACCGCAACCGCCAAAACGACGCTCGGACGCATTCTGCGCTGGCAGAAGCAGGCTGGAGGCAGGCCGAGATTTGGGAATGCGCGCTGAAAGGCCGAACACGATTGTCGCACGACGAGGTGATCGGTACTTGCGGACGATGGCTGCAATCGGATGCTGCACAGCTTGAAATCAGGGGGCAATAAATGCGGCGAGGCCAGCTATCGGACTATTTTGCAGGTGTGGCGGTCAAGCGCCTAAGCGCTGTAGAGACCAGCCCGACGACTTCAAACCAGCACGAGTTCAATGGTTCAGGCCCGCTGCGCCGCTTGTTCGGAGACGACGACCAGAAGAACATTCCGGCTCGCTATATATGGCTTGGTCGGGAACAGGAGGCGGTCACAACTGATAGTATTCTGACCTGGTATGATGCACGGCGGCAGCACCCGACCCGCACCGAATACCGTCTCTATTATCCCGACAACGAGGTTACCGGGATGATGCAGGCGGGAGATGTGCTTTTCATTGCGCTATGCCGCGACGGAACGGCCATGGTCATTATTACGCCGGTAGACAGCACCATTCAAAATCAGCTTGTTTGGCTGTTCGGGCTGGAGGACCAGCCAGAGTTCGAGTTCACCGTTCAGGAGATCGCTGGAACCAGCAATCCCGACCTAGATTTTGCGACGCGCTATATTTTGGACGAGCTGGGCATTGAGCCGGAAGAGCCGGAAGCGGACCGACTAGACGAACTGATCGAGCAATTTGGCATGGTGTTTCCGACAACGAAGAACTTCTCTGAGATCGCTCGGTCGGCCGTCACAGACGTGGACCCGGCAGACGATCCGGACGGTGCGCTGCTGGATTGGCTCGACATGGAAGAGCAGCTTTTCAGACGGCTGGAGCGGCGCATAGTGGCAGAGCGGATTGCGAGCGGCTTCAATGCGCCGGAGGGTGCGGATGTAGACGGTTTCCTTTCATTCTCCCTTAGCGTCCAGAACCGGCGCAAATCTCGTGCGGGGCAGTCATTGGAGCATCATCTGGAGGCAATATTTGTCGCCAACAGCATACGGTATGCGCGCGGAGCGGAGACCGAGAACCGCAACAAGCCGGACTTCCTGTTTCCGGGACAAGAGCATTATCACGATCCTGCCTTTCCAGCGGCAAAGCTCACTATGCTGGGCGCAAAATCAACTTTGAAGGACCGCTGGCGGCAGGTGCTATCCGAGGCCGAGCGGATCGAGAACAAACATTTGCTGACACTGGAGCCGGGCATTTCCGAAAACCAGACCTCCGAAATGCAGGCGAAACAGCTTCAGCTTGTACTGCCGCGCCAGCTTCACGGGAGTTTCAGGTCGGCGCAGCAGACATGGTTGATGGATGTTTCGGAGTTTCTGTCTCTGGTAAACGATCGGCAATGACGCTGCGCTGACTCATCTTTCCGGAAGAGTCACAATTCCAGTGCGGGAAATATGCCTGGAGTACGAATGAGTGATTTGCGAGATAATTTCGTCTCTGAACCGGTATAGCGGCGTCAAGCTCTCTTCAGCATCTTTCCGCGTAATGCTTATCGCTAGGTTTTTGAAAATCGATATTCGACCTGCATTCAACCCATCTTCAAATTGCAAGATGGGAGATTGCCATTCTAGATCCTTGGGTTTGCGTTTCGTATCCACACTTAGATTGCGCTTCGGGTCCGCTCCTTGATTTTTGCACCCGTCGCTATTGGCAAACGGCCATTCCACCGCAAAAAGATACAACAGTGGCCCCGGCTTGGGTTGTGCAAAATCGCAAGGAGCTCCGATCTGCACCATTCTGGCCCGGCAATCTTTCCACTCTTCCTCATTCACTTTGAAGATTTCGGCCAAGAACTCTGCTTCCGTCAATCCAAACTGACCAGCGAGAAAACCCGATACGTCATTGTCAGGAATCTGAACGACAGCACCAAGGTCGGTCGCTTTGATCGGCGCGCTGCCTTCTGAACGGGCAAAAGACAGGTGAATGGCGCTGTTGACCGAAGCCTGCGCCGGGACTGATGGAGATTCAGTTGGATCTACCAATGCAGTTTGCCAGTCGAAATTGTTCCCGCTACTCGGATCGTGTTCAATTATTCTGTCTGCCAGAATTGGGACAAGAACACGGTTGATTGCCTCCCTTGGCGATTCTGTCGCACGCTCGATTCCTGCGCCTGCTTGAGATAATCGGTAAAAGACTTTTCCGAGTTCAGGGCCAAAGTTGTCAGAAGCCCTGTCATCGTCCGGAATCAGATTAACAACGGACCGCAGTACCGCATCCATCGCGGCGGAAACGTCTGCTTCCCAAGAGAGCAGCGCGTTAAGCTGCGGACTTTGCGATATCCTGTCTTGAATATCGACTTGTAGTTTCTGAGCATCTACAATTTCACCGGTATTGGTGTTGATATAATCTCCCTTCCTCAGAGAGGTGAAAAATACCGGGAGAAGCTGGGCATCTTCCCCTGTGAACCTCTCGAAAAAGCTGTCTTTCAGCGCCTCGAGATCGGGTTGCTCGGCCCATAGTATCAGGCCATAAGGACCGCTCTCGGGACAAACAAGTTTGAAGACCACGTCAGCGAGGGCCGCAAAAGCTACTTTTGTTTCGCCGCCGAATGTAGCCCCGGTTATGAGGTTCTGGTCGAGAAACAGTATGCGCATACCGGGCAGTTTTTGCCAGTCAGCCACAGTCTCATCAGAATACAGCTTCGAGTGGCAGTCCAGACGCAGAAAATCGAGCGACTTTTTGATCCCGTCTAGATGCGTCTCCTTGTCATCAACGATAACAAACCGTGAATGAATAAACATCTTTAGCGTCCCTGCTGCGGGAATCTTAGTGCCACAACCGCCCCGTCGTACTCATCCGGAACATTGGTTTCGGACAATTGAGGAAAGACTAACTGCCCGTCATTAAGCTCCATAACCATGTTGGCATAATACAGGCCCATTCCCATTCCTTCGGGGCGGCGCGAGTAGAAGGGCCTCACGAGCTCGACGGGCGAGTCTTGGAAACCGGGGCCTGTGTCAGCAATAACAATTGCAGGTCCGCCTTCAAAATCGTCTTCGATATTGATATAAATAGCGCGGCCGGTGCCTTCGTCATCATCAGGCCAGCGCGTCCGCATCCAGAAGATGGCATTGTCAATGATGTTGGTGATTGCCCCAAGCGTCAAACCAAATGAGCATGATACCGAAACCCTGGGAGCATCTTCTTCGACTGCCGGACAGTTCAGGCGCACTTTATGATGTCGGAACCGAAGATGATTGATATCGCGAGCCCGCTTTATGAGGGCATTCAACTCGACGATCTTGCGATCTTTTTTGCGCAACAAATCGGAAAAACCGTCAAGGAGCCGCATCATTTCCCGAACCTGCTCTGCCACGACTGTCATTGCAGGATCGGCTTCCAGATTCCGGTACAAAGATCGGATACCCTGCTCGATTTCATGAAAAACGACAGCCAGACTGGTGCCAGAAATGCCAGTGACAAGCAGCCGCTCTTTCATTGAAGCATATTCGTGTTCAATTCGGTCCAGCAGTGGATCAACTTGGGATGAAAGTCCTTTTCTACTGGCAATTGCTTTTATCTTCGAAACAGGCTCGAGAATACTCTTTGTCTCGGGATCCTGAACCGTACCCAGTAATTCACGTATTGCTTTGCGATCGACTTCCCTTTCTCGCTGAAGCGGCTCAATGGCGCCAAGAACAATTCGTTGCAGGCGATTATATGCTGCATTCTCGATGAAACCCTCACGGTTAGACTTTTCAACCAGTGCAGGGCTGTCTTCTTGATTCAATGAGATGTACCCGGCAACTATATTCCGGCTAATTCCTTTTGTGGGGTTGTTGACTCTTTTCAGGTCCAGCCCGAGCCAGTCGTTGTTCCGCTCACCATAGTCGTATACTCTTATTCCATCGCGATAAATTCTGATGCCGCCATTCTCATCCAGAAAATCTTTAATGAGCTTTGTCTCTCCCATCATACTCGCGATCTTCGGTGTAAGATCGTAAACAAAAAATTCGCCCGATATCGGTCCGATGCCATCAAGCATCTCCAGATCAGCGATTACTTTTTTTAGCGTGCTGGTCTGCGCTTTTCCGCTAAAGATTGGGTCATCATCATCGACCGGCGCTGGCGGAACAAGCAGGCGAACATCCGTTTCGACAACTTCGCGTGCTTCTCGCGAAATGCCGGGTATCGGCCTGAACTTGTATTCGTACTCGAATTTCTCACCATCAAATGTGAAACTGTATTTCCATGGTGCCCTCTTCAGGAGCTCACTCGGGTCAGGAAGGTTTGCGATCCATTCGGGAAAGTCTGGCACTTTCAGTGAAGCGTCAAAATCGTCGCGGGCTTCTTTCCCAAATGGCGATGATATCGACGTTATCTGCCGGTACAGGCGACGGATCTCTCCTCGCGTCCAGTGCACGTCCCGCAATTCAGATATCCTGATAGCCGTACCCGTCGTGTCGTTATCAAAGACCTTTGGCTCGCGCTCCTCGATGACGACTTCCGCATCATCCAGAAACTCATGATCCATCATCGCATTCCAGTCGATGCGAACAACAACCTCAGGCTCGCCTTCGGCCCGCGTAATCAGATCAATTTTGTTGCCAAGCTTGTGTACAGAAAGACGCCCGAGACCTTTAGAACCCAAAGGCAACCGGCCTTTCTCGGTTCTGATCCGGCTTTTGAGCTGTTTTTCCTTGTGATCGTGAGCGATCACAAACCACACATTGCGAACTGTTTCCGGGGTCATGCCGACCCCATCATCACGAACGGTAATTTTGGGCTTACTGGTACCTAAACCCTTGATTTTTATCTCTACGTACGAGGCGTCCGCATCATAGGCGTTCTTTACAAGCTCAAAAACTGCCAGTCGCGGCGTGCCAATCAGCTGATCACCCAAATGCTGAAGAAGCCGTGCCCGAGATTTAAAGTGAGCTTTTGTGCCAATTTCATTCATCTAGATTCTATAAGCGATTTATGTGCAATCACCACAGCAAAAGCGTTCCAACAATCGGTTCGCTTGGGAGTCGTTTCCGTTTGCAAGAAAGTTATCATTGGACCTGACGCGCACGAACCCAGGGAGGCTTGAAAGACGCATCGCACGCCGCAATTACAGTCTGCTGTGCTCCATGGACTCCGCAGCACCAGACATTCTGTTAAAGGCCCACAGGCAGCCTCAAACGCCAGCGAGGCTCGAAATCCACTCGGAAGTGATACGTTGCCGCGCCAGCGTATTGACTCGCCCTTCTCGACCGTTCTTCTCATCTCGGAACAGGAGCACACCCTACCCCGCGAATTCGGGACGTAAGCCGTTATAAATTCTGATGAAATGCAGTTTGGGCGGAATCAACCCGCCTGCGAGTAGAGCGGGTTTGCGCTGAGCCGCAGACAACTCATTGCGGGACAAGGCTTTGAAATGACGATTGAAACTCGCCAATCTCCGCGAGTTGTCTGCGATCCATACAATTCGTCCGCGTCACGTTGCCAAGCCGTCTCAGGTCAAACTGTAATTTCTAACTAAGACTAATGCCCGAACCGGCGCAGCCGAAGAAAAGGCAGTCAGCTAGCGCTTAATGCTGGCGCATTCGGCAGGTAGGACCCGCAAATGCCTGGACTGGAAGCCGAGCCACAATTGCTGGATTGCGAGCCACTGAGGGCACATCGAAGCCGGGCCAGCCGGACCCCCTATTTTCCATACTCATTCCATACGGGAGGAATGGCGTAGCACTAAGTCATTGAAATAATGGCGCACCCGACAGGATTCGAACCTGTGGCCTCTGCCTTCGGAGGGCAGCGCTCTATCCAGCTGAGCTACGGGTGCTTCGCATGCCTTTCGGCGAGCGGGGCGCTTAGCAAAGCGCGGTCGCGCTCGCCAGCCTTAAAACGAACGGGCCGCTCGCGATGCGCGCGTTAGGCTTTTCGCAAGACTGGCTTCGTACCTTCCACGGTCATGAGCGCGATGCCCCACGAATTCGACCTGGCCCACGCCACCATGCTGCCGCCCGCCGACACGGGACCACGGGCGACGCCCAATATCGGCATCCTCGCCGCGCAATGGGAAGCGGTGCATGAAGCGGCTGCTGCGGTGGGCAATCTGGCCCAGCTCGGGCGCGAGGCGCCGACACCCGAAATCGAGCAGCTGCCACACCGCGCGGCCGAGCGGGGTGGCTGGCACTATGAAATGGTAGCACACGGGATCGAAGACCTCGCCGCAGTAATGCAGCCGGGCCTGCGCGCATTGCTGTCGCTTACGGCGCAGGGCCAGGACACGACCGCCGCCGCGTTGACGCTGTGGCGCGAGTTCCACACCGCGCGGACAGCCATTGTCGACCTCATCGAGGCTAACTGAACGATCCGCTCCGCCAGTATCGACTGCGCTGCCCGGACAGCCGGTTTGGCACATAACCCTTGACGATGTTCGCCCTCTGTTCCAGTTCGGGAGCATGACGGATTCGGTAGCCACAGCAGAAACGGCCGCAATTGTTGCCCGCGGCATTGCGCGACTTTTTGCCCGCAACGATATCTGGTGCCTCGCAGAAATGCCGCTGAGGAACGGCCGGCGGGCGGATTTGATGGGTATCGATCCGAAGGGCCGCGTGGTCATCGTCGAGATCAAGGTGCAGCGCGGCGACTTGTTGGGTGATGGTAAATGGCCCGACTACCTCGATTATTGCGATCGCTTCTACTGGGGCGTGCCGCCGGGGCTCGATCGCAGCCCGCTGGAAGGCGACGGCTATCGCCCCGATTGCTGCGGCATCATAGTTGCCGATGGCTATGACGGCGAGATCATCCGCCCTGCGCCGCTCCACCCGCTGGCCGCCCCGCGCCGCAAGGTCGAGGTCGAGCGGCTTGCGCGCACTGCACTACGCCGCGCGACGGTTGGGCTCGACCCGCAATGCGCGCCTTGGGGCACACCCGACTAGCACTTCGCCTGTTCCCCCGCGGCCTGCGGCAGACTAAGGTCCGCGGATGATGTGGGCCGCCATTCTTTTGTCCGTTCTCGCGATGACCGCAATCGTGGCGCTGCGCTATCTTGCCGCAAGCGGGATTTTCGCTGCAGTCACGCAGCGCGTGCGGCCCGGCTATCACGCCAGGCTGGGGCCGCAGATTCGCCGGGAAATCGGCTGGTCGCTCGCCTCGGCGGCGATTTACGGCATTCCCGCGGGCGTTGTCGCGTGGGGCTGGCAGGAGCGCGGGTGGACGCAGATCTATACCGGCTGGAACGATTACCCGCTGTGGTACCTGCCGCTCGCGCCGCTGCTATTCCTGATGGCGCATGACACCTGGTTCTACTGGACGCACCGGCTGATGCACCGGCCAGCGTGGTTTCGCACGATGCATGCGGTCCACCACGCCAGCCGCCCGCCGACCGCGTGGGCGGCGATGAGCTTCCACCCATGGGAGGCGATTACCGGCGCAGTGGTGATCCCCGCACTGGTCTTCCTCATCCCGATCCATGTCGCCATGCTCGGCCTGGTATTGCTGGTGATGACCGTGATGGGCGTCACCAACCACATGGGCTGGGAGATGTTTCCCCGGCGACTGGTTCACTCGGCGTTAGGCGGCTGGCTGATAACCGCCAGCCACCACCAGCGTCATCATGAAGAGTACAGATGCAATTACGGCCTCTATTTCCGCTTCTGGGATCGCTTGTGCGGTACGGATCGCGGCCTCAGCCCCAACGCGTGAGCCGCGCGGCCGTTTTGGGGCTGCTGCCGCTTAGCGCGGCACTGGCAGCCGCGACGCCGCCGCCGCCGACACCCAAGACGGGTGCGACGATCACCGTGACCGTGACCGAGCTACGCAATGCCAAGGGTATCGTGCGCGCCTGCATGACGACGGACGAGGATCAGTTCCCACGCTGCCGCGGCGTGCCCGGGGCGCATGGAGCGACCGCGCCGGCGCACGAAGGCAGCGTGTCCTTCACCTTCACCAACGTCAAACCGGGACGCTATGCCATCGCGCTGCTCCATGACGAGAATACCAATGGCAAGGCCGACCGCGCGCTGGGCATGATGCCACGTGAAGGCTTCGGTTTCTCGCGCGATGCCAAGGTGCGCATGGGTCCGCCCAGTTTTGCCGACGCGGCGGTCGATATTGGCGCGGAAGATCGCGGGCTCACTATCCGGATGCGCTACATGCTTTGAGGTCCCACGCGCTGGTCATCGCCGCAGGCAATACGCTTTACGATATGTTTACCACGCGCGCCGCATACCCCTTTCGAATGAGTAGAATGCGGGGACCAACGCAGTGATTGACAGGCTAGGCGGCTATTTCGGCTCGCGCGATGCGGAGGAGGACTTCGGCGACGACTATGCCGAGGAGTCCGACGCCGAGCTCGATCCGCCGCCCTCGCCGGTCGGACAGGACGAGCGCCGCATGCAGGTGCGCGCCTACAATCACTGGGCCAGCCTGCTCGGCGATCTCGACTTCCCGCATATTGCCGAGCTCCACCCCGAACAGCTGGGCGATTTCGGTCCCTATTCTGTGCTGCTCGACTTGTCGGACGATGTCGACGATCCGATGGTCCGCTTCGTCGGCGCCGAACTCGCGTATGAATGCGATTTCGACGGTGGTCCCGCGCTGCTGTCGCAAGTACCCGGACGTTCGGTACTGAGCCGGATCACCGACCATTACATGCAGATCCTCGCCAACCAGGCGCCGATCGGCTTCGAGGCCGAGTTCATCGACGCCCACGGCGCGCCGGTACTCTATCGCGGCATCCTGCTGCCCTATTCGAGCAACAACCAGACGATCGATTTCATCTATGGCGTGATCAACTGGAAGGAAATGGCCGACCAGCAGACCGCCGACGAGCTCCTGCTGGCTATCGACCAGTCGCTCGGGAGCGCGCCGGATTACGGCAACACCGTCGAAACCGCCGAAACGCTGACGACCAATGCGCGCGCCGAACACGGCGAAGACGTACTCGAACTCGGGAACGCAGAGATGATGGAAAGCCACGGACACGGCCCCTTGCCGCAGCCCGCATTCGGGACGGCCGATGACGAACCGGAAGAGGTCGCGATGGAAGCGAGCCCCCGTCCCGCTTCCTCCGGCCCGCGCCTCGATGCACTCGGCAATCCCTTGGGCGGCCCGATCGCAGACGGCATGGGTCTAGGCGACGATGGCCCCGAGTTCGACAACAGCATCAAGACCGCCGCCGATTACGGCCTGCCCGAATGGGACGAAGAGGAGGAAGGCGAGGACGATGTTGCCGATGTCGTCAATCCACTGGCCGATGAAGAGACATCGAGCAGCCTGATCTCGCTGGTGAGCCGCGGCGAGCGGGCCAAGAAGAGCGTCGACCTGACGGGCGACGAGACCGCGCCGCCCATACCGCATGCTTTCCACGGCGAGGGCGCTGAATTCACGCCGCCCATGCCCACCGCCTACGATGCTCCGGCCGAGCAATGGCTCGAGCCGATGGCCGGGACCGACGAGAGCGAACCCGACGAAGACGACACCGAATTTGCCATCGTTGCCGGCGAGGAAGCGGGCGACTACGAGCCGGCGTTCGAGGAGCAGCAGCTATACGACGAGCCGGAAGTGCCCGCCGCGCCGCTCGAAGAATCCATCGCTTATGGCGAAGAATGGTCTCAGGATGAGCTTGAAGCAGAAGCGCCGGTCGAGGAGGATGGGGTCACTCCCGACGGCCTTTACGGCAGCCTTGCCGCAGCGCGCGAAATGGCGCAGGCTGCGCAGAGCACCGAAGATCGCAGCCGCAAGACGCTGTATGCCGCGGTTGGCCGCGCCTACGATTTCAGCCTCGAGGCGCAGCACAACCCCGCCGAATTCGACGAACTGCTGGCCAGCAACAGCCTGACCTATCAGGACCGCGCGCCGATGACCCCCGTGGTCAAGCTCGTCTTCGGGGCTGAATACGACAAGACCCGGCTCACCGAATACGCCGCCGTGCTGACGCATGCCCACCGCGTCGGCGTCGAGCGCGGCACGCTCGCCACTTTCCTGCGCGAGGCTGAAGGCGGCCTCAAGGGCATCGTCAATGAAGAGCGCCGTCTGCGCAAGGAAGAGCAGGGCAAGCCGGTCGACGACAAGAAGGCGGTCCGCGCCAGCCTTGCGCGCAAGCTGCGCGCGCTCGACACGCTGTCGCTCGACGAGTTGGACGAGGACGGCGCGGAATTCGCGCTCGTCATGGTCCGCCGCACGCCCGACGGCGACGTGGAAGTGATTGGCGAAGTGCCCGAGGATGTGCCGCTGGTCGAACGGGCTGCGCGCAAGTTGCTCGGCTAGAAACCTGCTCTGGACAAAAGGCTTGTCGCCCCCGCGCTGCACCGGCTAGCGCGGGGGCGATGCCGTTTCTGCCTACCGCGCCCGTCCGTATCCAGCCCTATTTCGGCTATCGAAACCGTGTCCGTTTGCGCCTGACCGCGCGTGCTTTGCGATCCCGCGTGGGCGAGTTCGAGAAGCGCGGGAAATGGCGCGCTGCGAAGACCATGCTGGGGCAGTTCGCCAGCCATGAGGTCGCTGAATTCCCTGTCGAGCTCGAAATTGCACGACCGGGCGAAGCCAGTCAGCGACATCAGGGGCTGACCGATGGCGAGGGCTTCGTGCATTTCGATATCCGGCTTGATCCCGAGTGGGAATATGATGCGCACCCCGCCTGGGAGACGGTGGTCATCCACTGGCACGCCAATGGCGCGGAGCAGTGTCTCGATGCGCATGTCCTCACGCCGGGAGACGACACCGGCCTTGCGGTGATTTCGGACATTGACGATACGATCATCGAAACCGGCATCACTGGCGATTTCCGCGCCGTGCTGCGCAATTGGCGGCGCGTGCTCATGGAGATGCCCGCCGAACGCATTCTCGTTCCGGGGGCGGATGTCTTCTACAACGCGCTGGGCGGCGGCGAAGTGCTGGCCGATGGCAGCGGCCAGGCCGGAACCCGCCAGCCGGCCACCCACCGCCCGTTCTTCTATGTTTCGTCGAGCCCGTGGAACCTGTTCAGCTATCTCGTGACCTATATCCGCGGGCGCGGCCTGCCACTGGGGCCGATCGCGCTGCGCGACTGGGGCCTCAACCGCGAGACCTTCGGCTCTTCCAGCCACGGTGCCCACAAGCGCGCCGCGATCGACGACATCCTCGCCACCTATCCCGAGATGAAATTCGCGCTGATCGGTGATGACAGCCAGGGCGATTTGACCGCCTTTGCCGATGTCGCAATGGAGAACCCAGGCCGGGTCCGCGCGATCTTTATCCGCAAGGTCGGCGAACGGATGACCCCCGAAGAACTAACCGCAAAGGCCAATCTCGAGGCGGCAAAAGTACCATTATGGCTCGGCAACAGCTATGACACCGGGCATAATTTCCTCGCTTCGATCGGCCTACTCGCCGATGACGAGGCCAAGGCAATCGTCGATACGGTCGAAGCGACCGACCCGGAACTGGCATGAGGCGCATTATGAAAATCCTGCTCGGACTGCTGGTCGTCCTCCTGCTCGCAGGCGGCGTCTTTTTATGGGCGGTCCGCAGCAACGGTCCGGCCGTGCTCGACGGGATCGATCGCGTAACCGGTGGGTCCCGCGGCGTGACGCTGGTGTCGCAGGGGCGGTATGGCGAACATCCCGCGCAGAAGCTGCGCATCTACACGCCCGCCGGGGCTGACGAGCCGCTCCCGATCCTAATCTTCGTCCATGGCGGCAGCTGGAGCTGGGGCGATCCGGACGATTACGGTTTCATTGCTCGCGCGCTGGCACCCGAAGGCTTCGTGGTCGTGCTGGCAGGCTACCGTCTCGCCGAGGACGGGCGCTATCCCGCCATGCTCGAAGATACCGCTGCGGCAATCCGCGAAACCGCGCGGCTGGCCTCGCAATATGGCGGTGATCCGACGCGCATCGTTGTCGCCGGGCATTCGGCGGGGGCCTATAATGTCGTGCAGGTTGCGCTGGAGGAGAAATGGCTCGCGGGGAGCGGCATCAATCTCAGCGGCGCAGTTGGCCTCGCGGGGCCGTACGACTTCTACCCCTACGACAAACCATCGGGCCGCGAGGCCTTCGGATCGGTTGGCGCGGGAAGCGAGACCCAGCCGATCAATCATGTGCGTGCGGGGGCACCGCCCATGCTGCTGATCCATGGCGAGGACGACACGCTGGTCAAACCGCGCAACACCCGCGCGCTTGCCGCAGCGCTGGAACAAGCGGGCGCCGTTGTGGAAACGCGTTTCCACGCGGGTTTCGATCACAACGCACCGCTGATCTCGCTGGCGAGTCCCTGGCGCGGATCACGCGACGTCGACGAAGCGATCCTCGCCTTCGCGCGGCGGGTGACCGATCTTTCAGTTCCGGTTCAGGCCGAACGGCCTTAGGCTACGTCCCAATGCGTCTGCTTGCCCGCCTCATTGCTTTCCTTGCCGCCGCCATGCTCGCGGCGCAGCCGGTCGCCGCGCAGAGCATTCTGCGCGATGCCGAGACCGAGGCTTTCCTTGACGAGATTTCTGCGCCGCTCATCGAAGCGGCCGGGCTCGAACCCGACAATGTCGAGATCATCCTGATCAATGATCCATCGATCAACGCCTTCGTTGCGGGCGGCCAGGCGGTGTATATCCATTCGGGGCTGATCGATGCCGCCGATAGCGCCGAAGAAGTCCAGGGCGTCATTGCGCACGAGCTGGGTCATATCACCGGGGGTCACATCCTCCGTTATGGCGAGGGCGCTGCTGCGGCGACGAAGATATCGCTGCTGTCGATGATCGCCGGTATCGGCGCCGCGCTGGCAGGCGCAGGCGATGCCGCAATGGGTATCATGATGGCCGGACAACAGGCCGCCATGGGCAAGTTTCTCGCGTTCAGCCGGACGCAGGAATCCTCCGCCGATTTCGCCGGGGCGGAGTATCTTTCGAAGTCGGGGATTTCGGGGCGCGGTTCGCTGGCCTTCTTCGGCAAGCTGCTCAATCGCGAATATCGTTATGGCTACAGCCAGAGCGACGAGGCGGGCTTTTACCGCACCCATCCGCTTTCGGGCGACCGCATCTCCGCGCTGCGCGAGGTCTATGAAAAGGACCCTGCCTGGGAACGTCCGCGCGATGCGCGCAACCAGGCCAATTTCGAGCGCGTGAAAGCCAAGCTTGTGGGCTATCTAGCCAAGCCCTCGGCCACCCTGCGCGACTATCCCGAAACCGATGCGACGGTCCCCGCGCTGTATGCGCGGGCCTATGCCTATCACCAGAACGCGCGGGTCGACCTCGCGCTCGGCGCGACGGATCAACTGCTCGCGATCGACCCGGATGATCCGTACTTTCTCGAGCTCAAGGGTCAGGTCCTGCTCGAATCGGGCCGCCCCGAGGAATCACTCGAACCGCTGCGCCGCGCGACCGCGCTGACCAATGCCGAGCCGCTGATTGCCAGCCTGTTCGGCCACGCGCTGATCGCCACCGAAGACCGCGACAATTACGAAGAAGCCGAGCGCGTGCTGCGTTCCGCGGTGGGGCGCGACCGGCGCAATCCCTTCGCTTGGTACCAGCTCGGTGTAGTCTATGCCGCGCGCGGCGACACGGCGCGCGCGCGCCTGGCCACTGCCGAACAGCAAGTGATGAGCGGTCAGTACGGCCTGGCGCTACGCAGCGCGCAGGCTGCCGAGGGCGGTCTCGACCATGGCACGCCCGACTGGATCCGCGCACAGGACATCGGCATGCAGGCGCGTGCGCTGCTCGAGCGGCAATGCGAAATGGAGCGCGGGCGCAATTGCGCACCGGGCTGAGAGAACCGAGGGATCTGATGAAAAACAATTTGCTGACCGCGCTGATCGCGCTGGTGTTCGGCTTCGTCGGGGCCGGCCTGTGGTCGTTCTCGGGGCTGGGTCATGGCCATACGCGCGATTACCTGCTCGCCAATCCGCAGATCCTTCCCGAAATGTCCGAGGCTTATCAGCGCAGCGAAGCCGAGGGCCGGCTGGCGCAGGTTTCGGGCGAAGTGAAAGAGGCTTTCCAGGGCGCGGTTCTGGGCAATCCGCAAGGCAGCAAGGTGCTGGTCAAATTCACCGATTACGGCTGCACCTATTGCCGCCAGTCGATCGCCGGGATCGACCGCCTGATCGCCGCCGACCCCGAATTGAAAGTCGTGGTACGCGAATGGCCGATCTTCGACGGCAGCGAACAGGCCGCACGCATGGCACTGGCTGCCGCAGCGCAGGGGAAGTATCCGGCGTTCTACCACGCCATGTTCGACCAGGGCCCACCCAGCGAGGCGAGTGTCGCCCGCGCGGCGCAGATCGCCGGCCTCGACGTCGCCGCAGCGGAAGAATTTGCTGCATCCGACGCGGTCACCGGCGAACTTGCGCGCAACATGGCCTTTGCCCGCTCGCTCCAATTCACCGGAACACCCAGCTGGATAGCGGGCGACGAGGTGATCCAGGGACTGGTGCCCGAACAGCGCCTCGCCGACGCGCTCGCGGCGGAGGGCTAGGCGCTCACTCCGCTTCCATTGCCTTGGCGTACATCGAGGCGAGCGGCCGTTCCATCACCCGGCGGACCATCGGTTCGAAGAATTCGAGCGGTTCGCTGTCATAGGCAGGGTCGAACGCGGCCTGGTCGTATTTCTCGCAGAAGGTCCGGCAGGCCTCGAAATGCGGATGGTCGGCGAATTTGTCGCGCGCGTTCTGGTCCATCCCGAGAAAGTGGAAATAGTAATAGCCCTGGAAGGCGCCGTGATTCTGGCAGATCCAGTGGATTTCGTCGGTGACGAAGGGCTTGATGATCGAGGCGGCCACTTCGGGGTGGTTATAGCTGCCCAGCGTATCGCCGATATCGTGCAGCAGCGCCATGACCACATATTGCTCGTCGCGGCCGTCGCGATGCGCGCGAGTCGCGGTCTGCAGCGAGTGTTCGAGCCGATCGACCGGGAAACCGCCGAAATCGCCATGGAGCAGCTTGAGGTGGTCGAGAACACGATCGGGCAGGCCCTTGGCGAAGGCGCGATACTCGCCGCCGATGATCGCCCAATCCTCCGCCGTGCCCTCGCGCATTTCGCGGAATTTCGCGCGTTCGGCTTCCGGATGTTCGATATTTTCCTGCACGCCCATCGCGTCTCTCCCTCGCTTCGGCTGTCGGTGACACTGTAGCGACTGGCGCAGTTCGTCGCAATTGCGCTAGAGGGCATGGCCCATGGCAGTCTTGCCCATTCGCCCAACGCCGTTCTTCGCCAATAAGAACCAGGCGTTCTGGAACCTCCAGCTGGCCGGCTGGGGCGGCGCAACGATGCTGCGCGTCATGTCCGCGCTGGCCAATGGCCAGCCGCCCGACCGGCTGGTCATCATCCTTATCGCGACGATCACCGGCTTTTCGCTCAGCCTGATCCTCGCGGTGGTCTACGGCAAGCTGATCCGCCAGCGCCCGATCGTGACCTGGGGCGCGACCGCGATGGTGCTGGTCCTTGCGGTGGGCATCTACGCCTTCATCGACAGCTGGGTGCTCGACGTAGCGGGCGCGGCCTCGTCCAACACCAGCTTCGCCAATCTGTTCGTGGGCATCTACTTCTTCGACCTGACGCTGCTCGGCGCATGGTCGGCACTCTATTACGCGATCAATTTCTTCCTCCAAGTCGAGGAACAGGCCGACCGGCTCGAACGGCTTGAGGCACAGGCGACCAGCGCGCAGCTGGCCATGCTGCGCTACCAGCTCAATCCGCATTTCCTGTTCAACACGCTCAATTCGATCAGCACGCTGGTCCTGCTCAAGCAGAGCGAGACTGCCAATGCCATGCTCACCCGCCTGTCGAGCTTCCTGCGCCACACGCTGGTGACGCAGCCGGGCGGCAAGGTGACGGTGGCGCAGGAGGTCGAGACGCTGCAGCTTTATCTCGGCATCGAGCAGATGCGCTTCGAGGAACGGCTGCGCTCGAGCTTTCGCGTCGAACCCGAGGCGGCCGGCGCGCGGCTGCCCGCCATGCTGCTTCAGCCATTGGTCGAGAACGCGATCAAATACGGCGTCAGCCCGCAGGAGGAAGGCGCGGATATCTTCATCGTCGCGCAGATCGTCGGCCCGCGGCTGCGCGTAACCGTGTCGGATACCGGTCCGGGCATGACGATGAACAATATCGAGGCCGGTCTGCCCGCCGTCCGCCCGACGCATGCGCGCCGCGATTCGACCGGTGTCGGCCTCGCCAATATCCGCGATCGGCTGGCGCAGGCCTATGGCGAGGAACACCGCTTTGAAATCCGCTCGCCCGAAAGCGGCGGCTTTTCCGTGCTCATCGAATTACCGTTCGAAAGCGAAGAAGCCCCGGCGTTAAGCGCGGCGCAAGCCGCACCCGCGCAGGCGGCCCCGCTCAAGAAACCCGCGGCTTCCCCGGCCGTTGTACCTACACACTCACCCTCGAAAGCACCCCAGACGACATGACCATCCGGACCCTTCTAGTCGACGACGAAAAGCTCGCCATCCAGGGCCTCCAGCTGCGGCTCGAACCCTTCGAGGATGTCGAGATCATCGGCACCTGCCAGAACGGTCGCGAGGCAATCCGCGCGATCAAGACGCAGAAGCCCGACCTCGTCTTCCTCGACATCCAGATGCCCGGCTTCGACGGCTTTTCGGTCGTCCAGGGGGTGATGGAGATCGACCCGCCGCTGTTCGTCTTCGTCACCGCATTCCAGGAACACGCGATCCGCGCGTTCGAGGCGAATGCAGTCAATTACCTGATGAAGCCGGTCGACGAGGACAAGCTGGCCGATACGGTCGAACGCGTGCGCCAGCGGCTGGCCGAGAAGAAATCGACCGAAGAGGCGGAGAAACTCAAGAGCGTCCTGTCCGAAGTCGCGCCCGAAGCCGCTGAAACACTCGCCGGCGAGGATGGCGAGGCGGCCAGCCGGTTCGAGAAGCTCATCAACATCAAGGACCGCGGCCAGATCTTCCGCGTCGAGGTCGAAACGATCGAGCATATCGAGGCCGCAGGCGATTACATGTGCATCTATACCGGCGACAATTCGCTGATCCTGCGTGAAACGATGAAGGATCTCGAACGCCGTCTCGATCCGCGCAAGTTCCAGCGTGTGCACCGCTCGACGATCGTCAATCTCGACCAGGTGCGGCAGGTGAAACCGCATACCAATGGCGAATGCTTCCTTGTGCTCGATTCGGGCGCAGAGGTGAAGGTGAGCCGCAGCTATCGCGACGTCGTCGCACGGTTCGTTCACTGACGTTCTGCGCTCACGCCCGTGCGTGAGCGTCCCCGGCGCCATCCGGCCCCGCGTCGGGCACCCTGCGCGTCTTGCCAGGTCCGTTTCAGGAGCGATCTTCATGACCATCACCCTTCCCGGCTTCGATCTCGACCGGTTCGTGCGCGAGACGCTAGCCGAAGACCTTGGCGACGGCCATTCCGGCGGCGGGCACGATGTCACCAGCGAGAGCGTCATCCCTGCAGACGCGCGTTTCGCCGGGGCCATGGACACGCGCGATGCGATCCATGTTGCGGGCCTACCCGTGGCCGCCGCGTTCTTCCGTGCGCTCGACCCGGACATGCAGATCGATATCCTCGTCGAGGAAGGGGCGTCGGTTCCCGCGGGCACCGATTTGATGCGGCTGGAGGGCAATGCCCGCGCGATGCTCACCGCCGAGCGCAGCGCGCTCAATACCGTGCAGCACCTCTCGGGCATTGCCACAATGGTCGCGGACTATGTCGCGGCGATGGACAATCCCGACTGCACGCTGCTCGATACGCGCAAGACCATTCCCGGCCTGCGTCACCTGGAAAAATACGCGGTGCGCATGGGCGGCGCGGCGAATCACCGCATGGGCCTGTGGGACGCGGCGGTGATCAAGGACAACCACGTCCTCGTCGCCGGATCGGTGGGCGAGGCGGTGCGCCGCGCGGTCGCTGCCGGGGTGGAAGAGATCATCTGCGAGGTCGACCGGATCGACCAGATCGAGCCCGCGCTTACCGCCGGCGCGACTCGCCTGCTGCTCGACAATATGGACCCGCCCGCCTTGCGCGAAGCGGTGGCGCTGGTCGCCGGACGCGTGCCGACCGAGGCCAGCGGCGGGATCAACCTCGAGACAATCCACGCTAAGGCCGCCACCGGGGTCGACTACGTCTCGGTCGGCCGTCTGACCCAGAGTGCACCCGCTGCCGATATCGGTCTGGACTTTACGCCTTTGTGATTTGCGGGCATCCCAGCACCGGGCTGGGGGAGCAATTGCCATGCGTCCGACTTCGATCATCTGGTTCGAGCGGCTATTCCTGCTCAGTCTGGGCATCGCGCTACTCATCAGTCTTTTGCAATACGATATGCTGCTCGCGCAGGTCGACGGCCAGGCGGCTTTCGCGCCGCTGGGCTTGGGGCCGGGCTTCGTCATCGGTGTGATCGCGATCAGCCTGCTTGTGCCATTGCTGCTGTGGTACTTCATCGCCCGCCGCGCGAGCAATCTAGCCAAGTGGATCCTCGTGCTGCTCACTGCAGCCGGGCTGTTGTATCTGGACCTCGGCGCTGCGCGGATGTGGGCGCCCGCTGGCATTATGGCGCTTATCGTCACCGCACTGCAAGTCGTCGCTATCGCTCTGCTGTTCCGCGCCGATGCACGCGCTTGGTTGAATCCCGCCGATGATGATCACGCGGCGTCCTAGAGTCCGTTGGATGCTGCCGCTCGCCGGCATGCTGCTCCATGCCGCACCGTTGGCGGCGCAGCATTATCAATGCAGCATCCCGCGCAATGTGCTGGTGCCGCAAATCCGGCCCGACGCGGCACCACGTCCGCTGCGGGTCACCGGCTATACTCTGGCACTGAGCTGGAGCCCGGAATTCTGCAAGCCGCGCAAGGGGCAGCCGCGTCATGCGCGGCAATGCAGCGGGCGCGCAGGCATGTTCGGCCTCGTGGTACACGGACTGTGGCCCGATAGCGGTCGTAGCTGGCCGCAATGGTGCACCGCGCAGCGGCGACCCCAATCGCGCGAGCTTGCTGCCAATATGTGCATCTCGCCCTCCGCGGCGCTAATCGCGCGCCAATGGGCCAAGCATGGCAGCTGCATGGCCCAGAACCCCGCGACATATTTCAAGGTTACCCGCATCTTGTGGGAGGGGCTGCGCATTCCCGATTACGACCGTGTCAGCCGCGAGGACGATCTGACAGCGGGCACCATCCGCACGCGCTTTATCGATGCCAACCCCGGCTGGGTACCTGAGGCGGTGGGGGTAAAGCTCAATGCGCGCGGCTGGTTGGAGGAACTGCGGCTGTGCTACGACAAGCGCTTCATGCCGACGGCTTGTGATCGAACCCGGTTTGGCGCGCGCGACAGCATGCCGGCGAAGATCTGGCGAGGTCTTTAGTCCCACCGCTTTTAAGTCGGGATTGATCTGGCGTCGACCTCGCGCAAATGATATGATGTATCAATGTCCCGCCCAAGTCACACGCTCGATCCGGCCCGCATTTTCAGCGGACAGATGGCCGCCGCCTACGACCGTCGCAATAGCGGTCTGAGACCGATATCGGATTGCTTGCATCTACTGACGCAATTGGTGCTGAGCGATCTGCCCGACAACGCCCGCATCCTGTGTGTCGGGGCGGGCACGGGCGCGGAGATCCTTGCGCTGGCCAAGGTCCGGCCGAACTGGAGCTTCGTCGGTATCGACCCCGCTCCCGACATGCTCGCCATCGCCCACGAACGCCTCGAACAGGCTGGCGTGCTCGATCGCTGCCATTTGCTGCCAAGCTACGTCGAGGATCTCGAGGCAGGGCAGTTCGACGCGGCGGTCGCCATGCTGGTCGCGCATTTCATCCCGCTGAGTGGCAGGGCATCCTTCTACCGCGCTATATTCCGCCGGTTGCAGCCCGGAGGGCGCTTCGTCAGCGCCGAGATCAGCTGCGATTTCGATGGCGAGCTTTTTCCGGCCCGGTTGCGGGATTGGGAACAGGTCCAGATTATGATGGGTGCGACGCCGGAATCGCTTGCCGGGTTGTCCGAAGGATTGCGGCATCAACTGGGCGTGGTTGGTCCCGCAACGACCCGCGAACTGTGGCGAAAAGCGGGCTTCTCGCCGCCCATCGACTTTTTCCAGGCATCGCTGATTCGCGGGTGGCACGCCTGCAAGCCAGCGCCGGCCGCCGAGAGCCCTAGCGACGCGCCCTGAAGAACGCCTGCAACAGTTCCGCGGCCCTGTCCTCCCCCATGCCCGAATAGACCTCGGGCCGGTGCAGGCACTGCGGCTGCTCGAACACGCGCGCGCCATGCTCGACCGCGCCGCCCTTGGAGTCGCTGGCAGCGTAATAGAGCTTGCCGATCCGCGCATGGACGATCGCACCAGCGCACATCGCGCAGGGTTCCAGCGTCACCCACAATTCGCAATCGGTCAGCCGCTCCTCGCCCAACGCCTCGGCCGCGCGACGGATCGCGAGCACTTCGGCATGGGCGGTGGGGTCCCGCAGCTCGCGCGGGGCGTTATGCGCTTCCGCCACGACCTCCCCGCCGCGGGTCACCACTGCGCCCACGGGCACTTCGCCCGCCGCAGCGGACTGCGCGGCGAGCTCGAGCGCGCGCTTCATGGGTTGCGGAAGGGTCCAGCTGGCCATATCGGCATGGCGCTAGCCCCCGGCGGACGCGGGTGCAACGTGCTTGACGATTCGCAAGCTCGCCGCTATGCGCGCCGCTTTCCGGGACAAACACGAGCCCCCGCCCCGCAGCAGCGGCCAAGGGAACTCGCCCAGCCATTTGAACGAGAGACGTATCATGTCGCGCATTTGCGAACTCACCGGCAAGGGCCGCCAGGTCGGTCACAATGTGAGCCACGCCAACAACAAGACCAAGCGGGTTTTCCTGCCGAACCTGCAGAACGTGACGCTGATGAGCGAGAAGCTCGATCGCAGCTTCAAGTTCCGCGTGTCGACCCAGGGTCTGCGTTCGGTCGAGCACAATGGCGGTCTCGACAACTGGCTGCTCAAGACCAGCGACGAGAAGCTCTCGGCCAACGCGCTCAAGGTGAAGCGCGAGCTGAGGAAGGCGAATCTCGCTACCGCGTAAGCCGTAAAGGCGCTTCGGCGCCATGGCATCTACGCTGGATCGAAGGGCGCGCGAGGCTACTCGCGCGCCTTTTCGCGTTGGTCCCAGCGCATTTTCAGCAGCAGTGTCCGCTGGAACGACATGAAGTTGTCATCCGAGATCAGCCAGAGATGCTGCCCATCGGCATCGTCGGTAATGGTCAGGCCTTCGTAATTGTCGCGCGGGATGGTTGTTCCAAGTTCGGCCAGCAGGCGGGCCGTGACGATCCCGTCATCGTCGGGCGCGTCGACATCGAGTTCGGCAATCGCGGTTTCGAACCCCAGCGGGATGCCCCAGTCCAGACGTCGCAGCAAAACCAGCGCGCGGCCCTTTCCGACCGGAGCGGCATCGACCGGCCGATATCCGGCAGGAATATCGACGACCACGCTTCGCGGATTGTCGTCCTCCACCGGATCGCCTGAAAACAGCACCGCCATATGCCGCGATCCACGCCAGCGGCGCGATCGTTCCTCGATCGCGAAAAAGCGCCCATCGGCGAGACGAACGAGCGATTCGACACCCGAATTGCTGGCCCAATCCGCCATCAGCGCTGGCCGCACTTCCTTGTCGGGCCGGAAAGCGGCATCGAGCCGGACGATCGCTTCGCGATATTCGTAGCCGGCCCAAACCGTTCCGGTTTCCGGATCGACCGCCAGCGATTCGAGGTCCCGCCCCATCTTGTAGGATGTTTCGCTCGGCTCGAACGCGCTGAACAGGCCCACCCGGCGCCCGCGATCGGGCCGGTGGAACTCGAGCTTGCGCCCCGTGTCGCTGCCGGCGAGGAATCGGCCATCGGGCAAGGCGACAAGCGCCGAGATTCCACCGAAGCGCAGGCGATCGCCCGCCAGCTCCCATGCGCCAAGCAAAGTGAAGGGCCCCGCCGTGCGTTCTTGCGCCGCGATGGGCGTCAGAGTGACGTCGGGCTGCAATGCACGGGGTGGCGGCGGCGAGCGCAGCCAGGTCCCGGGGGCGAGCGCGACCGTCAGCGCGGCGGCAAGGAAAAAGCGCTTTGGACGCATGCGAGAGGGTCTCTCCAGAGCGCGTGGAGGCGCGTCAAGCGCTCAGCGCATCGGTCCCGTGAAGAGCAGGGGATCGAGACGCGAATTGCGCCATTTCAGGCTCCAGTGCAGATGGGGGCCGGTGGCGCGGCCGGAGGAGCCGATGTCGCCGATATGCTGGCCCTGCCGCACCGTTTCACCCTCGCGCACATAAAGCCGCGCGCTATGCAGGAAAGCGCTGTTGAGCCCCTGTCCGTGATCGATGATCAGCAGCTTGCCTTCGAGGCTGAAATCATCCGCCGCAAGCACCACCACGCCATCGGCGGGGGCGACATAGGGGGTGCCGGCACCGCCCGTGGCGATATCGATCCCCGAGTGATAGCTGCCCGGCTCGCCGCGATAGATACGCTGCGATCCGAACCGGCCCGAAATGCGTCCGGTTGCGGGCCAGATGAAATCCTGCGCCCAGCCTTGCGCACCGGTTTCTTCAAGCCGCGCGTTCCAGATCGCATCGAGTTCGGGCTGGCGGCGCCGCATGAAGGATGCGGAAGACCCGCCCGTCCGCCGCGCCACGTTGACGTGTTCGATGTCCCAGCCGCGTGGTGCGATCGCCAGTGGGCTGTCGATCGTGCGCCCGCCCGCCAGTTGGGCGGTCAGTGTCATCGCAGCGGGCGCATCGCGATCGAAGGCGGCGAAGAACCGGCCCTCATCGTCGAATGCCAGCGCTTCCTCACCCAGCATGGCTGCGCGTGTACCGCCGGGGACCGTGCCGCGTATCCAGCCCCCCTGTTCGAGCGCGCCATCGAAGGTGAATACCGTGGGTCGCGAGGGTGTGGCCGTCGGTGTCGGGCTTGGAGTCGGCGTAGCGCGGACCGGTTGCACCACTTCGGCCGTGCGCGATGGCGGAGCGGGCTCGGGCGTCGCAAAGGGAACGCATGCGGTCCCGAGAAGCAGGAGCGGCGCGACCCGCATCCCCTTCACGGTGCCAGTCGCTCGGTCGCGAGCTGGGCGCTGGCGTAGGCTTCCTGGTGCTGGACCGACCAATAGCGCAGCTCGTCGAGCGGGATCGGCACCCCGCTCATCGCGCAAAAGACATGGTTGCCCGCACGCAACACGCGAAAGCCGGAAGGGCCGTACTGCAGCTTCGCCTCGCCTTTCGACGGGCCCGAATTCTTGTTCATCAGCATGGCGCAATTCCTAGCAGGTCCGGTCTAACCGAACAAATCATCCTGCTCGGGCGGAGTTCCGGATTTGCGCGGCTTGCGACGCGGCGCGGGAGGCAGGGTATCACCGCCGGTCGCAACCGCCAGTTCGCCATCGCGGAACTTGAGCGTGAGCGCCGCCTCCCTCGCCGCCGCCGCCCGGTCGGTGATGGTTCGCCCGTCGGGTCCGGTAACGCGCACATAGCCGCGCGCCAGCGGGCGGTCGGGATGAAGCTGCTCGGCCAACCGCGCCAGCGCTGCCAGCCGCTCGCGCCGCTCGGCCAGCGGACGCTCGACCAGCGCAGGCACCAGCTTCTGCCCCGCCAGCGCACGCCGGGCCTCGCGCAAATTGCGGTCAAGCGCGGCGGGCGACAGTCGCAGATTGCCAAGCCGCTCGCGCCCCTGCGCCGCGCGGTCGCGCAGGCCGCGGCGCAGGCGTTCGGCGAGATCGTCGAGCCGCTGGGCCTGTGGTTGCAGCAAGGCCTCGCGTGTCGGCAAGCGCTGGACGCGCGCTTCCAGACGCTCGCGTCCCAATTGCACCGGGCGCAGGATCGCGCGTTCCTTGCGCCCTTCGAAATCCTTCAGCGTGGCGGCGAGTTCGGCGCGTACCGGCACGGCAATCTCGGCCGCGGCGGTGGGGGTCGGCGCACGACGGTCGGCGGCATAATCGGCGAGAGTGGTGTCCGTTTCGTGCCCGACCGCGCTGATCGTCGGGATCGGGCAATCGGCGATGGCGCGCACCACCTCTTCCTCATTGAAGCTCCACAAATCCTCGATCGACCCGCCGCCGCGCGCGACGATGACGAGGTCGGGACGGTCGGGATGGCCTTCGGGCATGGCGGCGAACCCGCGCACGGCGCCCGCGACCTGCGCGGCTGCGCCCTGCCCCTGCACCAGCACCGGCCAGACCACGACTCGGGTAGGAAAACGGTCCGCCAGCCGGTGGAGGATATCGCGAATCACCGCGCCGGTGGGCGAGGTGACCACGCCGATAGTGCGCGGCAGGAAGGGCAGCGCCTGCTTGCGCCCGGCATCGAACAGTCCTTCCGCCGCCAGCCGCGCGCGGGTCTTCTCGAGCAGCGCCAGCAGCGCGCCTTCGCCCGCCAGCTCCATTCGCTCGATCACGATCTGGTATTTCGAGCGGCCCGGATAGGTGGTGAGCTTGCCCGAGGCGACCACCTCCAGCCCGTCTTCGGGGGCGAAGGGCAGGCGCTCGGTATTACCGCGCCACATCACGCCGTCGATCACCGCCTTTTCATCCTTGAGCGCGCAATACAGATGCCCGCTGGCGGCGCGCTTCACGCCGGACAGTTCGCCGCGCAGCCGGACGAAGCCGAAGCGGTCCTCGACCGTGCGTTTGAGCGCCTGGGAAATTTCGCTCACCGTCAGCGGCTCGGCGTTGTCGCCCGTGCGGCCCTTCGCTACCAAGCTCGCATCATCTGCAGTGGACGGGAAATTGTCGGCCATGAATATCCTTTTGCTCGGGTCGGGCGGGCGTGAACATGCGTTAGCGTGGAAATTGGCGCAATCGCCGCTGTGCGACAAGCTGTGGGCGGCTCCGGGCAACCCGGGCATCGCCCAGCATGCCGCATGCGTTGCGGTGGATGCAGACGATCACGATGCAGTGATCGCTTTCTGCACCGCCAAGGAAATCGGGCTTGTCGTGATCGGTCCCGAAGCGCCGCTGGTCGAAGGGCTGGCAGACAGCCTGCGCGCGGCAGGGGTGGACACGTTCGGTCCATCCAAACAGGCCGCGCAGCTCGAAGGCAGCAAGGGGTTCACCAAGGAATTGTGCCGCCGCGCCAGTATCCCCACCGCCCGCTACGAGCGCTGCACCTCGCTCGAGGCGGCCTGGGGCGCGCTCAAGAAGTTCGACCCGCCCTTCGTGCTCAAGGCCGACGGTCTTGCTGCGGGCAAGGGCGTGGTCATCGCCGAGACGCGCGAAGAAGCGCAGCATGCGCTCGACGAAATGTTCGACGGCCGTTTCGGCAGCGCGGGCAGCGAAGTAGTGATCGAGGAGTTCCTGATGGGCGAGGAGGCGAGTTTCTTCGCGCTCACCGACGGCACCGCTATCGTCCCCATCGGCACTGCGCAGGACCACAAACGCGTGGGCGAAGGCGACACCGGACCCAATACCGGCGGCATGGGTGCCTATTCGCCCGCCCCGGTGCTGAGCGAAGCGCTACAGGCGCAGGTCATGCGCGAGATCGTCGAGCCGACCGTGCGCACCATGGCCGCCGAGGGCACGCCCTATTCGGGTGTGCTCTATGCCGGGCTGATGCTGACCAAAGACGGTCCGCAGCTGATCGAATACAACGCGCGCTTCGGCGATCCCGAATGCCAGGTGCTGATGATGCGGCTGGAGAGCGATCTTGTCGAACTGATGCAGGCCTGCGCGCAGGGTCGGCTGGGTGACATCGCCGAACCGGTGCTATCCGACGATTTCGCGCTGACCGTGGTCATGGCGGCGGAGGGTTATCCCGGCACGCCCCGGAAAGGCGGCACTATCGATCTGGGCGAAGCCGAGGCCGGCGGCGCGAAGGTCTTCCATGCCGGTACGAAGCTGAACGGGGAGACCCTGACGTCGAGCGGCGGCCGGGTACTCAACGTGACCGCAAGGGGGCCGAGCGCGACCGAAGCGCAGAAAAGCGCCTACGCCGCCGTCGACGCGATCGATTTCGCAGACGGCTTCTGCCGCCGCGATATCGGCCAGCGGGAAGTGCGCCGCGAGCGGGGTTGAAGCGCGATCAGGCGGGCGCCGAAGGATAGAGCGCGTCGGTCCGAAAGATGCGCACTCAGCCCGTTTGGAACTCTGCCCGTCACCCGCCTCCGAGCCGGGGTCCCGCTACTTCCTGCGAGGCCATAGCCGCATCGAAGCTGGACCCCGGATCAAGTCCGGGGTGACGTGGGTGTGGGTGGATTAGCCCAGCTTTTCGGCAACCAGCGCCTTGAGGTCCGCCTCGCTCCGCGCGCCGTAGTGCGAGATGATTTCGGCAGCGCAGATTGCGCCCATGCGCAGGCAGGTTTCGAGGGTTTCGCCGCGCGCGTGGCCGGTCAGGAAGCCCGCCGCGAAGAGGTCGCCCGCGCCGGTGGTGTCGACCACCTTGGCGATCGGCTCGGCGGCAACCTCGGCGCGCGTGCCGTTGGCGATACCTACCGCGCCCCTAGCGCTGCGCGTGGCGACCAGCACCGGGACCTTGTCCTGCAGCATGGCGAGGCCGGCGTCGAAATCCTCTTCACCGGTCAGCGTTGCGAGTTCGCTTTCATTGACGAAGAGAATGTCGATCTGTTGCTCTTCGATCAGCGCGCGGAAATCGTCGCCATGGCGATCTATGACGAAGCTCTCGCTGGCGGTGAAGGCGACCTTGCGACCCGCGCTGTGCGCCACCTCGATTGCGCGGCGCATGGCCCGGCGCGGTTCTTCGGGATCCCAGAGGTATCCTTCGAGGTAGAGAATACCCGCGCTGGCGATCAGCTCGTCGTCGAGCGCGGCGGGGGGCAGGAACTGACTGGCACCGAGGAAGGTGTTCATCGTCCGCTCGCCATCGGGCGTGACGAAGATGAGGCAGCGCGCGGTCGAGGGCTGGCCCGAGCGCGGCGGCGTGTCGAAATCGATCCCCACGGCGCGGATGTCGTGGCTGAAGACATCGCCCAGCTGGTCCTGCGCCACCTGCCCCACGAACGCGCATTGCGCGCCCAGCGCCGACATGCCCGCGAGCGTATTGGCAGCCGAGCCCCCGGAAATCTCCTTGGCCGGTCCCATCGCGTCATACAGCCGCCGCGCGCCGTCTTCGTCGACCAGCGTCATCCCGCCCTTGGCGAGGTCGAGTTCGGCGATCAAATCTTCTTCGCAGGGGGCCATCACATCGACGATGGCATTGCCGATGGCGATTACGTCGTAACGGGGTTCGGTCATGAGTGCTCCGGGGAGGGGATAATCGGTATGTCCGGCGCGGTTAGCGGCTCGTCGGCGTTTGGCCAAGGGCGGCGTTGACTTGCCCCATAACGGCGCGCATTCCCCCGCTCCGATGATGTCGCTTCCCCGTGCCCTTGCCCTTGCCGTCGGTCAGCTTCGCGATCCGGCAATCCTCAGGGTGCTGGGCAAGACCGCGCTGCTGACCTTGGCGATCTTCGCGGCCGGCGGCGCGGCGCTCTATGTCGTGGTCGAACACGCGATCGGCAGTATGACCAGTGCCAACACGTCGGGCCTGGGCGCACTGCTCGCGACGCTGGGGATCATCCTGGCGGGCTGGTTCCTGTTCCGGGTGGTAGCGCTGTTCGTGCTGCAGTTCTTCGCCGAGGATGTGGTGCGCGCGGTCGAGGCGAAGCATCATCCGCAGGCCCGCCACAGCCTGCGCGACCTGCCGCTCATCGAAGAAGTCGGCAATGCGCTGCGCTCGCTCCTGCGCACGGTGCTCGCCAATGCCGCGGCGCTGCCGGTTGCGGGCCTGTTGCTGGTGACCGGGATTGGCGCGGCGGCGGTGTTCTGGACGGTCAACGCCTATCTCGTCGGACGCGAACTGCACGACATGGTGTGGCTGCGGCACCGTGCCGATCCGACCGAGCTGGCCCCGATCGGCGGTCTCACGCGTTTCCTGCTCGGCGGCGTGGTGGTGGCGTTGCTTGCGATACCTTTCCTCAACCTCCTTGCCCCGATAATGGGCGCCGCCTGCGCCACCCACCTCGTTCACCGCGCCCGTGAGAAAGACCTCGATGCGTAAGTTCGCCCTGCTGCTGCTGCCCCTGCTGGGAGCCTGCACCACCGTACCCACTGCGCCGGGTTCACCGGGTGCCCCGGCCTCACGCCCCGCGGCCACACCGCCGCCGCAGGAGGTCCGCGTCGCGCCGACTACGCCATCGTTTCGCGCACCGCGCGTGATGAATGTGCCCGGGCTGGAAGGGGTGATCGGTCGCAATGAAACCGCTCTCGCCAATCTGTTCGGTGCCCCGCGGCTGACGGTGAAGGAAGGCGATGCCAAGAAGCTGCAATTCGTCGGCGAGGCCTGCGTGCTCGATGTCTATCTCTACCCGCTCGAGCCGCGCGGCGAACCCAGCGCTACCTATGTCGATGCCCGCCGCGCCAGCGACGGTCTCGATGTCGACCGCGCCGCCTGCGTGCGCGCGCTGCGCCGCTAACCCCGTCTTAAGCAAGACGGGCTAGGCTTATCGGACCAGGATTTTAGGGAGCTGGGTCCAGATGAGCGTGCATTTCGGCGAATTGGCGAAGAGGGTCGGCGCGGATGGGGTCATCACCCCCGAGGAAGTGCTGACGCTGCGGCGCGAGGCATGGCCCGACGGGCGGATTTCGCAGGCCGAGGCCGAAGCGATCTTCGCACTCAATCGCGAGCTGGCGACGAAAAGCAGCGAATGGGTCGATTTCTTCGTCGAGGCGCTGGGCGAATATGTCATCAACCAGCGCGCGCCCACGGGCTATGTCGATCCCGAGAATGCCAGCTGGCTGATGATGCAGATCGATGCCGACGGACAGTTCGGCAGCATGGCCGAAATCGAGCTGCTGGTACGCGTCTTCGAACGGGCGCAGAACGTGCCGGCGGCGCTCAAGGATTACGCGATCTCGCAAATGGAGCTCGCCGCACTCGAGGGCACCGGGCCGACGCGCGACGGCGGAACGCTCGAAGCAGGCAATGTCAACGCAACCGAAGCCCGCCTGCTGCGCCGCGCGATCTTCGCGCCCGCCAGCGAACGCCCTGCGGCGGTCGGTCGCAAGGAGGCCGACATGCTGTTCCGTCTGAAGGACGCCACGCTGGGCGGCGCCAATGCGCCTGAATGGAAGCAATTGTTCGTCCAGGGCATCGCCAATTACTTGCAGGGCTATAGCGATCCCGATGCGCAGATCAGCCGCGAGCGAGCCACCGAACTGCAGGCCTTTATGACCGATACGCGCAGCAGCGTGGGCGGATTTCTCGGCCGGATGGCCAAGGCTTCACCCAACGCGTTCGGCAAGGTCTTCGGGCGCAAGGAAAAGGCAGAATCGCGCGCCGAGGGCGTAGCCGCAGCGCATGAGGTGACCCACAGCGAGCGCGAATGGCTCGACGCGCGGATCGATGCGGATGGCCGGGTCGACGAATACGAGCGCGCTTTGCTCGATTTCCTCGCCGAAGAGTGATCAGCCGATCGTGCGCGGCTAGACCATGAAGCTTTCACCGCAGCCACACGCACCCTTGGCGTTGGGGTTCTCGAATACGAAACCCGCGGTGAAATCGTCCTCGACCCAGTCCATCGTGCTGCCGATCAGGTAGAGCACGCTGGCACTATCGATGTAGAACACCCCGCCGGGGGTCTCGATCTTCTCGTCGAACTTCGCTTCCTCGGTGACGTAGTCGACCGAATAGGCAAGGCCCGAGCAGCCCCGGCGCGGAGTCGACAATTTGACCCCGATGGCATCATCGGGTGCCTTGGCCATCAGCTCGGCGACGCGCTGTTCGGCAGTCTTCGTCAGGACGACGGCTGCCTTGGGCGCGGGACGGGTCGTGGTATCGCTCATTACAGCATCCCCAGTTCGAGACGTGCCTCGTCGGTCATCTTCTCGGGGCCCCAGGGCGGGTCCCACACGAGATTCACCTCGGCATCGCGCACGCCGGGCACGCTGGCGGCGCGCAATTCGACTTCGGCGGGCATCGTTTCGGCGACCGGGCAATGCGGCGTGGTCAGCGTCATGGTGACCACCACATCGCTTTCGTCATCGACTTCGACGCCGTAAATCAGGCCGAGATCGTAGATATTGACCGGGATTTCAGGGTCGAAGATTTCCTTGAGCGCAGCAATCACCGCCTCGTAGAGATCGCCACCCGGCGCGCCTGCGGGCACGTTCTCGGGCTGCTTTTGCAGGAAGCCTTCAAGATAATCGCGTTTGCGCTCCATCGTCGCGCGCGGTGTTTCGTCCGCATCGACGGCGTCCTCGACACGGGCACGCGGCGGCTTGGTGGCCAGCGCATCCGCAGGGGAAGGCGCGGCAATGAAATCACTGTTCTGATCGTCGTTCATCCGAAGATCCTCTGAGTCCGTTCGATGCCGCGCATCAGCGCAGCGATGTCGCTTTCGTCCGAGTAGAGCCCGAAGCTGGCCCGGGCGGTGGCGGGGACGCCGAGATGGTCCATCAGCGGCTGCGCACAATGGTGCCCGGCGCGGATCGCGACATTCTCTTCGTCCAATATGGTACCGAGATCGTGCGGGTGAACCCCCTCGATCGCGAAACTGACGATGCCGGCGCTTTCTTCGGGGCCGAACAGCGTCACCGAATTGAGCGTGCGCAATGCATCGCGCAGCTGCCGGGCAAGCTCGGCTTCATGCGCAAACAGGCGGTCGGGGCCAAGCGCGGCGACATAGTCGATCGCCGCATGCAGCGCGATCGCCTCGGTGATCATCGGCGTGCCTGCCTCGAACCGCTGCGGCGGCGGCGCATAAGTGGTCTTTTCGAAGGTGACGCGGTCGATCATCGCCCCGCCGCCCTGCCACGGGGGCATCGTGTCGAGGATGTCCCCGCGCGCCCACAACACGCCGACCCCGGTCGGGCCGTAAAGCTTGTGTCCCGAGAAAGCGTAGAAATCGCAATCGAGCGCGGTCATGTCGAGCGCCATGCGCGGTGCCGCCTGGCACCCGTCCAGCAGAAGTTTCGCGCCCACCGAATGCGCCAGATCAGCTGCGGCGCGCGCATCAAACACGCTGCCGAGTACATTCGAGACATGCGCCAGCGCGACCAGCTTGGTCCGCGGGGTCATCAGGGCTTCGAGCGCGCCGAGATCGATGCACCCGTCCTCGGTCAGCGGGCAGACATCGATCTGCGCGCCAGTGCGTTCGGCGACCATCTGCCAGGGCACGATATTCGAATGATGCTCGAGCGTGGAGAGGACGATACGGTCGCCTTCGCCGATATGCGTCATGCCCCAGCTCGCCGCGACGAGGTTGATCGCCTCGGTCGCGCCGCGCACGAACACCACTTCATCTTCGCTGGCAGCGCCCATGTAAGCGGCCACGCGGCGCCGCGCGGCTTCGTAGCCGAGCGTCATCTGCGCGCTGCGGCCATAGACCCCGCGGTGGACGGTGGCGTAATCCGCGCCAAGCGCACGGGTCATCGCATCGATAACCGCCTGTGGCTTCTGCGCCGTCGCGGCGGTATCGAGATAATGCCAAGGCTGGCCATCGCCCGTCACCATGCCCGGAAATTCGGCCTTGATGGCGTTGGGGCGCAAAAGGGTGGCAGCGTCGCTCACAGCGCCCGGTCTACCTTGTCGAGCGCGACTTTCAGCATCGCCTCGCGCGTTTCGTCATCCTCGAGCGCGACCAGCGCGTCACCGAGGAATGCCTGGACCAGCAGGCGCCTGGCAAGATCGGGTGAAACCCCGCGTGCGGCCATGTAGAAACGCGCGGTTTCATCGAGCTGGCCAACGCTGGCGCCATGCGCGCATTTGACATCGTCGGCGAAGATTTCGAGCTGCGGCACGGCGTTCACACTCGCGCCCTTTTCGAGCAACAGGCCTTTGAAGTCCTGCGCTGCATCGGTCTTCTGCGCATCGCGCACGACATCGATATTGCCGAGGAAATTGCCCGTGCCGTGGCCCCAGTGAACCGCGCGAACGGTCTGGTTGCTGGTCGCCTCGGGCTCGGCATGGATCGTGCGGGTGACGAATTCGCGCACCGTCTCGCGGCCGCCGACGGTGATCCCGCCAAGTTCGAAATGCGCGCCCTTGTGCAACGTTACTTCGATCTCGAGCCGGGCATATTCGGCCGCAGCAAGCACCGCAAAAATCTCGCAGGTCGCGTCTTCGCGCACGGTGACGCGCCAACGGTGGAGTTCGGTCGGCTTGGTATCGCCGCCATCGGCAATCAGGAGCGTTTCGTGAACGGTCTCGCCTGCCGCGACATCGATCGTGCGCCAGTCGTCCAGCGCTTCGCCCTGAAGCCGCTCGACCGCGGAATAGCGCCACGCTTCGTCGCGGCGGGTGGGGAGTTCGGCAGCCTCAGGCATGGACAGTCTCGGCCGACATGATCGCGTCATAGCCTTCGTTTTCGAGTTCGACCGCCAGTTCGGGGCCACCGGTGCGGACGATACGGCCCTGCGACAGGATCGAGACCTTGTCGGGCTTCACCACTTCGAGCAGGCGCTGGTAATGCGTGATCAGCAGCACGCCCTTGGCCGGGTCGCGCATGATTGCATTGATGCCATCGCCGACCACGCGCAGCGCATCGATGTCGAGACCGCTATCGGTTTCGTCGAGCACCGCGAATTGCGGATTGAGAATGCCCATCTGGACCATCTCGGCACGCTTCTTCTCGCCGCCCGAGAAGCCGACATTGACGTGCCGCTTGAGCATTTCGGGGTCGAGCTTGAGCAGCGCGGCCTTGTCCTTGGCAAGTTTGAGGAATTCGCCGCCGGTCAGCGGTTCTTCCCCGCGCGCCTTGCGCTGCGAATTGAGCGCTTCGCGCAGGAACTGCAGGTTCGAGACCCCGGGAATCTCGACCGGGTACTGGAAGCCGAGGAACAGGCCGGCTGCGGCGCGCTCGTGCGGCTCGAGGTCGAGCAGATCGACGCCGTTGAAGCTGACCGAACCCTGCGTCACCTCGTAACCGGGCCGTCCGCCCAGCACATAGGCCAGGGTCGACTTGCCGGCACCATTGGGGCCCATAATCGCATGGACCTCGCCCGCGGGGATTTCGAGCGTCAGCCCGTTGAGGATTGCCTTGCCGTCGATTTCGGCATGGAGATTGTCAATTTTCAGCATGTTACTTCCTGTCGTCGCGACGGGCCGGGCGGGTGCGCCGGGGCGTCGGGCCGTATTTCGATTGGTGTTCGCGGCGCGCGCTTTCCTTGTCGCGGTAGCGCGCGTTCATCGCGGCGAAGATCGGCTGCATCGCCGCTTCGACATCGTCGAGGATCATCGCCGCAGGCAGCCGCAGCACTTCCATGCCGACCGCAGCGAGGCTCTTGTCGCGCCGCTTGGCCAGCGTGTCGTTCTGGCCTTCCTCGTCGATCGCGACTGCCAGCCCGAGCGGGTGCGACACGAAATCGAGGATCGCCGAGCCGACCACGGTGTGGCGGGTGAATTTGAACTTGCCGAAGTCTTCCTTGGCGAAACGCGCGGCGAGCGCCTTGTGCGCCGGTGTCGCATGCCGCCGCAAATGGCGCGCATGTTCGTGGATCTTATCGAGCCGCTTCTCGGAGATTTCCCACCCGCGGCCCTTCTTCTTGAGCGCGGGAGCGGCATCGTCCGCCGAAGGCGTGCGGATCTGGAGGGTCTTGCGGTCGGTCACCCCACGCTCCCTTCGAGCGAGATCGCCAGCAGCTTTTGCGCTTCCACGGCAAACTCCATCGGCAGTTCCTTGAGCACGTCCTTGGCGAAGCCGTTGACGATCAGCGCCATCGCTTCTTCGTCGTCGAGCCCGCGCTGCTGCGCGTAGAACATCTGGTCGTCGCTGATCTTGCTGGTGGTCGCCTCGTGCTCGATCTGCGCGCTAGGGTTCTTCACCTCGATATAGGGCACGGTGTGCGCCCCGCTCCGGTCGCCGATCAGCAGGCTGTCGCATTCGGTGCGGTTGCGTACGCCGTCGGCATTGGCCGCCACGCGCACCATACCGCGATAGGTGTTGTTCGACTTACCCGCCGAAATGCCCTTGGAAATGATTGTCGAGCGGCTGCCCTTGCCGTTGTGGATCATCTTGGTGCCGGTATCGGCCTGCTGGTAATTGTTGGTCACCGCGACCGAGTAGAACTCGCCCACGCTGTCTTCGCCATTGAGCACGCAGCTGGGGTATTTCCACGTCACCGCGCTGCCGGTTTCGACCTGCGTCCAGCTGATCTTGCTGCGCGCGCCCTGGCACAATCCGCGCTTGGTGACGAAGTTGTAGATCCCGCCGACGCCCTCGGCATTACCGGGATACCAGTTCTGCACGGTCGAATATTTGATCTCGGCGTCTTCGAGCGCGACCAGTTCGACCACGGCGGCGTGGAGCTGGTTCTCGTCGCGCATCGGCGCGGTGCAGCCTTCGAGATAGCTGACGTAGCTACCCTTTTCGGCAACGATCAGCGTGCGTTCGAACTGGCCGGTGTTCTCCGCATTGATGCGGAAATAGGTGCTGAGCTCCATCGGGCAGCGCACGCCTTCGGGCACATAGACGAAGGTGCCGTCCGAAAAGACCGCGCTGTTCAGCGTGGCAAAGTAATTGTCATGCTGCGGGACGATCTTGCCGAGCCATTTGCGCACCATGTCGGGATATTCGCGAATCGCCTCGCTGATCGACAGGAAGATAACGCCTGCGCGCTTCAGCTCCTCGCGGAAGCTGGTGGCAACGCTGACACTGTCGAACACGGCATCGACGGCAACCTTCTTCGCGCCCTTCACGCCGGCCAGCACTTCCTGCTCCCCGAGCGGGATGCCGAGCTTGTCGTAAACGCGCTTGATCTCGGGGTCGAGTTCATCGAGCGAATCCAGTTCGACCTTCTTCTTCGGCGCCGCGTAGTAGTAGGCGTCCTGGTAATCGATCGCCGGGTAGCCGAGCTTGGCCCAATCGGGTTCGACCATGTCCTGCCACAGGCGGAAAGCCTTGAGGCGCCAGTCGAGCATCCATTCGGGCTCGCCCTTCTTGGCGCTGATGAAGCGCACCGTGTTCTCGGTCAGGCCCTTCTCGGCGAATTCGGTCTCGATGTCCGAAGACCAGCCATGCTCGTAATCGGCGGCCTTTTCGGCAGCTTCGCGCGCTTCGCGGTCCTGGATGTCCAATTCTTCGCTCATGCAATCTCTCTTGTCCGTGCCAGCTGGGTCAGCGGAATCGCCGCCAGCGCGCCGCGCACCGCTTCGTTCACGACCGGCCAGTGCGGTTTGACCGAGCAGTCATGCTCGACCGAACACTGGACGCCTTCGACGCAGGCGGTCAGCGCGATTGGTCCTTCAACGGCCTCGACGATATCCGCGACGGTGATCGCCGCTGCCGGACGCGCGAGCTGCAGGCCGCCACCGGCGCCGCGGCTCGACCGCAGCAGACCCGCCGCCGACAGCTTGCTCACCAGCTTCTGTACCGTGGGCACCGGGAGGCCGGTTTCCGCCGCCAGTTCGGCCGCGCTCGTCTTGCCCCCGCCGCAATGGCGCGATGCGGCGCACATGGCGACGACGGCATAATCAGCAAGGTTTGATAGGCGCATAGTTAAATCGGACCAATTCGTTCCGATTGGCCAATTAGGAGCCAAGCGCCCTCATTTCAACGGGAAAGGCCTAATTGCGAGTCGTTAGCATTCAGGCGTCGTGGAGCGGGCTGCGACCGAGCTGTTCCGCTTCGCCCGAGCCGAACAGATTGACCGAGCCGTAGCCATCGGGCCCGAGCATGTCGTTGATCGGCGAACCCGCCGCCGGCTGGAGCCGCTTGGGGGTGCGGCCCGTGAAGAAGCGGATTTCCTTGATAAGATGCGCCTGGTCGTAAAACGCCTCGCGGATCTCGGCTTCGATCTCTTCGGGGAGTTGCGGCATCGCCAGCAAGGTGGCGGCGCGCACCGCGCGGTAGCGGCGCACCAGCCGGACGGGCGACTGGCCGAAGAATTGCGCCACCAGCCGCTGTGCCTGGCGTTTCGAATAGGGCAGCTGTTCGTACAGCTCTTCGAGTTCGGGCTTGAACGAGCTCGACAGCCATTCGAGCGTCCGGTCGATCACCGTCAGGTGCTGTTCGGGGAGTTTCGACAGCCCGCGCCGGACGACATCGGTCATCGCATCGAGCAATTCGCGATCCCCCAGCTCGCCTGCGCGCCAGCGCTCACCCAGTGCGGCAAAGGCCTGCGCGGGCGAATCATCGAGGAGCATTTCGGGCTGCAGGAAACAATCGTGATAATCGTGCACCGACAGGCCCGACAGCGCCGCCCAGCCGCGGAAATTCAGCGAAACGCCGAACAGGGTCGCCGGTCCGCTGACGCTGAAATTGCGCGCCTGGCACAGCGGGGCAAGGAAGAAAGCATCGCTGGTTTCGGAGACTTCGCCGGCATCGAACTGCATCCGGCCCACGCCGCGCCCGAAGACGACCATCTGGCCCGAATAGGCGGGCAGGACATCGTCCAGCCGGTCATCCGGACTGCGCCAGATATAGAGCGAGTTGAGATAGGGCGCGAGATCCGCCGGCGCCGCTACAAATTCGAAAGAGTGTGACACATCGTCACCTGGCAGACCCGACAAACCCCTGTTCCGTCCCTACTTCGCCCAAAGAATTGTAAAAATACGCCAAATTTACCATGATCGCAATGCTGCCTCGAACAAATATTCGGCGAGCGGGCGCGCGCGGACAGAAAAAAAGGGGGCGACCCCTCAAGGTCCCCCCCTTTGAAGTCGAGAACTCGTTGCAAAATCGCTCCGAGCCCTTCGGGTCGCAAGAGGGTGGTACGCCGAGTCTGTATCAATTGATTGTATGCAAGCGACAGCCCGTCGGCTGGCAGGATTTTTTCTTCGTTTTCCGCGCGAACGCAGGTTTGCCGGATGGGCGGTTCGCGGCTCGACAGCGCGTGGGCGACACGGCATGGCGGGCGGCATGCTGTTCGATCTGGCCCGCCCCGCCCTCTTCGCGCTCGACCCCGAACGCGCCCATCGCTTGACAGTCAAGGCGCTGGCGCTCGCGCCGCGGATGCGCGCGGCGCAGGCTGGTCCGCTGGCGATCGATGTCGCGGGGCTGACCTTTCCCAATCCGCTCGGCATGGCGGCGGGCTTCGACAAGGATGCCGAGGTGCCGGATCAATTGCTCGGCCTGGGTTTCGGCTTTGCCGAGGTCGGCTCGATCACCCCGCGCCCGCAGGCGGGCAATCCCAAGCCGCGCCTGTTCCGCCTCGTGGAGGATCGCGCCGTCATCAACCGGATGGGCTTCAACAATGGCGGTGCCGAGGTAGCACGAGACCGGTTGCAGCGCCGCGCAGGCCGTGCGGGCATCGTCGGAATCAATGTGGGTGCCAACAAGGACAGCGAGGACCGCATTGCCGATTATGTCGCGATGACGCGGATCATGGCGCCGCTGGCTTCCTATCTCGCGGTCAATATCTCCAGCCCGAACACACCCGGCCTGCGCGCCCTGCAGGACGAGAGCGCGCTTGCGGGGCTGCTCGACGCGGTCATCGAGGCGCGCGGCACGGGCGGCCCGCCGGTGTTTCTCAAGGTCGCACCCGATCTCGAACCGGCGGATATCGACGCGATTTCGCGGATTGCACTCGAGCGGAAGCTGGGTGCGCTGATCGTCTCGAATACGACCATTTCCCGGCCAGCGCTTGCATCGCGCCACGCAGGCGAGGCCGGCGGATTGTCGGGCGCGCCCTTGCGTGACCTCGCCCAACAGCGCTTGCGCGACTTCCGCACGGCGACCGGCGGGGCAATTCCGCTGGTCGGTGTCGGCGGGATCGCCAACGCGGAGGACGCGTGGGCGCGCATCCGGGCAGGCGCGAGCCTGGTCCAGCTCTACAGCGCGATGGTCTATGGCGGGCCGGGCCTGCCGCGGCGGATCCTGCGCGGGCTCGAAGAGCTTATGCGGCGCGATGGCTTCGCTTCGATTGCCGAAGCGGTCGGAAGCGAATAGCGTCGCGGCGATGAACAAGGTCATTTCCGCTTCGCTGCTGGCACTTACGCTTGCTGGCTGTTCCGCCGCCCCACCCCTCGCTACGGCACCTGCCGAACCGGCTCCCGCCTTTGCCGGCGCGGTCTCGGCAGCGGACCCGCGCGCGCAAGCGGCAGGCGAAGCCATGCTCGCGCGTGGCGGCAGCGCGACCGATGCCGCGATTGCGGTGATGCTGGCGCTGACCGTGGTCGAACCGCAAAGCTCGGGCATCGGCGGCGGCGGCTTCATGGTCCGGGGAGCCGCCGATGGCACGGTAGGCACGTTCGACGGCCGCGAAACCGCCCCGGCAGACGCCACGCCCGAATGGTTCCTCAACGAAGACGGCACACTTCCCCCGCGCGGCGAATCGGTGCGCAGCGGGCTTTCAGTGGGCGTGCCGGGCAGCATCGCGCTGGCGGCCAAGGCACATGCCGCGCATGGCACACTCGACTGGGCGGAGCTGTTCGAACCCGCCATCCGCCTTGCCCGCGACGGCTTCGACATGAATGCGCGCCTCAACGGCATGCTCGAAAGCGCAAGAGACCGCTCGGCCCATACTGCCGAGGCACGGGCGCTGTTCTTCGATGCGCAGGGCAATCCGTTACCTATCGGCACGCGGGTAACCAACGAGCGGTTGGCACAAACCTTCGAAACCATCGCCGCCGCAGGACCTTCCGCCTTTTACACCGGGGCCCTGGCACGCGAAATCGCCACGACCGTGGCGGCGGACACGCCGCGCGAAAGGGCGATGACCTACACGGACATCACCGGCTACGACGCCAAGCTGCGCGACGCCGTGTGCGGCACCTATCGCGCCTATCGCGTGTGCACGATGGGCCCACCCACGTCGGGCGGCGTCGCGGTGGTGCAGATGCTCGGCCAGCTCGAGCGGTTCGACCTGGCCGAGCTTGGCCTGCGCAACCCCGTCACCTGGCATCTGTTCGTCGAATCGCAGCGGCTCGCCTATGCCGATCGCGAGCTTTATCTGGCGGATAGCGACTACGTTTCGGTGCCGGTCGCGGGGCTGGTCGAGCCCGGCTATCTCGCCACGCGCAGCGCGCTGATCGGGGAGGGCAGCACGCTTTCCGAAGTCGCCGCGGGCGTTCCTGCTGGCGCTCCGAACGCGCTGGCCGATGGTAACGAGCCCGAGGAACACGGCACCTCGCATTTCGCCGTGGTCGATGCCGAGCGCACCATGATCAGCTACACCTCGACCATCGAGGGGGCCTTCGGGTCCGGCCTGATGGCAGGCGGCTTTTTCCTCAATAACGAGCTGACCGACTTCAGCCGCTCGCCAAATGTCGACGGCACGCTGGTCGCGAACCGGGTCGAAGGGGGCAAGCGCCCGCGCAGCTCGATGGCGCCGGTGGTGGTCTGGGATCCCGCGGGCCAGCCCTTCCTCGCGGTCGGCGCAGCAGGCGGCAGCACTATCCCGGTACAGACCGCGCGCAGCATCATCGGGGCGATCGATTTCGGCCTGACGGCGGAAGAGATCCTCGGTCTCCCCTTCATCATGGCCTTTGGCGACCGCCTCCTGCTCGAGAAGGATACCTGGCTCGAAGAGCAGGCGGCGGCCTTCAAGGCGCTGGGACATACCGACGTGCTGGTCCGCGAGGCACCGGTCAAGGGCGGCGCAGTCCTGCGCAGCGCCTCCGGCTGGGACAGCGCGCGCGATCCGCGCCTTGCCGGACAGATCGAGATACCGTGACCCGACCGGGGCGCTTGCCGTGTGGCGGGAGGCAGCCTAGTCCTCGACAAGAATTGGGTTACAACAAGAACAAAGACGCTGAGGAGCCTGCCGTGCTGTCGGACATCGATTCCGCCAACAATCTCGTCGAACTCTTCCTCAAACGCGCGGACGAGAAGGGCGAATTGCCCTTCCTCGGGGCGAAGAAGGATGGCAGTTGGCAGACGATCAGCTGGCGTGAAACCGCCGAGCGGGTCTGCCTGCTTGCGGAGAATTTGCGCGGACTGGGCTTAAGAGATGGCGACCGCGTGTGCCTCGTGTCCGAGAACCGGCCCGAATGGTGCATCGCCGACCTCGCGGTGATGGCTGCAGGCTGCATTACCGTGCCGGCCTACATCACCAATACCGAGCGCGATCACGTCCATATCCTCGACAATTCGGGCGCGAAGGCCGTCGTCGTATCAACCGAGAAGCTGCTCCGCCCGCTGCATGGCGCCTTGCAGGCCTCGGGCGTCGCCGAGCACGTCATCGGCATCGACGATCTCCATCGCCAGCAATCGGGCAGCTTCACCTTCCATATGTGGGACAAGATGCTCGAGGGCGATGCGGTGGCAGCGCGCAAGGCGGTGACCGAGCGGATGGCGAAGGTCGGGCGCGGCGATACGGCGTGCATCATCTATACCAGCGGCACCGGCGGGGCCCCGCGTGGGGTGCTGCAGCACCATGGTGCGATCCTGTGCAATGCGGCAGGCGCGGCGGAAATCCTGATCGAGGATTTCGGCATCGTGCAGGACGAGCGGTTCCTGTCCTTCCTGCCGCTCAGCCATGCCTATGAGCACACTGGCGGGCAATTCCTGCCGATCAGCGTCGGCGCGCAGATCTATTATTCGGAAGGCCTCGAAAAGCTCGCCAGCAATATCGAGGAAACGCGGCCCACCATCATGGTCGTGGTCCCGCGGCTGTTCGAAGTGCTGCGCACGCGGATCATGAAGCAGGTGCAAAAGCAGGGCGGCCTTGCCGAGAAGCTGATGAACACCGCGCTGGAAGTCGGCGAACGCCGCGCCGCGGGCCAGCCCAAGTTCGGCGACAAGCTCAAGGACCTGGCGGTAGCCCGCCTGCTGCGGCCGAAAATCCGCCAGCGGTTCGGCGGCAGGATCAAGGCGATGGTATCGGGCGGTGCGCCGCTCAACCCCGAAGTCGGCATCTTCTTCGAGGCGATGGGGCTGACCATGTTGCAGGGCTACGGGCAGACCGAGGCCGGCCCCGTGATCAGCTGCAACCGCCCGGCAGCGGGCATCGCAATGCATTCGGTCGGTCCGGCAATGCGCGGGGTCGAACTGAAGATCGCCGACGATGGTGAAGTGCTCGTGCGCGGCGAACTCGTCATGCATGGCTATTGGCAGAACGAAAGCGAGACCCAGCGCACGATCCAGGACGGTTGGCTGCATACCGGCGACATCGGTCATCTCGACGACCAGGACCGGATCGTCATCACCGACCGCAAGAAGGACATGATCGTCAACGACAAGGGCGACAATATCGCCCCGCAGAAAGTCGAAGGGATGCTGACGCTGCAACCCGAGATCGGCCAGGCGATGGTGGCGGGCGACCGCAAACCCTATATCGTCGGCTTGATCGTGCCCGACGCCGAATGGACGCTTGAATGGTGCCGCGCGCAGGGCAAGCAATTCGACTGCAAGCAGCTGCAGGAACTGCCCGAATACCGCAACGCGGTGCGCGCCGCGATCGACCGGGTGAACAAGGATCTGTCGGTGGTCGAAAAGGTGCGCCAGTTCGCCTTTGCCGATGAACCGTTCACGATCGAGAACGAGGAAATGACCCCCTCGATGAAAATCCGCCGGCACAAGATCAGGGATCGCTATGGCGACCACTTGGCGAAGCTGTATCGCAGCTAGCAATCAGGCCAGAACCGCAGACTATAGCGGTGGCGTGAAGAGCACCTAGGCGACCGCTTCCTCGATAAACTCCGGGAAGAAGCTTGGTGCGCGGTCGCTCCAGCCCGGCGCGGTTGCAGCGGCTTCGCTCAGGCTCTGGAGCAGCATCTTGCGGCGATCGGGGCGGATTTGCGGCAAGGCGGCGGCAGCGCAAAAGGCGCTGGGCAGCCAGGGCCGTGCGGCGGCGGAGATCAGCCGTTCATAGAGGAAGCGAAAGGCGGAAAAGCTGTCGATCCGCTCCTGCGCCAGATCGAAAGCGGCAACGCGCGTCAGCTTGCCGACGAAGCCCTCCACGCTATCGAAGCCCGATTGTTCGGGGATCGACAGGCGCAGCGCCTTGAGCTCTTGATAGGCGACATACTGGCTGCGGATCGCGGCATTCTCGCCTGGGTTGCGCCCCCAGACGCGAAAGGCATCGCAGCGTCCCAGCCCGATATCGAGACTGCGACGGATATAACGCTGCTCGGCGGCGGTAAGTCCGGCGAATTCGCGCATTTCGGCAATGGTCAGCGATGCGGTACCCGTAACGGCCATAATCGGCACTCCCCTGTTACGAGGCCGACTATCTCCGAAGATGGTTAATATTTTCTCTGCACCCCGAAGCAACCCCCGGGACTCGGACCTGCGTTAGATCAGCCCGGCAAGCGGGCTGCTGGGGTCGGCATATTTACGCGTCCCCATACGCCCGGCGAGATAGGCATCGCGCCCGGCTTCGACCGCCAGCTTCATCGCGCGCGCCATGCGGAGCGGGTCCCTGGCCTCGGCGATTGCAGTGTTCATCAATACTCCGTCGCAGCCCAGTTCCATCGCGACAGCGGCATCCGAAGCGGTGCCGACTCCGGCATCGACCAGTACTGGCACGCTGGCACCTTCCTTGATCAGCCGAATCGTGACGCGGTTCTGGATGCCGAGCCCCGAGCCGATCGGCGCGCCCAGCGGCATGACTGCGACCGCGCCCGCATCTTCGAGCTGCTTGGCCGCAATCGGATCGTCGACGCAATAGACCATCGGCAGGAAACCTTCCTTGGCCAGCGTCTCGGTCGCCACCAACGTCTCGCGCATATCGGGATAGAGCGTGCGCGCTTCGCCGAGCACCTCCAGCTTGACGAGATCCCAGCCCCCCGCTTCGCGTGCCAGCCGCAGCGTGCGGATTGCCTCGTCTGCGGTGAAGCAGCCCGCCGTATTGGGCAGATAGGTGACTTTCTTGGGATCGATGAAGTCGGTCAGCATCGGCGCGTTGGGATCGCTGACATTGACCCGGCGCACCGCCACGGTGACGATTTCCGCGCCCGAGGCTTCGAGCGCCGCCGCGTTCTGTTCAAAATCGCGGTACTTGCCGGTGCCGACGATCAGCCGGCTGCGGAAGGTCCGCCCGGCAACCGTCCAGCTGTCGTCATCCTGGCCGCCGCCGACGAAATGGACGATTTCCAGCGTGTCGCCATCGCTGATGGGATGCTGGTCAAGTTCGCTGCGCGGGGCGATGGTGCCATTATGCTCGACTGCGACCTTCGCCGGGTCGAGGTCGAGTTCGCGCACGAGATCGGCGATGGTCGCGGCGGCAGTACGGCGGGTCTCGCCATTGACGGTCAGGGCAATCATACGCCCGACTTAGTCGCCCGCGCGCTCCTTGCAAGCGGCGGAATGCACATGGCGCAGGTTGAGTATGTGACCCAGCGACACCAGCGCGACCCCGATGATGGTCAACACTGCTTCCTTCACGCCATGCGGCACGGCCAGCGCCGCGCCCATGAAGGTCAGGCCGGTCATCGCGACCACGAAGGGGGCTGCAACGCGGTGACGCAAGGCACCCCAACCGATCGCGACGCCTGCGATGAGCGTGGCGATGAGCAGCCCCACACGGTGAATATCGGGCGAAAGGAACAGCTCCCCGCCAAGGCCAAGGCCTGAGACCAGGACAATCGAAAGCAGGCAGTGGACCGCACATGCACCCGAGAGCAGGATCCCTGCCCGGTCGAGCCTCCGACGAATCGGCGAGATGGCACGTTGCAACATGGGAGGCCCGATATGTTATGGTGTATCTTCTTGCAAGCAAAACCGGCGGACGGCCGCCGCATCTCGTCCGTTGCGGCAACCGGGTTGCCGCTTGCCCGATTTGCACTTGCGCCAGCCGCGGCTGCAAACCACAGACAATGCCATGTCCGAGAAGAGCAAGCAGGCGCGGCCGATCGCGTTGGCCAACTGGCTGATGATCGTCGCTGTCATGGTCGTGGTGATGGTGGCCGTAGGCGGTATCACCCGGCTGACCGAAAGCGGGTTGTCGATTACCCAGTGGAAACCCATCACCGGCGCCATCCCCCCGTTGTCGGCCAGCGCATGGCAAGCAGAATTTGAGCTCTACCAGGCGACCGGCGAATATCGCAACGTGACCGGCCCCGCGGGGATGGACCTCGCGGCGTTCAAATTCATTTTTTTCTGGGAATGGTTTCACCGCCTGCTTGGGCGGCTGATCGGGCTGGCCTTCGCGCTGCCACTGGCTTGGTTCTGGATCCGCGGGGCGATCCCACAGGGTTACAAATGGCGGCTGGTTGCGCTGCTCGCGCTTGGCGGGCTGCAAGGGGTTTTCGGTTGGTTCATGGTCCGCAGCGGCCTCGCCGGGACGATGACCGATGTCAGCCATTTCTGGCTTTCGATCCATTTGTTGACCGCGCTGGTCACGCTTGGCGGGCTGGTCTGGACGGCGCTCGACCTGCGGCGCCTGGCGGCCGGCGCCGGCGGGCCCGCGCGCTGGACCGCCACCGCGAGCTGGGTGGGCGCAATCCTCTTTGTCCAGCTTCTACTCGGCGCATGGGTCGCGGGTCTCAATGCGGGCCTCGCCTCGGATAGCTGGCCATTGATGCAGGGGCGGCTGGTGCCCGAATATGACGCAAGTAACGGCTTTTTCCGCGCCATGACCCACGACCCCTATCTGATCCACTTCCTGCACCGCTGGTGGGCCTGGGCGGCAGTGGCTGCGTTGATCGTTATGGCTCGCAGGGTCAAACCGCTCCTCCGCCGCGCTTCGGTAGCAATTCACTCGGCCTTCGGAACGCAGATCATCCTCGGGATCGCGACCGTCTGGACGGGCGTCGCATTGTGGGTGGCCGTTGCGCACCAGATCGTCGGGGCATTGCTGGTCGCCAGCTTCGCATGGGGTGCGCATGTGCTGGGGCGACATACCCATACGGCTTGATCTATCGCCTATGACCTTGAGACGACCGGTCTTGCACGTATCGCGAGCTTGCACACCGATACCGGCCCCGCAATAACGGGGGCACTGGGGGGTAGCGGTTATGAAGGCTAGCGACAGGCGCGGCGTTCTGAAGCTTATCGGTATGGCAGCAATCCTGCCTTCGCTCGGCTACCCGGCGGCCGCCGCATGGGCCGGGGAAGCCATAAGCATCCCGACCCGCCCGTTCCTGCTACGCCGGGAGCTGGAACGCGGCCTGGCCCGCGGTGCGTCTCTGCTCGTCACCCGCGAGTGGGAGGGGCGGTTCGAGACCATCGCCGGGCACACCCGCGTCACCGGCGAACAGGTATCCTGTACGGTCGATGCGCCTGCAGTGCTCGAGCCCATTGCCGCAGTCGAGCGCGCGCGCCGCTCGCCGGGCCCTTTCCCGGCGCATCTGGATACAGGCGGACGGATGATCGGGAGCCAGCCCACGAGTACCGAGGGCACCGCAGCCGCAGTGCAGGCAGCGATCGAGGTGCTCGAGCGATCGGGCAAGTCCGCCGCCGAGATGCAGGAAGCGAAGCGCTATCTCGCTGAGCTTGCGAAGACTGCCGGAACGATCATCGGCACTATCCCGCCGGATCTGTTCTTTCCCGTGACCGGTGAAGCCCGCGATTCCCGGGAGCTGCCGCTGCCCGGCGGGCTTATGGGTGAGTTTGCAGTCGAACTTGAGGCCAGCGCGACGACGGGCGGACTGCTGGAGCGGTTCGAACGCCGGATCACTACCCGCATCGCCGAAGATGTGCGGCTTTCGCGCGAAACCTGGCGGCTTTCGTTTGCTTGAAATATGTTGTGGTTGCATTTTACCCCACGCAAGATGCGCAGAAACGCTTGACTGACAGGCGATCCGGCGCCATTTGCCGCGCGCTTCGCGGGTTCATTCGCATGGATTCGCCGATTGGCGCCGATGCCCCCACGGGCATGGCACGAACACTAGGAACGGAAACCAGCCATGAAGGCTCTTACGAAGACCACCCGGTCGATCAAGCCGGCCGAGGTCGAAAAGAAGTGGCACATCATCGACGCCGAGAATCTCGTTGTCGGCCGTGTCGCGGCGATCATCGCCAACCACCTGCGCGGCAAGCACAAGCCGAGCTACACCCCGCATGTCGATTGCGGCGACCACGTCGTCGTGATCAATGCGGACAAGGTGAAGTTCACCGGCAAGAAGCTTAACGACAAGATCTATTACAAGCACACCGGCCACCCCGGCGGCATCAAGGAAACCACTCCGGCCAAGGTGCTGGAAGGCAAGTTTCCCGAGCGCGTGCTCGAAAAGGCTGTCGAGCGCATGATCCCGCGTGGCCCGCTGGGTCGTGCGCAGATGCGCGCGCTGCACGTATTCGCCGGCACCGAGCATCCCTATGACGGCCAGAAGCCCGAAAAGCTCGACGTTGCCTCGATGAACCGCAAGAACAAGGTTGTCGCATAATGGTCGACGAAACCAAGAACGAAACCGTCTCGGATCTCGCCGATCTGAAGGACATCGCCGGTGACGCGCCCGAGGGCGACGCAGCCCAGATCGCCGAAACCGCACAGGTTCCGCTGCGCGAGCAGGAGCTCGACAAGCAAGGCCGTGCCTACGCCACCGGTCGCCGCAAGGACGCCACTGCGCGCGTCTGGCTCAAGCCCGGCAGCGGCAAGGTCACGGTCAACGGCAAGGACCAGGAAGTGTATTTCGCGCGTCCGACGCTGCGCCTGATCATCGACCAGCCCTTCGCCATCACCGAGCGCCAGGAACAGTACGACGTTGTCGCCACCGTGCGCGGCGGCGGCCTGTCGGGCCAGGCCGGTGCAGTCAAGCATGGCATATCGCAGGCGCTTGCCAAGTACGAGCCGACCCTGCGCAGCACGGTCAAGGCCGCCGGCTTCCTGACCCGCGACAGTCGTGTGGTCGAGCGTAAGAAGTACGGCCGCGCCAAGGCCCGCCGTAGCTTCCAGTTCTCGAAGCGTTAAGCGCCAGAAGATCTATCAGATCACCAAGGGGGCGGTTCCGCGAGGAGCCGCCCTTCTTCGTTTGTAGCGTCGTTAGCGCTGAAGCAGCATGATGCCCCACGCCAGCGCGGTGCCGCCGAGGAACAACGGCCAGGACCACCACACGTCGAACTGGTAGATCTCGGCGCGGAAGATCTGGAGCTGCCCGCCCCTCGACCCTTGAGACCCGATCGTCAGCGCCACGACGAAGGTAAGGATCGCGCCCAAAGGCATGGCCTTTACGAGTTCCATCACACTGTCTCCTTCCGTCAATCGCCGGAAAGATAGGGCGAGATCATTGTCGCGCCGGTGCCGAAACTGCTTAGCGGGGCTGGTTAACGCACCGGGGGATCGGTGCGCGGAATCTGGCGCACGGGCGCGACGGCTTCTCCGGGTCCGCGCGGAGGCAGTGCGTTTTCGGGCACGTCGTCGATTTGCATGTCGGATGTCTCGACATGCTGAAGATTGCGCACGCAGACGGTCAGCTGCACCCCGTCCCAGGTGATCTCGTTGAAGCTGGGCGGGGTCGAGCGTGTGCGCTGCGACAGCGTGCCCGCACCGATCATCCGCACCGGGCCCTCGCTGGTGTCCTCCATGATATCGAAAGCATCATGGACATGGCCCGACAGAACGCCCTCGACCTTGCGCTTGGCGAGTTCGCGCAGCGCGCGGTCACCATGCTTGGTCAGCGCGGTCCCCTGCGTGCCGACTTCGCGGAGGGGGTGGTGAACGGCGACCAGCGCGCGCGTTCCTTCAGGTAGCGCATCGAGGGCCGATAGGCAGCGCTCGAGCGAGCGTTGGCTCACCCAGCCCTTCGACCAGTTGAGGCGCGGCTGCATTCTTACGGCTGTCTTGAGCGGGACGATCGCCAGCGCGCCAAGGTCGAGTTCCTTTTCGACCTTCTCCTTCATCCCGTGAAACCGCTTGTACGGCTCGAAGAAGCGTTCGATCAGGTTAAAATAGGGCAGGTCGTGATTGCCGACCTCCACCGTGACAGGGGCATCGAGCGCATTGATCCAATGCGTCGCAGCCGCGAATTCACGGTGCCGGGCGCGCATGGTGAGGTCGCCGGTAATCGCCACCGCGTCGGGGCGCTTCTCGGCGATTTCCTGCTTCACCCAATCGAGTGCGCGGTTGTTCTCGAGCCCGAAGTGGATGTCGGAAAGATGGAATATCCGGCGCATGTCAGAAGCCATGCGCGGTCGCTAGCAGATCGACGGGGCAGTCTTCCACCGTGAATTCGGCGCGCGATCCCAGCTTGGCTGGCTCGCCATCGATTAGCACTTCGATCGGTTCGCCCGCGCAGTTCTCGATCACCAGCCGGTCGAGCAGGCCAAGCCGCTCATGCGGTCCTTTGCGGAAGCTGCGCCGCAACAGCGCCCAGCTTTGCTGGAGGAATTCTCCAGCGCTTTCGATACGAAAACCATCGACTTGAATCCCGCGGTGGCTCGGGGTCAGTTCGATGAGCGGATAACCGTCGTCATGGCCAATCGCCGGTTCGACCATCTTGACGCGCGACCCGCCAGTGGTCTCGGCGAGTGCTTCGCTGGTGCCCTGCGCAAGGCCCGCGACATCGAAATCACGCATCGCTTCGCGCACCTCCGCCCAAGCGGTCCCGGGGCCAACCAGAACCCCGGCATGCGCCCGCCCTGCAGAACAGCAGGCCATCTTCGGACGGACTGGCCGAAAAGCGCCGCGCGCGATCCGCTCGAGGATAGCGTCGTAATCGGTATCGGGCCCGTGAAGCCGCGCGCTCAGGAGGTTCATCGTCCCACCCGGCAGGACCAGCACTTCGCCGCTCCAGCCAGCCACCGCTTCGATTACCGCGTTCAGCGTACCGTCTCCGGTAAAGACGATCAGACGGGCAACGTCGGCGCTCTCCAGTACGGTACGGGTAGGGAGCTCTTCGGCAGGAAATGCGATGGTCTCTGCAGTAGGCATGGCATACGCAGCCAGTGAGCGCTCGAGAGCGACCAGTGCGGCTTCGCTATTGCTGCCGCTGCGCGAATTGACGATCAGCCATGATTTCAGCGGGGCCATGTCGATCAAGCGCCGGATCGCGCCTGCGGTTCCCATGCTCAGATGCGGTCGTTGAGCAGCAGCCATGCGGTCGCGCCATTGAGCAGGCTGTAGATCGCATACCCCCAGGCTGCAGCGGGCCAATCGTGCGCCACCAGCAGCATCGCCGTCAGCAGCACGAAAAACTCGAACGCCAGCGAAACACGTCCGCCTCCTGCGCGGAAAGCGGCCGGCAGTGTGTCGAGCAATGGATGATTTGAATCGAGCACCGCCTTGTGGACCGCGAAATTCGCCGTCCCGAGGATGAAGAGGATGCCAAGCAGCATAAGACGAGCGTCCTACGCCCGTCGCCCGCCGATTGCCAAATGCCATTGGTCGGTCGTTTTGCAGCACCCGTCCATTGCCGTCGCCATCCGTCGAAGCTCGCGTGTGATTACAGATGTAGCCATGTAATACAGTTGGTGCGGCGGGCCTCTCCTCCTCAATTGATCGGGGTCCGCCGCAAACCTGGAGATGGAACTATGAACAAGACCCTTGCCACGCTCGCCGCCGCCGGCCTCGCGCTCACCGCAACCGCCGCGCAGGCCGAAAATGTCAATGTGACCTACAGCGATCTCAACCTCAACACCGTCGCCGGCCAGAAGGAGTTGTCGCAGCGCATCGATCGCGTCGCACGCGAAGTCTGCGGCTATGGCGCAGCGCGCACGGGCACCCGCCTGCCCGACCGCGCCGCGCGCAAATGTTACGAAATGGCCAAGGCACAGGCAGGCGAGCAAGTCGCGGCCCGTGTCGACGAACAGGCCATGGGCGGCTGATACATCAGCCTGCCCGACTTCGGACCCCGGCCGGTTGCAGTCCCCCGGTCGGGGTCTTTTTTATGCGTTTTTGAATGTGAAGGGGCTCTAGCGGCCCGCCATCGCCTTGACCTTGGGCAGGTAGGTCCGCCCGATGCGCAGCGCCTCGCCATCCTCGAGTTCGACCGACCACACGCCAAGCCCGTCGTGCCGCAAGCCGGTGATGCGATCCTTGCGCAGGATCGTCGAGCGGTGGATGCGGATGAACCGCGACGGATCCAGCCGCTTTTCGAGCCCGGCGATGGTCTGCAGCAACAAATAGGTCCGCGCTGCGTCATCTGAGCCGACGTGCAGGCGGACATAATCGCGCTCGGCATCGATCTGGCCAACTTCGGAGGTGGCGATGCGGATGAGTTCGGAGCGATGCGGGATCCACAATTCCTCGAGCCACGCGCTCTCGGACGCTTCGCCGTCACCGCGCCGGGCGATCGCGCGCGACACCGCACGTTCCAGCCGTTCCGGTTTGACCGGCTTGAGCACGTAATCGACCGCATCGAGATCGAAGGCCTCGACCGCGTAATTGTCATGTGCGGTGACGAAGACGACCGCCGGGCGTTCCGCCTTTTGCGCCAGCGACTTGGCCACCGAAATACCGTCCACTTCGGGCATGGTCATGTCGAGCAGGATCAGATCGGGCTGCAACGCATCGACCAGGCGCAACGCCTGCGCTCCGTCGCTCGCTGTCCCGACGACCTGCAATTGGGGAATTTTCGAACAGATGACCTGCATCCGTTCCACCGCCAGCGGTTCGTCATCGACGATCAGGGTCTTGAGCGTTTCGCCCACTTCCTCAGCCATGTTTCACCATCGGTAGTCTCAATTCGGTCTCATAGCCGGTAAGTGCGGGCCCCGATACAATCGTCGCGCTATTGCCGAAGCGCGCTTCAAGCCGGTCGCGGACATTGGCAAGACCGATGCCGAAGCCGTGTTCGCCCGCAGTGCCGGGTCCATCGTCGCTCACGGTCAGGACCAGGCGGCCATATTCCTCGCGCGCGGTAATTGTGATTGTTACCGGCTTGCGCGAAGCGGATACGCCATATTTGACCGAATTCTCGACCAGCGGCTGGAGGATCATCCCCGGCACCTGATATCTGGCCAATTCGGGCGGCAAATCGACCTTTATCCTCAGCCGTTCGGGGAAACGCACGGCTTCGATTGCCAGATAGTGCTCCTGCAGGTCGATTTCGTCCTCGAGGCTGACGTCGCCGGTCGGATGGTCCGCCAAGCTGTGGCGATAGAAGCGCGAGATCGTCTGGATCATCTGTTCGGCCCGGTCCGCCTTGCCGGTCATCACCAGCGCCGACAGCGAATTGAGCGTGTTGAACAGGAAGTGCGGATTGACCTGATAGCGCAGCGATCGCAGTTCCGCCGCCTTGGCCGCCGTGCGGAAGCGTTCGCCGCGCCGTTCGGCTGCGCGCGCCTGCGCACCGGCCAGCAGAGCAAGAAACAGCGACGCCCAGGCCAGCAGGATGAAATAGCGTCCGATCGCGAAGTCGAAGGTCATCTTCCACTGGTCGAGTGCAGTCGGGGCAGGCGAGATGAGCACGCTTTGCGGAACCGCCTCTTCGGCCTGCTCGACATCTTCGCCCATCTTCGTGCGGGGCAGGTCGATCAGGAGATTGCCGGCATCGTCGCGGCGCAGGGCGATACCGCGCTCCTTGCCCATCTGCTCCTCGACCCTGGCTTCGATCGAGCTGAATATCCAGCGGTTCGCTTGCGCGATCATGATCGCACCGGGCATCGCGACAACCAGCGTGACCGCGATCTTGATGCCGAGCGAGCGGTTCTCGACCACCCGCAGGACGAGCCAGAGAAGCCCGGTCATGGCCACGCCGACAACGCACACCAATGCGCGCCGCCACAGCAGCTCATCCTGGAACTCGAGCCCGACGACCACGCCGCGCAAGGTGATCAGGAGGAAATAGCACAGCCAGACCCCCACCATGGAGGCGAGGACGACCTTGCCGGACAGGCGCTCGCTGTGGGGATTCATCTGGCGTTCATCGATTGACACGGTTTGCGATGTGCCCCCTCGCGTCCGCAAATGCCAGCGCGGCGGTCGAACAGGCTCTGCGGTTGGTCGAGCAGGCTGTTACTCGGCAGGTTCGAGATCGCCAGCCGCAATCCGCCGTCGCCATTCGGCAGGCGCGAGCGTGTGGACATTGTTGCCTGCCGCATCGACCGCGACCGTCACCGGCATGTCCTGGACCTCGAACTCATAGATCGCTTCCATCCCCAGATCCTCGAACGCTACCACTTCCGCGCCCTTGATTGCGCGGCTGACGAGATAGGCCGCGCCGCCGGTGGCCATCAGATAGGCGACCTTGAACCGGCTGATCACCTCGACCGCGTCATGGCCGCGCTCGGCCTTGCCGATCATGGCCAACAGGCCGAGGTCGAGCATCATGTCGGTAAACTTGTCCATCCGCGTGGCGGTGGTCGGGCCGGCGGGGCCGACGACTTCGCCCATCACCGGATCGACCGGGCCGACGTAATAGATCGCCCGCCCCTTGAACTCGACCGGCAGCTCCTCGCCTGCATCCAGCATATCCTTGATGCGTTTGTGTGCCGCATCGCGGCCGGTCAGCATCTTGCCCGACAGCAGCAGGCGGTCGCCATGGTTCCAGCTCTCGACTTCCGCAGGCGTCAGCGCGTCGAGATCGACGCGCCGGGCGGCGCTGTCGGGCTGCCAGGTCACTTGCGGATAATGGTCGAGCTTGGGCGGCTCGAGATAGGCCGGGCCCGAACCATCAAGCGTGAAATGCGCATGGCGCGTGGCGGCGCAATTGGGGATCATCGCGACCGGCTTGCCCGCTGCATGGCAGGGTGCGTCGAGAATTTTCACGTCGAGCACGGTGGAGAGCCCGCCAAGGCCCTGCGCGCCGACTCCCATGGCATTTACCGCGTCGAAGATATCGATGCGCAATTGCTCGATATCGGTCTGCGCACCGCGTATCTTGAGCTGGCCCATGTCGATCGGGTCCATCAGGCTGAGTTTGGCCAGCTTCACGCAATGCTCCGCAGTGCCGCCGATGCCGATGCCGAGCATTCCCGGCGGGCACCAGCCCGCACCCATCGAGGGAATCTGTTCGAGCACCCAGTCGACGATATTGTCGCTCGGGTTCATCATCTTGAACTTGGATTTGTTCTCGCTGCCCCCACCCTTGGCGGCGACGTCGATATCAATCGTACTACCGGGCACCATCTCGACCGACAGGACACAGGGCGTGTTGTCGCGCGTGTTGCGGCGGGTGAAGGCGGGATCGGCGAGGATCGAGGCGCGCAGCTTGTTGTCGGGGTGATTGTAGGCGCGGCGTACCCCCTCATCGACGACCTCCTGCAGCGACCGCGTGCTGTCGAGCCGGCAGTTCATGCCCCATTTGACGAAGACGTTTACGATCCCCGTGTCCTGGCACAGCGGGCGGTGCCCCTCGGCGCACATCCGGCTGTTGGTGAGGATCTGCGCGATCGCATCCTTCGCCGCGGGGCCCTGCTCGGCCTCGTAGGCTTCGCCCAGCGCGCGGATATAATCCATCGGATGGTAATAGGAGATATATTGGAGCGCGTCGGCAACGCTCTCGATCAGGTCGCTTTCACTGATGACGGTCATGTCGCTCATCGCCGCAAATTCCCATGTTGCAGATTTGCGCTCCCCGATAGTCAGGTTTGCCGCCATCGGTCAAAGCGCTTGGCCCTGAGAGGCCATACGCCTAAGGCAACCGGAGCTTGCATAAGCGTGTTATTGATGTAATACAGCTCGCGGAAATGACCATGACCCTGACCACCACCCGCCCCGACTACACGGCCGCCCGCAAGGCGATGATCGACAGCCAGCTCCGCACCAGTGGTGTCAACGACACCTTCGTGCTCGAGCGCATGTCCAGCCTCGCGCGCGAGGATTTCGTCCCCGACGGCGCCAAGTCGATCGCCTATATGGATCGTGCCATCCGGCTCGAGAGCGGCGGGTTCCTGCCCGCCCCGCTGTTCCATGGCGCCATGCTCGCCGAGGCCCGGCCCACTGCAGACGACCGCGTATTGGTGGTCGATGGCGGGAGCGGCTATCTGCCCGCGCTGGTCGAACCGCTGGTCGGCAAGCTCGACACCGTCACACCCGAGAAGGCGGCCAATGGCGGCAAGCGCGGGGATTACACGCTGGTGCTGGTCGACGGGGCCATCGAACACGCGCCCGCCACGCTGGCCAAGCTGGTCGCCGAGGGCGGACGGATCGTAACGGGTTTGGTCGAGCGCGGTGTCACCCGCCTCGCCACCGGCCGCAAGTCGGGGACCGCGCTGGCGCTGATCCCGCTTGCCGAAATGGGTATCCCGCGGCTTGGTGCATTCGACCGGCCGCAAAGCTGGAGTTTCTGAATGCGTCGCGGAGGGGTAGCACAGTTCTGGGTTCTTGGAGCGGGCGCAAGCGCGCTGGCTCTCGCGGTTCCGGCGCAGGCCGATACGCTGCAGGAGGCGCTGACCAATGCCTATCTGTACAATCCCACGCTGCTCGCCGCGCGCGCTAACCAGCGGGCGAATGACGAAAACGTCCAGATCCAGGAAGCCCCGGGCATCCCCAGCGTGAATGCGTCGGGCACCTATATCGAGTTCATCAAGAAGTCGCCCAATAGCTTCACTTCGCCGGACCGGACTCTCCAGATCGGCCCCGAACTGACTGTTCCCGTCTATGCCGGAGGAGCGATCAGGAACTCGGTCAAGGCTGCGGAAGAGCGCGTCGCGGCGGGACAGAACGATGTTCGCGCAACCGAGAGCGCGATTTTCAGCCAGGTCGTCGCCGCCTATATGGATGTGCTGCGCACGCAGGCGCTGGTCGGACTGACCGCAAACCAGGTCGAATTCCTGACGGTCAATCTCGAGGCGACCAGCGATCGTTTCGAGATCGGCGATCTCACCCGCACCGACGTCGCCCAGTCGCAATCGCGGCTGGCGCTGGCGCAGGGCGATCTGCGCAATGCGCAGGCGAACCTGATCAATGCCCGTGAAACCTACATCCGGTTGGTGGGCGATGCGCCCGACGATCTGCAGGCACCGCCGCCGCTGCCCAACCTGCCGACCGATGTTGCCACAGCCGTGGATGCGGCGCTGGCCAACAATCCCGACCTGCTTGCCGCGAAGGAACGCGCCGCTGCCGCCGGGTTCGACACCGAGGTGGCGGGCGCGGGACGCTTGCCACGCGTCTCGCTGTTCGCCGGGGCCACCTACACCGATTACTTCGACACGCTGAACCGTGGCTCGGTGGGTACCCGTCAGGACGAAACCACCGCCAATGCAGGGGTCAACCTGAGCATCCCGATCTTTCAGGGCGGGCTTCCCGCCGCGCGGCAACGGCAGGCCCAGGCGCGCGAGACTGCCGCGCTTGAGCAAGTCATTGCCGCCGAACGCGAAGCGATTGCCCAGGTGCGCGCGGCATGGTCGAGCTGGCAGGCGTCGCTTGCGGTGATCGAAAGCAGCCAGATCGCGGTAGAAGCTGCCGATCTCAGCCTCGAAGGCGTGCGCGCGGAAAACTCGATCGGCAGCCGCCAGATTCTCGATGTGCTCAATGCCGAGCAGGAACTGCTAAGCGCGCAGGCGCAGCTGGTGACGGCGCGCCGCAACGCGTATGTGGCGGGCTTCAGCCTGCTGGCCGCGATGGGCCGCGCCGAAGCACGCGATCTCGGCTTTCTCGACGAGGGCGTGCTTTACGATCCCGCGGTCAATTACGAGCGCGTGAAGGGCCGCGTGTGGGATTGGGACCGCGATCCCGAACCCGTCGCCGGCGCCACGCGGACCGTCGATGTCGCGACACCCGATGCGCGTGTTCCGGCAGAGGATGAAACGGGAACCGAATCAGGCTACTGAGCGCTGTACCGAATCGGGACGCACCGATTCGCCAACAGGGGCTTGAGTGACGATGCAGCAAACGGGTGAACCTTCGGTCGAGGAAATTCTCGACTCGATCAAAAAGGTGATCGCACGCGACAATCGCGAAGGCGCGATCCAGGAGCGTCGCCGTCGCACGGCTGCCACCATGCGTGAAACCCTCGCCGAACCTGCCGATTCCGAAGAAGCAGACGAAGTGCTCGAACTGGCCGAGGAAATCGCCCTCGACGACGAGCAGGACGAGGACGAAGCCGAGGTCGATGCGCTTACGCGGGGCGATACGCGTGCGGCGATGAGCCAGAATTTCGCCGCGCTCGCCATGCTCGCCAAACCCGGCAAGCAGCCGCAGATCGTCCGTTCGGGAGAGACCTCGCTCGAAGGCCTGGCGCGCGAAATGCTGCGTCCGATGCTGGCCCAATGGCTCGACGACAATCTCCCCGGCATGGTCGAGGAACTGGTCAAGGCCGAGATTGCACGGATTGCGGGCAAGCGTAGCTGAGACTGCATCGATACTTTTGACTGCACAACCGAAAGCCCTGCGCAAGGCCGAGCAAGCGCTGGCCAAGACCGGCGGCGCCATTGCCGAACGGCAGATCTTCCTGTGCGGCATCTCTGAAAAGCAGAAATGCTGCCGCCGCGACGAGGGTAAGCAGGCATGGAGCTATCTGAAACGCCGGCTGAAGGAACTCGGCCTGGTTGGCCGCGAGGGCACTGTCCAGCGGACCAAGGCGGATTGCCTGCAAGTGTGCGAGGCCGGGCCCATCGCGGTCGTCTGGCCCGATAACGTCTGGTACCATTCGTGCCACCCCGAGGTGCTCGAGGCGATCATCCAGTGCCATCTGATCGGCGGCGTGCCGGTCGAGGAGTACCGCCTCAGGCCAGCCGACTAGTCGTCGTTGCGGAGCGGGTCTTCGATCGCTTCGTCATGGCCGGTGCCCGAAGACAGGAACACCAGTCCCATCAGCGCGCTGGTCAGCAGCATGGTGAAGCCGACGCCGAGCGCGACTGCGATGTAGAAGTGGATCGAGACCTCCTCGGCGCCGTGGCGGTACAGCAACGCCATCGCAATCGCGACCACGCCGACCGTCAGCAGGAACATGAAGCGCATGATCCGCCGGTAACGCGCCCAGGCAAAGGCTGCGCTTTCCGGATCATCAAGGGGAGATTTATGCGCCATCGCAGCGCACATGGCGGGCCAGCGAGCGAGTTTCAACGCCGGGATGCTGGACGATTCGCTTTTTGCAGGTGAAGATGGCATTCTTGCAGCAGTGAACCGGAGGAGATGGCGCATGGAAATCGGCAGTCTGATCGAAGGGCGGGCGAACTCCGACATCATCTCCTGCAATGTCGATACGCCTGTACGCGACGCGGTTGCGCTGCTGGCCTCGAAACGCATCGGCGCGATCCCGGTAATAGAAGCCGGCAAGGTGGTTGGCATCTTCTCCGAACGCGACGTAATCTATCGCCTCGCCGATGAGGGCGATGCCTGTCTGTCGCGGTCGCTGGGCGAGGTAATGACGGCACCTGCGATCACCGTACGGCGCACGACCTCGGTGCTCGAAGCGCTGGCGCTGATGACCCGGCGGCGGATCCGCCACTTGCCTGTGGTCGATGGCGAGGCAATGTGCGGGTTCATTTCGATCGGCGATCTGGTCAAGGCGCGGCTCGACGAGATCGAGCACGAGGCCGAAGCCATGCGCACTTACATCCAGACCGCTTGAGACTGGCCGCGCACCTCCCTACATCACTTCCATGATCAATTCCCCCACCCTGACCGATGCCGCGGCGGCCCGTATCGCCGCCATCGCCGAGAAGCAGGCCAAACCGGCCATCCTCCGCCTCTCGGTCGAGGGCGGTGGCTGCTCGGGTTTCCAGTATAAGTTCGGTCTCGCCGATACGGCTGAAAGTGACGATGCGATTAGCGAGAAGGACGGCGTCAAGCTGCTCGTCGATCCCGTCAGTCTCGACCTCGTAGCGGGTAGCACCGTCGATTTCGTCGAATCGCTGGGCGGCGCGGCCTTCCGCGTCGAAAATCCGCAGGCCGCGGCAGGCTGCGGTTGCGGGTCGAGCTTCGGCATCTAACCATCGCGAAGTAGCGGAGCGGGCCTTTCCGCCGCTGTGACAAACGCACTGCAGATCATCGGGCTTGGCGCTGGCCAACCGCCTGCCGAGGCCATAAGAACGCCCGCATGCGTATCGCCAGCTTCAATATCAACGGGATCAAGGCGCGCTTGCCGCGCCTGAAGGAATGGCTCGAGGAAACCCGACCCACCGTCGCCTGCCTGCAGGAAATCAAGACGATGGACGAGGGGTTCCCCGTCGATGAGTTCGAGAGCATCGGCTACAAAGCCATCTGGCATGGGCAGAAGAGTTTCAACGGCGTCGCCATCCTGGCCGACGGCGTGGAGCCGGTGGAAACCCAGCGCGGCCTGCCCGGTGATCCCGAAGACGAACAGTCGCGCTATCTCGAGGCGGAGGTAAACGGCGTTCGCGTGGCGTCGATCTATCTGCCCAATGGCAACCCGCAACCAGGCCCGAAATTCGATTACAAACTAGCCTGGATGGACCGGCTGCGCGCGCATGCCGCTTCGCTCTGGGCGCAGGAAATCCCCACCGCGCTGGTCGGCGATTACAATGTGATCCCCGAGGACAAGGATGTCTGGTCGGTCCGCGCCATGGCCACCGATGCACTGATGCAGCCCGAATCGCGCGATGCCTATGCCCGGCTGCTGGGCGATGGCTGGACCGATGCACTAGATACGCTCAACCCGCGCGGCGGCGTATGGACCTATTGGGATTACCAGGCGGGCGCATGGCAGCGCGATCACGGGTTCCGTATCGATCACTTGCTATTGTCCCCCGAGCTTGCCGTTAGGCTGCAAGCGGCGGGCGTGGACAAGGAGCATCGCGGGCGTGAAAAGGCCAGCGATCACGCGCCGGTCTGGATCGACGTACGCGACTAGCTAGCGCGAATCGAAAAGGGCCCCCGCTCATGCGAAGGCCCCTTCCGAAAATACAGCCTATCTCAGCGGTAGAAGACGTGGGTGTCGATCGTGGCGAGCGCTACCTTGCGGCGGCTCCAGCTCGGCCGGACATAATTGGCGTGGAAATACAGCGCGTCGCTTGCCTCGCTGTCCCACATCCCGCGGTGGGCGATGCGGGCGATTGCATGCGCCCGCTGCCAGGCACGCGAGCCGGTCTTGATCCGCGGCATGCGGCCCTGCTTGACGAAAGAGAACTGCGAACGCTGGTAGACAACGCTGCAATAGCTCGATGGGAAACGGCGATCTTCGGCGCGGTTGATGATCACCTGCGCAACCGCCAGCTGGCCGTCGAGCGGTTCGCCGCGCGATTCGAAATAGACCGCACCGGCGAGGCACTGGAGTTCGTCGGAAAGCTGGCTGCCAGCGGGCATGGCGGCGACGAGCTCGCGCAGGCTGTCGGCCTGCGGTGCCGCGTCGGCGGAATTGTCTGATACGGCTTCCGCTTCGGGAAGCTCCTGCACCACGGCCTTCTCTACGAAGACGGGCACCACTTCTTCAGTGAGCTGTGCCTCGGTGGTGGTGTCTGTGGTTGCTTGCGCCGCAACCTGGGCGTTGGCGCCGGAACCTTCCGCCCCGGCAAAAGTAGTAAAGGCAATCGCCGCGATGACCGCGGTAAACCCGGTAGTCTTGAAAACCATTTTTCACTGACAACTAAGCGGTTGGCGGTCTGACGCAGGCTGGGATCCATGGCGCGTTGATGGCGTCCTAGAACGTGGATCCGATACGGGCCTGCCGGCCACCCCCCGTCTGCGTGCTTGCGTGTCGACCCCATTGCCGTCCTAACGCCGCCTGCGCATCGAAGCTGGCGGGCAAATAGTCGCAATTGATATTAAGTCAAGTTAACCGGTCGCCCCTGCGACGAACCGTTCTGCATTTTCGATATCCAGCTCGATAACCCAGCAATCGGGGTCGGAGCGCCGACGCTTTGTCAGATACTCGTCAAATTCTCTAGCGTTTTCATTATCTTGGGTACGCGTGCAGACGAAGGTACGCGAGCCATCGAGCTGGGGCATACGCTCCCACAAGCGGGTATTTCTGCCACTCTGCGTGGTTAATACCAGCAGGATGCCCGCATCCTTCTCCCCCTTCTGGAGGACCATGCCGAAACCACCGGCACTTTCGACCGCGCGGATCAGGCCCGACACCTCGACATGGGCTGGCAGGCGCGCGTCCACCGTACTTAGCCTTCGGCGAGATAGCCGGGCAGGCTCGACAGCGGGATATGCGAGCGCATGAAGGTGCCAGTACCGCGGCCGATCTCGTCGCCCTCGGCATCGACCAGCCGCGATTCGGCAACGAACACGCGCTTGCGACCGCTTACCCAGCGCCCTTCGGCGACCACCTGTCCCACCCGCACCGGCTTGGTGAAATGCAAATTGAACGAGGTCGTCAGCAGGAAACGGTCGGTGACGAAGGTGTTCGCGGCGTAAAAACCGGCATCGTCGAGCATCTTGAAATAGATCGTGCCATGCGCGGCACCGGCTGCATGATAGACTTCTTCGGTCACATCGAAGGTGATCCGCGACGTGCCCTCGCCGGTAATTTCCAGCCGCGAGGGGAAGAGCGCGTTGACCGGCGCCGACGTATAGAGGCTTTCGAGCGCCCGATGATGGCGCTCGGCCCCGCTGATTGCGGCCCCGGTCATTGCTGCTCTCCGTCGCTCCTAGCGCGGCTCGACCCAGCCGATCGAACCGTCGTGACGGCGATAGACCATATTATGCACGCCGCTGCCCGCATTTTTGAACAACAGGCCGTTGGTGTTCTGCAGATCGAGCAGCATCACCGCGTCGGCCACGCTGCATTCGGGAATCATCGCCTTCGTTTCGGCAATGACCGGCGGGCTGTCGGCAGCCAGTTCCTCGTCATTGTCGGGCTCTGGCGCGCCGAGGATCGTATAGGCGGCTTCCGCCTCGCGCACCGCATGGGCGGCCTGTTCGTGGCGGTCGTTGATCCGGCGCTTGTAACGGCGCAGCTGCTTTTCGATCTTGCTCGCCGCGGCATCGAAGGCCTGGTGGACGTCATGCGCTTCCGCATGACCCTTGAGGATCAGGCCCTGCATCACATGCGTGACGATATCGGATGTGAACGCGCCGCCCGACCCTTTGCCGAAGGTGACATGCGAGGAAATGGCACGGTTGAAATACTTGTCGACGATGGAGTTCAATCGATCGCCGACATGCTCCTGCAGCGCTGTGCCGGTGTCGATCTGGTGGCCGGAAACACGAATATCCATCTTGTTGTTATCTCCTTTACCGCTCCCCGTGCGGATCAAACTCCCCGGCCCGTCCGCCGGTTTCCGCCTTACCGGACGCTAGCCCCACAGGGGGTTCTCGATCCCGGTCATGAATTCGCGATGCCGCGCCAGTTCCGCAGCGCTGGCATGGTGCGGGCGCGGTTGGCGGCGCGGCCCCGACGGGGCTTGGCGCACGGCAGATAAATCGGCGGTTTGGACGACCCCGGCGGAGGCGACCTCGGCCGCCAGTTCGAGGCCGATCTGCCGCCCACCCTTGAGCTCGACATAGACCTGCGCCAGCAATTCGGCATCGAGCAGCGCACCGTGCTTGACGCGGTGGCTGCGATCGATCCCGTACCGCGAGCACAGTGCGTCGAGCGAGAGCTTGGCCCCCGGATGCCGCTTGCGTGCCAAGGCGACGGTATCGATCATCCGGCTGGTGCAGACCGGCGCCAGTTCACACAGCGACAACTCGGTATTGAGAAACCCGAAATCGAATCCCGCGTTGTGCGCCACCAGCGGCGAATCGCCGATGAAGTCTAGCAGTTCGGCAGCGAGGTGGCGAAACAGCGGTTTGTCCGACAGGAATGCCGCCGACAGGCCATGTACGGCCTCGGCGCCCGCGGGCATGTCGCGTTCCGGATTGAAGTAAGCGTGGTAGCTCGCGCCGGTTGGGACGAGATTGACCATCTCGATGCAGCCGATCTCGACCATCCGGTCCCCGGTCTTGGGGTCTAGGCCGGTGGTTTCGGTATCGAACACGATCTCGCGCATCACGACTCCTATCGACCCCGCGGGGCCAGATTACAAGGGGGTTACGGCGATCGCCGCGCGGGTCCGGCACTGCGCAGCTCCGCGATCAGCGCGAGGATCGCATCTTCGGTCTCTTCGACCGAGGTTCCGGTGTCGACGATGTGGTCAGCCCGCGCGCGTTTTTCCGAATCGGGGGTTTGCAGTTCGAGAATATGCGCGAACTTCTCTTGGGTCATTCCGGGGCGGGCCAGCACCCGCCGGCGTTGGGCTTCGGCAGGGGCGGAGACGACCACCACGCGGTCGACCGCATCGGCGCCGCCCTTTTCGAACAATAGCGGGATATCGAATACTACCAGCGGCGCGCCGGCATGTTCGATCAGAAAAGCCTCGCGCTGCGCTCCCACTGCTGGGTGGACAATGGCTTCGAGCCGGGACAATTCCTGCGGATTGCCGAACACCAGCGCCCCGAGTTTTTCGCGCGAGACGCCGCCCGCATCGGTACTCCCGGGAAAGGCAGCCTCGATTGCGGGCACCAACGCGCCACCCGGCCCCTGCATCGCACGGACCTCGGCATCGGCATCGAATACCGGCACGCCAGCCGCTTCGAACATTGCGGCGACGGTGGACTTGCCCATGCCGATGGAACCGGTGAGGCCGACGATGAGCGGGCGGGTCATGCCGCCAGCCTTTCGCGCAGCGTCGAATCGTATTCGCGGGGCGGGGCTACGCCGAAGAAATATTCGAACGCCGCCGCTGCCTGGCCGATCAGCATGGAAAACCCATCGATGGTCTGGAACCCGGCAGCGCGGGCATTTTCGAGAAAGGGCGTATCGACCGGGTCTGTAACGATGTCATAAGCGATCGAGCCCGGCGGCGCATGGCTCCAGTCGAAGGCGAGGGCGGGCTGGCCGCGCATGCCCAGCGACGAGGCGTTGACGACCAGGTCGCAGCATCCCTCGCGGTCGTCGAACTCAAAATCGGTCGCTTGCGCGAAATGGTCCAGCGGCGCGACATGGTGTTCGCCGTCGGGATCGAGTTCCTCCAGCAGCGCGCTCGCCTTATCTGTATTGCGGCCCGCGAGGACGATGCGAAACCCTTCGCGCGCCAGCCCGGTCACGATCGCGCGGGCCGCCCCGCCGGTGCCGAGCACGCGCGCCATGCGGAAATAGTGCTGCTTACCAAGCCGCTGCGCCAGCGGCTCGAGAAACCCGGCGACATCGGTATTGCGTCCGACCAGTCGTCCGTCGGGGGCCTTCACGACCGTGTTTACCGCACCGACGCGCTTTGCCAGCGGTTCGAGCCGGTCGAGTAGCGGCATGATCGCCTGTTTGTGCGGCATGGTGACATTGCATCCGCGCCAGGTGGAGTCTTCGCGGCGTGCGGCGAGGTAGTCCACCAGCCCCGCAGTTTCGACGCGTGTGGCGCGATAGTCTGCATCAAGCCCGAGCTTTTCGATCCACAAACCGTGGATGGCGGGCGATTTGGATTGGGCGATTGGATCGCCGATCACTTCGACATAGTCGGTCACGAAGCGAGCGCGCCTTCGCCGCGCAGCGCATCGATGACTTGCAGCAGAGGCATACCGAGCACGGTGAACTGGTCGCCCGCAATACTCTCGAACAACTGCACCCCGGGTCCCTCAATTCGGAATACGCCCACGCAATAGGATACGGCGGGCCATTCGGCATCGAGATAGGCGGCGATGAAATCCTCGCTGAGGTCCCGTACGCGCAAGCGCGCGAAATCGGAACCGACCCAGGTGATCTGGCCTCCGCGCGCCAGCCCTGCAGCGCTGTGCAGCGTCATCACCTTGCCGGAAAAGAACCGCAGATGTTCGGCAGCATTGTCACGGCTCACCGGTTTGTCGAAGCGTCGGCCGTCGACCTCGACGAGCGAATCCGAACCCAACACCAGCGCATCGGGGCGTGCGGCGGACACTGCCGCAGCCTTGGCCGCAGCCAGCGCCTGCGCGATCTCGGCAGGCTCGGCGCCTTTCATTTCGGCTTCAAGCGCGCGTTCGTCGACCGCGGCACCTTCAGCTTCGAAGGCAATCCCCGCCGCCTCCAGCATCGCCTTGCGCGACGCACTGTTCGAGGCGAGCACGATCCCGCTACCGCCAAGGTCACTCATATCGGTTTGGATCCCTGCGAACTGCCACTTGCCGAACGCTCGTTATACAAGCGGATCACCGCGGCGGCGGTTTCTTCGATCGAGCGGCGTGTCACGTCGATCACTGCCCAGCCATTGTCGGCGAACATCCGCCGGGCGAACTTGACCTCGCCCTTGACCCGCTCGCCATCGACATAGTCGGTCTCGCGTTCTTCATTGAGCGTAAGCAGGCGGTTGCGGCGGATCTGCACCAGCCGTTCGGGCGCGGTGGTCAGCCCCACGATCATCGGGTGCTTGAGTTCGAACAGCTTGGATGGCGGCGGACTTTCGACCACCAGCGGGATATTCGCGACCTTGTAGCCGCGATTGGCAAGATAGATGCTGGTCGGGGTTTTCGAACTGCGCGACACGCCCGCAAGCAGGATATCGGCCTCTTCCCATTCTTCCCAGCCGATCCCGTCGTCATGCGCGATGGTGAACTGGATCGCCTCGACGCGGTTGAAATAGGCCTGGTCCATCGCATGTTGGCGCCCCGGGCGGCCATGCGCTTCCTGGCCCAGCGCTTTTTCCAGCGCTTCGGTCACGCGGTCGAGAATGGGAACCGCGGGCAGGCCCAGCTGGGTGCAGGCTTCCTCCAGCCGGTTGCGCGTGTCCGGATTGACCAGCGTGAACAGGACAAGGCCCGGATTGTCCTTGAGTTCGGGCAGGATCCGCTCGAGATGCTGGCGGCTGCGCACCATCGGCCAGAAATGCCGTATGACATCGGCATCCTCGAATTGCGCAAGCGCCGCCTTGGCGAGCATTTCGAGCGTTTCGCCGGTGGAATCGGACAGCAGATGAAGATGGACGCGGTTGGCGATGACGGGGTCCTGCGGCCTGTGGAGAACGGGGGCATAAACCACGGGAGAAAGCTGGCGACAAGTTCGGGAGCAAAAAGCCTCCCCGGAACGAGTCCTTCACGGGCCGATTCCCGCACACCAAATCCGACTTTTGCGCAGGGGTAGGCATAGCAGGGATAAGTTTGACTCGACTCAGAGGCTGCGGCGAGTCGGCAAGCGGCCTGAACCCTTTGCAGCGCGGGAGAAATCGGGCAGGGGCCACTTATCCCTGAAATCCACAGGGCCAACAGACTCCTACAACCTCTTTATAAATACTATTATTTATTAGATTGGACTCAGCGATGCCCGGTCTCCTGCTCGATACGCTGAACGGCAAACGTGCTGATCGCGTGCCCCTGTGGCTCATGCGCCAGGCGGGTCGCTACTTGCCCGAATACCGGGAATTGCGCGCCGAAAAGGGCGGGTTTCTTGCGCTGGCCTATGACAGCGAAGCCGCCTGCGAAATCACCTTGCAGCCGATTGACCGCTTCGGCTTCGATGGGGCGATCCTGTTCTCCGATATCCTGATCGTCCCGCATGCACTGGGACAGCATCTCGAATTCCTTGCCGGCGAAGGACCCAAGCTATCACCGCCGCTCGTCGATGCCATGCTCGAGGGGCTGACACCCGATAGAGCACGCTACGAGCCGATCTACGAGACCGTACGGCTGTGCCGCCAGCGGTTGTCCGATGACGTGACCATGCTTGGCTTTGCCGGCAGCCCGTGGACTGTCGCGACCTATATGGTCGCAGGCGAAGGTAGCCGCGACCAACACGAAGCGCGCGCGATGGCCTATCGCGATCCAGCCAAGCTCGACGCAATTCTCGAAGCGATCACCAACGAGACGATCACCTACCTGTCCGGCCAGATCGAGGCGGGCGCGGAAGCGGTTCAGTTGTTCGACAGCTGGGCAGGGAGTCTGGCCCCGGACGAATTCGAGCGGCTGGTGATTGCCCCCAATGCGCGGATCGTCGCAGCCCTGCGCGAACGCCACCCGACCACGCCGATTATCGGATTTCCCAAGGGGGCGGGCGAGAAGCTGGCCGCCTATGCCCGTGAAACGGGGGTGCAGGCGATCGGTGTCGATGAGACACTCGATCCGGCATGGGTGGCCCGCGAACTGCCCGGCGACATGCCGGTTCAGGGCAATTTCGATCCGTTGCTCCTGCTGGCGGGAAGCGATCGGCTGGAACAGCGTGCCCGCTTCATCCTCGAAAGCTTCGCCGATCGTCCGCATGTCTTCAATCTGGGCCACGGGATCGACCGCCGGACGCCAATCGCGCATGTCGAGCGCCTGCTGGCCACCGTGCGCGGTTTCAAGGGGTGACGCAGGCGTGCGCGCAGCCTACATAGCCCGGCGATGCAGGATGTATTGGCGATGACCTATCTGTGGCTGAAGGCCGGACACATCATTTTCATGGTGTTCTGGATGGCGGGGCTGTTCATGCTGCCGCGCCAGATGATCTACCTGCACTCGGCCACCGAAGGCTCTGCGGAAGCAGCCCTGTGGGGCAAGCGAATGGGCCTGCTGCGCAAGGTAATCCTGACGCCCAGTCTGATCGTCGTATGGGTGCTGGGGCTGCTGCTGGCGATGACCATCGGCGCGTGGGACCAGGGCTGGTTCCATGCCAAGCTGCTGTTCGTCCTCCTGCTCACCGCGTTTCACGGAATCATGGTTGCGCGGTCGAAAAAGATGGTCGCGGGCGAGCGTCCGATGACCGAGAAACAGCTGCGGATATGGGGTGAATTTCCCGGGATCGCGCTGGCGATCATCGTCGTGCTGGTGATCGTCAAACCCTTCTGAGCGATCGGCCGGTCGCATTCGCGATTGACGCCTCCGCGGCACCGCCGTAATTGCATCCCACCTACCGGCTACAGGTCCCGCATAGAGACGGGACCGGGTCTGCTTTCCCCAAGCCCAGTCCTGAGCGTGTCGAAGGACCCACCGACCTGCCGGCCATCCACACTGATTACCGAGTAGAATTATGCATCTCAAGGATTTGAAAGAGAAAACCCCGGCAGACCTGGTCGCGATGGCCGAAGAGCTGGGTGTCGAGGGCGCCTCGACCATGCGGCGGCAGGATTTGATGTTCTGCATCCTGCGCGAGCTTGCCGAAGACGAAGAATACGAAGAAAAGATCATGGGCATCGGCACTATCGAGGTGCTGCAGGACGGTTTCGGCTTCCTGCGCAGCCCCGAGGCGAACTACCTCGCCGGCCCCGACGATATCTATGTTTCGCCCAACCAGGTCCGCAAATGGGGCCTGCGTACGGGTGACACGGTCGAGGGCGAGATCCGCGCGCCGCGCGAGGGCGAGCGCTATTTCGCGCTGACGACGCTCTACAAGGTCAATTTCGACGATCCCGATGCGGTTCGCCACCGGACCAATTTCGACAATCTCACGCCGCTTTATCCGGACGAGAAGCTCTCGCTCGACACGCTCGATCCGACGGTCAAGGACAAGTCGGCCCGGGTGATCGACATCATCAGCCCGCAAGGCAAGGGCCAGCGCGCGCTGATCGTCGCGCCGCCGCGCACGGGTAAGACCGTGCTACTGCAGAATATCGCCAAGGCGATCACCGACAACCATCCCGAAGTTTTCCTGCTGGTCCTGCTCGTCGACGAGCGGCCAGAGGAAGTCACCGACATGCAGCGCAGCGTGAAGGGCGAGGTTATCTCCTCGACCTTCGACGAACCTGCCAACCGTCACGTACAGGTTGCCGAAATGGTGATCGAGAAGGCCAAGCGCCTGGTCGAGCACAAGCAGGATGTCGTCATCCTGCTCGATTCGATCACCCGTCTCGGCCGCGCCTACAACACCGTGGTGCCCAGCTCGGGCAAGGTGCTGACCGGCGGTGTCGACGCCAATGCCCTGCAGCGTCCCAAGCGCTTCTTCGGCGCGGCGCGTAACATCGAGGAAGGTGGCTCGCTGTCGATCATCGCGACCGCGCTGATCGATACCGGCAGCCGCATGGACGAGGTCATCTTCGAAGAGTTCAAGGGTACGGGTAACTCCGAGATCGTGCTCGACCGCAAGGTCGCCGACAAGCGCATCTTCCCCGCGCTCGATGTGGGCAAGAGCGGTACCCGCAAGGAAGAGCTGCTGGTCGAGAAGGACAAGCTGTCGAAGATGTGGGTCCTGCGCCGGATCCTCATGCAGATGGGCACGATCGACGCGATGGAATTCCTGCTCGACAAGATGAAGGATTCCAAGACCAATGAAGACTTCTTCGCAACGATGAACCAGTAAGGTTTCGACCGCGATGCCCGTCCAGAGAGCCGCCATCACAGGGGCTCCCGGGGCGGGCAAGTCGACCCTGCTGGCAGAACTTTCGCGCCGCGGCGTGGCGACAGTTGCGGAAGTCGCGCGGACGATCCTGAAATCCGCTGGCGGAATGGCGCTGCGCGAAGAGGATCCGCTGGGCTTTGCCGATGCAATGCTCGCAGCCCAGCTGGCAGCGTGGAACGATACCAACATCGAGGGACCGGTCGTCTTCGACCGCGGCTTCCCCGATATCGCCGGTTTCCTGCGGGTCGAGGGACTTCCCGTGTCCGAAGCAATTGCGCGCGCCTGCGCCGAATATCGGTTCGACGGGCCGATCTTTCGCGCCCCGCCGTGGCGCGCGATCTACACACCTGACGATGAGCGTATCCAGGATTGGCAGGAAGCGGTCGCCAGCGATCGGGCGGTGTCCGGCGCCTGGCATGATTATGGCTATACGCTGATCGATCTACCGCTGGCCCCCGCGAAGGAGCGTGCGGCGTTTATCCTTGCGCGTTTATGACGCTTTCATACGCTCCAGCATGGCGCCCATCTGCTCCCAGACCTTGTTCACTGCCTTCAGCGGCCGCACCATGACCTTGAAGTCGGTGATCTTGCCGTCTTCATCGAAGCGGATCAGGTCGATGCCATTGACCTCGATGCCGTCCATCTCGGTCTTGAACTCGATCATTGCGTTCTCGCCATCGACCAGTTCGCGGACATATTCGAAGCTGTCATTGCCAAGCGTCTGACCTGCGGCGGAAAGATAGGCCACTACGATCGGGCGGCCGCGCTGCGGGGTATGGACGACGGGCGAATGAAACACCGCGTCTTCGTGGATGATCGCCGCCAGCGCCTCGGGCGAATTGCCGTTCTCGACCACCTCGTGCCAGCGCTTCAAACCCTGTTCAGCCGTCATACTGCCTCCGCAAATGTATCCGCCCGTGCGGCGGCCCAGGCCTTGGCATAGGGCGTGCTTTCGGGGGAGTCGAGCAACTGGCCGGGCTCGATAAAGCGGTGGATGTGGTCGAGGCTGTCCGACTGCGCGCTGTTCTGGCGTTCGGAGATGTGCGCGGGTGCGATCTGCCACGGATTGTCGAGCCCCATCGCAACGACCATTTCGCGGAAGGAATGCAGCGTATGGCGCTGGAACCGCGCGACGCGCTCGGCCTTCTCCATCGGCACCAGACCGCGCTGCCGCGTGGCGTCCTGTGTGGCCACGCCGGTCGGACACATGTCGTTATGGCATTTCATCGACTGAACACAGCCAAGCGCGAACATGAAGGCGCGCCCCGCATTGCACCAATCGGCACCCAGGCCGAAGTTCATCGCCATCCCGGCACCCGAATGCACCATGCCCGCCGCGACCAGTTTGACCTCGGGCTTTAACCCGCTGCCCACCAGCGCATTGCGCATCAGGATAAGCCCTTCGCGCAGCGGCATGCCGACGCGGTTGGAGAATTCCACGGGAGCGGCCCCGGTGCCGCCTTCGGCACCGTCGACGACGATGTAATCGAGCGTGATACCGGTCTCGCGCATTGCTTTCATCAGCGCGAAGACCTCATGCGGCTTGCCGACACACAGTTTCACCCCGATCGGCTTCCCGCCCGACAATTCACGCAGCTTGGCGGCCCATTCGAGCATCTGGATCGGAGTGGAGAAGGTCGAATGCGCCGGCGGCGAGATACAATCGCTCCCCACCGGCACCCCGCGCGCCTCGGCGATCTCTTTGGTGACCTTGCTGCCGGGCAGGACCCCGCCATGGCCGGGCTTGGCGCCTTGGCTCAGCTTGATCTCGACCATCTTGACCTGTTCGCCGCGCGCGCTTTCGGCAAAGGCTTCGGGATCGAACGCGCCATCTTCGGTGCGGCAACCGAAATAACCGCTGCCGATTTCCCAGACGAGATCGCCCCCGTGCGAGCGGTGATAGCGCGAGATACCGCCTTCACCGGTATCGTGGTAGAAATTGCCCGCGGCTGCGCCCTTGTTGAGCGCCATGATTGCATTGGCCGACAGCGAGCCGAAGCTCATCGCCGAGATATTGAGGAGCGATGCGGAATAGGGCTGGGTGCACTGCCTGCTGCCGACGTCCACACGCCATTCGGCTGGCGCCTGCGGGTTGGGGGCCATCGAGTGGGCGAGCCACTCATATTCGTCCGAATACACATCCAGTTCGGTCCCGAAGGGATGCGAATCGAGCTGGCCCTTGGCCCGTGCGTAAACCAGCGCGCGCTGTTGGTGGTTGAAGGGGCGGCCTTCCAGATCGCCCTCGACCAGATAGGCGCGCGCATAGGGGCGCAAATCCTCCATGATCCAGCGGACATGCGCGAGCAGCGGATAATTGCGCCACAGCGTGTGCCGCCGCTGGAAGAAATCATAGATGGCCAGCAGCAGAAGCGGGACGGTGAACACCAGCCCCCAGCGCAGCCAGTCGACCATGACGAACAGCGCGGTCAGCAACGCCACAACCAGCGTGGGCCCGAACCGCATGAACAGTTCGGAAGAACTGCGGATATGCGCCTTGTTCTGCATCAGCCGAGGTGCTTGGCGAAAAACTCCGCACTGCGCCTATCTGCTAGTTGCGCGGCCTCGTCCGACCGGCGCTTGCCGAATTCGGTGGCGAAGCCGTGATCGAGCCCCGCGTAATCGTGGAGTGTGACCCGAGGGTGGTCGTCCAGCCCCGCGTGCATGGCCTTCTGCGTGTCCTTGTCGACGAAACCGTCTTCGGTCGGGATATGCAGCATCAGCGGATGCGCGATGGCGTGCTTTTCATCGAGCAGGCCGTCGATCCCAACCCCGTAATAGCCAACGCTGGCGTCCACATCGGTGCGCGCGGCGGTCATATAGGCGAGCCGGCCGCCGAGGCAGTATCCGACACAGCCGACCTTGGGCACAGCTTCCTCGCCGCGGATATGGTGGATCGTCGCCTCGATGTCGCGGATGCCCTGGTCCTGGTTGAACTTGCCCATCAGGTCGAGCGCGCGCTGGAATTCGGGTTCGACGTCGGGGTCGAGCTCGACACCGGGCTCGAGCCGCCAGAACAGGTCGGGCGCAACTGCCAGATAGCCTTCTTCGGCCAGCTTGTCGCATTTGCGGCGAATGCCCGCATTCACGCCGAAGATCTCCTGGATGACGAGAATGGCGGCCTTGGGCGTGTTCGCCGGGCGCGCGACATAGGCGCCGAACGTCTCGTTGGCGGACAGGGTGGAGATGGTGACGGTTTCGCTCATGGGCGGGGCTCCCTCGCTTCGATTGGTGTCTTATGCTTGCATGACGCGTGATGCGGACCCAGATAGGGTCTTGCAAGACATAACGGAGCAAGCGCTATGAAGGTCCATATCGAAATCGACTGTACGCCCGACGAGGCGCGGACCTTCATGGGCCTTCCCGATGTCGGCAAGGCGAATGCGGTCTATGTTGACATGATGTCGAAGGCGATGAAGGGCGTGAACAACAACGAGCAGTTGCAGGAATATGCCAAGCAGCTTGCACCGATGGGGCAGGCTGGCTTCAAGCTGTTACAGAGCTTCATGGAAGGCGCCAATGCCTCGCGCTCGTCTTCGCCGGACAAGTCTCCCGCCGACGACTAGGAGCGCCCGCGCGCGATGGAAGATACGATTTTTGCCCTGTCGAGCGGGGCACCCCCGGCGGCGATCGGTGTCATCCGGATAAGCGGACCCAAGGCGGGCGATGCGCTGACCGCGCTGGCGGGCGATCTCCCCCCGGCGCGCTCGCCGCGGGTGCGGACCTTGCGCGATGACGCGCGAGAAGCGCTCGATGTCGTTCTGGTGCTGTGGTTTCCCGGGCCAGCCACCGCAACGGGCGAAGACCTTGCCGAGATCCACTGTCATGGCGGCCGCGCGGTCATCGCTGCGATCGTGGCAGCGCTTGGCGGGCTGGAAGGTCTGCGCGAGGCGGAACCGGGCGAATTTACCCGCCGCGCGTTCGGCAATGGCCGGATCGATCTCGCCGAGGCCGAGGGGCTTGCGGATTTGCTTGCAGCTGAAACCGATTTGCAGCGCAAGGGCGCGCTGCTTTCGGCGGGCGGCGCACTGTCCCGTCAGATCGAGAGCTGGCGCGAGCGGATACTAGGTCTCGCCGCCTCGGTGGAAGCGGTTATCGATTTCGCCGACGAGGACGATGTGGCGGGCTTGCCGACATCTTTCGAAGGCGAGATTGTCGATTTGGCGGAAGAGATGCAGCGGATGGCCGGTCGGCCTGCCGCGGAACGCCTGCGCGATGGCATTCGCGTCGTTCTCGCCGGACCACCAAATGCCGGTAAATCGTCGCTTTTCAATGCGTTGCTGTCTGATGATGCTGCTATCGTGACTGCCGAGGCGGGGACGACCCGTGATGTGCTCGAACGGCCTGTTGCCATCGGCGGGGTACCATTCGTGCTCGTGGACACGGCGGGTATGCGCGAGGAAGGGGCGGGCATGATCGAGGAGATCGGTATCGCGCGCGCCCGCCGCGCGGTGGAGGAAGGGCAGATCGTGCTATGGCTCGGAGAACCCGGCCAGGCACCCGCAGGGTCGATCCTTATCGGTTCGAAAAGCGACCTGGATGACCGCTCAAGCGCCGAGGGTTTGAAAGTATCGTCTGTAACTGGTGTAGGCATCGATGACTTGGTGGAGCGATTGGTAGCTCTGGGCAAGGCGGCGCTCCCGCCGGTCGACCAAGTCGCGTTCAACCGTCGTCAGAGACAATGGGCCATTACCGCAGCCGAAAACCTCGCAGCGGTCGACGCTTCAGGCGACTTGCTTGTGGTCGCGGAGAACCTGCGCAGCGCGAGACGCGCGCTTGATCGGCTGGTGGGTCGCGATTCGACTGAAGAGATGCTCGATGCTCTCTTTGGTCGCTTCTGCATCGGCAAGTAGTGTTTCACGTGAAACATGCACTTTGACGCGAGTCAGGGTGAAGGCTAAGGCGCGCCACCAATGCAAACCTTCGATGTCCTTGTAGTCGGCGGCGGTCACGCCGGTGTCGAGGCGGCCTGCGCGGCCGCCCGCATGGGAGCGCGCACCGGCCTGATCAGCCTCGATCTCGACAAGATCGGAGCGATGAGCTGCAACCCGGCGATCGGCGGACTGGGCAAGGGCCATCTGGTGCGCGAGGTTGATGCACTCGACGGCGTTATCGGCCGCGCGGCAGATGCGGCTGCAATCCACTACCGAATGCTCAACCGCTCGAAGGGGAGTGCTGTCTGGGGCCCGCGCGTGCAGGCCGACCGTAGGCTGTTCCATCGCGCGGTCCAGACCATTGTCAAAGCTCAGCCGCGCCTCGACCTGATTGCGGGTGAGGTCGCGGCACTGCGGTTCGACGGCGATCGGCTCGCAGGGCTGGAACTGGCGGACGGTACCGCTCTCGACGCGGAGGCAGTGATCCTGTGCACGGGCACCTTCCTCGGCGGCGTGCTCTATCGGGGCGAAGAGCGCTTCGAAGGCGGGCGCATCGGCGAGGGGGCAGCGCATCGGCTTGCTGACCAGTTGCGCGAGGCAGACCTGCCGATGGGGCGGCTCAAGACGGGCACCCCGCCGCGCCTCGATGGAAGAACCATCGACTGGGCCGCTCTCGAGGAACAGCCGTCGGATGTTGAAGCCTGGACGATGAGCTCGCTTACGACCGTGCGCTGCAACCCGCAGATTTTCTGCGCGATCACGCGGACGAACGAACGCGCACACGATATCATCCGCGCCAATCTTGATCGCTCGCCTTTGTTCTCTGGCGCGATCGGTGCCGCCGGTCCGCGCTACTGTCCTTCCATCGAAGACAAGATCCACCGCTTTGGCGACCGTGAAGGGCACCAGGTCTTTCTCGAACCCGAGGGGCTGGACACCGAATTGATCTATCCCAACGGCATATCCACCTCGCTCCCGGTCGATGTCCAGCTGGGCATGCTCCGCGAAATGGACGGGTTGCGCTGGGTCGAAATGGCAGTGCCCGGTTACGCGGTCGAATATGATCATATCGATCCACGCGCGCTTAGCTCGGGGCTGGAGCTCAATGCCATTCCGGGCCTCTATTGCGCGGGTCAGATCAATGGAACGACGGGTTATGAGGAGGCCGCTGCGCAGGGGCTGATGGCCGGTATGCACGCGGCATCGACGGTGCTAGGCGTTGCGCCTGCGCCGCTCGATCGCGCCAATTCCTATATCGCGGTCATGCTCGACGATCTTACCCTCCAGGGGATCACCGAGCCCTATCGCATGCTGACTTCCCGCGCCGAATATCGCCTTCGTCTTCGCGCGAGCAACGCCGATACGAGGCTCACGCCGCTGGGCGTCGCCTGCGGTCTGGTCGGGAAAGAACGGGCGGAGTGGTATGCGCAGCGCGAGGAACGGCGTGGACGCTACGCCGAACGCTTTGCAGCGCCCATCCACTCCAAGGTCCTGTCCGACGCAGGGTTTCACGTGAAACGCGACACCGGTCCGCGCCCGGCTGCGGAATGGCTGGGTGGTGGCCACGCCAATCTCGATACACTTGCACCGTGGATGGAGGGCGTCGACCCATCCGATCCACTCGCAGTCGAGATGGCGGAGGATGCGTTCTATGCGCCCTATCTCGCGCGTCAGCGGGCCGAGCTCGCCGATTTACGGAGCAGCGAAGCACAGCACCTCCCGCGCGATTTTCCCTTCGCCGAAGTCCCAGGTCTCTCGAACGAGATGATCGAACGTCTCTCCGTCGCCCGTCCCGAATCCCTGGCGGCCGCGGGCCGCATCAGCGGGATTACCCCGGCGGCGTTGGCTGCGGTGCTGGTGCATGCCCGCAAACTGGACCGCGCTGCATGATTTCGACCGAAAGCGACGCGCGTGCCTATGTCGCCGGTCTGTGCGACGAGGAGGCGATGGATCGCCTCGATCGGCTTGCGCAGGCGCTTCCCGAAGAGAACCAGCAGCAGAACCTGGTCGCGAAGCCCACGCTTTCGATGATCTGGCAGCGGCACATCGCCGATTCGGCGCAATTGCTCGAATTCTGCGAGATGCCTTCCGCCGCGCAGCCCTGGTTGGATCTCGGGAGCGGGGCGGGTTTTCCCGGACTCGTTATCGCTGCGATGCGTCCTGAAATGCCGGTTGTCCTGGTCGAATCGCGCAAACGGCGTGTCGAATGGCTATCGTGGGCGGCGAGCCTGATGGGCCTCGAAAACTGCCGCGTAGAGGGGCAGAGGCTGGAAAATGTCGAGGCATTCGATGCTGGGGTAATATCCGCGCGCGCCTTCGCGCCGCTGGACCGTCTGCTCGCTCTATCGGCTCGCTTCTCCACAAGGAGCACCTGCTGGGTGTTGCCCAAAGGGCGTTCGGCAGCGCAAGAAGTTAAAGACCTGCCCAAGAATCGCCGTGGGATGTTTCACGTGGAACAATCCCACACCGATTCCGAAGCGGGAATTATCGTTGGACGCGGCAAGTGGAGCGCAAAAGCATGATCACGATCGCAATTGCCAACCAGAAGGGCGGGGTCGGCAAGACCACTACCGCGATCAACATTGCCACGGCGATGGCTGCCACTGGCTGGAAGACGCTTCTGATCGATCTCGATCCGCAGGGAAACGCATCCACCGGTTTGGGTATCGCGGCTGCCGACCGCGAAAACACCAGCTACGATTTGCTGCTCGACCAAGCCACTTTGGCTGAATGCGCGCAGCCGACCGATATTCCGGGTCTCGATATCGTGCCCGCAACGCAGGATCTGTCGGGCGCCGAGGTGGAGCTCGTCTCGGTGGTAGATCGCACGGCGCGTCTGCGAAATGCGCTGTCGGCGCAGGAACGCGGTAGTTTCGCCGGATACGAAATCTGCTTCATCGACTGTCCGCCGTCGCTCGGACTGCTGACGCTCAACGCGCTTTGTGCGGCCGATACACTGCTGGTACCGCTCCAATGCGAGTTCTTTGCATTGGAGGGACTCAGCCAATTGCTGCAGACGGTCGAGCGCGTCCAGCGGGGTTTCAACACCGATCTGGGTATCGTTGGTGTCGTTCTGACCATGTTCGACCGCCGCAACCGACTTACTGACCAGGTCGCTGACGATGTGCGCGATTGCCTGGGCAAGCTCGTCTTTGACAGCGTCATTCCGCGCAATGTGCGGCTTTCCGAAGCACCCAGTCACGGCATGCCTGCGCTGGTCTATGACCATAATTGCTCGGGCAGCCGCGCCTATATCGGCCTCGCGCGCGAGTTGATCGGACGACTACCCGAAAAGAGGAAGGCGGCATGAGCGAAACCGCATCGAATACCGGAGCAAAACCGATCGACCGGAAGAAGAAGCTCGGCAAGGGACTTGGCGCCCTGCTCGGAGAGACCCGCCGTGAAGAACCGCTTGTGCGGCAGGATCGCGGCATCAGCGACCGTTCGCCTGCGGACAATTCCGAGCCCCACACCGCTCCGACCGAGGGCCTCGCCTCGATCCCCGTGGCCGATATCGAGCCGCTGCCCGGTCAGCCGCGTAGCCGCTTCGACGAGGACGCGCTCGAATCGCTGGCATCGTCGATCGCTACGCGCGGTGTGATCCAGCCCATCATCGTTTCGCCGCTGGGCGAGGGACGGTATCGCCTCGTGGCGGGTGAGCGGCGCTGGCGGGCCGCGCAAAAGGCCCGACTGCACGAAATCCCGGCGCTGGTGCGCGAACTCGACCAGCGCGAGGTGATGGCGCTTGCGCTTATCGAGAACCTCCAGCGTGAGGACCTCAACCCGGTCGAAGAAGCGCGCGCTTACCAGAAGCTCTCCGACGACGAGGGAATGACGCAGGCCGAAATCGCCAAGCTGGTCGACAAATCACGCAGCCACGTCGCCAACTTCCAGCGCCTGCTCGCTCTACCCGACACGATCCTGGCATTTCTGGCGGAGGGTTCGCTGTCGATGGGCCATGCCCGCGCATTGATCGGGCGCGAAGAGGCGACCGAACTTGCCAAGAAGGCGGTTTCCGAAGGTCTTTCTGTCCGCGAGATGGAAGCGCTCACCCGCAAGCCCCGCAGCCGGCAGACCGCCGAGAGCGTATCAGGAGACGGGCCCGAGCCAGGCGACAATGCCGATATCGCGGCGGTCCAGAGCCATCTTGAGGAATTCCTCGGCATGCCGGTAAAGATCGCCACCGATGCCACGCCCAATACAGGGAGCGTGACGATTCGGTTTCGCACGCTCGACCAGCTAGACCTTATTTGTCAGAGGCTTACAGGCGGCGATATCTAGGAGGCCTTACCGGCGGGATGCCGGACATGCCTGACTGGTTCCAGCTTCTGGCAGCCTAGTTGGCGGGTGTACCGTCGGGATAGACCGCGCGCTGCGGCACGGTGACCGTCACCGGCATCAGCATATATTGCCCCGCCTGGCTGTATTGGACGGTTCCCGCGCTGGCGGTCGCCTGCTGCATGTAATCGTCGAGATAGGCCTGGCACTGGCCCTGGCTGTTGGTCCGGCGGCGACTGCCGTCCTCGATCGCGTCACCCGCGGCCATTCCGGCCAACGCGCCCGCACCGGCGCCGATCAGGGTACCCGCCATGCGATTCCCGCGCCCGGCGATCCGGCTGCCGAGCAAGCCGCCTGCCGCACCGCCAACCAGCGCCCCGATGATCTCACCGCGGTCGCTGTCGGTTTCATAGGTGTCGAGCCGCGCGCGGCATTCCTCTAGCCATGCATTGCGGTCGAAGGCCACGACCTGTGACCCGGGGGGAAGCTGCGCGGGGGTAGCGCCGTAGCCATATTCGGCGGGTACGGCCTGCGCCGGAGCGCCAGCGGGGTAAATCACCCGCGATGCGCCGCCTGTGGTCGGCCGGGCGTAGCTGACCGGCGCCGGGTAGGTGTAGACCACCTGCGGCATTTGCTGGACGTAGATATAGGTCGGCTGGACCGGCACCACGGTAGCGGCCGTACCACGTGCCGCGATCGTCCGCGCCGCGGGCACCGCGTCGGCGGTTGGCGCTTCATAGGTGTAATAGGCCGGCGCCGACGGATCGATCGACTGGATCGTCGGCTTGCTGACGAATACCGGAGGCTCCTGACGCGCAGGAATGACGCGCGCCGCGCCGGTAGGCCCGGTCGTGACGGTCTCGGTCACCACATCGTCGTCGAGCTCGGGCAGCGCCTGCGCATATTCGTACTGACCGGTCTCATAGGACATGGTTTCCTGCGCCAGGGCTGCTCCAGTGGGGAACGCCAAGCTGGAAGCGGCCAGGGCAAGGGCGGTGCGGGCGATCATGGCAGAGGCTCCTTCAGGCGACTCGGGATCACGCCGCGTCGCTTTCGTTAAGGGCTTGTTTAGCATCACACCTGCGGAGCGCAAAAGATGCACCTGTGCTTGTGCCGCAATGGGGCGGTGCGGTTCAGATACGGTCTGCGAGCATGGCTGCCAGCGCCTCGACACCATCGGCATCGTCGCGGTCGAACCGGGCCTTCACGGGGCTGTCGAGATCGATCACTGCGATGGCATCCCCATCGCGCAGCACTGGGACTACCAGTTCGGAGTTGGTCACCGAATCGCAGGCGATATGGCCGGGGAATGCCTGCACGTCTTCGACCAGCTGGGTGGCGCCGTCGCGGGCCGCAGCGCCGCAGACGCCCTGACCCATCGGAATCCGGATGCACGCGGGACGCCCCATGAAGGGGCCAAGCACCAGCTCGCCATCGATCACGCGGTAGAAGCCCGACCAGTTGAGATCGGGCACGAAATCCCACAGCAGCGCGGCCACATTGGCCATATTGGCGACCGTATCGGGCTCGCCCGCAGTCAGTGCCTCGGCGGCATCGAGCAATTGGCGATAGGCTTCGGGCTTGGGCGTGGCGGGGTCGGGGCGAAAATCGAACATGTCACGCGATGTAGCGTGCGCGCGACGCGCTGCAAGAGCCATTGCTCCCGCCGCAAGGCTCGCTTATCTCCGCGCCATGGGAATCCTCAAGAAGCTGGGCCTCGCGCTCCTCGTCATCCTGCTGGTGGTTTTGGTCGCCGGCTATTTCTTCACCCGGGGCGATACCGCCGATGTCGCCTTCGAGGAGACCGTGGGTACCGATCCCACGCTCGACGAGCCCGAAGCCGAAAGCTTCCCGACCGTGGCCATCGCCGAACCGGTGGGCTGGGCCGAGGATGAAGTTCCCACCGCTGCCGAAGGCCTTGCGGTCACGCGGTTCGCCGATGGTCTCGACCATCCGCGCACGCTGCAGGCGCTGCCCAATGGCGATATCTTGGTCTCGCTGACCCAATCGCCCAAACTCGGCGGCGGCGAGAGCAATTGGCTGCGCGACCTCATCGCCGGTTTCCTGTTCCGCAAGGCGGGCGCGGGCGGCGACAGCGCCAACCAACTGGTCCTGCTGCGCGATGGCGATGGCGACGGGGTGGCCGAAGGCCGGTTCGTCCTGCGCGACGATCTCGATTCGCCCTCGGGCCTCGCCTGGGGCGACGACACGCTCTATGTCGCCAATCACGATGAAGTGCTGGCATTCGATTACGAACTCGGCGCGACCCAGGTGACCGGCGAAGGCCGCAAGATCGCCGATCTCGCCGAGGGTACCGGCCACTGGATGCGCAACCTCGCGCTCCATCCCGATGGCAACCGCCTCTATGCGGCAGTCGGCTCCAAATCGAATATCGGCGAGGACGGGCTCGAGATCGAAGAAGGCCGCGCGCTGATCTGGGAAATCAATCTCGAAACCGGCCGCCAGCGTGTCTTCGCCGCGGGCCTGCGCAACGCCAATGGCCTCGATTTCAGTCCCTGGTCGGGGGAACTGTGGACCACGGTCAACGAGCGCGACATGCTCGGTTCGGATCTGGTGCCCGATTACCTGACCAATGTACCCGTGGGCGCGCATTATGGCTGGCCCTGGGTCTATTACGGCGACAATTTCGATCGACGGGTCAAATACCCGATCCCGCAGGCCATCAGCTATGTCCGCACGCCCGAATATGCGCTTGGACCGCATGTCGCCGCGCTGGGTTTCGTTTTCAGCCGCGAAGGCGCCAAACTGGGTGAGAACTTCGCCAGTGGCGCATTGATCGCCCGTCATGGCTCGTGGAACCGCAAGCCGCCCTCGGGCTACGACGTGGTCTATGTCGCCTTTGACGAGCGCGGCAATCCGGTTGGTAAGCCGGTACCCGTGCTCACGGGCTTCCTGCAGGATGACGGCACGACGCGCGGACGCCCGACCTGGGTCGAATGGGCGGGCGACGGATCGCTGCTCGTATCGGACGACACCGCCGGGATTATCTGGCGCGTCTTCGCTCTCGGTGCCAATGCGCAGCAGGGCATCGAACGGGTGACCGGCGATCGCCTGCCCCCGCAGCGCGAATTGCGCGGGCAGCAGGCGACCTTCGGCGAGGATGATTATGCGCGGCGGGTAACCGCGGAATAGGTCACCCCACGAGCTGGTCGGCCGAGAGCGCGTAGAGCGCCTCTCCGCCGGCCACAGCGGCACTTTTGAGGCCCGCGGCCTCGGGGACGATGCGGTCGAGGAAAAAGCGCACGCTGGCCGCCTTCTTGGCAGCAAGTCCGGGGGCAGCGCCGTCTTCGACCGCGCGCAACTGTCGCACCAGCTGCGCCCCGGCCACTGCCACGGCGAACATGGTGCAGAACGGCACCGAGCCCGCCAAACGATCATCGAGGCTGGCATCCTCGCGCATCCATCGCGCCACTCCAGCGCAATCGGCCGCGAGCGCGGCAAGCGCGGGTTCGTCTGCGGCTTCGCGCGCCACATCGGCGATTACCCCGGTGAGCGCTTCGCCTCCTTCGAGCCCGAGTTTGCGGGTGACGAGATCGGCGGCCTGGATGCCGTTGGTGCCTTCGTAGATCGGCGCGATGCGCGAATCCCGCCAATGCTGCGCCGCACCGGTTTCCTCGACGAAGCCCATGCCGCCATGGACCTGCACGCCGAGGCTGGCGACTTCGATGCCGATATCGGTCCCCCATGCCTTGATCAGCGGAGTCAGCACTTCGCCGCGCGCCCCCGCAGTCGCGTCGCCCAGCGTGCCCCGGTCGACCTGGCCCGCAGTATAATAAAGCAGCGCCCGCGCGCCTTCAGTCAGCGCCTTCATCCGTAGCAACATACGCCGCACATCGGGGTGCTCGATGATCGATACGGACGCCTTGTCCGGTGAGCCGGCGCGCGCCGACTGGATGCGCTCCCTGGCAAAGTCGAGCGCCTGCTGGGTCGCTCTCTCGCCGATCTGGACACCCTGGTTGCCAACGTTGATGCGGGCATTGTTCATCATCGTGAACATCGCCATCAACCCGCGGTTCTCCGCGCCGACCAGTTCGCCGATGCACTCGCCATTGTCGCCATAACTCATCACGCAGGTGGGCGAGGCATTGATGCCCAGTTTGTGTTCGATGCTGACGCACCGCAGATCGTTGCGCTCTCCGGGGGTGCCATCGTCCTTCACATGATATTTGGGGACGATGAACAGCGAGATGCCGCGTGTCCCCTCGGGTGCATCGGGCAGCCGCGCCAAGACGAGGTGGATGATGTTCTTGGCCAGTTCGTGCTCGCCCCAGGTGATGTAGATCTTCTGACCCTTGATGCGGTATTTGCCCGCGTGCTCACCCTCGGTAATCGGCTGGGCCGTCGTCCGCAGCGCGCCGACATCGGAGCCGGCCTGCGGTTCGGTCAGATTCATCGTGCCCGACCATTCGCCGCTCACCAGCTTGGGCAGGTACTTCTCCTGTAGATCTTTCGAGCCATGATGTTCGAGTGACTCGATCGACCCGACGCTCAGCATCGGCAGGAGATTGAAGGCCATATTCGCGGTACCGAGGTTTTCGAGCACATTGCACGAGAGCGTGAAGGGCAGACCCTGACCGCCGAATTCCACCGGTCCCGAGATCGCATTCCAGCCCTGTTCGACATAATGCTCATAGGCTTCAGCAAAGCCTGAGGGCAGGCGCACTACGCCATTCTCGAGCTTGGCGCCTTCGAGGTCACCTGCGCGGTTGAGCGGCGCCCATTCGCCCGCCGCGAATTCGCCGATCCCGCCAACGATGGCTTCAACCATATCGGGTTCGGCGGCGGCGAACTTTTCGGACTGCGCGAGCTCTTCGATGCCGGCGTTGACGCGGATGGCAAGCAGCTGGTCCTGCGTGGCGGGGGTATAGGTCACGGTGGTATCCTCTTGGCTTTGTGCGCACGCAGATATAGCGCGCGGGCATGAGCGGCAAATACGCTACGGAAACGCTTCACGTCGAGGAAGGTGGCATCGCGCGCGCCGCGGAAATCCTGCGGGACGGCGGGCTTGTCGCCGTGCCGACCGAAACCGTCTATGGCCTCGCCGCGCGCGCCGATAGCGACGCGGCGGTCGCGCGCATTTACGAAGCGAAGGGGCGGCCGAGCTTCAATCCGTTGATCGTGCATATCGCATCGCTGGCGCAAGCGCGTACCCTGGCCGAATTCTCGCCCGTGGCCGAGCGTCTTGCAGAGCAGTATTGGCCGGGCCCGCTCACGCTGGTGCTGCCGCGCCGCCGTGCTGCCGGTCTTTCCGACGCGGTGACGGCAGGTCTCGATACGCTGGCGCTGCGGATGCCGGCGCACCCGATCATGCGAGGGCTGCTCGATGCGGTCGGTCTGCCGCTCGCGGCTCCCTCGGCAAATCGCAGCGGTTTCATCAGTCCTACCTCACCCGCGCATGTGCTGGCTTCGCTCGATGGCCGGATCGATGCGGTCCTCGATGGGGGAGAGTGCGAGAAGGGGCTGGAGTCCACGATCGCAGCCGTCCGCAGCAATGGCGCGGTGGAAATTCTGCGTCCGGGACCGATCGCTCTCGAGGCAGCGACCAAAGGCGAGGGCGCGATCGAAGCACCCGGCCAGCTCGCCAGCCATTACGCGCCCGGAAAGCCGGTGCGCCTGATGGCATCGGAAGTTGCGCCAGACGAGTTCTGGATCGGTTTTGGCGCAATTGCCGGCGATTGCACGCTGTCGGAAAGCGGCGATCTTACGCAGGCGGCAGCGCGCCTCTACGCCTGCCTTCACGAAGGCGCGCGTTCGGACAAGCCGCGCATCGCCATTGCCCCGGTCCCGCAAACGGGGATCGGCATCGCGATCAACGACCGGCTGCGCCGCGCGGCGACGCTGCCGGATTAATCGTCTGCGGGTTCGTAGGGGAGCGTCGGGATGATCTGCTGCATCTCGGCATAAGTGTCGCGCGCCTCGTCGCAAGCGCGGCGAATGCCGTCTTCGCACTGGTCGAGCTGCTTTTCATAGTCGCGCTCGAGCTTGGCGAGGCGTTGTTCGCGCCGCCGGATCTCGCGACCGCGCTTCTCGTCGGCTTCGGACTGGCTGGTGGTGGCAAGGTCGACGCCCTTGCTCACCGCCTTTACCGGCGCCGTCGCGACGTCGACCACGGCCTTGGCGAGACAACCGGGTAGCATCACGCTGGCGGGCAATAGGATCGAGAGGGCTAGGCGGTGCATGGAAATTCCTTTCGCCGCGCCGCCTAGCCGATAATCGATAACCCGTCGATGAACTACGCCTCGGGTGCTTCAGGCGCTTCGGGTCCGTCGGGTGCCTGCGGTGCCTCGGGAGCGGTGTCCGCAGCGCGGACCTCGCGGCAATTGAGTTTGCCCGAGCCCATCGAACTGACGGTACAGTCGGCGCGGCCGTTCACGGTGATCGTGCCCGATCCCATGATATTGGCCTCGACGGCCCCGTCGGAGGAGAATTCGGCATCGCCCGAACCGGCGACCGAAATCTCGGCATTGCCGACCTGGAGGCCCGCCATGCGCGCCCGGCCCGAACCGGCGATGGTCATGTCGAGCTCGCCGACACTACCGGCGGCTTCGAAATCACCCGAACCGGCAATTGTAAGGTCGAGCGAGGTCGCTTCCACCCGTACAATCTTGGCGGTGCCCGATCCGGCGATGGTCACATCGGCTTCGTCGCTCATCGAGGCAGCCTCGATATCGCCCGAACCGGCGAGAACCATCGCGGTAAGGCTGGGCATGGTCACGCGGACGGTGGCGATGCCATTGTCGCGCCAGCTATCGTTTTCGCGGCTGATGCCGAGTGCCTCGTCGTCGAGCGAGAACCGTAGCGCTTGAATCGCGGCGTCGTCGCCCGAGACGGTGATGTCGAGCTCATCGCCTTCGCTGATGATGACACGATCGGGGCCGGCCAGAACCAGTTCGGTCGGGGCGGGGCCACTCATGTCGAGCTCGGCGAGCGGCACACCCTCGCTGTCACCAACGTGGATATTCATGCCGTCGCACCCCGCGAGAAGCGCTGCTCCGGCGAGTGCGGCAAGCGGGGCAAAGCCCTTGAGAATTCGATGGATTGTCACGGTCGTATCCTTTCCTGCGGCAGTCCGTATTGCTTATATAATACAGCAACACCTCTTCAGCAAGCGAAAGGCTTGTGCAGTCGCGACAGCCGACCGAGCAGCTCTCGCGACCGCAGCTGATCAGCGTGTGCAGGTCAACCGCCCCGAACCCATGCGGCTCTGCGTGCAATCGTTGGTGCCCGTCACCAGCGCATTGCCGCTGCCCACGATACTGGCGGAAACGCGGCCATCGGCGCGGAAGCGGGCATCGCCCGACCCGGCGATCGAAACGCTCGCGCGGCCAAGCTGCAGCTGGCGACCATCGATGTCGCCGCTCCCGGCAACCGTGATCCGGCCGCTATCGGCCCGGCCCGCTACCTCGAGATCGCCCGACCCCGCGATCGTCGCGGACATGCGGTTTGCGCTGACCCGGGCGATATCGATCGTGCCCGATCCGGCCACGGTGACATCGACCTCGTCGCTGTCCATTCCGTCGACCCGCATCGTACCCGACCCGGCCAGCGTAACCGCGTCGACATCGGGCGCGATCACTTCGATACGCGCCCTGCCTTCGACCTGTGTGCGACGCCAGCGACGACCGATGAGGAGCTCGCCATCCTCGACTTCGAAGCGCAATTCGGCGAGCACGGCAGGGCTGCCACTTGCGCGAATCTGCCAGCGGTCGCCGCGGGTCACGACAACTTCGTCACTCCCGGCCAGCGTGACTTGCGCAAACCGTCCGGTCGCCGCCCATGAGGACGGGATCGGCTCGGCATCGTCGAGGTTCGACCGCCACGACTTGTCGGCCAGCGCCGGGCTGGCGGGAAGGGTAGTAACGGCCGCGAGGCCAAGCGCGCAGGCGGCGATGATACGGAACATAACGGTTCTCCCAATTGTCAGCCGCCAAGCTCCCACCTTCGCCATGCCATGTCGAGCACGTTCGTCGACAGTTGTAGTCGTTTGATGGATTATCACCGAACGAAAAAGGGGGCGCCCTGCGGCACCCCCTCTTGCGTGTTCGTGAAACGTCGCGCTTAAGCGTCTTCGGTGTTCTCGTAATATTGCGGCGCATGCTCGCGCAGCACGTCGAGAATCTTCTCCAGCGCGGTCGGTTCGTCGGTCTTCTCCATCGCCGCGAGTTCGCGGGCGAGGCGGCTCGAAGCCGCTTCGAAGATCTGCCGTTCCGAATAGCTCTGCTCGGGCTGGTCGTCGGGACGGAACAGGTCGCGCGTGACTTCGGCGATTAGCACGATTTCGCCGGAATTGATCTTCGCTTCATATTCCTGCGCGCGGCGGCTCCACATGGTCCGCTTGACCTTGGGCTTGCCCTTGAGCGTTTCCATCGCTTCCTTGAGCGTCTTGTCGCTCGACAGCTTGCGCATGCCGATCGATTCGACCTTGTTCACCGGAACACGGAGCGTCATGCGTTCCTTCTCGAAGCGGAGGACATAGAGGTCGAGCTGCATACCGGCGATTTCCTCGCTTTGCAGTTCGATCACACGGCCAACGCCGTGCTTGGGGTAAACAACGTAATCGCCAACGTCGAAGGCATCAGCCTTGCTTGCCATGCAATCTTTCCTTTCGTCGGGCTTGGCCATTAGGAAACAGCAGCGTCAAGGAACCCCTTGGCCGCAGCCCCGCGTGCGGGAGTGCGGTCTGGGACCGAAGCTGACGTTGCTGGTGGCCTGCCCTTTCAATTCGCACACCTGGCCGGGAGCAAACCGGCTCAGTTGTTGCATTATATAGCACAGCCGACGCAATATTGCGAGTCTGCGGTAAAAGGTTCCGTCGGAACCTAGGGCTGGCGGTTGCGGAGCGTGGTCAGTTCGGCTCCGAAGAGCAGCAGGAACCCGGTGGCCCAGAACCAGGTGATCAGCGCGAGAACCGCCCCGAGCGCGCCGTAAGTCGCGTTATAGCTGCCGAAATTCGCCGCATAGAAACCGAAAGCCGCAGTTGCCACGAGCCACAGGACCGCGAATACGATCGCGCCGGGCCAGATTGCTGGCCATGCCGGGGCGGGGCCGTTTGGTGCGAGGCGGTACAACAGGCCCGTGCCCAGAATTGCGGTAGCCAGTAGGAAAGCCAGGCTGGCAACACCGCCGAAAACGCCGCCAAGGCCAGCCAGTGCTGCGCTCCCGATACCCGCGACAATAAAGCCGCAGACGCCCGCTACAGTGAGCGCCAGCGCGACCAGGTTTCCTCGGAGAAACCCGCGTGCATCGCCGACGCCGAAGGCAATATTGAGCCCGGTCATCAGCGACCGCGCACCATTGCGGGCACCGAACAGCGCGATCGCCAGCGATAGGAGCAGTCCGAGGCCTTTGGCGCCGGACGCGCCTTGAGACACGCTTTCCAGCTGACCGCCGATCAGTTCGGCGGCAGCGGCGGGAAGCCGTCCCGCGAGCAGATCGACATGTGCGGCCACCGTTTCCGGATCGGCGAACAGCCCATAGGCGAGGACAAGTGCGCCCAGCGCGGGCACCAGCGCGAGCAGCGCGTAATGCGCGATCCCCGCCGCCAGTATGCCGATATTGTCGGTGGCGCCGGCCTGCCATGCCGCCTTCAGGTCAGCGAGCACGCGTGAGCGCGGTCAGTCGCCTTCGCCGGGCTCGGCCGAGAAGTACTTGTCGAACTTGCCTTCTTCGCCCTTGTGCTCGTCGGCTTCGGCGGGCGGTTCCTTCGACTGGGTGATGTTTGGCCATTCGGCGCTGAACTTGGTGTTCAGCTCGAGCCATTTCTCCAGCCCATCTTCGGTATCGGGCAGAATCGCTTCGGCCGGACATTCGGGTTCGCACACGCCGCAATCGATGCATTCGCTGGGATTGATGACGAGCATGTTCTCGCCCTCATAGAAGCAGTCGACCGGGCAGACCTCGACGCAGTCGGTGTACTTGCACTTGATGCAGTCATCGGTGACGACATAGGTCATGGGTAGCGTATTCCCTCGAAGTGATACTCTTTCTCGCGCTGCTAGGGCGGATTATCCTTGCGGGTCAAGGTCCCGATAGCAGGCTTCGGCTTCGCGCGGGGGGCCGCGCCGCTCGGGCAGCGTGCGGATTTCGATCAGCCGGACCCTTTCGCCAAGCGGCAGTGTGAGAATATCGCCCTCGGCAATGTCGCGCGAACAGCGGGTGACCCGCTCGCCATTGCGGCGGATATGTCCTTCTTCGACCAGCCGGTGTGCTGCGCTGCGTGTGCGCACGAAGCGCAGATAGCACAGCAGCCGGTCGATCCTCACTCGCAGCGCGCCATCAACGGACCAGATCGGCAAGCGCGGCAAAGGCACTGCCCTCGCGTGGCTGCGCGGGTTTCTGCCGTTCCTGCTTGCGCCGCGAGGGACGCCATTCCCACCGGTCGGGCCGTGGCGGGCCGAATTGTCCATCGGCCAGCGGACGGGCCTTTTGCACCCGGAACCCGGCGGTGCCGAGCAAGCGGGAAATATTTCCTTCTTCGAGGCCAATCGAGATCGGCAACGCCAGGTCGAGCACGAATTTGCGCTTGCGATCCTTGGCTTGCGCCTTCGCGCGCGTTTCGTGCGCGGCGCGCAGAATTTTCTCGACCAGGTCGATACGGATCGCCTGGCTCCCGGCATGGCGGTAGCCCGAGGGGAGCTTTCTCGTATCGGCAATGACCGGCAGCATCGCGTCCTGCACCGGACGCCGGTCGAGGCCGAGCGCGTGGAGCAATTGGCGCGGGGCGGGCTTCAGCAGCGCGGGGGCGAAGATATCGAGCGCGCCGAAGGTGACTCCGATCTTGCGCAGAAAGGGGCGCATTTCCTTGGGCAGATGCTCGATCCCCGCCTGCTCGCGAGTGACATAGCCATGCCCGGCGATGAGGTTGAGCAACAGCGCGCGTGCCTGCGATCCGGCTTCGGGATTGCTCGCGGCATGATGCATCTTCTCAAGCGGTTCGAGCGGACTCAGCTTTTGCTCAAGCCATCCCTCAAGCGCGGTGAGCAGCTTGGCCCGCGCTGCATCGGGCAGGGCAGCCACTTCGCGCGACAGCACCAGCAGGGGCGTCACGCTGCCATCGCGATGCTCGAGCTTGGCTAGCTCCTGCCCGCGCCAGCGGATCGCGCCGCGCGCAAGTTCGACCTCGCCGAAATCCGATTCGGCCAGCGCCACGGCTTTCTCGCCCAGCAGCCGCGGCAGCGCTTTCTCCGCTGCGGCCAGCAGCATCCGGCGATCTTCCTGCCGCGCAGAGGGATCGACGGTAAAGCGCAGTCCGGCGACATGGCCGAGCACCTCGCCCTCGACCGTCACCGCGCCATCGTCACTCATCTCGATCGGCAACATGCTTGCATCCTGTCCCAACGACTTCATCAGGATTGCTGTCCTCCGGTTTACGAATCTCTCGGTCAGCCGCGCATGGAGCGCGTCCGACAATTTGGCCTCTACGCCCCGCGCACGGGACGCCATTTCGTCACGCGCCAGCACCCAGTCGGGCCGCTGGCAAATATAGGCCCAGCTGCGAATCGCTGCGATCCGCCCCTGCAGCGTATCGATGTCCCCGGCCATATTGTCGAGTTCGCTGATCCGCGCAGCGACGTAATCCGCTCCGAGATAACCTTCACCCAGGTCCTGCCACAGCCGCGCCACGAAGCGCGCATGGACATCGGGCCCGCGCTGGCGAAAGTCGGGCAGCGAGCAGGCTTCCCAGAACCGCCGCACCATTCCGGCGCCGCGCACATTGGCGGCCATGGGCTCCTCTGCCAGGCGCTTGAGCGTGGCCAGATCGATCGCCTGGGGCGCCAGCCGCAAGGCAGGGTCCCCCGGTGAAGTTTCGAGATCGGCGATCAACGTGGCCAGCGAGGCAAAGCGCGGTTCGGGTTCACGCCAGTACAGATGCGTCAGCGGCGCGAAGCGATGCTCCTCGATCGCGTAAATCTCTTCTTCGGTGAATTCGGGGGCGGCGCCATGCTTGGTCGTGCCCGCCAGCGTGCCGAAGGTCCCGTCGCGCTGGTGGCGTCCGGCACGCCCGGCGATCTGCGCCATCTCGGCTGGCAGCAGGCGGCGCATCCGTACGCCGTCGAATTTGCTCAGTCCGGCAAAGGCGACATGGTTCACGTCGAGATTGAGCCCCATCCCGATGGCGTCGGTGGCGACGATGTAATCGACCTCGCCATTCTGGAACAGGGCGACCTGCTTGTTGCGCGTTTCGGGGCTCAGCGCGCCCATCACCACCGCCGCGCCGCCGCGGAACCGCCGCAGCATTTCGGCCACGGCGTAAACCTGCTCGGCGCTGAAGGCGACGATGGCGCTGCGCGGCGGCAGCCGTGACAGCTTGCGCGGTCCGATATGCGTGAGCGTCGAGAACCGCGGGCGATCGGATATCTCGGCCTCGGGGATCAGCTGCCGTACTAGCGGCTCGAGCGTTGCTGCGCCGAGCAGCATGGTCTCCTCGCGGCCCCGCGTGTTGAGCAAACGGTCGGTGAAGATATGGCCGCGCTCGCGGTCGGCGCCGATCTGCACTTCGTCCAGCGCCACGAACGCCGCCCCCGCGCCGTCGCGTGGCATGGCCTCGGCGGTGCAGCACATATAGCGCGCACCCTTTGGCTCTACGCGTTCTTCGCCGGTGATCAGCGCAACCGCGGCATCGCCCTTGATCGCGCACACCCGGTCGTAGACCTCGCGCGCGAGCAATCGCAGCGGAAAGCCCAAGCACCCGCTCGAATGCGCGACCATGCGCTCGATCGCCAGATGCGTCTTGCCGGTATTGGTGGGCCCGAGGACCGCCTTGATCGCGCTATCCTGCACGCGCCCTAGGTGGCAGCGCGCGCTGGCGAGGGCAACCATCCGCCGTGCCGAGGATTCAATTCATCCCGTTCTGGACTCGCGTGGCCGCAAATTAAGCTGCCCTTTACTTTGTTTCGGCAGGCAAAGCGGGCAGATCTCCATGAACAAGGGTCGGGCCGCCCGCCTCTGCGCGAAGGCGGCCAGATAGAAGGGACACGCGACGTGTATACGTCCCATGCAGATTCGGAACAGAGCGACCGGCCGCAGGGAACTGGCGGACCCGGCCAGCCTGCTGCCGCGCTTGCGCACGACCAGATCCTTTCCGCATCGTCCTCGCCCGCGTTTTCCTGGGCCATTGCGCGCGAACGCCTGTCGGACCGGATCGCAAAGCTCGATCTCGCGCCCGACCTCGGTAGCGAGATCGGCAGCAAGCGCTGGCTGCGCGGACTGGGTACCTTCGTCGGCCTGACCGCCGCGGCGCTGGCTTTCTGGCCGAGCTTCGCCCCGCTGGAAGCTGCCGCGCCCGCGCATATCGACGATGCGGTGCGCGACGAGTATCGCAGCCAGATGATCCTTCCGCTCGCGCTTGGCGCCGATAGCGGCCGCCATATGGGCGCGACCGCATTGGTCGAACCGCTGGCCGGTGCACCCGAGCGGCCGACGCTGGATATGGTCGCGACACTGGCCAAGGGCGACAGCTTCGAACGCATGCTGCGCCGCGCGGGCGTGGGCCGCGATGATAGCCTGCGCGTGGCCGAACTGGTTGGCGGAGCGACCAAGCTGGCCGATCTCGAACCCGGTACGACTTTCGATATCGTTCTCGGTCGTCGCCCTGCGCCCGGCGCACCCCGTCCGCTCGAATCGATCGCCTTTCGCGCGCGATTCGATCTCGAACTCGATATCGGCCGGTTCGACGAAGGGGCCGACCTGTCCCTAACCAAGAAGGTCATCCGCGTCGACGACACCCCGTTGCGTATTCGCGGCACGGTGGGCGACAGCCTCTATCGCTCGGCGCGCGCGGCGGGCGCTCCGGCCAGCGCGGTGCAGGCCTATCTCAAGACATTCGGCCAGTATGTAAATCTCGACCGTGACATACGCGCGGGCGACACATTCGATTTCGTCGTCGCACATCGCCGCGCGGCGACGGGCGAACGGCAGGCGGGGCAATTGCTCTATGCCGGGCTCGACCGGGACGATCAGCCGCGGGTGCAGCTGATGCGCTGGGGCGCAGACGGCGAATTCTACGAAGCCTCGGGTGTCGGCGAACAGCGCGGAGGGCTGATGGCCCCCGTTCCAGGCCGCACGACTTCGCGCTTCGGCATGCGCCGCCATCCGATCCTTGGCTATCGCCGGATGCATTCGGGCCTGGATTTCAAAGCCCGCTACGGCACCCCGATCGTGGCGGTAACTGATGGACGCGTGACCGGCGCCGGGCGGATGGGTGGCTGCGGTAACGCCGTGCGCTTGCGTCACGATGCTTCGCTCGACACGCGCTATTGTCACATGAGCCGGGTCGCGGTGAACCGCGGCCAGAGCGTTCGGCGCGGGCAAGTCATCGGTTATGTCGGCTCGACCGGCCTCTCTACCGGCCCGCATCTGCATTATGAAATGTACCGCAACGGGCGCGCGATCGATCCGTCGTCGGTCCAGTATGTCACCCGCGCTCAGCTCGCCGGTGCCGAATTGCGGCGCTTCAAGGATGCGCTGGCGCGGATGAAAAAGGTCGAACCGGGCGCGGCACTGTCCGAACTCGAGCAGACCGCGGCCGAAGTCGCCGCCGCCGAACCCGTCCGCGAGATCGACAAGTTGGTCCCGCCCAAGCGGAGCTGAGATTGCGCCCCGCGCGCGCTTGCGGCATTGCGCTGCAATGACCAACGCTCACTATCCCGCCACGCGCCTGCGCCGTACCCGTGCAAGCGGGTGGAGCCGTGCGATGCATCGCGAAACCGTGCTCACTCCGGCCGACCTGATCTGGCCGCTGTTCGTCACCGATGGTTCCGGTGTCGAGGAGCCGATCGCCAGCCTGCCAGGCGTGTCGCGCTGGTCGGTCGACCACATCGCCAAACGCGCTAGGGAAGCGGTCGATCTGGGTATCCCCTGCATCGCGCTGTTTCCCAACACACAGCCCGATCGGCGCAGCGATGATGGCACCGAGGCGCTCAATCCCGACAATCTCATGTGCCGCGCGATCAAGGCGGTCCGCGATGCCTGCGGCAACGATATCGGCATCCTCACCGATGTCGCGCTCGACCCCTATACCAGTCATGGCCAGGACGGGCTGCTCGACGAGGCCGGCTATGTCGTCAATGACGATACGGTCGCAGTACTGGTCGATCAGGCGGTCAACCAGGCGGCGGCGGGCGCCGATATCATCGCCCCGTCCGACATGATGGACGGGCGGGTGAAGGCGATCCGCATGGCGCTGGAGATGAACCACCATCCCAATGTCCAGATCATGGCCTATGCCGCCAAATATGCTTCGGCGTTCTATGGCCCGTTCCGCGACGCGGTGGGTTCTGGCGGCCTGCTCAAGGGCGACAAGAAAAGCTACCAGATGGATCCCGCGAATGGCGACGAGGCGCTGCGCGAGATCGCCTTCGACATTGCCGAGGGGGCCGACAGCGTGATGGTCAAGCCGGGGCTGGCCTATCTCGACATCATCTGGCGCGCGAAGCAGGAATTCAGCGTTCCCGTCTTTGCCTACCAGGTGAGCGGCGAATATGCGCTGATCGAAGTCGGTGCAGCGGCAGGCGTGGGCGACCGCGACGCGCTGCTGATGGAGAAGCTGCTGGCGTTCAAGCGCGCCGGATGCAGCGGCGTGCTGACCTACCACGCCCCGCGTGCCGCCCAATTGCTCAATGGCTGACTTCCGCCGCGAGACCGACCGGCTGATCCTGCGCGATTGGCGTGATGACGATTGGGAGCCGTTCTGGGAAGGGACCAACACGCCCGCCGTAATGCGCTGGCTCGGCGGGGTTTGCGACACTGCGAAGCGCAATGCGGCGCAGCAGCGCCTGCTCGCCTATAAACGCGAACATGGTCACACCTTCTGGTGCGTCGAGCGCCGCGGCGATGGCGCGATCCTCGGATTTTGCGGTCTCAAGCGTTCCAATCAGTCGGGCGGCCCGCTCGGCATGATGGAAGTGGGCTGGCGGCTGCGCGAAGACGCCTGGGGCAGGGGCTATGCGAAAGAGGCCGCTACCGCCTCTCTCGATCTTGCCTTCGACCGGTTCGATGCTGAAGAGGTGATCGCCATGACCGTTCAGCGCAACACGGCCAGCTGGGGGTTGATGCAGCGGCTGGGAATGCGCCGCCGCGACGATCTCGATTTCGACAATGCGGAGTTCGACAATGAGGACCCGGTGATCATCATCTATTCGGCCGATCGCGCGTCCTGGACAGCCCATCGTGGCTGATATCATCGCCGAAACCGACCGGTTGATCCTGCGCACGATCGAGGAAGGCGATGCTACCGAACAGGACCGCCTGCTCAACACGCCGGCGGTCATGGCGCGGCTGGGCGGCGTCAAGGAATTGCACGAGATCGAGGCGAAGCACGCCAAGGCGATGGCGATGTATGCGCGCGAGGGCTTCAGCTTCCTGCTCATGATCGAGAAGGCGAGCGGCGAAATGGTCGGCCATTGCGGGATCAAGCGTGTCGATAATCCGCAGGCGCCCAATGTCGGCGATCACGAGATCGGCTGGCTGGTGCGCGAGGATCGCTGGCGGCGCGGCTATGCCGAAGAGGCGATGCGCGCGGTGCTCGACTGGGCCTTCACCCGCGTCCATGCACCGCATGTCGTCGCGCTCACCAGCGAGGCCAATGTCGGCAGCTGGAAACTGATGCAAAAGCTCGGCATGGTCCGGCGCAAGGATCTCGATTTCATTGACCCGGGCTTTCCGCCCGAAGACAATCCGACGATCCAGTATTCGCTCACGCAAGAACAATGGGAGAGCAGTCAATGACCGCGAGCCGCCCCGGTGTCACCATCATCCCGATCCATGGCCACACACCGCGCATCCACGACAGCGCCTTTATCGCGCCCGGCTGCACGATCATCGGCAATGTCGAGATCGGGGCAGACAGCTCGGTCTGGTACAATTGCGTGCTGCGCGCCGACGTCAGCCGGATCGTGATCGGCGAGCGGTCGAACATCCAGGATGGCAGCGTATGCCATTGCGACCCCGAGCGCCCCGGCGACCCGGGCGGTTCGCCGCTCATCATCGGTGACGATGTCTTGGTCGGCCATATGGCGATGATCCATGGCTGCACCATCGAGGATCGCGGCTTCGTCGGCCTCGGCGCCATCGCGATGAACAAGGCGGTGATCGGTTCGGATGCGATGCTCGCCGCCGGTGCCATGCTGACCGAAGGCAAGGTGATGGCCGCGCGCGAATTGTGGGGCGGCCGCCCGGCGCGCAAGATGCGCGATCTTGACGATGCGGCCATCGCCGGTATGCGCATGGGCGTCGCGCATTATGCCGAGAATGCCAAACATCACGCCGCTGCGGTCGTCGATGCCGCGGCCCAAGACTGACCTGCCCGATCCCGCGGCGCTATGGGGCCTTGTATCCGGCGACCAGCTGCGAATTCGCGTCACGCCCGGTGCGCGGACCGAAACCGTTAGCGTGGAAGACGGCCGGGTGCTGGTAAAAGTGCGCGCCAAGCCGAGCGACGGCGCGGCGAATGCGGCGGTCGAAAAACTGGTGGCGCGCGCCCTTGGGGTCGCGACGTCACGCTGTCGGATTGTGCGCGGCGCGACTTCGCGTGAAAAGGTGCTCCAGCTCGATCCTTAGGCGCGTGTCTCGATCCTGACCGCGAAGACGAACAACAGCAGTGCGAGGCCCGAGGCTGTTCCCGCAGCGACAAGCGCGTTCATCGCAAAGAGGCAGGCACCGCATACCGCGCCCACCGCCAGGGATAGCCACAATGTCGGATAGCCGCGCATGGCTTCGCTGGGGCGGCCAAGGATGCGCGCTGCCAATCCCTGACCTGTGCGCACCAGCGCCCCGGTCATATAGGTCACCCCGACGGTTACCTCGCCCTCGCGCGAGAAGACATTGTTGGCGACACCCATTGCGCCGGCGGCGAGCGCGAGGAAAACCATGTCGTGGGCATGCGCCAGCGCCAGCGTGGCCACTCCGAGCATTGCGGTGACCATGGCGAGCAGGATGCGCTTATGCTGCCCCTGTCGACCAAATGCGACCAGGGCACCGGCGACTACGCCGCCCATGAAACAGGCGATGATTAGGATCGGGATCCAGGCCGGGGCCCGCTCCGCAATGAGCTCGACCCCCAGCCGCGTCGTATTACCCGACATGAAGGAGGTGAAATAGCCGCCTGCGACGACGAAGCCGATGGCATCGACCTGGCCGGCGAGAAACGCCAGTCCCATGGCGAGTTTCTGGCGGCTGCGATCGTAGCGTTGCATTGTACCACCATGCGGACGGCGGCGCAGAATTCAATCCCGGATAAGCGCGCGCAGGGCCTCGATGCGATCCGCTTCGTGCGGCGGCTTGTCCCAGCGGATGCGGTGAATGCGCGGGAATCGCATCGCGAGCCCCGATTTATGCCGTTTGCTTGCATGCACGCTATCGAAAGCGACCTCGAACACCAGCGTCTTTTCGGTTTCGCGCACGGGACCGAAGCGGTTGACCGTGTTCTGCCGCACATGGCGGTCGATCTTCTTCAGCTCCTCGTCGGTAAAGCCCGAATAGGCCTTGCCCACTGGCAGCAGGTCAGCGCCCTGGTCGGGATCGCCGTCCCAGCAGCCGAAAGTGTAGTCGGAAAAGAAGCTCGATCGCTTCCCCGACCCGCGCTGCGCATACATCAGCACACAGTCGACCAGCAGCGGGTCGCGCTTCCATTTGTACCAGTAGCCGACGCGCCGCCCGGCGATATAGGGACTGTCCTTGCGCTTGAGCATCAGCCCTTCGATCGCATCGTCGCGGCTGCCCTCGCGGATCTGCGCGAGGCGCTCGAAATCGCTCGCCTGCACGATTTTACTGATATCGAAATGGCTGTCGGGAAGCCGTGTCATCAGCGCTTCGAGCCGGTCGCGGCGCTCGCTCCACGCCAACCCGCGCACATCCTCGCCCTCTATCAGCAGCGCGTCATAGAGACGCACGAAGGCCGGATAGTCCTGCAGCATCTTCTTGCTGACGGTCTTGCGCCCCAGCCGCTGTTGCAACGCGTTGAAACTCGCTGCCCCGCCTTCCTTCCCGCCCTGCGTCGCGCCGCGCACCAGAAGTTCGCCGTCAAGCACTGCGGGAAAGGGCAGCGCGTCGAGCAGTTCGGGAAAGGTCGCTGAAATATCGTCGCCCGAACGCGAGTAGAGTCGGGTTTCCTCCCCGGCGCGGACCAGTTGCACGCGAATGCCGTCCCACTTCCACTCGGCGGCGTAGTCCGCGAGATCGACCGTGGTTTCCTCGAGCGGATGCGCGAGCATGAAAGGCCGGAAGGTCGGCAGATTGTCGATATCGGGCGGCGCTTCGCCGCGTGCGGCCCAGCCGAACAGCGCATCATAGGGTGCGTCGAGCCCGTGCCAATATTCCTCCACTTCGTCGACCGAGGCATCGAAAGCCTGCGCAAAGGCGGTCTTGGCAAGGCGGCTGGATACACCAATGCGCATCCCACCGGTCGCCAGTTTCAGCAGCGCATAGCGGCTCGATGCATCGAGCCGATCGAGCAGCCGGGGCAGTTCCGCGATCACGCTCTTGCGGTTCATCGCCGCCAGTTGCTCGACCGCTTCGCTTACGGTGGGCGGAGAGGGCGGCTGGTCGGGCGCAGGCCACAAAAGGCTCGCGGTCTCGGCCGTGTCACCCACGAAATCGCGGCTCAACGTCCATAGCACCGGATCGACCCGGTCCTTGAGCAAGTTGCGGATGGTCGAGCTTTTGACCGCAGGGAAGTCGAGCCCGTCGGCGAGGGCGGCAAGCGCCCAGCCGCGGTCCGGATCGGGCGTCGCGCGCAGATATTCAGCAATCAGCCGCAGCTTCTCGTTGCGGCTGCGGGTGTAGACCAGCGCGTCGATCAGGGCGGCGAACTCTTCCACCGCTAGTCGTCCTCGTCCTCATATCCCACCATTGCCAGTGCGCGGGCGCGGCGTTGGCGAAGCTGGCACCAGCGCAGCAGCGCATCCTCGCGCCCATGGGTGATCCAGTTTTCCGCCGCATCGACTTCGGTGATAGTGCGCGTCAACTCGCCCCAGTCGGCGTGGTCGGAAATCACCAGCGGCAGCTCGACATTGCGTTGCCTTGCGCGCTGGCGCACGCGCATCCAGCCGCTTGCCATAGCAGTAATCGGGTCGGGCAAGCGGCGGCTCCAGCGATCGTTGAGAGCCGATGGCGGGCTCACCACCACTGCACCGCGCATGTCGTCCTTCGTGTGGTCCGCCACCAGCCGCAATTCGCCCAGATCCACGCCGTGCTCTTCATAGAGCCGGCACATCTTCTCCATCGCGCCATGCAGATAGATCGGGTCGGTATGGCCCGCGCGGCGTAGTTCGGCGATCACCCGCTGTGCCTTGCCCAGCGCGTAAGCGCCGACCAGCACGCAGCGTTCGGGATGCGCCGCCAGCCGCTCGAGCAGCTTGGCCATCTCTTCTTCGATCGGGGGGTGACAGAACACCGGCAGGCCAAAGGTCGCCTCGGTGATGAAGATGTCGCAGGCAGTGACCTGGAACGGGGGGCACGTCGGATCGGCTCGGCGTTTGTAATCGCCGGTTACCACCACGCGCTCGCCCGCATGTTCCAGCAGGATCTGCGCACTGCCGAGCACATGACCGGCAGGGATATACGTCGCATCGACTCCGCCCGGCAGGCGGATCGTCTCGCCATATTCGACCGGGGTCGCGCCCGCTTTAGTTGCGTAGCGCAACTCCATGATCGCCAGCGTGGCGGGAGTGGCGACGGTCTGGCCATGGCCACCGCGGGCATGGTCGGCATGGCCATGCGTGACCAGCGCCCGGTCGACCGCGCGGCTGGGGTCGATCCAGCAATCGGCGGGGACCACATGGATGCCGTGCGGTTCGGGCTTGATCCAGGAGAACGGGGCTGCGGCCATCCTCGATTCAAACGAAAGGGGCGCCAACCGTTCCCGGTGGCGCCCCTTTGATGTGGTTTTGTCGGCGGCTCAGCTTTCGCTCTCGTCGGTGCTTTCGCTGGCATCGGCCGGCGGTTTCTTGCTCGTCGGCGCCTTATTCTCCGCCGCCTTCTTGCGCGGCGGAGCCTTGCGCTTGGCCTTGGGCGGGGCAGGGGTCAGCTCGAAGCTCGGCTTGCCGTCCTTCATCGTCACCGACACCTCACCGCCATCGGCCAGCTTGCCGAACAACAGTTCCTCGGCGAGCGGCTGCTTGATCTTTTCCTGTATCAGGCGGCCCATCGGGCGCGCGCCATAAAGACGGTCGTAGCCCTTGTCCGCCATCCAAGCGCGAGCCTCTTGGTCGAACTGGATGTCGACATTCTGTTCGGCCAGCTGCAGTTCAAGCTGGAGGATGAACTTGTCGACCACGCGCGCCACGGTGTCCCGGCCCAGATAGGCGAAGGGTACCACCGCATCGAGACGGTTGCGGAACTCGGGGGTGAACATGCGTTTCACCGCTTCCTCGCTCGCATCTTCCTTGCTGACATCGCCAAAGCCGATCCCTTGGCTCGCCATGTCGGCCGCACCCGCATTGGTGGTCATGATCAGCACCACATTGCGGAAATCGACCGTCTTACCGTGGTGATCGGTCAGGCGGCCGTTATCCATCACCTGCAGCAGGATGTTGAACAGGTCGGGATGCGCTTTCTCGATCTCGTCGAGCAGCAACACGGAATGCGGGTTCTGGTCGACCGCATCGGTCAGCAGCCCGCCCTGGTCGTAACCGACGTAGCCCGGAGGCGCGCCGATCAGGCGGCTGACGCTGTGACGCTCCATATACTCGGACATATCGAAGCGCTTGAGCTCGATCCCCATGATGCTGGCCAGTTGGCGCGCGACTTCGGTCTTGCCGACGCCGGTGGGCCCGCTGAACAGGAATGAGCCGATCGGCTTGTCGGGATCGCGCAGGCCTGCGCGCGACAATTTCATCGCGGTCGACAGCTTCTTCACCGCCGCATCCTGCCCGAAGACGACACGCCGCAGGTCGCGATCGAGATTTTCGAGCGCCTTCTTGTCGTCCTTCGATACCGATTTGGGCGGAATGCGCGCCATGGTCGCGATGACCGCCTCGATCTCTCGGGCGGTGATCTTCTTCTTACGGCGGCTGGGTGGCACCAGCATCTGCATCGCGCCGACCTCGTCGATCACGTCGATCGCCTTGTCGGGCAGCTTGCGGTCGTTGATGTAACGCGCCGACAGTTCGACCGCGGTCTTGAGCGCGTCGACCGTGTAGGTCACCTTGTGGTGGTCCTGGAACGCGGTCTTCAGACCCTTGAGGATCTTGATCGTGTCCTCGATCGTGGGCTCGTTCACATCGATCTTCTGGAAGCGGCGCAGCAGCGCGCGGTCTTTCTCGAAGTGGTTGCGGAATTCCTTGTAGGTGGTCGAGCCGATGCAGCGGATCGCACCCGAACTCAGCGCCGGTTTGAGCAGGTTGGATGCGTCCATCGCCCCGCCGCTGGTCGCGCCGGCACCGATTACCGTGTGAATCTCGTCGATGAACAGGATCGCATCGGGCATGCCTTCAAGCTCGTTCACGACCTGCTTGAGCCGCTCCTCGAAATCGCCGCGATAGCGCGTCCCGGCGAGCAGCGCGCCCATGTCGAGCGAATAGATCACCGCGTCCTGCAGCACTTCGGGCACTTCGCCTTCGACGATCTTGCGCGCGAGGCCTTCGGCAATGGCGGTTTTCCCGACGCCGGGATCGCCGACATAAAGCGGGTTGTTCTTGCTCCTGCGGCACAGGATCTGGACCGTCCGGTCGACCTCGGGTCCGCGGCCGATCAGCGGGTCGATCCGGCCATCTTCGGCCTTCTTGTTGAGATTGACGGTGAACTGGTCGAGCGCGGTTTCCTTCTTGCCCTTCTCGGCGGCCTTGTCCTCGCTTTGCGCTTCGCCTTCTTCGGCACCCTGTGACGGACGGCTTTCGACCTGCTTGCCGCCCTTGCCGATGCCGTGGCTGATGAAGCTCACCGCGTCGAGCCGGCTCATGTCCTGCTGCTGCAGGAAATAGACCGCATAGCTGTCGCGTTCGGAAAACAGCGCGACCAGCACATTGGCGCCGGTCACCGTATCCTTGCCGCTCGACTGGACATGCAGGATCGCGCGCTGGATCACCCGCTGGAACCCCGCGGTCGGCTGCGGGTCGGCGGTTTCGTCCGATTGCAGCGACTGGTATTCCTGCTCGAGATACTGCTTCACCACCGCGGTCAGCTCACCAAGGTCGACCCCGCAGGCGGCCATGACCTGCGCGCCATCCTCGTCGTCGATCAGTGCGAGCAGCAGGTGCTCGAGCGTCGCATATTCGTGCCGGCGCTCGCCCGCATCGGTGAGAGCGGCGTGGAGGGTCTTTTCGAGATTGGCGGCAAAGCTGGGCATCAGATGTCTTTCTCATGGGATTCGCACGAAGCGAATACGGGACAGCCTATGGGCCGAAGGTTAGCCAATGCTGTATGCTCGCCGGATATGGGTGCGCAGGGCAATATTTTCAGCCCCCGCATCACCAACTATTCCTTTCGCCCGAACAATGCCTCTGCCGCATTGCGGTGCGCGGCAGCGAAGCTGCGGTGTTTCTCGACCCGGTCAATCTCGGCTTCGAGCAGCGCGATCCGCACCGCCAGTTCGTCCTGCGAATAGGGGCCGAGGTCTTCGGCCATAAGCAGGCTCGCGGCGTCGCCTCGCGGGCGCGGACGGGCATCGTCATCCATGGGAACCAATGTCGCAATTCTGTGTGGTTGCTGTCAACGGGGCAGCGCGGTATTGCACGGCCAAGCGTGGCAGGGACGACACGCAGGGAACAATGGCGATGGGGGCGCGAGTGGCAGCAGATTTGCCGGAAACGATGGCAGCGACGGGTTTCGACGAGCCCGGCGGACCCGAGGTATTGCGGTCCGAGCAATTGCCCGTGCCCCAACCGGGCGAGAACCAGGTGCTGATCCATGTCGCTTACGCCGGGGTCAACCGGCCCGACGTGATCCAGCGGCAGGGCTATTACCCGCCGCCGCCCGGTGCCTCGCCGATCCCGGGGCTCGAAGTCTCGGGCACCGTCGTGGCGATCGGCAAGGGCGCGCCGCCCGAAATGCTGGGCAGGCGTGTCTGCGCGCTCGTGTCGGGCGGGGGCTATGCGGAATACTGCCTGGCGCATTCGGCGCATTGTCTGCGCGTGCCCAAGGCGATGACGATGCAGGTCGCGGCGGCAGTTCCCGAAACGCTGTTTACCGTGTGGCACAATGTGTTCGAACGGGGCTGGGCCGGTAATGGCGACACGCTGCTGGTCCATGGCGGCACCAGCGGGATCGGGACCATGGCAATCCAGTTGGCGAGGGCTTTCGACATTGCCGTGATCGCGACCGCGGGAAGCGAAGAGAAATGCCAGGCAATCCGTGATTTGGGGGCCGATCTGGCGATCAATTACAAGACGCAGGATTTCGTCGAGGAGGTCAAGCGCTTCACGGGTGGCCAGGGGGTCAACGTGGTGCTCGACATGGTTTCGGGCGATTACGTCGCGCGCAATATCGAATGTCTTGCCGATGACGGCCGGCATGTAACCATCGCCGTGCTTGGCGGGCTCAAGGCCGAAATCAACATGGCCACGATCATGCGCAAGCGGCTGGCGCTGACCGGTTCGACGCTGCGGCCGCGCTCTGACGATTTCAAGGCGCTGCTGGCCGATGAAATCTATAACCATGCCTGGCCGCTGTTCGAGGATGGCACGATCGCGCCGGTGATGGACCAGACCTTCGCGCTCGCCGATGCGAGCGCTGCGCATGCGCGGATGGAGGCGGGCGATCATATCGGCAAGATCGTGCTCGAGGTAGCGGGTGACTGAGGTCACGCTCCACGAGGATCCGCGTAGCGGCAATTGCTACAAGATCAATCTGACCGCCGCGCTGCTCGGCCTGCCGTTGGCAACCCGGCAGTACGATACCCTCGCTGGAGAAACACGGACGCCCGACTTCCTTGAACGGGTCAATCCGAACGGGCGCATCCCCGTGCTGCAGATCGGCACGCGCTTTTTGCCCGAAAGCAATGCCGCCTGCTGGTATCTCGCCTCGGGCAGCGCACTGATCCCGCAGGACCGCTTCGACCGGGCGGACATGCTGCGGTGGATGTTCTTCGAGCAATACAGCCACGAACCCAATATCGCGACCATGCGCTTCTGGCTGCATTTTATCGGTAGCGCGCAGCTGTCGCCGCAGCAGAGGGCGCAGATGATGGCCAAGCGGATCGCGGGCTGCGAGGCGCTGTCGCTGATGGATAGCCATCTTGCCGCGCACGACTGGTTTGTGGGCGACAGTGTCTCGCTCGCCGATATCGCGCTGTTTGCCTATACCCATGTGGCGGAAGAAGGCGGCTTCGGGCTGGGTGATTATCCAGCGGTAGGCCGCTGGATCGAACGGGTGTCCGAACTCCCCCATTTCATCCCCATGGGGTGAACCGGAAGTGTCGCAATGTCGCCGATCCGTAACGGCAGTGTGAATCGCTCGTAACAATCCACCGCCATGGCTGGCCCTGATACTCATCAGGGGAGCCCGGCCCATGAATGATCTGCCCAACCACTTCGATGCCGTCCACAAGGTGGCGAGTTTTCCGTCGATTAAACCCAGCGTGCCCGAACGCACGACCGGCAAGCGGCGCGAGTTTCGCACGATCTGGATCAGCGATGTCCATCTCGGTACCCGGGGCTGTAATCACGAATTGCTGATCGATTTCCTCGACCACACCGATAGCGAGACAATGTATCTCGTCGGCGACATCATCGATGGCTGGCGGCTGAAGAAGAAGGTCTACTGGCCCCCCGAACACAATGACATCGTCTGGCGCATCCTCAAGCGCGCCAAACGCGGTACGCGGATCGTCTATATTCCCGGAAATCACGATGAAATGGTCCGCCCGTTCAGCGGGATGAATCTGGGCGGGGTCGAGATCCTGCGTGCGGCGTTCCACGACACTGCCGACGGGCGCCGACTAATGGTGCTGCATGGCGACGAATTCGACACGATCATGCTCGCGCACCGCTGGCTCGCCTTCGTTGGCGACGCGCTCTACCATGTGATGATGAAGCTCAACAATTGGGTGGCCGGCGCGCGCAAGCGGCTGGGCATGCCCTATTGGTCGATCTCGAAAGCTGCCAAGCACAAGGTCAAGAACGCGGTCGAATTCATTTCGAAGTACGAGGAAGTCGTCGCGCGTGCCGCAGCCGAACGCGGCGTCGACGGGGTAGTTTGCGGCCACATCCACACTGCCGAATTCCGCACCTTCGACCATGATGGCAAGCAGGTCGAATACTGGAACGACGGCGACTGGGTCGAGGGCTGCAACGCGCTGGTTGAGCATTTCGACGGGACCATGGAAATCCTCCACTGGCCCGCTGAGATCGCGCGGCGCGAAGCCGAGCAGTCGGCAGTCGCGCCATCGGTACCGGAGGCCGCGTGAGTTCGCTGTCCGGGGTGCGGGCCCAGATATCCGAGGGTGAGCCGATCGCCCCACACCGGATTGCGATCGTTACCGACGCATGGCTGCCACAGATGAATGGTGTCGTCCGTACGCTCACGACTACTTGCGATCACTTGCGCGAACATGGGCACGATGTGCTGGTCGTCTCGCCCGACGAATTCGCCAGCGTGCCCTGTCCGACTTATCCCGAGATCCGGCTGGCGCTGGCCATTCCCGGCGCAGTGGCGAACCGGCTGCGCGCCTTTTCGCCCGAGGCGATCCATATCGCCACCGAGGGGCCGCTCGGCATGACGGCACGGCGCTATTGTGCAAAACACGATATCCGTTTCACCACTGCCTACCACACGCAGTTTCCCGACTATCTCGCGCAGCGCACGCATCTGCCAGCCGCATGGTTCTGGCGGTATATCCAGTGGTTCCACCGCCCCGCCAAACGCGTGCTGGTGGCAACCGAGAGCATTAGTGAGGAGTTGCGCGCGCATGGGCTGACCCAGCTGCACCGCTGGAGCCGCGGGGTCGATCTCTCCTGCTTTACGCCCGATGCACCGCCGCCAGCCGAATTTGCCGATCTGCGGCGCCCGATCCAGCTCTATGTCGGCCGGGTCGCGATCGAGAAGAATGTCGAGGCGTTCCTCGAAGCCGACTATCCCGGCAGCAAGGTCGTGGTTGGCGACGGACCGTCGCTGACATCCCTGCGCGCGAAATATCCCGATGTTCATTTCCTTGGGCGGCGTTCGGGGCGTGATCTGGCGGGGTGCTACGCCGGGGCGGATGTCTTCGTCTTCCCCAGCAGGACCGACACTTTCGGGCTGGTCATGATCGAGGCGCTGGCCTGCGGGACTCCGGTCGCCGCCTATCCGGTTGCCGGGCCGCGCGATATCGTGACCAGCGCGGTCGGCGCATTGGGTGATGAACTCGCCCGCGCGATCGGCGCAGCGTTGTTCTGCGACCGCGAGGCCTGTGCCCGGTATGGCGCAAGCTACAGTTGGTCTGCCGCGACGGGGCAGTTCCTCAGCGGGCTTGCAGCTTTCGAGGCAGAGCAGCTTCCCGCCGCCTGAGGCTTTCGCTTGCCGAATCCGGCGCTCTCGCCTACATCGGCAGGATAACGGCCGTCCCGCGAGGGGCGGCCTTCTATTTTCGTAAGACGAGAAAAGGCATTTCAATGGCCGACCAACCCAAACCGCTGATGCCGCATGCGACCGCCACCTGGCTGGTCGATAACACCGGCCTGTCGTTCGAGCAGATTGCCGAGTTTTGCGGCCTTCATATCCTCGAAGTGCAGGCCATGGCGGACGATCTCACGGGCAGCAAATATACCGGCCGCGACCCCGTCCACTCGGGCGAGTTGACGCAGGACGAGATCGAAAGAGGGCAGGCGGACAGCGAGTACCGGCTCAAGATGCAGCGCGCGCCGGTGGCGGTCAGCCGCACCAAGGGTCCGCGCTACACGCCGGTCTCGAAGCGTCAGGACAAGCCCGATGGCATCGCCTGGATCCTGCGCAACCATCCGGAGATTTCGGACGCGCAGATCGGCAAGCTGATCGGCACTACGCGCAACACGATCACCGCCATCCGTGAACGCAGCCACTGGAACATCCAGAACATCCAGCCCAAGGATCCGGTGACGCTCGGCCTGTGTTCGCAGCGCGAACTTGACGCGGTCGTCGCCAAGGCAGCGAAGAAGGCCGGCATCGAAGACGAAGCTGCACCGGTCGAACCCACCGGCGGCAGCGATCGCGAGAAGCTGATCGAGGAGCTGCGTGCCGAGCGCCAGGCCAATGAAAAGGCTGCCGCAGAAGCCGTGCAGGAAGCTGAAGCCGCCGCTTGGCTCGAAGCCAAGCGCGCTGCCGAAGATGCGGGCGAGACTGCGGAACCCGACCAGGCCTGATCCTGCCGGCGCACAAAATTCCGGAAGGCGGGGAAGGCTATGGCTTTTCCCGCCTTTTTGCTTGCCTTTGAAGCAAGAGGGGCCATGCTACTGACATGGATGTAAGCAAGCTGCCGAACCACCACCCGGTGCCGTGGAATACGCCTTTCGAAGCGTTGGCGCTGCCCGCCATGTTCGCGCGGACGGCAAAGGCCTCGCCCGATGCGCCGCTGCTGCATTTCCTCGGTCGTACCTATCCCTATCGCGAACTGCTCAGCGATGCGCAGGCCTTTGCCCATGCCCTTCGGGCGCGGGGAATTGCCGAGGGCGACCGGGTCGGACTCTTCCTGCCCAATGTCCCGAGCTATGTCGCCGCTTATTACGGGGCGATGATGGCGGGGGCCGTGGTGGTCAATTTCTCGCCGCTCTATTCGGTCGAGGAGCTCGAGCAGCAGGTCGCCGATTCGGGGACCCGGCTGCTGGTCACGGTCGATGTGCCCGAGCTTTACGCCACCGCGGAAAAGGTGTTGCACGGCTCCGCGCTCGAAACGCTGGTCGTAAGTTCGCTTCCGCAGATGCTGCCGACGCTCAAGGGGCTGGCGATGCGCGTGCTCGCGCGCAGCAAGGTCGCCAAGGTATCTTATGGCGCAGCGATCCTGCCGTGGCGCGCCTTCCTCGAAAGCGGCGCGCAGAACGCAGGCGACCTGCCCGAAATCGACCCGCAGGGGCTTGCGCTGCTGCAATATACCGGGGGTACGACGGGCACGCCCAAGGGCGCCATGCTTACGCATGCGAATCTGTCGATCAATGCGCAGCAGACCGCAGGGCTCAACCCCTTCGGCAATCCGACCGGCGAGGTCTTCCTCGGCGCGCTGCCGTTTTTCCATGTCTTCGCCAATACCGCGCTGCTCAACCACGCGGTGCTGACCGGCGCGTCGATCGCCATGGTCCCGCGGTTCGAGGCAGGACAGGTGCTGCAGACGATCGCGCGCTATGGCGCGACCGGCTTTCCCGGCGTGCCGACGATGTTCCAGGCGTTGCTCGACCATCCCGATCTCGCCAAGACCGATTTCTCGACGCTCAAGGTGTGCATTTCGGGCGGCGCGCCGCTGCCCGGTCCGCTGCGCGAGCAATTCGAGGCGGACACCGGCGTCCGGCTGGTCGAAGGCTATGGCCTGACCGAGAGTGCGGGTGTGGTCTCGGCCAACCCCTATGAAGGGATGCGCAAGCCCGGCACCATCGGCCAGGTCATCATGCAGACCGAAGTGCTGCTGCTCGACAAGGAAGACCCGGCAGTCATCGCGCCCGATGGCGAACCGGGCGAACTCGCGCTCCATGGTCCGCAGATCATGCGGGGCTATTGGAACCGTCCCGAGGCGTCCAAGGACATTTTCGTCGAACATCTCGGCAAAACCTGGCTGCGCACGGGCGATGTAGCGACCGTGGATTGCGATGGATTTCTCGAGATCGTCGACCGGATCAAGGACATGATCGCGGTCGGCGGCTTCAAGGTTTTCCCGAGCCAGGTCGAGGACGTCCTGCTCGAGCATGAGGCGGTGAAGGAGGCGCTGGTGATCGGCCGCCCAGATGCCTATCACGGCGAAATGCCGGTCGCCTATGTTACGCTCAAGGCCGATCACGCTGCTACCGGCGAACAGCTCAAGCAATGGCTCAACGCGCGTGTGGGCAAACATGAGCGCGCCGATGCGGTAATCATCCGCGAGGATTTGCCCAAGACGATGATCGGCAAGCTCGACCGCAAGGCGCTGCGCGCCGAAGTGCTCGACTAGGTCTCAAAGAGAAGGCCGCCCGCGTCATGCGCAAGCGGCCCTCCTCCCCTCCGAAATGGTTCGGCTCAGCCGGCTACGGCGAGCTCCGGCTTGGTCGCCGACTGCGTCAGCCCGGGCGCCTTGGCCTTGGCGTCGCGATGCGCGAAGCGCCCTTCGACCTGCGCGCCCTGTTCGATGGTCAGCGCGTCGTAAAAGACATCACCGGTAATTCGGGCAGTCTTGAGAATGACCAGCTCGCGCGCGGTAATCGATCCGTCGACCGTCCCGGCTAAGCGCGCGGTTTCGGCCTTGATTGCGCCTTTTACGCGGCTTTCCTCGCCCTGCACCAGCGAGGAACAGGCGATGTCGCCTTCGATCGACCCATCGATGTGAAGATCGGCCGACGCCTCGATATCGCCGGTGATCGTGAGGTCCGATCCCAGGACCGAAAAGGTCGAATTGCTTTTGCTGGCCATACGCTCGCGTCCCGAATTACTGGCCTGAGGCGAGCTGGGGAGCTCGTCGGATTTCTTCGAGAACATTGGGAGCGGTCTCCAGGAAGGTACGCGGGTTTACCGCGCGATTGTTGATCCGCACTTCGAAATGGAGGTGCGCGCCGGTCGACCGACCCGTATTGCCGATCGCCCCGATTGTCTCGCCCGCCGCGACGCGCTGGCCGGGCTTAGCGTTAAACCGCGACATATGCGCATAGCGCGTCATCAGCCCGTTGCCATGCGAGATCTCGACCGTCTTGCCATAACCGCCCCTCCAGCCGACAAAGCTGACCCGGCCAGCCGACGCGGCCTGGATCGGCGTGCCGACGGCGCCCCGGAAATCGAGGCCTTTGTGCATTGCGCCGCGCCGCGTGAAGGGATCGCGGCGATAGCCGAAGCCGCTTGAAATCATGTCGGTGCGTGCGGGCGCCACTTGCGGGACTCCTTCGAGACCCCGCTCGAGCGCGGCCATGCGGGCAATCGACAGGCCGAGCCGTTCGAAGCGCGGATCGATCCCGCCTTCAGCATCGGTGACGAGATTTTCCAGCGGACCACCCATCGCGCTGCGATCGGCATTGCGCATCATGCTGGCGGGGTCGAGGCCGAGTGTCTTGAGCGCGACGGTGGCACGCTGGGCGCGCGCGTCGGCATAGCGGGTCAGGCCTTCGACGAAGACCAGCTGGCGCGCTTCGATCTTCGCCAGCGCGCTGGCTTCGGGGATCGACACGCTGACCTTGCTGATCGTTTCGGTTGCCTCGCCGGCCGAATCGCTCGTGCTGGCCGCGGTCTTCACGTCTTCGGGCAGCGAAGCGACCATATCCTCGATGAATTCCTGGCGCTTGGCCAGATCGGTGGCGACCGCATCGATATCACTGCGATAGGCGTTCACCCGTTCGGTCGCGGTGGCGACCTTCGCCTCGCGGTCGAGCAGTGACAGGCGGTCGGCGGTGGCGCGATATTGCGACCATCCCGCGCCTGCCATCGATGCTGCCCAGACGATCAGCGCCGTCAGCGAAACCGCTGCAGCGGTCATCTGGACCTTCGATGAAATGGTGATGAAGCGAACCTGGCCTTCCGACCGCATGAAAAATTCGCGATCGGGAAACCAGCTGCGCAAGCGATCCCCCAAGCCAATCCTGGCATTGTTGTTGCTCAAAACGACCCGTCCCTTATGGTCTCTTATGTCCCATTGAGAGAGCTAACAAAGGTTGCTTGTGAAATCGAATCGCGGTTCCCGTAGAATCTACGAGTCGAAGCATCGGTGGGACGAGTCGTTTGAGCGCTCGCTAAAATTTTGCTCGGGCTGGCTGCCGGAAATTAAAGTGTGGTTTACCAATAGCTTACAATTTCCGCCGGCAGTCAACGGCAAGTCATTGTATAAATACGACAAATTCCTTCAGGCCCGAATCTGATGCGCGGCAAACGGCGAATCGGTCTGCTCGGCGGCAGCTTCAACCCGGCGCACGGCGGCCATCGGCGAATTTCGCTATTCGTTCGCCGCGCGCTTGGGCTCGACGAGGTCTGGTGGCTGGTCTCGCCGGGGAACCCGCTCAAGCCACAGGCGGGCATGGCGCCGCTCGCCGCGCGTGTGCGTTCGGCCATGGCCCAGGCGCGGCGGGCCCCGATCCGCGTCACCGCGGTCGAACGCGAGCTGGGCACGCGGTACACCGTCGATACGCTCGGCGCGCTCACCCGGCGTTATCCCAAACATGAATTCGTGTGGCTGATGGGAGCGGACAATCTGGCGCAATTCCACCGCTGGAAGGCATGGCGCGACATCGCGCGCAGGATGCCGATTGCAGTCATCGCGCGGCCCGGCTATGATGCTGCTGCCTTCGCGAGCCCCGCGATGGCCTGGCTGCGGCGCTTTTCGGTGCCATTGTCCAGCTTTGTGAACAGGGGCGAATGGAGCGCACCGGCACTGGTGACATTGCGTTTCGATCCCGACGAACGATCGGCCACGGCGATCCGCCGCGGCGATCCCGACTGGGCCTTACGCTTTGCCGGACCGCCTCCGAGGGACCAGTTGACGCATCGTTTGATACCGTCGGGGGAGGAAACCACCGCCCCATGATGCGCGTTGTCCCTTCCATGGCCCAAGCCTTTCAATTCAGGAGTATCGCATCCGCCTATGACTCAGGCGCAAACCCATCCGGCTTCGTCCGGACCCGCATCGGCACAGGTCATCGACTTGGCTGACGCGACCACCGATCCACTGCTCAAGCTGGTGCTGCAGCAGCTTGACGACGACCAGGCACAAGAGGTCGTGACCATCGATCTCGCGGGCAAGAGCTCGATCGCCGATCACATGGTGATCGCCTCGGGCCGCTCGACCCGACAGGTCGCCGCAATGGCGCAGAAACTGGCCGAGAAGGTCAAGCAGGCCGGCTTTGGCCCGGTGAAGCTCGAAGGGCTTCCCGCGGCCGATTGGGTGCTGCTCGATGCGGGCGACGTCGTCGTCCACCTGTTCCGCCCCGAAGTTCGCAGTTTCTACAATCTCGAGCGCATGTGGGCGTTTGGAGATGCCCCGCCGGTCGCCGGCACGGCTTAACCGGCTTTCGCTCGCGCCTGCGCGCGAGCGTTCTCGGGGCTGTTCCGCTGCGTTGCGGGCCTCTGCGGGCGGGCGGTCGCCCTAGCCGGGCCTGCTCCGGACCGGACTTGCAGTTCACACCGCTACTGATGGCAGGCAGGACCAGAGCATCCGCCTCGCGGGTTGGGCCGAAGACTGCGCCGCACGAATTTGAGACCAACACGCCATGCTCCTCCACATAATCGCCCGCGGAAAGATCGCCCGTTCGCCCGAGGCGGACCTTGTCGCGCGGTATGAGAAGCGGCTGACCTGGCCGGTCAAATTTACCGAACTGCCCGAGACCGGCGGGCGCATTCCCGATCCGCTGACGCCGCTCAAAACCGTGTTGCTCGACGAGCGCGGCAAGGACCTGTCCTCCGAACAGCTCGCCGCGATCCTCGGCCGCTGGCGCGATGATGGCATGCGCGAATGCCGCTTCGTGCTCGGCGCGGCGGATGGGCATGCGGAAGAAGAGCGCACCGCCGCCGATCTGCTGCTGGCGTTCGGCTCGGCAACCTGGCCGCACCTGCTGGCGCGCGCGATGCTCGCCGAGCAGCTTTATCGCGCGACGACGATTATCGCGGGCCACCCCTATCATCGCAGCGGCTGATCGGGCAGAAATGGCCCGATGAGCCGCCGCCTCGCCGCCCTTGCAGTTACGCTTTCCGCAGGCCTGCTGTGGCTGCCCGCGATCGCGCAGGCACCGACTCCGCTCGAAAGCGCCGAGGATGCCCGCGCCCAGCTCGCTGCCGCGCGTGTGCAGCAGCGCAATGCGCGGGCCCGTGGCGAACGGCTCGAGCAGCAGGCCGCGCGCTCGCGCGAAGCTTCGGAAAAGGCGCGTAGCGAGGCTGCGGCGTTGGCGGCACGCGTGCAGCAGGCCGAGGCGGGCATCGCCGCAGCCGAGGCCCGGCTGGCGCTCGCCAATCGCGAACACCGCACTCTGGACCGCCGGCTGGCCGCGCGCCGGACTCCGCTGGTCCGGCTGACTGGCGCGCTGCAATCGATGTCGCGCCGCCCGCTCGCACTGTCGGCGCTGCAACCCGGGTCGCTGCGCGATCTCGTCTATACCCGCGCCGTACTAGCCAGCACGATCCCGCTGGTGCGCGAGCGAACCAGCGCGCTGCGCGGCGATCTCGACCGTGCCAAGGCGCTCGAAACCGAAGCGCGCGCCGCGGTTTCCGATCGGCGCGAAAGCGAAACGGTACTGGTCGGGCGGCGCATGCAATTGGTCGCGCTCGCCGAGCAGGAACGGCTCAAGGCGCGCCAGGCGTCGGGCGGGGCCGACCGCGAAGCGCAACGCGCGCTGGTGCTGGCCGAACAGGCGATCGATCTCAACCAGCTCGTGGGACGGCTCGAGGCGGCAGGATCGCTCCGCGCGCAACTGGCCGCCTTGCCCGGGCCCTTGCCGCGCCCCGCCGATCCCGCTTCCGCGCGCCTCGCCGCGACCCCGAGCCCGATCCCCAGCGCTACCCAGCCGCCGCGTCAGTACCAACTGCCGGTCTCGGGCGAAATTACCGCGGGTTTCGGCGAAGCGGGTACCAGCGGCCAACGACAGGCAGGTATCGCGCTCGCCGCGCGCCCGCGGGCGCAGGTCGTCGCCCCCGGCGCGGGACGAATTGCCTTTGCGGGGCCCTATCGCGGTTATGGCCGGATCGTGATCGTCGAACATGACAATGGCTGGACCAGCCTCGTTACCGGACTCGGCATGCTCGATGTCGCTGTCGGGCAGGCGGTCGCCGCGGGCTCGCCGCTCGGTGTCGCGCCGGGGCAGCGCGGAGAAGTCACGCTCGAGCTGCGACAGGGCGGCGAACCGGTGAACCCGCTCGACCACTTGCGCTAGGCCGCCGGTCGAAAACCGCTTCCCTGGCGCGCACGAACCATGCTCAGCTAGCATTAAGCGACCGCACACCATAGTTAGCGCCCGCAAAGGAGTCTTCTTGCCGATGAAATTCGCCGCCCTTGCCCGTTCGGCCGCGCTTGTAACCGCTGTCGCGCTGATCCCCGCGACCACTGCCACCATGGCGCAGGTCGATGGCCGTGCGGGCCCCGAATTCGCCAAGGTTCTCGCGGTCTACCAGCGGATCAAGGCGAGCTATGTCGAGCCGGTCGATGACGAGACGCTGATGCGCGGCATGATCGATGGCATGCTGACCGCGCTCGATCCGCATTCGGGCTATCTCGACGGCAGCGATCTGCAGCGGCTCGAAACGATGATCGACGGGAATTACTCGGGTCTTGGCCTGTCGGTCGTCGCCGAAGACGGCGCGGTGAAGATCATCTCGCCCTTCCGCGGCAGCCCTGCCGACAAGATGGGCATCAAGGCGGGCGACTTCATTACCCATCTCGATGGCCGGCTGATCGTCGGCCAGACGCTCGACGAATCGGTGGCGCAGATGCGCGGACGCGAAGGCACCGCGATCGAACTGACGATTTTCCGTCCGGGCCGCGACGAACCCTTTGATGTGAGTGTGACGCGCGGCGTGATCGAGCTCGAGCCGGTCACCTGGGAACTGCACGACGGCAATGTCGGCCACATCATGATCAATGAATTCTCGCGCGATGTGGGCAGCGATGTCTTCGCCGCATGGGAAGACCTCAAGAGCCAAGCGACCGGTCGCCTAAGCGGGCTCGTGCTCGATTTGCGTTCGAACCCCGGTGGCTCGCTAGACGAGGCGGTGGCCCTGTCCGACCTGTTCCTGACCGAGGGCCGCATCGTGTCGCAACGCGGCCGCGCGCGGGGCGAGAACATCGCCTACGACGCCGAAACGGTTTTCCGCGGGGATATTGCCGCCGGGCTGCCGATCGTCGTGCTGATCGATGCCGGCTCCGCCTCGGCCTCCGAAATCGTCGCCGGGGCGATCCAGGACCATCGCCGCGGCGTGGTCATGGGCGAGCGCAGCTTCGGCAAGGGTAGCGTCCAGTCGCTGCTGCCGCTGGGCCGCGATGCCGCGCTCAAGCTGACCACCGCACGGTATTACACGCCCTCGGGCCATTCGGTGCAGGAAGGCGGGATCACACCCGACATCGCGGTGCCGCAGCTGTCCGATCCCGATCTGGCCAAGCGCGCCAAGTTCCAGATGCGCGAATCGGATCTGCGTGGCCATCTGATCAACGAGATCGGGCTGGATGACGATTCGGTCGAAAAGGATTCGCGCGCCGATCCACGCTTCCTGCAGACGGCTGAAGAGCTGAAGGACAAGGGCATCGAGGATTTCCAGCTGCATTATGCACTGGAAACGCTCCGCCGGACATCGCCCAAGAGCATTGCCGCTCGCGCGAAATAGGTTAGAGCGCCGCGGGATGAACCTTACGCAGCACGCCCGTCTCGCCCGCGTCCTGGCGCTTGCCGTGCCGGCCCTGCTGCTGGGCGGGGCCTATGTCTCGCAATACGGCTTCGGTCTCTACCCTTGCGAGATGTGCTGGTGGCAGCGCTGGCCGCATTTTGCCGCCGTGGGCCTTGCCGTGCTCGCCTACGTGATCCCGCCGCAGCGGTTGTTGACGGGTGCCGCCGCGCTGGCAATCCTGGTCTCGGGCGCGATCGGCCTGTTTCATGCCGGGGTCGAATACGGCTGGTGGGACGGGATCACCTCCTGCGCCGCAATCACCTCGGGCAGGAGCGGCAATGCGCTCGAAGACATCATGAGCACTCCCCTGGTACGCTGCGACGAACCCGCCTGGACCCTGCTCGGGATCAGCCTCGCGGGCTTCAATTTCCTGATTTCGACCGCCACGGGGCTGGCAATCTTCGCGCTGTTGGTGAAGGATCGCCGGGCATGACCAAGGTACCCGATCATATCGCGCGGATGATCCGCGTCGACCAGGCAGGCGAATTCGGTGCCACGCGCATCTATGCCGGCCAGCTCGCCGTCATGGGCGATCGCGGTCCGCATTCGGCGGAAATCGCGGGCATGGCGGAGCAGGAAGCCGGCCACCGCGCAAAGTTCGATGCATTGATGGCGCGCCGCAGCGTGCGTCCGACTGCGTTGCAGCCGTTCTGGGATCGTGCGGGGTTCGCGCTTGGCGCGGTGACCGCGCTGATCGGGCCCGAAGCGGCCATGGCCTGCACCGCCGCGGTCGAAACGGAGATCGACGATCACTATTCGCGCCAGCTCGACCAGTTGCAGGACAGCGGCGAGGATCCCGAACTCGCCGCGATGATCGAGGAGTTTCGCGAAGACGAGCGCGAGCATCGCGACGCCGCGCTGGCCGCCGGGGCCGAGCGTGCGCCCGCCTATCCGTTGCTATCGGGCGTCATCCGCCTGGGCTGCCGCGCGGCGATCCGTATTTCGGAGCGTGTGTGACGCGCGCCGGGAGGCCCGCACACGCGCTTCAGCAAAAGTTCACCCCATTGGGCGCCTAATGGCCCCATACCCATTCGCCGAGAGGACCATCATGTCGAAACCGCTGCTTGCCATCGCCAGCCTGGCCCTTGCCGTCCCCATGGGCGCGCAAGCTCAGGACAGCGTCGATACGGCCGAAGACAATTACAACATGGTGATCATTTATGGCGACGATGAATGCCCGCAAAGCACTGCGGACCAGATCGTCGTCTGCGCCCGCAAGGCCGAGAACGAGCGCTATCGCATTCCCGAAAACCTGCGCTTTTCCGACAGCCCCGAAAACCAGTCATGGGCCGAGCGCGTCGAGCGGTTCGAAATGGCGGGCGCTTTCGGCAGCATGTCCTGCTCGCCCACCGGCGCTGGCGGCTTTACCGGCTGTACGCAGGAAATGATCAACGCCGCCTATGCCGACAAGGCCAATGACGCGGGCATCCGCTTCGGCGAAATCATCGCTGCCGAGCGCGCCAAGCGTCTCGCGACCATCGACGAGGACGCCGCCGCCGAACAGGAGCGCGTCGAGATGATCGAGCGCGAATACATGGAACGGCTCGAGCGCGAACGCGCGGCCGAAGTTCCGGGTGAAGACGCGCTGCCGCAGCCCGAAAGCACTGCCGAACCGCGCTAAGCTCTGGCGCCGGTCGGCGATTTGTCGCTAGGCAGGTGGGTATGAGTTCGCGCCGGAAAATCCTCACCGTGTTCGGGACCCGTCCCGAAGCCATCAAGCTGTTCCCGCTGGTGCATGCGCTGGCCGAGGACGAGCGGTTCGACAGCCGCGTATGCATTTCCGCACAACATCGCGAAATGCTCGACCAGGTGCTCGAGATTGCCGGGATCGTCCCCGATCACGACCTCGACCTGATGACCCCGGGCCAGACGCTCGATGCGCTGACCGCGCGCGCGCTGGTCGAAATCGGCAAGGTGCTGGATGAAGAGCGGCCCGACTGGATCGTGGTGCAGGGCGATACAACCACGGTCATGGCGGGAGCGATCGCCGCCTATTATCGCAAGATACCCGTGTGCCATGTCGAAGCCGGGCTGCGCAGCGGCGATATCCATCACCCCTGGCCCGAAGAAGTGAACCGCCGTGTCGTCGGTAGTTTCGCCGCGCTGCATTGTGCCCCGACCCCTACTGCGCGCGATGCGCTGTTGCGCGAGAATGTCGCTGCCGGCAGTGTCTACGTCACCGGCAACACCGTCATCGATGCGCTGCGCTGGGTGACGCAGCGTGTTGGCGAGCAGCCCGCGTTGGCCGCTGGTCTAAGCGAGCTCGAAGCGCGTTTCGCGGGCAAGCGGATCATCGGCATGACCAGCCACCGGCGCGAGAACTTCGGCGAGGGCATGGAAAATATCGCCACTGCTGTCCAGCGGCTCGCCGCGCGCGAGGATGTCGCGATCATCTTTCCGGTCCATCTCAACCCCAATGTCCGCGCGGTGATGAACGCGCGGCTTGCCGGGCTGGACAATGTCGCGCTGATCGAACCGCTCGACTATCCGCATTTCGCCCGGCTGCTCGATATCAGCCACCTGATGCTCACCGACAGCGGCGGGGTGCAGGAAGAGGCGCCGGCGCTGGGCAAGCCGGTGCTGGTCATGCGCGAAACGACCGAGCGCCCCGAAGGTATCGCGGCAGGCACCGCGAAGCTGGTTGGCACCGATGCCGATGCGATCGTGCGCGAAACCACCCGCCTGCTCGACGACGAGGCCGCCTATGCTGCGATGGCGCGCGCGCATAACCCCTTTGGCGATGGGCACTCGGCGGCGCGGATCGCCGATCTGCTCGCCGAGGCCTGACCCGTCCCGATGCCAGCGGGCGCATTATCGTTACTGTAAAATTTACCGACCGCCGCTAGCTTCATAGCCCAAAGGTTCAGGGGAAGACATTCATGCGTGGTGACACCAAGCCCGACGTCTGCGTCATCGGTCTCGGCTATATCGGCTTGCCGACGGCCGCGATTATCGCGCGCGCGGGCTGCCCGGTGCATGGTGTCGACGTGGCGCAAGGCGTCGTCGATACGATCAACCGCGGCGAAATCCATATCGAGGAAGTCGATCTCGACGGGCTGGTGCAGGCGGTGGTCCAACGCGGTCTGCTCAAGGCGTCGACGCAGGTCGCGCCCGCGGACGTCTTCGTGATCGCGGTGCCCACGCCCTTCGCGAAGGACGGCGAGCATACGCCCGACACCTCCTATGTCATGGCGGCTGCCCAGCAGGTCGCCGACGTGCTCAAGAAGGGCGACACGGTCATCCTCGAATCGACCTCGCCCGTCGGCACGACCGAGACGATGCGCGATGCGATCGCCGCCAAGCGTCCCGACCTTGCCATGCCGGGCCTGACCGATGGGCAACCCGACGTGTCGCTCGCCTATTGTCCCGAGCGCGTGCTGCCGGGCAAGATCCTCGAGGAACTCACGCATAACGACCGTTCGATCGGCGGCATCACCCCGCGCTGCGCGCGCAAGGCACTCGCCTTCTACAAGCGCTTCGTAAAGGGCGAATGCGTCACCACCGATGTGCGCAGCGCCGAAATGACCAAGCTGGTCGAGAACGCCTTCCGCGACGTCAATATCGCCTTCGCCAACGAGCTTTCGATGATCGCCGACCGGCAGGGGCTCGATGTGTGGGAGGTGATCCGCCTCGCCAACCGCCACCCGCGCGTCAACATCCTCACGCCCGGTCCCGGCGTGGGCGGGCATTGTATCGCGGTCGACCCGTGGTTCATCGTCCATGGCGCGCCCGAAGAGGCGAAGATCATCCGCCAGGCGCGCGAGACAAACGATGCCAAGATGCACCATGTCCTGACCCGCGCAAAGGCACTGGTGCACGCCAATCGGGGAGCAAAGATCGCCTGCTTGGGCCTCGCCTTCAAAGCGAATATCGACGATTTCCGCGAAAGCCCGGCGCGCTATGTCGCTGCCTCGCTCGCGCGCGAGTTTGGCAAGCGCGTGCAGGTGGTCGAACCCTATGCGGGCGAACTGCCGTCCGAGTTTGAGGGCACCGGCGCGGAACTGGTCGATATCGACACTGCGCTGGAAGAATGCGGCGTGCTGGTCACGCTGGTCGATCACGATGTCTTCAAGGTCATCCCGCCCGAGGAACGCGCTGGCAAGGCCGTCTACGACACGCGGGGGATCTGGCCCGACGTCGCCTGATCAGGCCCCCGAGATCGACCTCTAACTCAGGCCTTGTCGAGCGCGATATCGGGGGCATCTTCCTGCTTCATCCCCACCACGTGATAACCGCCGTCGACATGATGCGTCTCGCCGGTCACGCCCGATGACAGATCGGAGAGCAAATAGAGCCCCGAACCGCCGACATCGTCGATCGTGATATTGCGCCGCAGCGGTGAATTGAGCTCGTTCCATTTGAGGATATAGCGGAAATCGCCGATCCCGCTCGCCGCGAGCGTCTTGACCGGGCCCGCGCTGAGCGCATTGACGCGAATGTTTTCGGGGCCGAGGTCGTTGGCGAGATATTTCACGCTGCTTTCCAGCGCCGCCTTGGCCACTCCCATCACGTTGTAATGCGGGATCACCTTTTCCGCGCCGTAATAGGTCAGTGTCAGGATCGAGCCGCCATCGGGCATCATCGCCCGCGCGCGCTTGGCCACCGCGACCAGCGAATAGGCCGAGATGTTCATCGTCATCAGGAAATTGTCGAGGCTGGTGTCGACATACTTCCCGCGCAGCTCGTTCTTGTCCGAAAAGCCGATCGCATGGACGACGAAATCGATCGTCTCCCAACGCGATTTGAGCGTGTCGAAGGCGCGGTCGAGTGCGTCCATGTCCGACACGTCGCATTCGATCAGGAAATCGCTGCCGAGCTGCTGCGCCAACGGACCGACGCGCTTCTTGAGCGCTTCGCCCTGATAGGAGAAGGCCAGCTCGGCCCCGTGCGCGCCGAGTTGCTTGGCGATCCCCCAGGCCAGCGACTTGTCGTTGGCGAGGCCCATGATCAGCCCGCGTTTACCTGCCATCAACCCGCTCATGCAGCGTGCTCCTCTTCTGCCATTTCTCGCGCCAGCGCTGCCCGACGCGCATCGTCGGCCTCGCCCACCTGGCACAATTCCTCTTCGGGCGTCTCGGCCAGCGCCGCGTTCAGCTCTGCGCCGATAACCACCCCGAGCCCGACAAGCCAGAAAAAGAACAAGACGATCATCACGCCCGCAAGCCCGCCATAAGTGAGGTCGTAGGAAAAGAAATTGCGCAGCACCGCCGGCATGGTCGTGGTCACCGCGATCCACCACAGCGTCGTCAGCAATACGCCCGGCCATTTAGGATAGCGATGGCGGCGGTATTTCGACGGGGTGAGCGAATAGAAGATCAGATAGAGCGAACCGAACAGGCCCAGCGCGGGGACGATCCGCGTCAGGCGCAAATCGGATACGCGGTCGATCAGCTGCGGGAAATAGGCCTCGATAACCTCCTGCGCCGTACCGATCAGGAATTGTGCGATCAGGCTGAGCAACAGCAGGAAGACCGCAGCAAGGATCACGCCCGACGACAGCAGGCGGTATTTCCAGAAGGCCTGCGTGGCATGCGTACCATAGGCGCGGCGCAGGATATCACGGATGGTTTCGACCAGGCTGCCGACTGTCCAGAGCCCGATCAGTGCGCCGACCCATAGCAGCCAGCCGCTGCGCGCTTCGATCACATCGCGTGCGACCGGTTCGATGACGTTTCCGACCATTGGCGGCAGGGCGTAAAGCACGGCATTGATCGTCGCCGCACGCTCGGCCTCCTCGCCGATCGCCGAGAAGACCGCCGCGCCGAGGATGAAAAATGGGAAAATCGCCAGCATCGACAGATAGGCGAGATTGCCTGCGTGGATGAAGCCGTCGTTATAGGTGCCGACGATGGTGCGTTTGGTGATTTCCCAGCCCCGTGTGCCGGGACCCATGTGCCGCTGGATGCGGCCGCGCAGATCGCGTGCTTCCTTCCGCCGCTGTTCGGGCGAGAGCGAGTGGATCTCGCGTTCATGGCCTTCCGGCAAGGGTTGTGGCGACAAGGACTAAACCCCGAGCTTGCTCCGCGGATCGCTCTCGTCCTTCCACCCATCGAGCCGCTTGGCAAGCTCGTCGAGATCGTCGGGTAGCTGGATTTCGAGCGTCACCAATTGGTCGCCGCGGGTGCCGTTCTTGCGCGAAAAGCCTTTGCCCTTGAGGCGCAGGACGGTGCCGCCATGCGTCCCGGGCTTGATGGTCATCATGACCGGTCCATCGACCGTGGGGACGCGGACCTTGCCGCCATTCACCGCCTCGTCGAGCGTGATCGGCAGGTCGAAGCGCACATCGTCGCCTTCGCGGCGATAAAGCGCATGCCGGTCGATCGCGATGGTAACCAGCCCGTCGCCTGCGCCGCCGGGGCCCCGCTCGCCCTTGCCCTTGAGCCGCATCTGCGTCCCGTCCTCGACCCCCTTGGGCAGCTTGAGGTCGATCGTCTTGCCGTCGGACAGCGTGATTCGCTGATCCTTGAGCGTGGCCGCATCGATGAAGGGAACGCGCAGCTTGTAGGCGATGTCGGCCCCTTTTTGTGGCTGGCGGCGTTGCTGCGCGCCGCCGAACGGGCTGCCGCCGGGGCGCGCCTGCGGACCGCGGCCACCGAACAGCCCTTCGAAAATATCGCCCAGATCGACCTCTTCGCCGCCGAAGTCCTGCATATCTTCGGCGCGAAACCCGCGCTGGCCGCCATTGGGGCGGAAACCACCGCCACCGCCCATGCCCGCAAAGGGGTTGGCGGGATTACCCTCGGCATCGATCTCGCCGCGGTCGAATTGGGCGCGCTTGTCCTTGTCGGATAACAGGTCATAGGCATTGGTCGCCTGGCTGAAGCGCTCCGAAGCGTTGGGGTTGTCCTTGTTGCGGTCGGGATGCAGTTCCTTGGCGAGCGTGCGATAGGCGCTCTTGATGTCCTTTTCGGACGCGTTGCGCGGGACGCCAAGGATGGAATAGGGATCGGCCATGGCGTGTTAGCTAGGCACAACAGCGGCGTGGTGCAAGCGCGGGCGGTTTCCTACCACGCGCATTGGCGATAGGGGACGGTTGATGGATGGCAATTCGGTCCTCCTTGCGGTCGCTTCCGGGCAAAAACGGGCCGCGGCGTGTTTTGCTCCTGAACCCTGTTCCATGTGTTCCAGATTGTAGGAAAGCCCTGATGGAAACCGACCAGAGCGCCATCCCGCCCAGCGATCCCTTCGCGCTGTTCGAAGTGTGGTTCGCCGAAGCGCGCGAGAGCGAGCCGAACGATGCCAATGCGATGGCGCTGGCGACCGCATCGCCCGATGGCTACCCCTCGGTCCGCATGGTGCTGCTCAAGGGTCACGCCGCCGACGGCTTCGTGTTCTACACCAATGCCGAAAGCCACAAGGGCGAACAGATCCGTGCCAATATGCGGGCCGCGCTGCTGTTCCACTGGAAGAGCCTGCGCCGCCAGATCCGCATCGAAGGCCCGCTCGAGGAAGTCGGCGAGGAAGAGGCGGATGCCTATTTCCATTCGCGTCCGCGCGTGTCGCAGATTGGGTCGGCGGCAAGCGACCAGTCGCGCCCGCTGCTCGACCGCCAACTTTATCTCGACCGGGTTGCCGCGCTCGAGACGCGCTATCCCGAGGGCGACATCCCGCGTCCGCCGCACTGGACCGGTTTCCGCCTGAGCCCGCGCCGGATCGAGTTCTGGCGCGATCGCGAATACCGCCTTCATGACCGCCGGATGTTCACGCGCGAAAGCGCCGAAGATGCGTGGTCGAACACGCTGCTCTATCCATGACTAACAGCAGCGCCCGGCTGGCTCGCTCGGCGGCGATCGCCTCGATCGCGGTCGCGCTGGTGTTGGTCGCGCTCAAGACCTGGGCGAGCTGGCGCACCGGTTCGACCGCCATGCTCGGCAGTCTTGCCGATTCGGCGCTCGACCTGATCGCCAGCCTTGCCACGCTGATCGGCGTGTGGATCGCTTCGATGCCGGCCGACGAGGACCACCGCTTCGGCCATGGCAAGGCCGAGGCGCTGGCTGCGATCTTCCAGATCATGCTCATTACCCTGTCGGCCTTCGGCATCGCGGCCCGCGCGGTGACGCAGCTGGCGGGAGGGGGAGAGACGGCAGCCGCGGCGGAGGGCATAACTGTATCGCTTATCGCCATCGTCCTGACCTTCGCGCTGCTCGGCTGGCAGAGCTACGTGATGCGCCGGATGCGCAGCCTCGCCATCCAGACCGACCACCTGCATTACAAATCCGACCTGCTGCTCAATCTGGCGGTGATCCTCGCGCTGGTGCTGGATCAATATGCGGGGCTGGGCATGGCCGACCCGCTGTTCGGTCTCGCCATTGCTGCGTGGCTGGGCTGGGGGGCCTGGCGCGGCGCGAGCAACGCGGTCGACGATCTGATGGATCGCGAATGGCCCGACGACAAGCGGCTGGCCTTCGTCGAGGCAGCCGCGCGCCATCCCGAGCTTTCCAACCTCCACGATTTGCGCACGCGCACCAGCGGCAATCGCGATTTCGTCCAGTTCCATGTCGACTTGCCGCCGATCATGACGATCGAGGAAGCGCATGCGATCAGCGAGCGGGTCGAGGCCGATCTGCGTCGCCAGTTCCCCGGAACCGAATTGCTGATCCACATCGATCCCGAGGGCCATGTCGACCAACCCGACAATCCGCTGGTCGAGGACAATGAGTTCGCCAAGCTGGATAAGGACGCATGAGCCGCGCGCTGCCCTATTGGCATGTCGATGCCTTCGCCGACCGCCCCTTTGGCGGCAACCAGGCAGCGGTGATGCCGCTCGACGACTGGCTCGACGACGACCTGCTGCTAGCGATCGCGGCGGAGAACAATTTCGCCGAGACTGCCTTTTGCGTCCGCGATGCCAGCGGCGAAGCCGAATGGGAGCTGCGCTGGTTCACGCCGGCCGAGGAAATACGCCTGTGCGGCCATGCAACGCTCGCCAGCGGGCATGTGCTGCTGGGACGCGATGGCGGCGAACGGGTGACCTTCCGCACGCGGCGGGCGGGCCTGCTCGAAGTGGCGTGTGCCGAAGCGGGGTACGAGCTTGGCTTGCCGCTGATCCGCACGCAGCCGGGTGAGTGGGCTGAAGCCGTCGCGCTGCTGGGTGCCGAACCGCAGGAAGTATGGCTCAACCCCGATGGCTATGGCGTCTATCTGTTCGCCAGCGAGGAAGCTGTGCGCGCGCTCGATCCCGATCTGCGCGCGCTGGGGGCGCTCGGGAACGACCAGTTCATCTGCACCGCACCCGGCAATGATAGTGATGTCGTCAGCCGCGTGTTCGTGCCCGGGGCGGGCGTCGATGAAGACAGTTTCACCGGCTCGGCGCATGCCGTGCTGACCCATTTCTGGACCGAGCGGCTCGGGCGCGACAGCTTCACCGCCTTTCAGGCGTCGCAGCGCGGCGGCCATGCGCTGTGCCGCCGCGATGGCGAGCGCGTGGTCCTGACGGGGCAGTGCGTGACCGTGGTCGAGGGCCGGTTCTTCCTGCCCTAGGTTTCGGGATACAGCTCGACCACGTCGGCCAGCTGCTGGAGCATGGCGCGGCGTTCATCGGCATCGGAATGGCCCAGCCGGACCACGGTCAGCTTCTGCGTCGGCGAGACGAAGACATATTGGCCCATATGCCCGATCATCGAAAACGCGCTTTGGGGCGCCCGGTCGGGAAACAGCGGGTGCTGGTCTTCCCCGGTCGGGCGGTTGAGCCAGGTTTGCAGCCCGTAATGCGGGCTTTTGGGACTGGGTTCGACCATCTCTTCGACCCAAGCGCGCGGAACCAACTGCTCGCCGCGATAGGAGCCCTTGTTGCGCAGCAATTCGCCCAGCTTCGCCCAGTCGCGCGCCGTGGCATGGATCAGGCTGCCGCCGATCAGCGTCCCCGCGCGGTCGAATTCGGGCACGACCGAGGTCATCCCGAGCGGCGCGAAGAGGCGCGCATCGAGATAATCCGCCACCGCCTTGCGCCGGACATCGGGATCCTTGCTGTCGGTAAGCGCGCGGGCGGCGATATCGGCGAGAATTACGGTGGTGTTGGAGGAATATTCGAATTGCGCGCCCGGTTCCGCCTCGAGCGGCTGGGCGGTGGCGTAATCGGCCATGTCGTCGCGCCCGTCGAGGAAGAGCATGCGGACCTCGCCGCTTTCATAGGGCGGGTCGCTCGCTTCAGAATGTTCGAGCCCGCTGCGCATCTGCAGCAGGTGTCGCAAGGTGATCTCGGCGCGCGGATCGCCCGTCCGCGCCCAGCGAGGTACGGGGGCAGGCGCGTCGAGCCGCAATTGCCCGTCGGCCACTAGCATGCCGATCATCACCGCGGTTACCGTCTTGGCCATCGACCAGCTGATGAAGCGCGTGTCCTTGTCATAGCCGGGGGCATAGCGCTCCACCGCCAATGCTCCGCCGTGATAGACCACCAGCGCACGGGTCTCGCCCAGTCCGTCGAGCGTGAACAATTCGTCTGCCGCGCGCGCCAAGGCCCGCGTCGGCGCGCCCGGGTCCTTGGTCACCGCGGCAAGCGCTTCTTCGCTCAGCGGCGGTTCCTCGGCCGGACCGGGGGAGCCGCAGGACGCAAGGCTTGAGGTGGCGAGGGCAAGCGCGATAAGGGAGGCGGACCGCATGATCATGCGGCGTCACTCGCACGAAGGAATCCCGCTTGGCAACGGCCAAAACACGCTCCCGTCTCTCGCGCCGCTGGTTGTGGCTGGTCCCGCTGGTCGCCGTGCTGCTCGGCATTGCCTGGTTCGCCTGGGGCGATGGTCTGCGCAAAACCGGCGGCGTCGGCTCCGCCTATGCGGCGCGAGTCGGCTGTTCCTGCCGCTTCGTCGCCGGACGCAGTCTCGACGATTGCGCCAAGGACAAGCTGGAAGGGATGGAACTCATCTCGCTCAGCGAGAATGTGCCGGCGAAAAGCGTGACCGCCTCGATTCCCTTCGTCGCATCGGACACCGCCAGCTACCGCGAAGGCTACGGCTGTGTGCTGCGGGAGTGGGAAGGCTAGGCGGCGACCCGCTCGGTCGCTTCGATCCAGCCCCCGCCGACGACCCGCTCGCCCGCATAGATGACCGCGGCCTGTCCGGGTGCGACGCCGAATTCGGGTGTGGCGAAGCGGATCGTGGTCATTGCCCCGTCGCCAAGCGGCCCTTCGAGCGTGATCGGCACCGGCTTGGCAAGGCTGCGGACCTTGGCCGAAAGCGGTACGTCGGGCAGCGGGCCGATACGGTTGGTCTCGATAATCGTCGCGGCGGAAACGGCAAGCATCCGCTTGGGCCCCACCAGCACGCGCGCGCCACCGGCGTCGATGCCCACTACATAAAGCGGTTCGGGCTGCCCGCCGATATCGAGTCCGCGGCGCTGGCCCACGGTGAAATGGATCACGCCCTTGTGTTCGCCCAGCGTTTCGCCGGTCGCGGCATGGACGATCGGTCCCGGCCGCCCGCCTTCGGGGCGCAGCTTGCGCACGATCCCAGCGTAATCGCCATCGGGTACAAAGCAGATGTCTTGGCTGTCGGGCTTGGCGGAATTGCGCAGGCCCGCGCCTTCGGCAAGCACGCGGACATCGGACTTGGGCATGCCTCCCAGCGGGAAACGCAGGAAGTCGAGCTGGTCCTCGGTCGTGGCGTAAAGGAAATAGGACTGGTCCCGCGCCGGATCGGCCGCGCGGTGCAATTCGGCGCCCGCCGGCCCCATGGCGCGGCGGACATAATGGCCGGTGGCGAGACAATCCGCGCCCAGTTCGCGCGCCATGTCCAGCAGATCGGTGAACTTGGGGCCCATGTTGCAGCGGATGCAGGGCACCGGCGTGCGCCCGGCGAGATAGTCGTCGGCGAAGGTTTCGACCACTTCCTCGCGGAATGCGCTTTCATGGTCGTGGACGTAATGCGGGATGCCCAGCCGTTCGGCGACAGCGCGTGCATCCTGGATATCGTCACCCGCGCAGCACGCGCCCTTGCGTCCGGTTGCGGCGCCATAATCATAGAGTTGCAGCGTGATGCCGATCACTGCGGCGCCCGTGCGCGCAGCCAGCGCGGCGACGACCGAGCTGTCGACGCCGCCCGACATGGCGACAACGATGCGGCATTCGGCTGCCGGTCGCGGCAGGTCAAACAATGCGGCAGCCTGGTCCGGCGAAAGGGTTTCGGTAGCGAGCATGGCGCGCCCCATACACGCCTTGGGAGCTTGCCACCAGTAGCCCGCTGGAGCGGCCATAGGAGATGTTTCACCGAACGTTTACTATGGGTCGTTATCCACAGCCTCATGTTCGAGGGCCGCACCAACGAAAAACCTGCTCACCAACCGCGTGAAAGCTCGGATCTGCACCAGTTTCGCTGGACCGATCTGGTCGCCAAGCTCGCCGCGACTCGCGAATTGCGAGACGAACTCGGCAAGGTCGAGGGCGGCTTCAATGCTTTCGGTGAAGCGCGCCGGGAAAACAGCGACGAAAGTAAACGGACCGTTAACCATGCTGCTTTAAGCGATGGCAAAGCCGCGCGTTTAAGTCGTGGGGACGCCGCAAACGACGCGGTGCATGGCGATAGAGAGAAAGAATGATCGAAAACCAGGACATCCGCCCTGCACAGGTGATCGGCCCCCTCGGGGAGCCGCTGACCATTGACGACCTGCCTTCTCCCAAAACGAAGCGTTGGGTGGTTCGCCGCAAGGCCGAGGTCGTGGCGGCGGTCAATGGCGGCCTGCTGACGATCGACGAGGTGCTCGAGCGCTATTCGCTGAGCCTCGAGGAGTTCGCTTCATGGCAGCGCGCGGTCGACCGTTCGGGCATGCAGGGCCTGCGCGTTACGCGTATCCAGCATTATCGCGACCTCTATGAACGCCAGCTCAAATACTGATCCTGCCCCCGCCGCGGTGGGGGAACAATTTGACAAGCCTTACGCTCCAAGTTCATCCTCGACAGGAATTCGGGGAACCGCTCGTCGCACTGGTCCGTTAGAAGACGCAATGTGAGAGTAAAGCAGGAGGAATAAGAATGGCTTGGATTATCGCTATTATCGTCGGCGGGATCATCGGCTGGCTCGCTAGCCTGGTCATGAATCGTGATGCCTCGATGGGCATCTTCTGGAATATCGTCGTCGGCATCGTCGGCTCGTTCATCGGCAAGTTCATCGGTTCTCTGATCGGTGTCGGCTCGACGCTGACCGAATTCAGCGTCCCGGGCCTGCTGATGTCGCTGCTCGGCGCCATCGTGCTGCTCGGTATCGCCAACATGGTCCAGCGCGGCCGCGTTCGCTAAGCGACCGAAGATCTGATTTTCGTTGGGCGGGGCGTCGTATGACGCTCCGCCCTTCGTTTGTCCGGGTCGCGGCACCACGCGGGGTGTGGTGCCAGGGCGACATTCGTCCACCCCTGCATGCTCCCGGTCGAACCCTCAATTGCCCTAACGCGGGCCTCCGTCTATCGCCTCAGTTCGAAATTCTTGCGCTAAGTGATATAGCAATGTAACACACTGCTTGTTCGCAGCGCATCTGGGGCAGGGTACGACATGAATTACGAGTCTAAAGTGACGGCCGAGAAGGGCGACCCGATCGCGGTCGGTTTCGACCCCGATGCGGAAGAGTACGAGGCGAAGCGCGGTTCGGACCGCCGCAAGGTGCTGATCATCGCCGGTCTTCTCGTGCTCGGCCTCGCCATCGCCGCCTTCTTTGTCATGCGCAGCAATGGTACCGCCACGCCCGCGGGCGATGAAAACGCCCAGGCGCCGACCGTGACCGTCATTACCCCCGGCCAAACCACTGTCGAGGGACAGATCACCGCCACCGGCACGCTGTCCGCGCGCCGCGAAATGCCCGTCGGCGTCGTCGGCGAAGGCGGCCGTGTCGTCTCGGTGCCGGTGGATGCCGGCGACTGGGTGCGCCAGGGCCAGGTGCTCGCGAGCATCGACCAGTCGGTCCAGTCGCAGCAGGTCCAGAGCGCCGGCGCGCAGATCCAGGTCGCGCAGGCCGATGCCGATCTGGCGCAGGCCAATCTCGATCGCGCGCTGCAGCTGGTCGAGCGCGGCTTCGTCTCCACCGCCGATGTCGATCGCCTGACCGCAACCCGCGATGCCGCCGTCGCCCGCGTTCGCGTGGCACAGGCCCAGCTTGGCGAGCTGCGGGCGCGCAACGCCCGCCTCAACATCCTCGCTCCGGCGTCGGGCTATGTGCTCGAGCGCAATGTCGAGCCCGGCCAGACGGTCAGCGCCGGATCGCCGCCCCTGTTCCGTATCGCCCGCGGCGGCGAGATGGAACTGCTCGCGCGCCTCAACGAGGATTCGCTGACGTCGATCTCGGTCGGAACCTCGGCGCAGATCCGTCCCGTCGGGACCGACAAGCTTTTCACCGGCCAAGTCTGGCAGGTCTCGCCGACCATCGACGAACAAGACCGCCAGGGCACGGCGCGTATCGCGCTTTCCTATGCCGAGGGTCTGCGTCCGGGCGGTTTCGCCACCGCGACCATTGCCAGCGGCACGGTCGTCGCGCCGATCCTGCCCGAAAGCGCGGTGCTGTCGGATCGTGACGGCGCCTATGTCCTGATCATCAATGGCGAGGACAAGGCCGAGCGTCGGTCGGTTACCACGGGTACGGTCACCTCGCAGGGCATCGTCATCGCCGAGGGCCTGACTGGTTCGGAGCGCGTCGTACTGCGCGCCGGCGGCTTCCTCACCGAGGGTGAGACGGTCAAGACGCAAATGGCCGAAGCCGACTAAGCAGGGGTAACTCGATGAACTTCCGCAACATCTCCGCCTGGTCGATACGCAACCCGGTCATCCCGCTGGTCGCTTTCACTGCGCTGCTGCTTGCGGGCCTGATCAGCTTCGCCCGGATGGACGTGGTCAACAATCCGGATATCGAGTTCCCCGCGGTCAACGTATCAATCTCGCAGCCCGGCGCCGCGCCGACCGAGATCGAGAACCAGATCACCCAACTCGTCGAATCCGCCGTGCGGTCGATCAATGGCGTTAACTCGATCAATTCGACCGCTCGCGAAGGCAGTTCGAACACCTTTATCGAGTTTGAGATCGGTACTGATCCCAACGATGCGGTGGCCGAGGTCAAGAATGCGGTCGATACGGTCCGTGGGTCGTTGCCCGACGGAATTCTCGAGCCGCGCGTGACCAAGGAAGAAATCTCTGGCGGCTTCCTCGCGATTTACGCGGTCGAAGCCGACGACATGACGATCGAAGGGCTCAGCTGGTTCATCGATGATTCGGTGGCCAAGCAATTGCTCGGCATCGAGGGCATGGCCGAGGTCAACCGCTTCGGCGGCGTCGATCGCGAAATCGAAGTCATCCTCGACCTTGCGCGAATGCAGGCGCTGGGTGTCACCGCCAGTCAGATCAATGGTCTGCTCCGTCAGAGCAATGTCGATGCTGCTGGCGGGATGGCGGAGGTTGGCGGGACGCGCCAGTCGGTCCGTGTTCTCGGCAACAGCGACGATGCCTATGCGCTCAGCCAGCGCCAGATCCAACTCGGCGGCGGGCGTACGGTCAAGCTCGCCGATGTTGCCACGGTCCGCGACGGCTATTCGGAGCGGACTTCGATCAGCAAGGTGCGGGACAAGGAAGTCGTCAATTTCGCGATGAGCCGCGCCAAGGGCGCTTCCGACGTAACCGTCTTTGACGAGGCACTGGAAAAGATCGCGGAGATCGAAGCCGCAAATCCAGGTGTGAAGTTCATCCCGCTGTTCAACACGGTCAAATACACCGAAGATCAGTACGAAAGCGCCATGGCCGCGATGATCGAGGGTGCGATCCTTGCGGTAGTCGTGGTGTTCTTTTTCCTGCGTGACTGGCGCGCAACCGCGATTTCCGCGGTCGCCATCCCGCTATCGGCGATCCCGACCTTCTGGTTCATGGATTTGCTGGGTTTCAATTTGAACCAGCTTTCATTGCTGGCGCTTGCGCTGGTTGCCGGCGTGCTGGTCGATGACGCGATCGTCGAGATCGAGAACATCGTCAGGCATATGCGCATGGGCAAGACCGCCTATCAGGCGTCGATCGATGCGGCCGACGAGATCGGGTTGCCGGTGGTCGCGACCAGCTTCTGTATCGTCGCCGTGTTCTTCCCGGTCGGCGCCATGCCCGGCATTTCGGGGCAGTTCTTCAAGAACTTCGGTTTTACCGTGGTGGTCGCGGTGCTGATGTCGCTCGCGGTCGCGCGCATGATCACGCCGATGCTGGCGGCCTATTTCCTGAAAGCGAAGGGGCAGGCCGCGCATGGCGAAGGTCCGATGATGGACCGCTATATGAATGTGCTACGCTGGTCGCTCGACCGCGGCAAGATGTACGCTGCGCGGGAGAATATCGAAGGGCCGCGCAAGCGTTGGCTCTATATCCTGTCGTTGCTGATGGTCGTGCTCGCGGCATTGGGCATTTCTGCGATGGCCACGTTCACGGCGTCGGGTCTGATCCAGGGCCTTGAGCTGACCGATCTGATAACCGGCGGCAATCCCGACGCGGGCGGGTTTGCAAACTTCATCGCCACGCTTGTCGGGGTCGTCCAATTGGCCTTGGCGCTGGCGATCGGCCTGCTCGCAGCGCTCGCTTTCTTCCGCGTGACCGGTTTCATCCTCCGCCGTCTGGGCGGCCACATGGCGCAGGCCTGGCAATATCTCTATGCGCGCTTCCTCGACCACCGTGTGTGGATGCTCGGCGTCGGCTATTTCGCGCTGCTGCTGACGATCCTGCTGTTCGGCATCGTGCCGGCGCAGTTCCAGCCGAACATCGATGACGAGAACAGCCGTGTCGAAATCGAAATGGTCCCGGGTACGACGCTGGAGACCACCGAGCGGGTGACCGATCAGGTCGCCGATATTCTCTATGCGCAGCCCGAAGTCGAACTCGCTCTCGAACGGGTTCGCGAAGGTCAGGCGACGCTCTATGTGACGCTCAAGCCCGATCGCGAACGCACCTCGATCGAATTCGAACGCGCTTTGGCGCCGACCTTCGCTCAGATTGCCGATGCGCGGGTACGGTTCGCCTCGCAATCGGGGGGCTTCGGTTCGGGCCGCGACATGACCGTGATGCTGGCCGGTTCGGATCCCGAACAGCTCAACCAGACCGCGGCTACGTTGGTCGAGCAGATGAAGGGGATCGACATGCTTGTCGCCCCGCGCATCAGCGCCGATATCAACCGGCCCGAGCTCATCATCGAACCGCGCGAAGATCTCGCCGCCGAACTCGGTGTCACTACCGTCGCGATCAGCCAGACGATCCGTATCGCAACGATGGGCGAGATCGAGCAGAACGCGGCCAAGTTCTCGCTGTCGGATCGCCAGATCCCGATCCGGGTCAAGCTGCCAGAGCGTTCGCGCGAGGACCTTGAGACGATCAAGAGCCTTCCGGTCCAGACCGCGAATGGCGGCTCGGTGCCGCTGTCGCGGGTTGCCGATGTCTCGTTCGGTTCGGGGCCGACGACCATCCAGCGGTACAACCAGAACCGCCGCGTACTCATCGGCGCCGACCTGGCGCAGGGTGTGATCAAGGGCGAAGCGCAGGCCGAGATCGACGCGCTCCCGGTCTTGCAGGACCTTCCGCAGGGCGTGATCCGCGATGTCGTGGGCGAAGACGAATGGCAGCAGGAACTGGTCACCAGCCTGATGATTGCCATCGTTTCGGGCGTGCTGCTGGTCTTCGCGGTGCTCGTGTTGCTCTACAAGCGATTGATGAGCCCGCTGGTCAACATGACCAGCCTCGCGCTTGCGCCGCTGGGCGGTATCCTGCTCGTCTGGCTGTTCGGCCAGCCGCAATCGATGCCCGTCTATATCGGCATTCTTTTGCTGCTGGGCATCGTCTCGAAGAACTCGATCCTGTTGATCGACTTTGCGATCGAGGAGATGGACAAGGGCACGCGCAAGCTCCACGCGATCATCGATGCGGGCCACAAGCGCGCCCAGCCGATCGTCATGACCACCGTCGCTATGACGGCGGGCATGGTCCCGACCGCGCTGTCGGGCGTGCTTGGCTCGGGCGATGGTGCCTGGCGTGCCCCCATGGGCACGGTCGTAATCGGCGGCTTGCTGCTGTCGACCGTCCTGACGCTGCTGATCGTGCCTGCCGGCTTCAGCCTGGCCGATGGTTTCGAAAAGCGCGTGGGTCCGTGGATGCGCCGCCGCCTGCTGACCTATAATGAAGGCGACGACACTCGCGGTATCATCGGCGACGGTTCGCCCGAGCCGGGGGTCGAACCCGCGGAGTGAGCGACGCCGTGCCTGCGGGGCTGCACAACGCCGGCCCCCCGATACCAGCGGACCGCGCGCGCATGATGCGGCGGACGGCGACCGGGCTGATCGTGCTCATGGCGGCGCTGTTCCTGTGGTCGGGGCGCTATCTCGAGTTTCATCCCGCCTGGGGCTATCTGCATGCCTTCGCCGAGGCCGCGATGGTCGGCGGGCTGGCCGACTGGTTCGCGGTCACCGCGCTGTTCCGCCATCCGCTCGGCCTGCCGATCCCGCATACAGCGATCATTCCCGAGAACAAGGACCGCATCGCCGACACGATGGCGGGCTTCCTGCGCGAAAATTTCCTCACTCCTGCTGTGGTCGGACGGCGGATGGGCGCGATGAACCTCGCGCATGCGGTCGGCAGCTATCTCGCCGATCCCAACGTGACCAAGGATTCGCGGATCCGCGCGGGCGCGGGCGAACTCACGATCGAAGTGCTCGAATCGCTCGACCCCGACCGGCTGGGCACGCAGGTGCGCAGCGGGATCAAGACGCAGCTCGGCAAGCTTGAAATCGCCCCGCTGCTGGGCGGCATGCTCGATGCAATGATCGCCGATGGTCGCCACAAACCGCTGATCGACAAGATCATCCGCTGGGCAGGGCTGGTGCTCGAAGACAATGAAGCGATGGTGCGCGACATGGTCCACAAGCGCGCCAATGCGGTGCTGCGCTTCACCGGTCTCGACGAACGCCTCGCCAATTCGGTGCTCGACGGGCTCTACAAGCTGCTGGCCGAAGTGCTGGTCGACCCCGACCATCCGCTACGCACGAAGATCGAGGAGGGGCTGCAGGAGCTTGCGCACGGCCTGCGCGAAGATCCCGAAATGCAGGAGCGAGTCGAGCGCATGAAGCGCGAGCTGCTCGACAACCCCGCGATCGGCGACTGGTGGCAAGGCGTGTGGGAGCGACTGCGCGCCAACCTAATCCAGTCGATCCGCAGCACGGATGGCGGCGGCACGGGCTATCTGGGTGAAACGCTCGCCGAACTTGGCTCCGCCCTGCGCGACGACGCGCGGCTGCAGCGCCAGGTCAACCGCTTCGCGCGCCGCACGGCGGTGGGTATCGCGACGCGCTATGGCGACCAGATCGTGCAGCTTGTTTCCGAGACCGTGCGCCGCTGGGATGCCCGGACGATCACCGACCGCGTCGAAAGCGCGGTGGGCCGCGACCTCCAGTTCATCCGCATCAACGGCACGCTGGTCGGCGGGTTGGTGGGGCTGACGATCCACGCGCTGGGTATTTACGTGCTCTGAGGCGCGGCCGTTAGTTCATGCGATACGCAATGGTTGCTGCGAAGAAGGAATCCATCGGGGCACCGTCGATATCGATAGCGGGCTCGAATTTCCCGACAATCATGAACTCTTTGCAGGCGCGATCGTTGAATTCCTCGGCAAGCGATACATTGACGATCCGGCAATCGGTGATCGCGCCGGTCTTGTCGATCAGCACGCGCAGGCTCAGATCGGCCTGCTTGCCCCAGCGTTCGGCCTTGCCCGGATAGTATTGCTGGATACGCCCTGCGATCTCTTCCATATTGAGCGGCTTGGGAGCTTTCGCGCGACGCTCGTGGGCTTCAGCATCCACACCCCAGGTGCCTACCAGGTCGGTCATGCAGGTGTTCAGCAATTTAAAGAGCTGGCCAAGAGTGCCGGTTTCGAGGCGCCGTGCGGGCCGTTTGCCGCGGCGGAATTCCACCCACTCGATCGACCGGCCTTCCTCGACATCCAGAAAACCCAGTCCGATCGGGTCGCCGGGCTTTTCCGCCTCCGGCGCGTTCTCGTCGTCCTTCTTTGAGCCACGCTTCGAATCGAAGCCTGGCTCGCGGATCGAACTGGCTCGATAGGCCCGGCCGAAGCTGCCCAGCCTTGCGTGCTTCTTGCCGTCCATTTCCCAAGCCTCGAGACCCGGGCCAAACTGAATAGACAGCGGTCCACCCGATTTCAGGTCTTCCGCTACTGTGCCGGCCATGACCCACCGGGGAGACGTCGATGGCGTTATTTGTTCAAGAAACAGGATTGTGCGATCGCTGCCCTCGCCGAATGTGCGTGCAGCTTGGCAACGATTGGGTGCGAAGTTGACTTCCCACGGCGCCGTAGGTGCGATGACGATGGGCTCCGGGTCCTGGGCCACCGCCGGAGAGGCTAGCCCCATTCCCAATGCAACAATCGATAAAAGTCCGAAACGCAAAGAAAAACCCTCCCGACATGGTGGTCGGGAGGGTTAGCGATTTTGCGTTGATTTTCAATCAGAGCTTGTCGGTCAGTTCCGGCACTGCCTTGAACAGGTCAGCCACGAGGCCGATGTCCGCGACCTGGAAGATCGGGGCGTCTTCGTCCTTGTTGATGGCGATAATGGTCTTGGAATCCTTCATGCCCGCAAGGTGCTGGATCGCGCCCGAGATACCGATGGCAATATAGACTTCGGGAGCGACGATCTTGCCGGTCTGGCCGACCTGGTAGTCGTTGGGGACGTAGCCCGCGTCGACTGCCGCGCGGCTCGCGCCGATTCCGGCACCGAGCTTGTCGGCGAGCGGGGTGATGACCTGTTCGAAGGTTTCCGAATCCTTCAGCGCACGGCCGCCCGAGACGATCACCTTGGCGCTGGTCAGTTCGGGGCGATCGCTTTCGGCGATTTCCTCGCTGACGAAGGTCGAGATGCCCGCATCGGTCGGACCCGAAACGTCCTCGATCTCGGCCGAGCCGCCTTCGGCAGCGGCCTTTTCGAAGGCCGTGCCGCGCACGGTGACGACCAGCTTGGCGTCGGACGATTCGACCGTCGCAATCGCGTTGCCGGCATAGATCGGGCGGGTAAAGGTCTTGTCGCCTTCGACCGATAGAATGTCCGATACCTGCATCACGTCGAGCAGCGCGGCGACGCGCGGAGCGACGTTCTTGCCGGTCGTGGTGGAAGGCGCGACGAAGGCATCGTGATGGCCCATCAGATCGGCGACCAGCGGGGCGACGTTCTCGGCCAGCGTATGTTCGTAGGCGGCATCGTCCGCAAGGTGCACCTTGCCCACGCCGGCGATCTTGGCAGCTTCCTCGGCCACCGCGCGGCAACCCGCACCGGCAACCAGCAGGTGGACTTCGCCGAGCTTGCCCGCGGCGGTTACCGCGGCCAGCGTGGCGTCTGCGACATGGGCGTTATCGTGTTCGACCCAGACGAGAGTTTTCATGTGTCTATTCCTTTCGTGTCCGGGCGGGCTCAGGCGATCCCGAGGGCCTTGATCTTGGCGACGAGTGCATCGACGTCCTCGACCTTTTCACCCGCCTGCCGGACCGGCGGTTCGGAAACATTGGTCGTCGTCAGGCGCGGCGCAGTATCGACGCCGTAATCGGCCGGGCTCTTGGTATCGAGCGGCTTCTTCTTCGCCTTCATGATGTTGGGCAGCGAAGCATAACGCGGCTCGTTGAGACGCAGGTCGGTGGTGACGATCGCGGGCATGGTGAGCTTGACCGTCTGCAGACCGCCATCGACTTCACGCTTTACCGTGACGCTGTCGCCCTCGACCTCGACCGTATTGGCGAAGGTGCCTTGGGGACGTCCCATCAGTGCGGCGAGCATCTGGCCGGTCTGGTTCGAATCGTCGTCGATCGCCTGCTTGCCAAGCATTACGATTCCGGGTTCTTCTTCCTTGGCGATGGCCTGGAGGATCTTGGCGACAGCGAGCGGTTCGACCTGGTCATCGGTTTCAACCAAGATCGCGCGGTCGGCGCCCATGGCGAGCGCGGTGCGCAGCGTTTCCTGCGCCTTTGCCGGACCGACGCTGACGACGACGATCTCTTCCGCCTTGCCTGCTTCCTTGATGCGGATGGCTTCCTCGACGGCAATTTCGTCGAAGGGGTTCATGCTCATCTTGACGTTGGCGAGGTCGACGCCCGAGCCGTCGGCCTTGACGCGCGGCTTGACGTTGTAATCGATCACCCGTTTCACGGGGACGAGGATTTTCATGCGATACCTTCCTCTCGATAGAATCTGTGGCGCCCGCCTATCTCGCGTTTACGTAAACGTCAAGTAAGCCGGATGCGGTGAATGCGACGCTTACCGTAATCCCTTGCGCTATGCGCGGGGTGGGTCAAGCGGCGCTGGCCTTCATCTTTACTATGGGTGGCGGCGGGATTAGTTTCGCCGCTCTCGACGGGAGGAAGGCAATGCGCGTCTGGACGATTTTGACGGCCGTGTCTGCGCTTGCCGCCGCACCGGTGGTTGCCCAGGAAACGCGTCTCGCCGCAGACCATCATGTCCCCCCACCAGCAGCGATCCAGCAGCTCGACTGGCTGGTCGGTCACTGGTCGGGCGAGGGTATCGCAGGCGCTACCGCGCATGAAAGCTGGCTGCCGCCCAGCGGCGGAACCATGGTCGGGACCTTCGTTCAGGAAACCGGCGAGGGTGAGGTCATGTTCACCGAGCACATGTATCTGACCGAGGAAGACGGCTCGCTCGTCGTCAAGCTCAAGCATTTCAATCCCGACCTCACCGGATGGGAGGAAAAGGACGATATGCTGCGCTTCCGCCTGGTCGCGGTGGAGGATTGCGCGGCCTATTTCAGCGCACTGACCTTTCGCTGCGATGGCGACGACGGGATGGTGGTCGCCGTGCGCATGAAGAGCGAAGGCGACGCGGTCGAAGAGCTGGTGTTCCGCTTCCGGCGCAACGACTGACGCCGGAAATGCGAAGGGCGGACCCTGCCGGGCCCGCCCTTCTAAACCTTACGCGGCAGCGGTCGAAGCGATCAGGCCGCCTTCTTGACCTCGGCCACGATCTTCTTCGCGGCATCGCCCAGATCGTCGGCACTGACGATCGGCAGGCCCGAATTCTCGAGGATGGACTTGCCTTCCGCGACATTGGTGCCTTCGAGACGCACGACCAGCGGAACCGAGAGGTTCACGTCCTTCGCCGCCTGGACGATGCCATTGGCGATGACGTCGCACTTCATGATGCCGCCGAAGATGTTGACCAGAATTCCCTCGACCGCGGGGTCCTTGAGGATGATCTTGAACGCCGCGGTGACCTTCTCGGTGGTGGCGCCGCCGCCCACGTCGAGGAAGTTGGCGGGGAAGGCGCCGTTTAGCTTGATGATGTCCATCGTCGCCATGGCAAGACCCGCGCCATTGACCATGCAGCCAATGTTGCCGTCGAGCTTGATATAGGCGAGATCGTATTCGCTCGCTTCGACTTCGGCCGGGTCTTCCTCGGTTTCGTCACGCAGCGCTTCCACATCCTTGTGCCGGAACAGCGCATTGCCGTCGAAGCTCATCTTCGTGTCGAGCACGAGGAGGTTGGAGTCCTTGGTTTCGACCAGCGGGTTGATCTCGAGCATTTCGCAATCGAGATCCATGAAGGCGGTATAAAGCTGCTTGGACAGCTTCTGCGCCTGCTTGTTGAGATCGCCGGTCAGCTTCAGCGCGAAGGCCACGGCGCGGCCGTGGTGCGGCATGAAGCCCTGCGCCGGGTCGATGGTGATGGTGGTGATTTTCTCGGGCGTCGAATGCGCGACTTCCTCGATATCCATCCCGCCTTCGGTCGATACGATCAGGGCAACGCGGCCAGTGGCGCGATCGACGAGCATCGACAGGTAATATTCTTCGGCAATGTCGACGCCGTCGGTGACATAGAGGCGGTTGACCTGCTTGCCCGCATCGCCGGTCTGCACGGTCACCAGCGTATTGCCGAGCATGTCCTTGGCGTTGGCTTCGACATCCTCGATGCTGGTCGACAGGCGGACACCGCCCTTGGCATCGGGGCCGAGTTCCTTGAACTTGCCCTTGCCGCGACCACCGGCATGGATCTGCGCCTTCACGACATAGAGCGGTCCGGGCAGCTGCTTGGCACCGGCGACCGCTTCCTCGACGGTCAGCGCAGCATGACCGGCGGGGATGCCGATACCGTACTTAGCGAGCAGTTCCTTGGCCTGATATTCGTGAATGTTCATGGAGTGCGTCGTCCTTCGCGTGATGCGCGTGGGGTAATGGGAGTCGCAGCGGCCATAAGCATGTCTGGGCGCGCTTGAAAAGGCCCGCATTCGGGTGCAGGGCCGCGCCACACGCACATGATCGACAGCCAACGCCTCGAATCCATCGTCTCCGAAGCCGGGAGGATCGCCTACGACCTGTGGCCGGGGGCTGGCAACGCGCTGGATGCATGGGAGAAAAAGCCCGGCGATCCGGTGTGCGAGGCAGACCTTGCGGTCGATGCTTTTCTCAAGCGCGAACTCGGCGCGCTGCTCCCGTCGGCGGGCTGGTTGTCGGAAGAAACCGCCGACGATCCAGCCCGTCTCGAGCATGACCTGATCTGGCTGGTGGACCCAGTCGACGGGACGCGCGACTTCATTCGCGGCCGTCCCGGCTGGGCGGTATCGGTCGCGCTCATCAGCGGCGGACGCCCGCTGATCGGGACGCTCTGCGCCCCTGCGCGCGGCGAAACCTGGCGGGCAGTCGCGGGGCAGGGCGCGTTCCGTAACGGGCAGCCGCTCTCGGCTTCGATGCGGCGCGAATTCGCGGGGTCGCGGGTTCCGGCGCATGCCTTGCCCAAGACCGATACCGATCTGGTCACGGTCGACCAGCCCAATTCGATTGCGCTGCGCATCGCGATGGTCGCTGCCGACGAGGCCGATCTGGTGGCGACGGTGCGCTGGGGGTTCGAATGGGATATCGCCGCAGCGGGCATGATCGCGCGCGAAGCGGGCGCGGCAGTGAGCGATGCCTATGGCAACAAGCTCGATTACAACAAGCGCGATCCGCGCGCCTTCGGGGTGCTGGTCAGTGCACCCGACATCCACACCGCTGCGGTCGCGCGTCTGGCAGAGCGGCTCCACGCGCAGACATGAAAAAGGGGCCGGTCAGAAACCGGCCCCCAGTTCGTGCGATCTTCCAAAGGGCCCGAGGCCTTACATCCCTTGGGACTGTGCGGCTTCGACGTCCTGCTGGTCGAAGGGGATGATCTTGATTTCAACGCGGCGGTTGAGCGGCTGGTTGACGTTGTCGGCGGTTGCCACCTTCAGCCGGGTTTCGCCAAAGCCCATCCAGCGCAGGCGTGAGGAACTGACCCCGCGCGAAGTCAGGTAATTGGCGACGGCCTGCGCGCGCTGTTCGGACAGGCGCTGGTTCGAATCGGCCGAACCGACGGTATCGGTATGCCCGTAAACGTCGACCAGGCTGTTGGGATATTGCGTCAGGCTGCTGGCCACGCGGTCGAGCAGATCGCGGAACCCCGGCGAGATGGTGTAGCTGCCGGTGGCGAAGGTCACGCCGTCGGGCAGGTTGACGAGGATCGCCTCGCCGCCATCGGTTTCGGTCACGTCGACACCCGAGCCGGCGGTCTGTTCCTTCAGTTCCTTGACCTGCTGGTCCATCTTGTAGCCAACCACGCCGCCGGCGACACCGCCCGCTGCTGCCCCGACAATGCGTCCGGTCTTGCCGCCGATGACGCCGCCGAGCAATCCGCCCACGACAGCACCGCCAGCCGTGCCGAGCACGGTGCGCGAGATTTTCTTCTCGCCGGTATTGGGGTCGGTGACACAGGCCGACACGGTCATCAGGGACACGGCGGCCAGACTGGCGGTAAGAATGCGCGATTTGTTCATGTAATTCTCCTCCTCTGAGGTGGCAGGTGGCCCTGTCCGGGATCGCTGCCGGGCGAGTGATACCGGACGCGCCCAACCCGCGTCACTGTTCATCCAACCTCCCAGCGACCCGCCAGTTCCACCGCGCCGGAAGATAAGTCATCCGAGGCTGGCAGCGCAGGGCTTTTGTGCTAGCGACGCGAGGGTGACAACTTTTCCCTGGACCGACCTGCTGATCATCGCGGGGCTGATCGTGCTCAACGGCGTTTTCGCCATGAGCGAACTCGCCATCGTCTCGGCGCGCACCGCGCGTCTGCGGTCCGCTGCGCAGCAGGGTAATCGCGGGGCGCAGATCGCGCTCACGCTGGCGGCGGAGCCGGGCAAGTTCCTCTCGACCGTACAAATCGGCATCACGCTGATCGGGATCATCGCGGGTGCCTATTCGGGGGCCAGCCTCGGCGGACCGGTGGGCGAGCGCTTGGCCGCGCTCGGCGTTCCTGCAGACTGGGCGCCCCAGGCTGGATTCGCGACCGTGATCGCGCTGACCACCTACCTCAGCCTGGTGGTCGGTGAGTTGGTGCCCAAGCAGGTCGCGCTGCGCGCCGCCGTGCCGATCGCGATCTACATGGCGCGGCCGATGGCGGTGCTGGCCAAGGTCGCTGCGCCACTTGTGTGGCTGCTCGATGCATCGTCGGGCCTGCTTATCCGTCTGCTTGGCGTGCGGCCCGCGGGCCAGAGCGCGGTTACTGCCGAAGAACTGCATATGCTGTTTGCCGAGGCCACGCGCAGCGGCGTTATCGAACACGAACAGCACCAGATGCTGCAGGGCGTCGTCCGGCTGGCGCAGCGCCCGGTCCGCGAGCTGATGACGCCGCGCACCGAGGTCGACTGGATCGATATCGCTGCCGACGAGGCGGCAGTGCGCGCGGTGCTCGACGCCAGTCCGCACTCGCTGCTGCCCGTGGCCGAAGGGTCGCCCGACCGGGTGCTGGGCGTGGTCAAGGTGCGCGATATCCTGTCGCGCCTTATCGCCAACCAGCCCGTCACGATTGCCGATCTGATGATCAAGGCCGAGGTCGTGCCCGACCAGCTCGATGCGGTCGATGCCTTGCGCGTGTTGCAGCAGGCCGAAGTCGCGCTGGCGATGGTCCATGATGAATACGGCCATCTCGACGGGATCATAACGCCGGTCGATTTGCTCACCGCGCTGGTCGGCGATTTCGCGAGCGATCAGGACCCTGGCGATGCGCCCGGCGTGGTCGAGCGCGCCGACGGGTCGTTACTCGTTTCGGGCTCGCTCTCCGCCGATGTCCTAGCCGACCGGCTGGGCATCGAATATGGCGGCGACCGCGAATTCGGCACCGCGGCGGGCTATGCGCTGCATGTACTCAAGCGGCTGCCGGGCGAAGGTGACTATTTCACCGACCAGGGCTGGCGCTTCGAGGTGATCGACATGGATGGCCGCCGGATCGACAAGCTGCTGGTGAGCGGCGAAGCGGGCGAAAAGCCCGGGGCTTAGTTTTTGTGTTTCGCACCGACATCCGTCGGTGCGTCTTCGGGGCTGTTCCTCCGCTTCGCTCCGGGCCCCTGCGGGCGGGCGGTCGCCCTTGCCGTCCGCTGGTCGCGGACGGGACTCGCACGAGGAAGCCATTCCACTCCATCCGAGCCAAAGGCGAGGCAAGCGCGACCGCGCGCCCGCAGCGACGCGCCCGCAGGGCGTGTGAGCGAGGATAGCCTAAGGGCCCGGACGGGCCCGCCGGCGCATGAGGCTAAACCAATATAATCAAAACTAACCTGGGATAACCGCCGCGGCGCTGGCGCCGTCGCCTTCGGGCGCGGCGATGATGTCGCGGGTTACGCTGCCCTTGGCCACGGTTGCGGTCGCGGGATCGCCAACCGCGCTGCGGATGCCCGGAGCAGCTGCCCCGGCGCGTTCGAGCATGCTGGTTTCGACGCTGCTACGCGCCTGCGGGCCACCGAAGAGCGCTTCGAGCGTCTGCGATGCGGCGCTGCCCTCGGACGGGCGCGGAGCGCCGGGCTGCGGGGGCACGAGGTTGAAATCGGGCGGAACCACCAGCGGCGCCTGGCGCTGCACGGCAAACTCGTCGGGCCGGTCACGGTTGAGCAGGCCGCCACCACCGCAGGCTGCGGTCATGGCACCGAGGCCGGCGATCAGGGCGATACGGGCGAATTTACTCATCACTTGCTCTCCGCGGCGTCGGCCGCCTTGGTGTTCATGAGGCCATCGACCTCTTCGCCGTCCTTGTCGCGCATGAGGAACGCACGTGCAAGGACGATGACTACGCCGATGGTGATAGCCGCGTCGGCGACATTGAAAATCAGGAAGGGGCGGAAATCGCCGAAATGCAGATCGGCGAAATCGACGACATAGCCGAGTTCATAGCGGTCCTTGATATTGCCCAAAGCCCCGCCGAGGATCAGCGATAGTGCAAGGATATCGCCGAGCAGTTTCTCGCGCAGCATCCATAGGGTCACCACCAGCGCGATCACCGCGGTCACCAGCACCAGCCCCCAGCGCATTTCGGGCGAGGTTGCTTCGAACATGCCGAGCGAGACGCCGAAATTGCGCGTGAAGCGCAAGTCGAAGATGGGCAGCAATTCCATCGCTTCGCCAACCCGGTCGATGCCGAGCGTCTTGGTGACGTAATTCTTGCTCCACTGATCGATGACGAAGATCAGCAACGCGATCACACAGCCGATCAGGCGGTTCTTCAGCACCGGGGTCATTCGACGGCATCCAGCTCGGCGACCGCGGTTTCGCAGCGGTCGCACAAATCGCCATCTTCCTCGACGCTGGGCAGCAGGCGCCAGCAGCGCCCGCACTTGCTTTCATCTGTCCGCGTGACCGTCACCGTGTCGCTATCGCCGCGCGTGACTGACGCGGTGATGAACAGTTCTGCCAGATCGGCATCGCTGAAGCCTTCGGGTACCGCCGCGGCGGGAACCACCACATCGGCTTCCAGACCTGAGCGGATGACCTTGTCGCGCCGCAGCGGCTCGATCGCTTCCATCACGGTCTCGCGCAGCTCGCGCAATTTGTTCCACCGCGCGCCGTCGGCGGCCACACCCGGCACTTGCGGCCATTCGAGCAGGTGGACGCTGCCGCCATCGGGATAGCGCGTACTCCACACCTCCTCGGCAGTGAACACCAGCACCGGGGCGGTATAGCGGACCAGCGCGTGGAACAGCAGGTCGAGCACGGTGCGATAGGCGTTGCGCTTCACGCTATCGGGCCCGTCGCAATAGAGCACGTCCTTGCGGATATCGAAGTAGAAGGCCGACAGATCCTCGTTGCAGAAATCGACCAGCAGGCGGGTATAGGCGTTGAAGTCGTAATTCTCCGCCGCGTGGCGCAGCTTGCCATCGAGGTCGGCGAGCAGCGCGAGGATATAGACTTCGAGTTCGGGCACTTCGCCGACATCGCCCATATCGCCGACAAAGCCGTCGAGCGCGCCGAGCAGATAGCGGAAGGTGTTGCGCAGTTTGCGGTACTGGTCACCCGCGCCCTTGAGGATCTCGTCACCGATGCGGTGGTCCTCGGTCGAATCGACGCTGAGCGCCCACAGCCGGATAATGTCCGCGCCGTATTGCTCCATGACCTTGAGCGGATCGATCGTATTGCCGAGGCTCTTCGACATCTTGCGCCCGTCGCTCGCCATGGTGAAGCCGTGCGTCAGCACTTGGTCGTAGGGCGCGCGGCCGCGCGTGGCGCAGCTTTCGAGGAGGCTGGACTGGAACCAGCCGCGATGCTGGTCGCTGCCTTCGAGATAGAGGTCGGCGGGCCATTGCAGCGCCGGCCAGCGATCGCTTTCGAGCACGAAGGTGTGGGTGCAGCCCGAATCGAACCACACGTCGAGGATGTCGCCGACCATCTCGTAATCGTCGGGATTGTAGGCCTCGCCGAGGAACTCGGGCTTGCGCGCCTCGTCCCAGGCATCGACGCCGTCCTCGCGCACCGCGGCGATCACGCGTGCATTGACCTCGGGGTCCTGCAGATAGTCGCCCGTGCCGTTCTTGACGAACAGCGTGATCGGCACGCCCCAGGCGCGCTGGCGGCTCAGCACCCAGTCGGGGCGGCCTTCGACCATCGAGCCGATCCGGCGGCGGCCCTTTTCGGGGATGAACCGCACACGTTCGATCTCGGACATGGCGCGGCTGCGCAGCGTGCCGCCGCCGCCCAGTTCCTTATCCATCGGTACGAACCACTGCGGCGTGCAGCGATAGATGACCTTGGCTTTCGAACGCCACGAATGCGGGTAGGAATGCTGGTAATCGTCGCTCGCGGACAGCAGCGCACCTGCTTCGCGCAGGTCGCTGCAGATCGGGCCTTCCGGTGAGTTAAAGGGCTTGTTGATGACGCTGCGGCGGCGTTCCTTGCCGTTCTCGTCCAGATCGCCCGCGCCGAGCCATTCCCAGTCGTCGCGATAGCGCCCGTCGGCCATGACCGCGAAGACTGGCTCGAGCCCATTGGCGCGGCACAGCAGGAAGTCGTCCTCGCCATGGTCGGGTGACATGTGGACGAGGCCCGTACCACTGTCGGTGGTGACGAAGTCGCCCGCGAGGAAGGGGCGGGGCCGGGCGTAGAACCCGCCGAGATGGTGCATCGGGTGGCGGGCGGCGGTCCCGGCGAGTTCGGAGCCTTGGATGAGCGTTACCCGCTCATCCCATTGGTCGGCTTCAGGCCACGGCTCTATGGGTTGACCACTCGGGGCCGTTGTTATGCGCTTGATGAATTCGGCTGCAAGATCGCGAGCCACAAGGTATTTGGCGTTCGGCCAAGCGATAAGCGCATATTCAATCTCCGGCCCATAGGCCAAAGCCTGATTCACCGGGATCGTCCACGGCGTGGTCGTCCAGATCACCGCATGTGCGCCGACCAGTTCCGGGATTGCTGATTCCGTGATCTCGAAGGCCACGTCGATCTGGGTCGAGGTGATGTCCTCATATTCGACCTCGGCTTCGGCCAGCGCGGTTTCCTCGACCGGGCTCCACATCACCGGCTTCGAGCCGCGATAGAGATTGCCCGCCTCGGCGAATTTCATCAGCTCCGCGACGATCGTCGCCTCGCTGTCGAACTGCATGGTCAGATAGGGATTGTCCCAATCGCCCATGATGCCGAGCCGCTTCAATTGCTCGCGCTGCACATCGACCCATTTCTGGGCATAGGCGCGGCATTCGGCGCGGAATTCGGCGGGCGGGACCGCTTTCTTGTCGAGCTTCTTCTTGCGGTACTGTTCCTCGACCTTCCATTCGATCGGCAGGCCGTGGCAATCCCAGCCGGGGACATAGGGCGCGTCCTTGCCCAGCAGGTTCTGCGTGCGGCAGACCATGTCCTTGAGCGTGTGGTTGAGCGCGTGCCCGATATGCATGTCGCCATTGGCGTAGGGCGGGCCGTCGTGCAGCACGAAGGTCTCACGCCCGGCGCGCGCTTCGCGCAGCTGCCGGTACAGCCCCTCTTCCTCCCAGCGCGCGGCAATCTTCGGCTCCTTAGCGGGGAGGCCGGCCTTCATGGGGAAATCGGTCTTGGGCAGGAAGACCGTGTCTCTGTAATCGCGCTTCTCGGACATATAGGCGAGCCGTTAGGCCAAACCCGCTCCGCAATAAAGACTTTCGTCACCCCTGCGCAGGCAGGGGCCCAGATAAGCTTGCGGAGTGCGTAAGGGTGAGATCAGCTGGACCCCTGCCTGCGCAGGGGTGACGCTCTACGCCAGCAGCCGCCGCGCCTCGTCGCAATCCCGCTCCATCTGCGCGATCAGTCCATCGAGACTGTCGAACTTGGCCTCGCCGCGCAAGAAATGGTGGAAGGCTACTTCGATCTCCTGTCCGTAAAGATCGCCGGAGAAGTCGAAGAAAAAGGGTTCGAGCAATTCCTTGGGCGGGTCGAACTGCGGCCGCACGCCGATATTGGCCGCGCCCTTCAGTTCCTGCCCGGTAGCGAGCACCCGGCCGGTCACCGCATAGATGCCGTATCGCGGGCGCAGATAGTGTTCGACCGGCAGGTTGGCGGTGGGATAGCCGATCTCGCGCCCGCGCTTGTCGCCATGCTGGACCACGCCGCGGATCACGAAGGGGCGGGTCAGCAGCCGCGCGGCCTCCTGCGGGTCGCCATCGCGCAGGGCATCGCGCACGCGGCTGGAGGACACCGCTGCGCCCCGGTCCATCACCGGGGGCACCGCGCGCGCTTCGATCCCGCTGTCCTTGCCGAGGCTGACAAGCTTGTCGAAATTGCCGCCGCGCGCCTTGCCGAACGTGAAATCCTCGCCGGTCACGACCCCGGCCACGCCAAGATGGTCGCCAAGCAGCTTGTGCACGAAATCCTCCGCCGTCGTACCCGCCAGCTCGCCGTCGAAATGGAACACCAGCATCGCCGTCGCGCCAGCGGCGAGATAGAGTTCCTGCCGCTGTTCGAGCGTGGTCAGCCGGAAGGGCGGTGCATCGGGCTTGAAATGGCGCACTGGATGCGGATCGAAGGTGGCGATGATCGAGGGGCGGCCCTCTTCGCGCGCCCAGCGGATCGCCTCACCCGCCACCGCCTGGTGGCCGAGGTGGAAGCCGTCGAAATTGCCGAGCGCGACGACCGCGCCGCGCAGGCTTTCGGGTAGCTGTTCACGGTGGTCGAGAAACCTCATTCCGCGCTCTCCAGTGGAACCAGCCCGGCGCGGATGACCCGCAGTGCATTGCCGCCCATCGTCGCCCGGATTTCGTCGGGCGTGAAGCCCTCGTCGAGCAGCGCCTGCGTTACCTGGAGCAAGTGCGCGGTGTCGAAACGCACTGTCGTGGCTCCGTCGTAATCGCTTCCCAGCGCGACATGTTCGATCCCGACGAGGTCGCGGACATGTTTCATCGCCTGCGCCGCCGAGCGCGGACTGGTGTCGCAGACCGCCCCGTCCCAATAGCCAATCCCCACCACGCCGCCGGTCTTCGCGACGCCGCGGAGCTCGGCATCGGTCAGGTTGCGGTTGACCTTGCAGGTTGCCTGCACCCCGCCATGGCTCGACACGACCGGGCGTTTTGCCATCGCCAGCACGTCGGCAACGCATTGGTGACTGCAATGCGCGATGTCGACGATCATCCCCATGCGCTCCATCCGGCCGATCACCTCGCGGCCCATCGGCGTAAGGCCGCCCTTGCCGAGCCCGTGCATCGATCCGGCGAGTTTGTTGTCGAAGAAATGGGTGAGACCCGCCATGCGCATCCCCGCGTCGTAGAGCGTGTCGAGATTGTCGGGATCGCCCTCGAGGCTTTGCAGCCCTTCGGCGCTGAACAGCGCGCCGACCGGCCTGGGGCCACCCTTGCCTTCGCGGGCGAGCATCAACCGCCGGACATCGTCGGGCGTCCATATCTGGTAGAGCTCGCCGCGCCCCTCTTCGATCGCGGTCTCGAGCTTCTGCGCATGCCAGAGCGAGCGTTCGAGCAGGCTGTTCCAGGTGCGCATGGGCTGAAGCTGCGCGATGGTGAGCAGGGTGATATTGTCGCTATCGGCGCCGTTGGCGTCGTAATTCTGGTCCTTGGGGGTCTTGGTCACGCTCGAGAAGACCTGCAGCGCGACATTGCCTTCGCGTAGTCGAGGCAAGTCGACATGCCCGCGCCCCGCGCGTTCGAGCAGGTCGCGCTTCCACAGGAGTGTATCCGAATGCAGGTCGACGATAGCGAGTGTCGCGTGGAGAGCCTTGGCCTCGTCCGACACTTCGATCAGCGGCTCGCCGTCGACCTGGTTCATCCCCCGCTCGACCACGCCGGGGGCGAAGATGAAGAAAGCGGCCAGCGCAAGGACAACCACTCCGGTCAGGCCGAGGAACAGCTTGCGCTTCACGCTGCGCGTTCCAGCGTGACGAAGCTATAGGCGGGGTGTTCGTCGGTGCCCCCGAAGTCCTCGCGGCCAACCATTTCCCATCCCGGGCCGGGCGCGGACATGAAAGTGTCGCCCTCGAAATCGGCGTGGATCTCGGTCAGTTCGATGCGGTCGGCATGCGCGGCAAACACATCGAAGATCGCTGCCCCGCCGATTACCGCAACGTCGTCGCCACCCGCCAGCGCCAGCGCTTCCTCGACCGAGCGCACGACCTCGGCGCCAGTCGAATCCCACCGCTCGCGCCGGGTCAGTACGATATGGCGGCGTCCCGGCAGCAGACCGGGCAGACTCTCGAAGGTCTTGCGGCCCATGATCATCGGCTTGCCCATGGTCAGTGCCTTGAACCGCTTGAGGTCGGCAGGCAGGTGCCACGGCAGCGCGCCGTCGCGGCCGATGCAGCCGTTGGCGGCGCGGGCATAGATCAGAAACAGGCTCACCGTTCGAGCCGGGTCACATGGCCCATCTTGCGGCCCGCCCGAACCTGGGCCTTGCCATAATCGTGCAGGTGCGTGTCGGCGGTCTCCAGGTGGCCGTGTGCCCCCTTTATGTCCTTGCCCACGATATTGCTCATGGTGACCGTTTTCGCGGCCGTTGCGGTGTCCCCCAGCGGCAGCCCGGCGACTGCCCGGATGTGATTTTCGAACTGGCTCGTGACCGCGCCCTCGATCGTCCAATGCCCTGAATTGTGCACCCGCGGGGCCATCTCGTTGAACACCGGTCCGTCGCGCGTGGCGAAGAATTCGAGCGTCAGCACGCCGACATATTCGAGCGCATCGGCGACCTGCCGGGCAAGTTCGCGCGCCGGTTCTACCTGCGCCTCGATCGGTTCGCCGGCGGGCAGCGTCGAGGTGGCGAGCACCCCGTCCTCATGGCTGTTGCGCGGCGAATCCCAGAAGCTGATCGCGCCGTCCTGTGCGCGCACGAGGATCACCGAGAACTCGGCTTTGAACTCGACGAAGGCTTCGTACACCAGCGGTGTCTCGGGCAGGCTCAGCCCCGCGACATCGCGGTCCGAACCGATCCGCCACTGGCCCTTGCCGTCATAGCCATCGCGCCGCGTCTTGAGGATGCCGGGCACCCCCAGCCGGTCGACCGCGGCTTCGAGGTCGGCGCGCGAATCGACCCGCGCATACGCGGCGGGCCGTCCGCCGAGGTCTTCGACGAAGCGCTTTTCGGCCAGCCGGTCCTGGGCAGTTTCAAGCGCGCGGGGATGGGGGAAGGTGCGGCTGGCGGGCATGGCCTGCGCGGCCGGGACGGGGACATTCTCGAATTCCCAGGTCACCACATCGCATTGCGCGGCAAAGGCGGCGAGCGCCGCGGTGTCGTCCCACTTGTTGTGGAACACATCGTCGCACACCTGGCTCACGACATTGTCGCCTTCGGGGGCATAGGCAATGCAGCGATAGCCCAGTTGCGCCGCGCTCATGGCCATCATCCGGCCAAGCTGGCCGCCCCCGAGAATCCCGATCGTACCGCCGCGCTTCAGCATCAGTCGACGGGACGCTCGGTCACCGCCGCACTGCGCGCCGCGCGCCAGTCCTGCAGCCGCTGCGACAGGTCGGCGTCATGATTGGCGAGGATCGCCGCAGCAAACAGGCCTGCATTGGTGGCACCGGCCTTGCCGATCGCCAGCGTTCCCACGGGGACCCCGGCCGGCATCTGTACGATCGACAGCAGGCTGTCCTCGCCCGACAGCGCCCGCGACTGGACCGGTACACCGAGCACGGGAACATGCGTCAGCGCGGCGATCATGCCGGGCAGGTGTGCGGCTCCGCCGGCACCCGCGATGATAACTTCGAAGCCCGCGGCAGCCGCGCCCTTGGCGAAGTCATACATCCGCTCGGGCGTGCGATGCGCGGAGACGATGCGGACATCGGTGGCGACGCCGAGCTCGCCGAGCACTTCGGCGGCGCAGGTCATGGTGTCCCAGTCGGACTGGCTGCCCATGACAATCGCAACCTTGGCGTTCCCCGGGGCAGTCACCTCAGCTATCCTTCAGGTAATAGCGTTCGCCGGTCACCTGCGTGCCGTCGAATTCATAGATGATCGGCTGGCCGGTGGGAATCTCGAGCCCGGTAATCTCGTCGTTCGAGATGTTCGACAGGTGCTTGACCAGCGCGCGCAGCGAATTGCCATGCGCCGAAATGATCACCGTCTCGCCCTTGCCAAGCTGCGGCAGGATCGCTTCCTCCCAATAGGGCAGGACACGTTCGATGGTGAGCTTGAGGCTTTCGGTGTGCGGAACGTCGATCCCGTCATAGCGCGGATCGTCCGCCAGATCGAAAGTGCTCCCCGGCTCGAGCTCGGGGGGCGGCACGTCGAAGCTGCGACGCCAGATGTGCACCTGCTCGTCGCCGTGACGCTCGCGCGTTTCCTGCTTGTTGAGCCCGGTCAGCCCGCCATAATGCCGTTCGTTGAGGTGCCAGTCGCGCGTCACCGGGATCCACAGCCGGTCGCAGGCCTCGAGCGCGATATTGAGCGTCTTGATCGCGCGTTTCTGGACGCTGGTGAAGGCAATGGTGGGCAAGACGCCCTTGGCCTTCATCAGCTCGCCCGCCTCGCGCGCCTCGACCTCGCCCTTTTCGGTCAGGTCGACATCCCACCAGCCGGTAAAGCGGTTGGCGAGGTTCCACTCGCTTTGCCCGTGACGGACGAGGATCAGCTTGGACACTGGGAGGCTCCCGTAATTCCCCTAGGAGCAAGGCGCGTTAGCTGCCCGCATCGTCATTGGAAAGGGGGTGTGCGTCCGATTCGCGCATTTCGCGGCCCTGCGCTTTGCGGCGACGCAGGTTCTCGCGAAGTTTTGCGGCAAGGCGCTCCTCACGGGTCATTTCTTCTTTTTCAGCGGCCATCGCGCAACTCTTCGGCAAATCGCGCGCGATAAGCAACCTAAGGTTGACTTATCCCGCGTCTCTGCCAATAGCGCGCGCCTCCACCCCGCGATGCCATTCGCGGGCACCATGTGCTGCTGTAGCTCAGTGGTAGAGCGCACCCTTGGTAAGGGTGAGGCCGGGAGTTCAATCCTCCCCAGCAGCACCATTTTTCGCAGAGAAATGGTTCCCCGGTTTCGGGGTGTTCGTCCGCCTTGCAGGGCGGGACGCATTAGGTCGTGCGCTCGGACTTGTCCTGCGCATTGGTCCCCTTGATCATCTCGCGCATTGCGCTCCATTGCTCGTCGCCCATGTCCTTGAGCGCGCTGTAGAAGCTGCCGCCGTGCGCCTTGTAGCCGGCGCCGTCGATGGCGATCGTCTCGCCGTTGATCCATCCCGCACCGGGTCCCATCAGGAACACCGCCAGATTGGCAAGTTCGTGCATTTCGCCATGGCGGCCCATCGGGTTCATGTCATCGTGAGAATTGCCGCCGCGTCCGCCGGGTGACAGGCGCGCGCTCATCCCGTCGGTGGGGAACAGCCCCGGCGCGATGGCATTGAAGCGCAGGCCATGGCGACCCCATTCGACCGCCAGGCTCTGCGTCATCACATTGAGCCCCGCCTTGCTCATCGCGCTCGGCACCACGAATGGGCCGCCGTTCCACACCCAGGTGGTGAGGATGGAAAGGAAGTTCGCCCGGCACCCCTCCTCGATAAGCCGCTTGCCGACATCGAGCGTGACGTAGAAACTGCCCCGAAAGACAATATCGCTGATCGCGTTGAAGCCGCCCACCGACAGGTCTTCGGTCCGGCTGATGAAATTGCCCGCGGCATTGTTGACCACACCGGTCAGCGGTCCGTGCTCCCAGATGGCATCGACCATAGCATGGATCGCATCGGGATTGCCGATGTCGCAGGCATGACCGACCAGCGTGCCGCCGTGGCGCCCGGTCAGTTCCTCCGCAGTCTCGTCCAGTTTGCCCTGGCGCCGCCCGCAGATATGCACCTTGGCGCCCAGTTTGAGGAAAGCCTCGGCCATGACGCGGCCCAGCCCGGTCCCGCCCCCGGTGACGAGAATGCGTTCGCCCTCCATCAGCCCGTCGCGAAACATCAGCTGCGAAATATCCATCACTCTCTCCCCTGTCGTCCTCTGGCATAGCGCAGGTCGGCGGCGAAACTAGATTGAATCGCCGCGCTGTATTGCCTAGCTATAACGCCATGGACCAACCCGACGACCTGACCCCGCTCGACCCGGCCTATAAATCGCTATTGCGTGTCCAGCTGGGGATCGCGGCGCTGATCCTGCTGATCGCGGCGACGATTGCGGAGATCGCGATCCCGGGCTGGACCGGCGTAGTGTGGATCCCGGCGCTGGCAGTGATTGCCTATGCGCTGATCCGCGTACCGCTGCGGCGCTACAATGCGCGCGGTTATTCGCTTGCCGGGGAACGGTTGCGGGTGGTGCGCGGAGTGTTCTTTCGTGCCGATACGGTAGTCCCCTTGGGCCGGGTGCAGCATATCGATGTCGGTCAGGGACCGCTCGAGCGTGCCTTCGGGCTGGCCACGCTGACGGTGCATACGGCAGGCACGCATAACGCCTCGGTGTCGCTGCCCGGGCTGCGGCATGCGGATGCCACGGCCATGCGCGAGGATATTCGTACCGCCATCAGGCGCGATACGCGGTGAGCGAGGACCCCGCCGCAACGCCGCTCCGCACCGACCCGCGCACGTTCGCTGTGCGTGCCGCGTCGCTGGTGGGGCAGCTGGTCCTCCCGATCATCGTCGGCGGGTTTGCGATCCTCGACAGGGGCGATTTCGACGATGTTATCGTCTACTTCCTCCCGCTGGTGGTTGTCGGGGTCGGGTTCAACCTGCTGTTCGCCTATCTGCGCTGGAGCCGATTGACCTATACCGTCGGGGCGGCGGACATTCGCGTCGACAGCGGTGTGTTGTCGCGCTCCGCGCGCTCGGTGCCTTACGAGCGCATCCAGGACGTGAGCCTCGAGCAGAAGCTGTTGCCGCGACTGTTCGGGCTGGTCGAGGTGAAGTTCGAAACCGGCGCGGGCGGCGGGGACGACCTCAAGCTGGCCTATGTGCCCGAGAGCGAAGGCGAGCGACTGCGCGAACTGGCGCGAAGCCGCCGCGAAGGAATTGCTGCCGAACCGGTCGACGGCGCGTCCGCAGCTCTGCTGGAGGAGAGCGCTAGATTGCTCTTCGCCATGTCGCCCAAGCGCGTAGTCACCTTCGGCCTGTTCGAATTCTCGCTCGCGGTCGTGGCCGTGGCTGCCGGTCTGGCGCAGCAGTTCGATTTCATCCTGCCGTTCGAGGTCTGGGACTGGCGTGCCTGGCGCGAACAATTGGCCGGACCGGGGCAATGGCTGGCAGGGCTGGGCTTCCTCGCCCAATTCGTGGGCGGCATCATCGCGGTCGGATCGCTGGCGCTGATCGGTGTCCTGACCGGCGTGATCCGGACCGTGTTGCGTGAATGGAATTTCCGGCTCGAACGCACCGACAAGGGCCTCCGGCGCCGGCGTGGGCTGCTTACCCGGACCGATCTGGTCATGCCCGTACACCGGGTGCAGGCGCTGCGCATCAAGACCGGCTTCCTGCGCCGCCTGTTCGGCTGGCACACGCTTAAGGTTGTCAGCCTTGCGAGCGATAGCGGCTCGGCCAATCACGAGGCGGTGCCGTTCGCGCAAATGGACGAGATCGCGCCGGTCGTCGGTGAAACCGGGTTCGCGCTACCGCCCACCGACCTCGGATGGACCCGCGCCGCGCCGGCCTACCGGATCGACAACTTCCTTATGGGTTTCGCGGTGATGATCGCGGTCGCGGGCGTTGCGGCGGTTCTGGGCCGCTGGGAACTGGCATTGCTTCCGCCGCTGGTCGGGGGCGTCTGGATGGGACTGCACGAATATCTATCCTGGCGCTGGAGCCGCCACGCGCTGGACGCCCGCCAGCTGTATCTGCGCCGCGGATGGTTTGCGCCAAGCCTCGCGATCGGCTCGCGGCGCAAGCTGCAATCGGTCGATATCGTCCGCCACCCGCTGGCGCGTCTGCGCGGCTATGCGGATATCCATTTCGGGCTGGCGGGCGGCCGGTTGTGCATGCGCGGACTAACGCTGGCAGACGCACGGCGTATCCGCCATGCCGTGCTCGACTCCATGGCCGAGCAGGACTTCTCCGCAATCGTCGATGGGCAACTGCGCGAAGCCTAGGCGCGCAAGTCTGCCCATTCGGGATGGCGGTCGAATTGCGCCGCGACATAGGAACAGGTCGGGATGATCTTGAAGCCTTCGCTGCGCGCATCCTCGATCAGCGCATCGACCAAGCGACCGGCGATGCCCTGGCCGCGAAGCGCGGCGGGGACGACCGTGTGCTCGGCATCGCGCGCATCGTTGCGCAAGGTCCATGTCAGCCGGCCAGAAGCCGGATTGTCGCCGATACTAACCAGATATTCTCCGTGAGTTACCCGGTTACGACGTTCGATTACAATTTCGCCCGCTTTCATTGTCGAAAGTTTCCTTTCTGGGCAACCAACGCCCACATAGCTATGGCGTTCCGATGCAGTTTCTCTCCGATAATGCCGCCTCGGTCCACCCCGCCGTATGGGATGCTCTCAAGGCCGCAGATGCCCCCGATACTCCCTATGATGGCGACGCGCTGAGCGCCGCTCTGAACGACAGTTTTGCGCAGGTGTTCGAGCGGCCCTGCACAGTGCTGTGGGTCGCAACGGGCACCGCGGCAAACTGTCTCGCGCTGGCGACGATGGTGCCGCCGCATGGCGGCCTTGTGTGCCATGAGGAAGCGCATATCGAGATGGACGAGGGCGGGGCCCCCGGTTTCTATCTCCACGGCGCAAAGCTCATGCTGGCATCGGGCGAGGGTGCGAAACTGACGCCACAAACCATCGCTGCGGTCCTCGATCCGATCCGCGACGATGTCCACCAGGTCCAGCCGCATGCCATCTCGATTACGCAGGCCAGCGAATATGGCTGCAGCTATCGTCCCGGCGAGATCGCCGCGATTGCCGAACTCGCCAGCGAGCGCGGGCTCGGCCTCCACATGGATGGAGCGCGCTTTGCCAATGCAGTGGCATTCCTCGACTGCACGCCTGCTGCGGCAGCGGGGCCGGTCGATGCGCTCAGCTTCGGCTTCATCAAGAACGGGGCCATGAGCGCGGAAGCGATCGTGTTCTTCGATCCCGCGCTGGCCGATGTCGCGCGTTATCGCCGCAAACGCGCAGGCCATCTCCAGTCGAAGGGCCGTTTCCTCGCCGCACAGCTGCGTGCAATGCTCGAAGGCGACATCTGGCTCGCCAATGCACGTCATGCCAATGCCGCTGCGGCAGAGATCGGCGCGGCCTGTGCGGACCGCCTGATGCATCCCGTCGAAGCCAATGAGCTTTTCGTGCGCTGCACCCCGGACGAGCGCGCGGCGCTGCGCGATCAGGGCTTCGGATTCTACGACTGGGGCGACGATGCCGCGCGCTTCGTTACCGCCTGGAACACGCGCGAGCAGGATGCGACCGCACTGGCCAAGGCCGTGGCCAGCCTATGAGTGCGGCACATGAGGCGGAAAGCCTCCTCACCCCGCGCAATTTCGCTGCTTTTCTGCTGGTCAGCCTGATCTGGGGCGGGACCTGGCTGGTTATCCGCGACCAGATCGCCAGCGTCCCGGCCAGCTGGTCGATCTCCTACCGCTTCATGATTGCCGCGTGCGCCATGTTCGTGCTTGCCGCGGTGCGGCGCGAACCGCTTCGGCTGGTCGCGGGAGGATTGCGCTGGGCGCTCCTGCTGGGACTGTTCCAGTTCACGCTCAATTTCGGCTTCGTCTATAACGCCGAGAGCTACATCACCTCGGGCCTCGTGGCGGTTATGTTCGCGCTGCTGGTGGTGCCCAACGCTATCTTCGGGCGCATCTTCCTCCGCCAGCCGATCACCGGGGCCTTCGTCCTCGGCTCGGCGATCGCGGCGCTCGGCGTCTCGCTGCTGTTTGCGCATGAATGGCGGTCCTCGCCCGCGACGCTGACCGAGGTCCTGCTGGGCGCGGCGCTGACCGTCGGCGGTATCCTTTCGGCGAGCGCGGCGAATATCACCCAGGCGATGGAGGGCGCCAAGCGGCAGCCCTTCCTCGCGCTGCTTGCCTGGTCGATGACGGCCGGGGCGATCATCAACACCATCTACGCGCTGATCGCTGACGGCCCGCCGCAATTCGATCCGCGCGCGTCCTATACGCTCGGGATCCTCTATCTCGGGCTTGCCGGTTCGGTGGTCACTTTCCCGCTCTATTACGGGCTGGTGCGCAAGGTAGGGGCGGGGCGAGCGGCCTACAGCTCGGTCATCGTGCCGATTGTCGCGATGGTGCTGTCGACACTGTTCGAGGGCTTCGAATGGGGCGCGTTGCCCGCCACCGGCGCGGTGATCACGCTGATCGGGATGGTGGTTGCGATGCGCGGGCGGGCGAATGCCCCTCCGCGGCGCGCTACTCCCGAGCCCTGATCGCCGCCAGACCTTCGCGATAAGTGGCGAAGCGGGGCTGCCAGCCCAGCACGCGCTTCGCCTTGCCATTCGCGACCCTGCGGTTCTCGGCATAGAACCCGCGTGCCATCGGCGACAATCCGGCGGCGTCGATCGATTGCAGCGCGGGCGCCTCGCGGCCCAGCAGGCGGCAGGCTTCCTCGATCACGGAGTTCTGACTGGTCGGCAAATCGTCGGACAGATTATAGGCCCCCGCCGGCGCGTCGGTCTCCATCGCAGCAACCACGCCAGCGACGATATCGGCGACATGGACGCGGCTGAACACCTGGCCGGGCAGGTCGATGCGGCGCGCCTTGCCCGCTTCGACGCGGTCGAACGCACTGCGCCCCGGGCCATAAATCCCGGGCAGCCGGAACACCCGGGCGCCCGCTTCGAGCCAGCGTGCATCGCACTCGGCACGGGCCTGCCTCCGCCCGCCGCCTGTCGGAGAGGCTTCGTCGACCCAGGCCCCCGCCGCGTCGCCATAGACACCCGTCGACGAAAGATAGCCCAGCCACTTCCCCGACAGCGAATCGCCGTAACGGTCGAGCACCGGATCGCTGTCTTCCGCTGGCGGGACCGAACTCAGCACATGGGTTGCGCGCTCCAAGGCCCCGCTAACGGCACCATTATCGCCGAATGCGAGATTGCCCGCGCTGCCCGTGGCATCGACCTGCCAGCCGCGCCCGCGCAGGGCATCCGCTATGCGCGTGGCGGTATAGCCGAGGCCAAAGATCAGCAGGCGGCTCATTCGCTGTCGAGATAGCCTTCTTCGGGCACGACAACCTGCGGGTTTTCGACATTGTCCGCCTTCCACTGCATCGCCATGCGCACGCGGGTCGCGCCGCTGGGATGGTCGAAGAACACGAATTCTTCCAGCGGACCGGGTTCGATCTTGCGATATTCGGACAGGCGCATCGCCACCTTGGCGAAGCCGTCAGGTTCCTGTGCGGCATCGAGCCCGAACGCGTCGGCTTCGCTTTCCGCCCAGCGGATCAGCGAATTGGTCGCCGGGGTCATCAGGAACATCCATATGCCCAGACAGATCGCCAGCACCGGGAGCGAGGCCGGGTCGCCCATGTCTCGCACCCCCCACCGCTCGCCATAGCGCCGGATCAGCGCAGGCGCGACGCGGCTGGTGACGAACAGGCCGAGCGCGAAGAGCGCCAGCAGGATCCCCACGATCCACCACGTGTGGTGCAATTTATAGTGACCCATCTCGTGACCCATCACCGCGAGGATTTCCTCTTCGCTGGTCCGCTCAAGCAGATTGTCGTTGAGCGAGATCCGGATCGTCGGACCAAGCCCCGAGACATTGGCCGAGATGCGCTTGTGCTGCTTCGACTGGTCGAACACGTAGATGTTCTCGGCCGGGATCTCGTGTTGCGCCGCCACCGCCTCGATCCGGTCGCGCAGGGGTCCGTCTTCCAGCTCGGTATACTGGTTGAACAGCGGCGCGATGAACACCGGACCCAGTATCATGGCGAAAAGCATGAACAGGCCGAGCACGCCGGTACTCCACAGCCACCAGCTGCGCGGCATACGGCGGATCAGCGCGTAGATCGCGACCACCGCCAGCGGCATGAGGATCAGCCCCATGGCGATGCCGATCGCCTGCTCGCCCACCCAGGCACCAAACGTCTGGTCGAGCAGGTCGTAGCGCTTTTCGCGGGTATAGCCGGCGTAGATCGTCCACGGCAGCGTCAGCAGCGTTCCGATCAGCGTGTAGAAAAAGGCGGTGATCGCAGTGACGATCCAGAGCCTCTTGCTCACCCGCTCGCCGAAGGCGCACAGAGCATGCGCGATGCGGAAGCGCAGGAACAGCCAGTCGACCAGCACGCCGATCGCGGTGCCCCACAGCGGCAACCAGTATCCCCCTTCGAAATAGGCATCCGATTGCGCGCGGGCTGGGCCCTGGAGCGTGTCGAGATAGGCGCGCGTCGCACTTGCGACATCGAAGCCGTCCGATGTGGCGGCAAGCAGGTCCAGCATGTCATTCCCTCCGTCGCCCTTTCGCTGCGCCACGGGTGCGATGCTGTCAATCGCCGGGCCGATGCGAGCCGACCAGTGAACGCAAAGTCTCGACGGGCGTTGCAAGGAATGACACTACGTTTTCGACCCCGCATTCGACAGGAATTCCATGGATATTGCGCGCACTCCCGCCACGCCCGACGGCAATCCCGTAATGGCCGATGCCGCCATCGAGCCCAAGGCACCGCCGGTCATCCGGCGCGAGGATTACACGCCCTTCCCGTGGCTGATCCCGACGATCCGGATGGAATTCGAATTGGGTTTGGAGGCAACACGGATCACCACCACGCTCGATGTCGAGCGCAATCCCGACGCCGCCGCTTCGCCGACCATCCGCCTGAATGGCGACGGGCTGGCGCTGGTCTCGCTCGCCTGTGACGGCGGGTCGTGCGACGGGCATATGCTGGATGGCGACGATCTGATCGTGACGCTGCCGGGTGATCGCCATGTGCTGACCATCGTCACCGAGCTCGACCCCTCGGACAATTCGCAGCTGATGGGACTTTATGCCTCGAACGGCATGCTCTGCACGCAATGCGAAGCCGAAGGGTTCCGCCGAATCACCTTCTTCCCCGACCGGCCCGATGTGCTGAGCACCTATACCGTCCGGATGAACGGGCCGCGGGCGCAATTCCCCGTACTGCTGTGCAATGGCAACCGCACGGGTGAGGGCGCCGACGGCGACACACATTGGGCCGAATGGCACGATCCCTGGCCCAAGCCGTCCTACCTCTTCGCGCTGGTTGCCGGCGATCTGGTCGCGCGGACCGACCACTTCACGACCATGGGCGGGCGCGAGGTCGAACTGAATGTCTATGTGCGCGAGGGCGATCTCGACCGCACCGAACACGCGATGGAGAGCCTCAAGCGCTCGATGCAATGGGACGAGGAGGTGTTCGGGCGCGAATACGACCTCGACCTGTTCAGCATCGTCGCGGTCAGCGATTTCAACATGGGCGCGATGGAGAACAAGGGCCTCAACGTCTTCAACACGAAATACGTCCTCGCCGATCCCGAAACCGCGACCGATGGCGATTACGACGGGGTCGAGGGGGTGATCGGGCACGAATATTTCCATAATTGGTCGGGTAACCGCGTAACCTGCCGCGACTGGTTCCAGCTGAGCCTGAAGGAAGGCTTCACCGTACTGCGCGACCAGTTGTTCAGCGCCGATATGGGCAGCGAGCCGGTCAAGCGGATCGAGGATGTGCGCGTGTTGCGCGGGATCCAGTTCCCCGAGGATTCAGGCCCGCTCGCGCATCCGATCCGGCCCGATTCCTATCGTGAAATCAGCAATTTCTACACCTCGACAGTCTATAACAAGGGCGCCGAGGTGATCCGCATGATGCGCACCATGGCGGGCGTGGAGCGGTTCCGCCAAGGCACCGACCTTTATTTCGACCGCCACGATGGCGAGGCGGCGACCTGCGAGGATTTCGTCGCCGCAATCGAGGCGGGGACGGGCCTGGACCTCGCACAATTCCGCCTGTGGTATGCGCAGGCGGGCACGCCCAAGGTAGCGGTCACGCTTGTGCATGAAGGTGACACAGCGCGGGTCAAGCTAACGCAGACGGTGCCCGCAACCCCCGGCCAGCCTGGCAAGCAGCCGATGCCGATCCCGCTCAAGCTGGCGCTGTTCGATCGCACCAGCGGGACGCATTCGGGCGAGCAATTGGTGGTACTGGACAAGGACAGCGGCGAGTTCACCTTCGACGGGTTCGCCGAACGGCCGATCCTGTCGATCAACCGCGCCTTCTCCGCCCCGGTCTCGATCGATCGTGATGTGTCGCGCGAAGACCTCGTCTTCCTCGCCGCGAAGGATGACGATCCCTTCGCCCGCTATGAAGCGATGCAGGAATTGATGACCGGCCATCTCGTCGCCGCCGTGTCGGGCGAAATGGACAATGGCGAGCGCGAGGCGGCGCGGACCGACATCGCGCAGGCGATGCGCGCGGTGATCGAGGACGACCAGCTCGACGATCTCATGCGCGGCGAACTCATGGTGATGCCCGGCCAGACTTATGTCGCCGAGCAGCTGCTGGTCGCCGATCCGGGCCGCATCCATGCCGAACGCGAGGCATTGAAGGCCGATCTCGGGACGCGGCTCGCGGCGCAATTCGATGCGCTTTACGAGCGCACCGGCAAGGTGCCGTTCTCGCTCGATGCGCAAGGCAAGGGCGCGCGCAAGGTCAAGACGCTGGTGCTCGCCTATGCCGCCGCCGGCGATCCGACCAAGGCTGCCGAGCTCGCCGCGCATCAATATGACGGCGCCGATAATATGACCGACCGGCAGGGCGCGCTAATGGTGCTGGCGGGGCTCGACAGCGCGGCGCGCACGGGCAAGCTGCTCGACTTCTACAACCGCTATGCGGGCAATGCACTGGTGATCGACAAATGGTTCGCGCTGCAGGCCAGCTCGCTCCATCCGAATGCGATCGAACATGAAGGCGCTGCGCGAACATCCCGATTTCACGCTCAAGAATCCGAATCGTGTACGCTCGCTCTATATGGCCTTCGCTGCCAATCCGCAGGCCTTCCACGCTGCCGATGGCGAGGGCTACCGCATGCTCGCCGATCTCATTCTCGAACTCGATCCGATCAATGCGCAGACCGCGGCGCGCTTCGTCCCGCCGCTGGGTCGCTGGCAGCGGATCGAGGAAGGCCGCGCGAAACTGATGCGCGAGGCGCTCGAGCGGATTGCCCAATCGCCCAAGCTGTCGCGCGACACGTTCGAGCAAGTGACCCGTTCGCTGGGCTAGAAGCTTGGTGAGCACCTATCTCAAGGCGGCGTCGCTGGACGGCATCCCGCACGGGTTCTCGAGCTCTAGGGGGCTCGATGTTGCCGAGATCATTCCGGGAGCCCCGCTGGTTCGTATCAAGCAGGTGCATTCGAGCGCAGTCTTCGCGGTAACCCATGCGGGCGAGGCCTTGCCCGACGGCGACGCCTTGGTCACCGACCGAGCGGGTCTTGCGCTGGGGATCGTCACCGCGGATTGCGCCCCGGTGTTGTTTGCCGATCCCGTCGCGGGCGTGATCGGTGCCGCACACGCCGGGTGGCGCGGCGCGCTGGGCGGGGTGCTGGAGAACACGGTCGCGGCAATGGTATCGCTCGGCGCGGATCCTGCAGGCATTGTTGCCGCAATCGGCCCGACCATCGCGCAGGCAAGCTATGAGGTCGATCAAGCCTTCCGCCACGCCTTTGCCGAGGAGGATGCGCGGTTCTTTGCGTCCGGCCGCGCCGGGCACTGCCAGTTCGACCTCCCCGCCTATGCCGCGCACCGGTTGCAATCCGCGGGTGTGGGGCAGGTCGAGGATCTGCGCGAAGACACCTATACGCAGCCGGTTCGCTTCTTCTCCTATCGCCGCGCGACGCACCGCGCTCAGCCGACAAACGGACGCCAGATCAGCATTATCGGGCTGCCTGCCTGAACCGCGCGACCCGGTGGGATGCAATCGCATACGATTGCGCACACCATTGCGCGGCATTGCGCGGGAGTGCACGAAGCTTGCCAAAATGGCGGTTGGCAACCTGTCGCATAGCGGCTAGAGGCGCGTCCAAACCGGGCATACTGGGGGCTTTCGCGCACGCATCGTCGATCGAGCGCACCGGCTTTCCTAAACGTCCGGTCATTGGATTCGCACATCGCGCCGCAATGCCCCCGGGCCAGGCGCAGGTACAAGGCAGGCAAGGCAAGCGCTGATGGCAGAGACCGCTGCAACCGCAACTCCCGCAATGGCAGGCGAAACCGGCGACGGTATTCGGCGTCGCGATTTCCTCGACATCGCGGCGGTAAGCGCCGCCGGTATCGGTGGTCTCGCGGTGGTTTATCCGCTGGTCAGCCAGATGGCCCCGTCGAAGGACGTGCTCGCTGCGAGCTCGACCGAAGTCGATGTCTCGGCGATCGAGCCGGGCCAGGCGATCAAGGCCGTGTTCCGCAAGCAGCCGCTGTTCATCCGCCGCCTGACGCCGGACGAGGTTTCGGCAGCCAATGCCACGCCGACGGATTCGCTGCGCGACCCGCAGTCGCTGGCCGAACGGACCAAGGAAGGCCATGGCGACATGCTCGTCACCATGGGCGTCTGTACCCACCTCGGTTGCGTCCCGCTGGGCGCCGCCGAAGGCGAAGTGAAGGGTGAGTTCGGCGGCTACTTCTGCCCCTGCCACGGTTCGCACTACGACACCGCCGGCCGTATCCGCAAAGGCCCGGCGCCGACCAATCTCGAAGTGCCGGAATACGAGTTCACCTCGGACACCGTCATCCAGGTCGGCTGAGCTTAGAGAGAAGAGACGAAACAATGAGCTTTCCCTGGGCCAAGGAATATACCCCCACCAATGGGGTCACCAAGTTCCTCGACGAGAAACTGCCGCTGCCGCGCCTCGTCTATAACGCGGTGGGCGCGGGCTATCCGGTGCCGCGCAACCTCTCGTATTTCTGGAACTTCGGCGTCCTCGCGGGCTTCTTCCTCGTTGTGCAGATCGTCACCGGCGTGGTGCTGGCGATGCATTATGCGGCGAATGCGCAGGTCGCCTTCGCGACTACCGAGCATATCATGCGCGACGTCAACTGGGGCTGGCTGATGCGCTATGCGCACGCCAACGGCGCCAGCTTCTTCTTCATCGTCGTCTATTTGCACATCTTCCGCGGCCTGTTCTATTCGTCCTACAAGGCCCCGCGCGAGATGATCTGGCTGCTCGGCGTAGTAATCTTCCTGCTCATGATGGCGACCGCTTTCATGGGTTACGTCCTTCCCTGGGGCCAGATGAGCTTCTGGGGTGCCAAGGTCATTACCGGCCTGTTCGGCGCCATCCCGCTGGTCGGCGAACCGATCCAGATCTGGCTGCTCGGCGGGTTCGCGCCCGACAATGCCGCGCTCAACCGCTTCTTCTCGCTGCACTTCCTGCTGCCCTTCGTGATCGCAGGTGTCGTCATCCTGCACATCTGGGCGCTGCATATCCCGGGTTCGTCCAACCCGACCGGGGTCGAAGTGAAAAGCGAAAGCGACACGCTGCCGTTCCACCCGTATTACACGGCCAAGGACGGGTTCGGCCTGGGCGTCGCGCTGCTGCTGTTCTTCGCGATGGTGTTCTTCCTGCCCAATGCGCTGGGGCACCCCGACAACTATATCGAAGCCAACCCGCTTTCGACGCCGGCGCATATCGTCCCCGAATGGTATTTCTGGCCGTTCTACGCGATCCTGCGCGCGTTCACCGTCGATTTCATCCTGCCGGCCAAGCTGCTGGGTGTGATCGCGATGTTCGGTTCGATCCTGATCTGGTTCTTCCTGCCCTGGCTCGACAAGTCGCCGGTGCGCAGCGGCCACTACCGCCCGCTGTTCCGCAAGTTCTTCTGGTTCGGTCTGATCCCCACGATGGGCGTGCTGTTCGTTTGTGGCGGCGCCCCGGCGGAAGAGCCTTATGTGATGCTCAGCCAGGTGGCGACGGCTTACTACTTCCTGCACTTCCTGGTGGTCCTGCCGATCGTCAGCCAGATCGAGAAGCCCGCCCCGCTGCCCTATTCGATCACCGAAGCCGTCCTCGGCTCGGACAAGAAGGCAGTGCTTGGCGAAAACACGACGCCGGGCGTCTAAGCGAGTTACGAGAAAAGACATGACCAAGCTTCTCAGCATCCGCCTCGTCGCCATTCTCGTCGGCCTCGGCTTCGCGATTATCGCGCTCTATTCCTTCGTCATCGGTGCCTACGCCGCGATGACCGAAGAGCCCGCCGGGCATCTTCCCTACGAGGAACCGCGCGATATCGCCTATTCCTTCGACGGCGCTTTCGGCAAATGGGACATCCAGCAGCTGCAGCGCGGCTTCAAGGTCTATGATGAGGTCTGCTCGGCCTGCCACAGCCTCAAGTTCGTCGCCTTCCGCGATCTCGAACAATTGGGCTATGACGAAGGTCAGGTGAAGGCGTTCGCCGCCTCGAAGCAGGTGCCGGGCATCGATCCGAATACCGGCGAGGCGACCTCGCGTCCAGGCCTGCCGACCGATTACTTCCCGTCGCCCTATCCGAACAATGTTGCGGCGGCGGCAGCGAACAACAACGCCATCCCGCCCGACCTGTCGTTGATAACCAAGGCACGCGGTGACGGTACCAATTATGTCGCTTCGCTGCTCGCGGGCTATGACGAACCGACCGAAGAACTGCTCGAGCATCATCCCGAGGCAGCGCCCGGACCGGGTCTGCACCACAACCCCTATTTCCCGAACCTCAACCTCGCCATGGCGCCGCCGCTGACGACGACCGATCAGGTGACCTATGACGATGGTACCGAGGCGACGGTGCAGCAGATGTCGGAAGATGTCGCGGCCTTCCTGACCTGGACCGCGGAACCGACGCTGGTAGAGCGCAAGCAGAAGGGTTGGCCGGTACTGGTCTTCCTGCTCTTCGCGACGATCCTTGCCTATCTGTCGAAGAACCAGATCTGGGCTGCGGCAAAGCGCAAAGCCGACTGATCGGCATTTCCAGACCCACGTACGACGCCCCTTGCATCCACACGATGCGAGGGGCGTTTTGCTTGGCGGGGAAAAGATGATGACACCCGATGAACTCAAGGCCCTGGTCCGCACGATCCCGGACTTTCCCAAGACGGGCATCCAGTTCCGCGACATCACCACTCTGCTCGGTCATGGACCGGGCTTCGCCGCCTCGGTCGAATGGCTGGCGGAGGCGGTCGAAGGCGCCGAGGCGATTGCCGGAATGGAAGCGCGGGGGTTCATCTTCGGGGCCGCGGTCGCGGCGCGGCTGCGCCGTCCGTTCCTGCCGATCCGCAAGGCGGGCAAGCTGCCCTGCGCCGTGATCGGGGTGGATTATGAGCTCGAATATGGGCTCGACCGGCTCGAAATGGATCCCAGCGCGGTGGCGCCCGGGCAGCATGTGGCGATCGTCGACGATCTCCTCGCCACCGGCGGGACCGCGCTGGCGGCGACCGAGCTGCTGCGTCTGGCAGGGGCCGAAGTACGCCGTGCGGCTTTTGTCATCGACCTGCCTGATTTGGGCGGCAGCGCCAAACTTGCTAGCCAATCGGTCGACGTCCGCACACTGATGGGCTTCGAGGGCGATTGAGCGCGATGCAGGATATATTCGTCGCTTCGGACATTCATAGGACTCGCGCCGTGCTGGCGCGCTGCTCGCGAATTCTCGCGTAGTCAGGGAGGGGCATGGAACAGTCTTTAGTCATTGCGATGGTCGGCATGCTGGGCATCGGCGCCCAATGGCTGGCCTGGCGCACGGGCTGGCCGGCCATTGTGCTAATGCTGGCCGCGGGTTTCCTTGCAGGCCCGATCCTCGGCCTGTTCGACCCCGAACATGCCTTTGGCGACTTGCTCGACCCAATGATTGCCATCGGCGTCGCGCTGATCCTGTTCGAAGGCGGGCTGAGCCTCGACTTCCGCGAATTGCGCCACGCCGGCGACGGGGTCTGGCGTCTGGTGATCTTCGGCGTGCCCATCGCCTGGGTGCTGGGCGCGGTTGCCGCGCATTCGATCGGCGGGCTGGAATGGCCCGTCGCGATCCTGTTCGCGGGCATTCTCGTGGTCACCGGACCGACCGTGGTCATGCCCTTGCTGCGCCAGTCTTCGGTCAAGCCCAGACCCGCGGCGATCCTTAAGTGGGAAGCGATCGTCAACGATCCGATCGGCGCGCTGTGCGCGGTCGTCGCCTATGAATATTTCCGCAAGGTCGCCGAATCGCCGGGCTCGGGACTGATCGAAGTCGTCCCGCCGCTGGTTATCGCCGCAATCATCGCCGGTCTGATCGGCTATGTCGCCGCCGCCGCGATCGCCTGGGCCTTTCCGCGCGGCGCGGTGCCCGAATTCCTCAAGGTCCCGGTCCTGCTCACCTCGGTAATCGTGGTTTTCGTGCTGTCGAACCAGATCGAGCACGAAGCGGGTCTTGTTGCGGTGACGGTGATGGGTATCGCGCTGGCCAATATGAATGTTTCCTCGCTGAGGAGCATTCATCCCTTCAAACAGAACATCGCGGTGATCCTCATTGCGGGCATCTTCATCCTGCTGTCTGCCAGCCTGCAATTCGAAGAACTCGCCTATCTCAACTGGAACTTCGGCCTGTTCCTGCTAGCGCTGCTGTTCCTCGTCCGCCCGGCCACGATCCTGCTCAGCCTGCTGGGAAGCTCGGTGCCGTGGAACGAGCGCTTGTTCCTCGCCTGGATCGCCCCGCGCGGGATCGTGCTGGTGGCGATTTCCGGCCTGTTCGCGCTGCGGCTCGAGGATATCGGCTATGATGGCACCGCGCTGATCGGCCTGAGCTTCGCGGTGGTCGTGGTGACGATCATCGCGCATGGCTTCACCATCGATTTCGTCGCGCGACTGCTCAATCTGAAGGGCAGCAACCGGCCGGGGATCCTGATCGTCGGCAGCACGCCCTGGACCATCTCGCTTGCGCTGATGATGCAGGAGCTCAAATCGCCGGTGATGGTGGTCGATTCCAGCTGGCAGCGGCTCGCGCTGGCGCGCCAGAAGGGACTGCCCTTCTACCATGGCGAAATCCTCAACGAGGCGACCGAGCACAATCTCGATCTTGCCCCCTATGCGGTGCTGGTCGCGGCGACCGAGAACGAGGCTTACAACGCGCTCGTGTGCAATGAATTCGCTTACGAAATCGGGCGCGACACGGTTTTCCAGCTGGGCGATGCCGTCGATGACGACGACCGCCACGCTCTGCCCAGCGGCATCCGCGGCCGCGCCTTGTTTGAAACAGGGTTCGGCGTCGAGGATGTGAACGAGCGGCTCGCGCGGGGCTGGGTATTCCGCAAGACCAAGCTGTCGGAAGAATTCGATTTCGAGGCGGCGCAGCAGCGGCTGCCCGATGCGGCCTCGATGCTGCTGCTGGTGCGCGACAGCGGCACGCTCCGCTTCTTTACCCATGCGGCGCGACCCGAACCGCGGGCCGGTGACGTCATCGTCAGCTTCGCACCGCCGCAGGAACGCACCGCGCAGGATGCCGCAGCCAAGCGCGACCGCAAGCGCAACAAGACCACCGAACAGGGGGCATGATATGAAGCACACGCGCCAATTTTCCCTCATCGCCATCGCCTCGACGCTCATGCTGGGCGCATGCGGCGACCAGCGCGGCGCGCCGCCGCCCGAGGAAGAGGAGGGCGGTGACAAGCGCTCGATCTTCCGGCCCGAGTTCCAGGTCGAGCCGATCGAGGCGCTTGAGCCGCGCGGTGCGCTGGAAACGCGGATCGCTTTCCCCGAAGGCGCGGAATTGACCGAAGAGGCGCGCGCCGATCTGGCGACCGTCGCCGCTTCCCCGCAGATGGCGGAGGGGGGGAAAATCACCCTGCGCGGTCACAGCGATAGCGGCGGAGACGACGAAGCCAACCTGCGCGCGTCACAGGCGCGTGCCGACGCGGTGGCCGAATGGTTGATCGAAAACGGTGTCGCGCCGGGCCGGATCGTCATCATCGCGTTCGGCGAGCAGAACCCGGTCGCCCCCAATGCGCTGCCTGACGGGACGCCGAACGAGGCAGGGCGGGCAACCAATCGCCGCGTCGAAATCGAAGTCAGCGTTCCCGCGCAGCCGACTTCTGCGAAGGAGCCAACTCTGGCTGAAAGCATCGCTTCGTCAGCCGAGGAAGCGCGGACTGAAAGCAGCGACCGCGCGCAATAGCGTGTTGACGCCAGCGCGGCTTCGGTGGCATTGGCGCGTCACCTGAGCGGGTATAGCATAGTGGTAATGCTCCAGCCTTCCAAGCTGGCTAGAGGGGTTCGATTCCCCTTACCCGCTCCAGCCTTCCCGCCATCTTTCGAACCGATACGCCCTCAGGCGACCGGCATGTTGTCGATCAGGCGGGTTCCCCCGATCCGCGCTGCCACGAACAGCCGATGGCCCGGCCCCGCGTCACGGGCGGGCACCAGGTCGCTGCCGCGGCGCAGATCGGCATAGTCGACCGCATCGAACCCGGCCTCGAGCAGCCCATCCGCAAGATCTGGCAGCACTGCATCCCCGTGCTCGCCCGCGACCAGACGCGCGATTGCTGCATGCATTTGCCGGGGCAGTGCGGCGGCGGCGGCGCGCTGACTTGACGTCAGATAGGCATTGCGGCTCGACCGCGCGAGGCCGTCCGCCTCACGCACGATCGGCACCCCGCGGATCGCATCGACATGCGGCAGGGTGAGATCGAGATCGCGTGCCATGCGGCGGATGACTGCCAATTGCTGCCAGTCCTTCTCGCCGAAGAAGGCCATGTCGGGCTGCACCTGATTGAACAGCTTGCATACCACCGTCGCGACCCCGTCGAAATGGCCCGGCCGGTCGGCACCGCACAAGCCGTCGCTGATCCCCGAAACCGAGATGTTCGTCGCATAGCCCGGGGGATAGACCTCCTCCGGGGCGGGGGCCCAGAGCAGCGCGACCCCCTCGGCTTCGAGCAGTGCCGAATCGCGCGCCATCTGCCGTGGATAAGCGTCGAGATCCTCGTTCGCCCCGAACTGGCGCGGATTGACGAAGATCGACACCGCGACATGCTCGGCCGCCGCCCGCGCCTCGCGCACCAGCGTCAGATGGCCTTCGTGCAACGCGCCCATGGTCGGGACCAGCGCCAGGCTCCCGCTTGATCGCAGAGCCGATGTGGCCGTGCGAAGCGCGGCGAGGGTGGTGACGGTTTGCAGCGGTCGAACTCCGGTAAACTAACGGGGGCACCTGTGCCGCCCTGCGCGGCATGTGGCAAGATCGCGCGCGCCGGGTCCTTTCGGGCGCGCCCCACCGCACAAATCCGGTTCCCATTGTGGGAAAAACCATGCTCGGCACCAGCACGGTGCGTTGCCGCCGGACGGCGGGTTGGATAGGGACGTCGCCAGCATGAACTTTACGGCCCACCCCTGATGACGTCGCATCCCCACCGCATCGTCTTCGCCAATGAGAAGGGCGGCACCGGCAAATCGACCACCGCCGTGCACATTGCGGTCGCGCTCGCGTTTCGCGGCGCGCGGGTCGTTGCCTTCGATCTCGACCATCGCCAGCGCACCATGTGCCGCTATTTCGAGAACCGGGCCGAGACCGGCCAGCGGCGCGGTGTCGATTTGCCCACCGCCACCTGCCATGTCGTCGAGGGCATGGACGAGGCGGCGATGGAGGCGTTTATCGAAACCCGGTCGGAAGGCGCGGATTTCGTGGTCATCGATACGCCCGGCCGCGATGATCCGCTTGCGCGCCACGCCGCCACTACCGCCGATACGCTGGTCACGCCGATGAACGATAGCTTCGTCGATTTCGACCTGATCGGCCAGGTCGAGGGCGAGAGCTTCAAGGTCCGCAAACTGTCCTTCTATGCCGAATTGATCTGGGAGGCGCGGATCAAGCGCAGCCGAACGCAGATCGAGCAGAACCGCGGGCAGATGGACTGGGTCGTGGTGCGCAACCGCACCGGCTATACCGAAGCACGCAATATGGCGCGCATCGAGCAGGCCCTGACCGAAATGGCGAAGCGGGTCGGCTTCCGCGTGGCCAAGGGGCTGTCCGAACGCGTGGTCTATCGCGAACTCTTCCCCTCGGGCCTGACGCTGCTCGACAAGGGGCAACTGGGTGATCTCGGCACCAGCCATCTCGTTGCGCGGCAGGAATTGCGCGGCCTGGTCGCCAATCTACGCCTTCCCGCGAACGACACCGAAACGCTCGCGGAGGCGGTCCAGTGATCCGCTTCCTCGCCCTCGCGCTTTTGCTCGCGGTGGCGTGTCGCTGGATATTCGGCAAATGGCCGTGGGAATATCTGACCGCGCAGAGCGCGGCCGACCGGGCGCTGGCGCAGGCGCGGGCCACACTCGACGTGCCGCGTCATGCCAGCGAGGACGACATCCGTCTCGCCCACCGTCGTATTGCTGCAATAAACCACCCGGACAAAGGGGGTAGCGCAGTCACCTTGCAGGAGGCCAATGCCGCGCGCGACCTCTTGCTCGACCATATGTCCCGGACCCCAACGGAGCCCCCCGAATGACCCACGATTTCCAATCTACCGTCCTGCGCGAATACGACATTCGCGGGATCATCGGCGAAACCCTGGGGGCGGACGATGCGCGCGCGATCGGGCGCGGTTTCGGGTCGATGCTGGCCGAAGCCGGCGGCACCAAAGTGGCGGTGGGGTACGATGGCCGGGTCAGCTCGCCCATGCTCGAACACGCCCTCGTCGAAGGCCTGACCGCGTCGGGGATGGATGTGGTGCGGATCGGCATGAGCGCGACCCCGATGCTCTATTACGCCGAAGCATCGGCCGCAGATGTCGATGGCGGCATCCAGATAACCGGCAGCCACAATCCCGCCAATTACAATGGCTTCAAGATGGTGTTCCAGGGCCGTCCGTTCTTTGGCGCGGATATCCAGGAACTCGGCCGGCGCGGCGCTGCGGGCGAATGGGTCGACGGTTCGGGCACAGTCGAAGAGCGCGATGTGATCGACGCCTATATCGACCGGATGCTCGAAGCGCTCGACGGGCTCGATCCTGCCGCGCTTGCCGACCTGAAGGTCGGGTGGGACGCGGGCAATGGCGCGGCCGGCCCCGCGCTCGAGAAACTCGCGGCGCGCCTGCCGGGCGAACATCACCTGCTTTACACGGAAGTCGACGGCAATTTTCCCAACCATCACCCCGACCCCACTGTCGAAGCGAATCTCGAGGATCTGCGCGCGCTCGTCGCGGAGAAATCGCTCGATTTCGGAGTGGCTTTCGATGGCGATGGCGACCGGATCGGCGCGATCGACGGCGAGGGCCGGGTGATCTGGGGCGACCAATTGCTGATGATCTATGCCGAGGATCTGCTGACGCGGACCAAGGGCGTGACGATCATCGCCGATGTGAAGGCCAGCCGCGCATTGTTCGACCATGTGGCGGACCATGGCGGAAAGCCGCTGATGTGGAAGACCGGCCACTCGCTGATCAAGTCCAAGATGAAGGAAACCGGCTCGCCGCTGGCCGGCGAGATGAGCGGCCACGTCTTCTTCGCCGATGAATATTACGGCTATGACGATGCGCTCTATGCCGGGATCCGGCTGATTGCCGCATCGGCACGGCTGGGCCGTTCGGTGACCGAGTTGCGCGGTGCAATGCGGCCAATGGTCAACACGCCCGAAATGCGCTTCCAGGTCGATGAGAGCCGCAAGTTCGCTGCCATCGGCGAAATCGCCGACCGCATTGCCGCGAGCGACGCGGTCGCCGACACCACCGACGGGGTCCGCGTGACCACTGCCGACGGCTGGTGGCTGCTGCGCGCCTCGAACACGCAGGATGTGCTCGTCGCGCGCGCGGAAAGCGAGGACCAGGCCGGCCTCGACCGCCTCGTCGCCCAGATCGACGAGCAACTGGCCGCATCGGGGCTGGAGCGCGGCCCGCAGGCGGGGCACTGAGGGTCTAGGACAAGCGGGAGGCAGAATATGCGTAAACTGTTGAGTACGTCGCTGGCGGCCATGGCGCTGACCATGACCAGCCCGGTCATGGCACAGGACGCGGCGGAAGATCCTGCCGCCGATATGTCTCGCGAGCAGGTCGACGAGATCGCTGGCATGATCGCGGGGATGTTCCAGACCGAACCGCTGACCGAAGAGCAACAGACGCGGCTGCCCGCTGCACAGCAGGTCGTTGGCAAGATGATGCCCGAAGGCTTTTACGGCCGCATGATGGGCGACATGATGGACCAGGTCATGCGTCCCATGATGACGATGTTCTCGGCGCCTGAATTCGTGCTCATGTCGCGGCTGGATATCGCGGAAGACGATATCGGCACGCTCGGCGAGGCGCAGCAAGCCGAAATCATGGCCATGCTCGATCCCGCCTATGACCGCCGTGCCGATGCTGTCGTCGATGTGATCACCTCGCGTATGAGCGGGGTTTTCAGCGCGATGGAAGGCCCCATGCGCGATGGCCTGTCCAGAGCCTATGCCGTGCGCTTCGAACCGGCACAGCTCGCCGACATCGCTGCCTTTTTCGCGACGCCTACAGGGACGGTCTATGCGGAGGAATCGATGGCGCTCTTTGCCGATCCGCAGGTGATGCAGGCCATGATGCAAGCGATGCCCGCCATGATGAGCGGTCTTGGCGATCTGGATGCGGCGATGATGGAGGCGATGGGCTCGCTTCCGGCACAACGCGGCTATGACGATCTCAGCGCGGCCGAGCGCGCCCGTCTGGCCGAACTGCTCGACGTGCAAGCCGAGGGCTTGCCCGACCTGGTCAAGCCGCCGGAGTCGATGGATGGTCCGGACGACGCCGCAGCGATGTAACCCGGACCGCGGGCGGATGCGGCGCTGCGGAACCGAAGGCATGGCTGCTTCGCTGTTGAGCTGATGCAGACCGCCATTCCGCCCGAACTGGACGATTGGTTCGCCGGGCGCGGTTGGCGTGTCCGGCGGCACCAGGCGGAGATGCTGGCGGCGAGCGACGCCGGGCGCCATGCGCTGCTGGTGGCGGATACCGGCGCGGGCAAGACGCTCGCGGGGTTCCTGCCGACGCTGGCCGATTTCACTCGCTCGCGGCTTGGCGATGCGCCGCCGCCCGAGGGACTGCACACGCTCTACGTCTCGCCGCTGAAGGCGCTGGCGCATGACGTGCAGCGTAATTTGCTCACCCCGATCGACGAAATTGGCCTGCCGATGCGGGTCGAGACACGCAGCGGGGATACGCCCTCTGACCGCAAGAAGCGCCAGCGCACCCGCCCGCCGCATGTGCTGCTGACCACGCCGGAGAGCCTTTCGCTGCTGCTGTCCTATCCCGACAGTTTCGAGCTGTTTCGGGGGCTGAAGCGGATCGTGATCGACGAGGTGCACGCCTTCGCCACCGGCAAGCGCGGGGATTTGCTGGCGCTGGCGCTGACGCGGCTGCAGGCGATCGCTCCGGCGATGCAGCGCGTGGCCCTCTCGGCGACGCTCGCCAATCCGGAGGGGTTTCGTGAATGGCTCGCGCCATGGGGCGACATCGATACGGTCGAACTGGTCACCGGGGAAGCGGGCGCCCCCGCCGAGGTCGAAATCCTGCTGCCCGATGCCGAGCGTGTGCCCTGGGGCGGCCACGCGGCGACCTGGGCGATCCCGCAGCTTTACGCGCAGATCCGCGAGAACCGCACGACGCTGATCTTCACCAACACGCGGTTTCTTGCCGAATACATCTTCCAGAACCTGTGGGATGTGAATGAAGATACGCTGCCGATCGGTGTCCACCACGGATCGCTGAGCAAGGAGGCGCGGCGCAAGGTCGAAGGGGCGATGGCGCGGGGCGAATTGCGCGCGCTGGTGGCGACCGCCAGCCTCGATCTCGGCGTCGACTGGGGGGATATCGACCTCGTCGTGCAGATGGGCGCGCCCAAGGGGTCGTCACGGCTGCTGCAGCGCATTGGACGCGCCAACCACCGGCTCGACCAGCCCAGCCGGGCGTTGCTGGTGCCCGGCAATCGCTTCGAATTCCTCGAAGCCACCGCGGCCAAGGAAGCGGTCGACGAGGGCAAGCGTGACGGCGAGGAATTTCGCCCAGGCGGGCTCGATGTGCTCGCGCAGCATGTCATGGCCTGTGCCTGCGCCGCGCCGTTCCAGGAGGGTGAACTGCTCGCCGAGGTGCGCGCGAGCCTGTCCTATGCATGGGTCGATGACGCCGTGTGGCAGCGCGTGCTCTCCTTCGTCGAAACAGGCGGCTATGCGCTCAAGGCCTATGACAAGTTCAAGCGCATCGTGCGTGATGCCAAGGGCGTGTGGCGGCTGTCGCATCCCGAGCAGGCGCAGCGCCACCGGATGAACGCCGGGATCATCATCGATTCCGAAATGCTCGACGTCCGGATCAGCGCGGGGCGCGGACGCGGTGGCCGCAGCCTCGGCAAGGTCGAGGAGCGTTTCGCCGCTTCGCTCAGCCCCGGCGATACTTTCGCCTTCGCGGGAATGAGCCTCGAAGTGGTCAAGCTGCAGGACATGGAAGTGCTGGTGAAGGCAGCCAAGGCTTCCGCCATGATCCCGAGCTATGGCGGGGCGCGGCTGCCGCTGACTACCCATCTCGCCGACCGGGTGCGCGCAATGCTGGTCGACCGCGCGGGCTGGGCGCGCTTCCCCGATGACGTGCGCGAATGGCTCGAGGTGCAGGACTGGCGCAGCCGGATGCCGGGGCCGGGACAATTGCTGGTCGAAAGCTTCCCGCACGCCAAGCGCCATTACAGCGTCTATTACACCTTCGAAGGCTGGAACGCGAACCAGAGCCTCGGGATGCTGATTACCCGGCGCATGGAAGACCGCGGGCTGATGCCGGGCGGATTCGTCGCCAATGACTATTCGCTGGCGGTCTGGGGTCTCAAGCCGGTCGAGAATCCCGCGCCGCTGCTGTCGCCCGACATCCTGCAGGATGAATTCATCGAATGGGTGCAGAACTCGCATTTGCTGCGGCGCGCCTTCCGCGAAGTCGCAGTGATCGGCGGGCTGGTCGAGCGGCAGCATCCTGGCAAGCGCAAGACCGGCAAGCAGGTCACCTTCTCGACCGACCTCATCTATGACGTATTGCGCAAATACGAACCCGACCATGTGCTGCTCGAAGCGGCCTGGGCCGATGCGCGCACGCGGCTGACCGATGTCGGGCGGCTGGGCGATCTGCTCGATCGCTCGGCGGAACAGCTCGTCCATGTCGAACTCGACCGTGTCAGCCCGCTCGCAGTGCCGGTGATGGTGATGATCGGCCGCGAGGCGACCCCGCAGGGCTCGGTCGACGACGAATTGCTCCTCGAGGCGGAGAGCCTGGCGGGCGCGGCAATGCGCGTGGAACTGCCCCCCGCCGGCGACGATTAGCCGCTAGACAGCGCGGCCGGTTCGCTGCCCGTCACATTTGCAGCAGACAAAAAGAAAGGGGCGGATCGCTCCGCCCCTTTCCCGTGTGCTTGTGTTGGCGTTGCCGCGATTAGCCGGCCTTGCCGAAAGTCCGATACCGTTCGTTGCCGACGAAGCCGAACTTGGTCACGCCGCTGGCCTTGATCAGCTGCAGGACCTTGGCTGCGAGATCGTAGCTGGCCTGCGCCTCCGGTTCGAACTGGAGTTCGGGTTCCGGACTGATCGCCTTCGATTCCTCGAGCAGCGTGCGCAGCTGGCCCATGTCGATCGCATTGCCGTTCCACAGGATCTCGTTGTTGACCGTGAGAACCAGCTTGTTCTTCTCCGGCTCGACGATGACGTCGGGCGGGGTTTCGGAGGGGGCCGGAAGGTCGATATCAACCGAGTGGGTCGCGACCGGGATGGTGATGATGAACATGATGAGGAGAACGAGCAGGACGTCGATCAACGGCGTCATGTTCATTTCCATCATCGGCGCGCCATCATCTGAGCCGCCTGACATTGCCATAGTGGGTTACTCCCTAATTGCTTTGCCGAACCGCGCGATCAACCGTTGGGGTCGACCGGGTTCGAGATGAAGCCAACGGTGGGATAGCCCGCCGCCTGGACGTTGTAGATCGCACCGGCCACACACGACCACGGCGCATTGACGTCGCCGCGGATGTGAACCTGCGGGATCTTCTCCGGATCCTCCATGATCGCGTCCGGTCCGCCTGCACGCTGCACGATGGCATCGAGGCGTTCGAAAGCCTGGTCGTACAGCTCTTCCGAACTCACCGGCGCTACATTGCCGAAATAGACGCGGCATTCACCGCTGCGCGATGCACCTGCAAAGCCCGGCTCGCCGGCGCTCACACCGTTATCGTCGGTGGTGCTGACGGTCAGGAGAAGGTTCTCGACCTTGTCCTTGGATTCGACCGATTCAAAGACCGGGATTTCCAGCTTCTCGATGGTCTGGATCGCGACCGGAACCGCGATGAGGAAGATGATCAGAAGCACCAGCATCACGTCCACGAGCGGCGTGGTGTTGATGTCCGACATGGGCGTATCGCCGCCACCTCCTGTCGAAATCGCCATGGTTCAGTTCCTAACGTTCGAAATTCTTGGGTTCGATGCGGTGGGTGCGGGGACGGCTGCGCGCCGCCCCCGTATCCGATCGATTACTTCTTGACCGTGGTGGTCGCCGCAGCCGGCTTGGCAGCCGTGGCGGTACGAGCAGTCGAAGCGGTCGTCGCAGTCATGAAGGTCGGCTTGACGACGCCGTTCGAGTTGATGTTCGCCAGCAGGTCGGTCGAGAATGCGTGCAGCAGCTCGGAGATCCGCTTGTTGCGGCCCTGGAGCCAGTTGTAGGCGAACACGGCCGGAACCGCGACCAGCAGGCCGATGGCGGTCATGATCAGTGCTTCACCGACGGGACCGGCGACCTTGTCGATCGAAGCCGAACCGGCGATGCCGATGTTGATCAGGGCGCGGTAGATACCGATAACCGTTCCGAGCAGGCCGACGAAGGGTGCGGTTGCACCGACCGTTGCGAGGAACGACAGGCCGCCCGCAAGCTTCGAGTTGATGGTGTCTTCCGAACGCTGCAGCGAACCGTGCATCCAGTCATGCGCTTCGAGCTTGTCGGTCATCTTGGCGTGCTGGTCTTCAGCGAGGATCGCATCGTCGACGAGCTGGCGCCAGGCGCTGTTCTTTTCGAGCTTGGTAGCACCGTCACGGAGCGAGTTGGTCTTCCAGAACTGGGTGCGAACGGCCTTGTACTGGGCCAGCACCTTGCGCTGTTCGAACAGCTTGGTGAACAGGATGTAGAACGAGCCGACCGACATGATCACCAGCACGGCCAGGATCGACCAGGCAATGATGCCGCCCTGTTCCATGGCTTCGATGAAGCCGAAGGAGTTCTGCGGAGCCGCTTCACCGGCAGCAGCAAGAAGTTCGAAGGTCATAACGAGTAGTCCTTTTGATGCGTCGTTCCCTGCCGGGCCAGCCGACCCCTAAGCAGGGATGAGTTTAATTGAGCCGATAAACGATGGTGGTCGAAACGGTGTCCTGGATTGGATTGCCTGCGGCATCCAGGGCCGGATCGTACCGCGCATAGCGTGTCATCCCGTCGCAAGCCGCCGCATCGAGATCGCTCGATCCGCTGGAATTGCTTACCCGGCAGGAAGCTACGCGACCGTTGGTTCCGACGGTGATGGTCACGCCGACGTTGCCTTCGATGCCTTCGCGTTCTGCGCGGCGGGGATAATTGCTCTGAATCCGGCGTGCCCAACCGTTCTGACCCTTGGCCGTGGCACCACGCGCCTGCGAAGGCGGCGGCGGCGGAGCGGGCGGTGCGGGCGGCGGGATGACCAACCGCGGCGGTGCCGGCGGCGGGATCGTCGTTTGCGTCCGAATTGGCGGCGGCGCCGGTGCGATATTGATCGGCGGCGGCGGTGCTACCGGCGGCGGCGGCGTGTCGGGCACGTTCTCCGGCGGCGGCGGCGGCTCTTCTTCAGGCGGCGGGGGTTCATCGATATCGATCGTCGTCACGCGCTCGACCACCTGCTGGACCGCATCATATGCGAGGCCGGTGATGAGAGCATAGCCGAGAGCAATATGGATGAGGGCAACAATGATGATCGCGACAACGCGATTGCCGCTCATCTGTTGGTCAGCATAAGCCATTCGGTTGCATCACTCCATCGGTCACCCCGGAAAATCCGGGGTATCTGGATGCCCATTTTGCGACCCGCCAGGCTGGCGTGACATGGGGCATCATTAACGCAGTCGCGCCCCTTGGCTTTATTCAAAAGTCCAAGCGACGAAGGTAAACCAAAGTTCTCGATAAGAACCCGGATACCTCTCCCCAAGCAATATTGTGTCATGCGCTCGGGTCCGGCTCGACCCTTTAGCTACGATGCCCTGCCACCGCAAACCCTTTATCGGTTAAGCGCGGATTCAGTGACCTAGGGCGAGGAACCGTAGACAATGCCCGTGAGTTCACCGATTCGGGCCTCTCGATTTTCTCAGCAAAAAGAATCACCTCGCATGTCGACCCAACGCCATCCCGCGAAGCTCCTGCTCCTCAGCGCCGCGCTTATATGCGCTCCGGCCGCGGCCATGGCGCAGGAGGCGGTCAGACCCCCGGCCATGACCTATGCCGACATCGTCGATCTTGCCGAAAGTGCGCCCCTGGTCCTGCGCGCGCAGATCCGCCAGCAGGCGACGGTCGAGCGCGAGCGGTCCCCCGGGCTCGCGCCCGGCTACGTACGACTCTATGTCGAGGCGCGCACCACTGCGCTCATCGCGGGCAATGCCCCCGTCGGAGAAGCGCTGCGCTACCTAGTCGACGTGCCGCTCGATGCGAAGGGCAAGGCGCCCAAACTCAAGAAGCAGGAAGTGATCCTGTTCGCTCGGCCTGTATCGGGACGCCCGGACCAGCTGCAGCTGGTCGATCCGCAGGCGCAGTTCCCCTATAGCGAACAGTTCGAAGCGCGGCTGCGCCCGGTGCTTTCCGAATTGCTTGCCGCCGATGCTCCGCCGCGCGTGACCGGTATCCGCGATGCGCTGGCGGTCGAAGGCACGCTGGTCGGCGAATCGGAAACCCAGCTTTTCCTCGACACAGCCGATGACGGGCCGGTCTCGGTGACGATCGTCCGGCGTCCCGGGCAGACGCCGCGCTGGGGTGTGTCCTGGACCGAAATCGTCGACCAGTCGGCGCGCGCCCCGCAGCGTAATACGCTCGCCTGGTACCGCTTGGCCTGCTCGCTCCCCGCCACGCTGCCCGCGAATGCCAATCTGTCGCGCGATCCGCGGGCGCGGGCGCTCGCCACGGCGGACTATGCGCTGGTGCGCGAGGCGCTCGGGCCCTGCACCCGCACACGCGAATAAAGGCCCCGCTTCACCTCGGCCAAGACAAACTGGTTCCAACCAAGGGGATGGCTGCGCTAGGCGGCTGTCATGGCTGAACCTCTTCGCATTGCCCTCGCCGGGCTCGGCACCGTCGGCACCGGCGTGATCGAGCTGCTCGAAACCAACCGCTCGCTGATCGAAGGCCGCGCTGGTCGCGCGCTCGAGATCGTCGCGGTGAATGCGCGCGACCGTGCGCGCGATCGCGGGGTCGATCTCACGCCCTATGCATGGGTCGACGATATGCAGGCGATGGCGCAGCGGGCCGATGTCGATGTCGTGCTCGAACTGGTCGGCGGGTCCGATGGTCCGGCACTTACGCTGGCGCGCGCGGCGCTCGATGCTGGCAAGGGGTTCGTCACTGCCAATAAGGCGATGATTGCGCATCACGGCCTTGCGCTGGCCGAACAGGCGGCCTTGCGCGGTGCCTCGCTCAAGTTCGAGGCGGCAGTTGCGGGCGGTATCCCCGTGGTCAAGGGACTGCGCGAAGGCGCGGCGGCCAACCGGATCGAGCGCATCTACGGCATTCTCAACGGAACCTGCAATTACATCCTCTCCGAAATGGAGCGCACGGGCGCCGATTTTGGCGAGATGCTCCAGGCAGCACAGGACAAGGGCTATGCCGAAGCCGATCCGACCTTCGATATTGACGGCATCGATGCGGCGCACAAGCTCGCCATCCTCGCGGCGATCGGCTTTGGTGCACGGGTCGATTTCGGCGCTGTCGCGGCGACGGGCATCCGCGAGGTGCGCGCGGCCGATATCATCCAGGCCGGCGCGCTGGACTATGTCATTCGCCTCGTCGGCATTGCATCGCTCGACGAGAGCGATGGTACAAAACGGTTGCTCCAGCGTGTCCGGCCCTGCCTCGTGGCGCGCGGCCATCCGCTGGCGGCAGTCACCGGGCCGACCAATGCAGTCGTTGCCGAAGGCAATTTCTCCGGGCGGCTGCTGTTCCAGGGCGCAGGCGCGGGCGCGGGGCCGACCGCCAGCGCCGTCGTGGCCGACCTGATCGATATTGCGCGCGGCGATCTCGGCGCGCCGTTTTCCGTGCCGGTGGAGGAGCTGGAACCCTTCGAACCTGCAGATGCGGGCAACCGGGTGGGCCGCGATTACATCCGCTTTACCGTTAACGACCGCCCCGGTGTGCTGGCCGAGATCACTGCCGCGATGCGCGATGCCGAGGTTTCGATCGAAAGCCTCATCCAGCGCGGGCGCGACCATGCAGGCGGAGAGGTGCTGGTGGCGATGGTTACGCATGAAGGACCCGAGCGCTGTGTGACCAAGGCGCTCGAGCTGCTCGACGGGTCGCCTAGCCTGACGGCTCCGCCGCTGGTGATGCCGATCCTGAAGGACTGATGTCCTCGCCGTTGTCGTCGGCAGGGGCAGGCGGCAGGCCGAGTTCGGCCTTGCTTGGCGGAGGCGACGTCGCGGCCGTATTGCCGAGCGGCGCGAGGCCCCGCCCGATCCGATCCGCATCCGATCCCGGCGGCGTTTCGGGCAGTGCGGAAAAATCTACGATATACGCAGGCGGAGGCACGCTTCCGAACCCGATGCAGGGCCCTTTCTCGGGGTTCTTTTTACAGGATTCGCCAAAATCGGGCGCGCGCGGATCGCCCTTGTCCATCGTCTCCTCAGCGTATCTCTGCTCGGCGCGCTCGGCGTCATAGGCAAATTCGCGCTGGTCGCGTCGCCGCCGGCAGACGATGATCTCGCCCGAGATGAGCGCGGCTTCCTGGTCGTCGCTGCAATCCTCCAGCGGGCGATCGTAATCGTCCTGCGGAATGAGGATATCGATCTGCTCGGGCGGGCCATCGGCATCTTGCGCCATGCCCGGAAATGGGGCACCGGCTACCGCCATTGCCGCGCAGGCCACCCACCAGCGTCTCGACAATGTCAGGCTCCCTGTCTATCCGCCGCACGATGGAATGTTCGCGTGGCCCCGTGTCATGCGCCAAACACACGAGGGACTGAACCGACTATGAACTCGCTCGCCGAAAACCCGATCGACCGCGTCCTCGTACTTGAAATGGTCCGCGTGACCGAAGCCGCGGCGGTCGCCGCCTCGAAGCTGATTGGTCGCGGCGACGAAAAAGCGGCCGATGCCGCTGCAGTCGAAGCCATGCGCAAGGCCTTCGATACGCTGTATATGGATGGCACCGTGGTCATCGGCGAGGGCGAACGCGACGAGGCGCCGATGCTATATATCGGCGAGAAGGTCGGCGGCGCCCCGGGCAAGGGTCCCAAGATCGATATCGCGCTCGACCCGCTCGAGGGCACGACCATCACCGCCAAGGCAGGCCCCAATGCGCTGGCCGTGCTGGCCGCTGCGGCCGAGGGCTGCCTGCTCAACGCGCCCGACGTCTATATGGACAAGCTGGCGGTCGGTCCGGGATATCCCGATGGCGTCATCGACCTCGCCAAGACCCCGACCGAGAATGTCGAGGCGGTCGCCAAGGCCAAGGGTGTCGCGCCCGCCGATATCATCGTCTGCGTGCTCGATCGTCCGCGGCATTCGGACCTGATCGCCGAACTGCGCGGGCTGGGCTGCGGTGTCGTGCTGATCGGCGATGGCGATGTCGCTGGTGTGATCGCAGTGACCGACGAAGACACCACGATCGACATGTATATGGGGCAGGGTGGCGCCCCCGAAGGCGTGCTGGCTGCTGCGGCGCTGCGCTGCGTCGGTGGGCAGTTCAACGGCCGCCTCGTGTTCCGCAACGATGACGAGCGGGGCCGCGCCGCCAAATGGGGAATCGACGATCTCGACCGGATCTACACCCGCGACGATCTGGTGAAGGGCGACTGTATCTTCGCCGCGACCGGGGTCACGGAAGGGTCCTTGCTCGACGGGGTGAAATACCTGCGCGACGGGCGGATGACGACCGAAAGCGTGGTCATGCGCTCCAGCAGCGGCACGGTTCGCTGGATCAAGGGTGAGCACCGCGGAGACTAGGCATGTCGGGGCGGGGAAACGCGCCCGTCCGATGTTGCATATCCGTGACGCTCGGCTAGGCGGGGCGCACATCCAGTTTGCCCGGGGATTCTCCGCATGAAGATCATGGCCGCCAACTCGAACCTGCCGCTCGCGCGGGCCATCGCAGGTTACCTCGAAATGCCGCTTGTCGATGCGCAGGTGCGGCGCTTCGCCGACGAGGAAATTTTCGTCGAGATCCACGAGAACGTGCGCGGCGAGGATGTCTTCGTCGTCCAGTCGACCAGCTATCCCGCCAACGACAATCTCATGGAACTGCTGATCTGCATCGATGCGCTCAAGCGTGCATCGGCGCGGCGGATCACCGCAGTGGTGCCGTATTTCGGCTATGCCCGCCAGGACCGGAAACCGGGCCCGCGTACGCCGATCTCGGCCAAGCTGGTAGCCGACCTCATCACCAAGGCGGGCGCTGATCGCGTACTCGCGGTCGATCTCCACGCCGGGCAGATCCAGGGCTTCTTCGATATCCCGACCGACAACCTCTTCGCTGCGCCTGTCATGGCAGCGGATATCCAGGCGCGGTATGGCGACCAGGATCTGATGGTGGTCAGCCCCGACGTCGGCGGCGTGGTTCGTGCGCGGGCCCTGGCCAAGCGGCTCGACAACGCCCCGCTGGCCATCGTCGACAAGCGCCGTGACCGTCCCGGTGAAAGCGAAGTGATGAATATCATCGGCGAAGTCTCGGGCCGGCATTGCATCCTGATCGACGATATCGTCGATTCGGGCGGAACGCTGTGCAACGCCGCGCAGGCGCTGCTCGACCAGGGTGCGGCTTCGGTCGCGGCTTACATCACCCATGGCGTGCTTTCGGGCGGAGCGGTGGCGCGGGTCGATGGCTCGGCGCTCAAGGAACTGGTGATCACCGATTCGATCCGCCCGACCGACGATGCCAAGGATTCCGACCGCATCCGTATCCTTACCATCGCCCCGCTGATCGGCGAGGCGGTGCGCCGCATTGCCGACGAAAGCTCGGTCAGCTCGTTGTTCGACTGAACATGGCGACCGCTGCCGATCTCGCGCTTGCCAATCGTCTTGCCGATGCGGCGGGCGAAGCGATCCGTCCGCTGTTCCGCGGCGAATGGTCGCAGGAACAGAAGAGTGATCGCACTTTCGTCACCGAGGCCGACCGCGCCGCCGAAGCCGCAATGCGCGCGATCCTCGAGGGCGAGCGCGCCGATGACGGCATCATTGGCGAGGAATACGGCACGCGCAACGAAGGCGCTGGGCGGCAATGGGTGCTCGATCCGATCGACGGCACCACCAGCTTCATCGCCGGCCGCCCCATTTTCGGCACGCTGATCGCGCTGATGCAGGACGGCTGGCCGGTGCTGGGCGTGATCGACCAGCCGATCGCGCGTGAACGCTGGGTCGGGCGGATCGGTGAGGGCACCACCTTCAACGGCAGCCCGGTGCGCGCGGTGGGCTGCAAGGAGCTATCCGACGCGGTCCTCGGCACCACCACGCCGCACCAGTTCTCCGGTGACGATGTCGAAGCTTTCATGGGCGTCGCCAAGGCGGTGGCCGAGCGCAAGATCATTTATGGCGGCGATTGCTACAATTACGGGCTCGTCGCCTCGGGTCATGTCGATATCGTGGTCGAGGCTGGCCTCAAGCTGTATGATTTCGCGGCACTCGTCCCGGTGGTCGAAGGCGCGGGCGGCGTGATGAGCGACTGGCAGGGCAACCCGCTCGACGCGGGCAGCGACGGGCGCGTGATCGCGCTGGGCGATGCCGCGCGGCTCGAGGATGTGCTCGAGGCCATGGGCGGTTCGACGATTTCCACGCACGGGCACTGATCGCCCGCGCACCCGTTTCCCCTGCCATGCAGACCATTTTGACAACCGGCGCGGGCAATGGGATCGGGCGTGCAATCACCATGCATTTCCACGGTCTCGGCTGGCGCGTGATCGGGCTGGACAAGGATGCCGCGGCGCTGGCCGAATTGCGCGATGCGCTACCGCGCGAAAATGCGCTGTTCCTCACTTGCGACGTCGGGCGTGAAGGCGAAGTCGGTGAGGCCTTTGAGCGCGTCGCCGCGTGGCTGGGCGAGGCGGCGCTAGATTGTCTTGTCAACAATGCCGGGATCGCCGATCCCTATGCGGGATCGCTCGAAGACCTCGCTCTGGCGGACTGGCAGGCGTGGATCGATGCCAGCTTGACCGCCGCATTTCTTGTGAGCCGCGCCGCGCTGCCATTCCTCCGGCGTAGTGCCAGCGCGAGCATCGCCAATATCTCCTCGACCCGTGCGGTCATGAGCGAGCCCGATACATTTGCTTATGCCGCGGCGAAGGGCGGGCTCGATGCGCTGACACATTCGCTGGCGGTTTCGCTCGGCCCGACGATCCGCGCGAACGCGATCCGGCCCGGCTGGATCGAAACCGGGCCATGGCAGAAGAAAGACAGGCGCAGCGATCCCGATCACCGTACCAAGGATCGCGACCAGCACCCGGTCGGCCGTATCGGGCGCCCCGAGGATATCGCCGAAGCGATCGCCTATCTCCACGAGGCGGGCTTCGTGACGGGCCAGCATCTCAATATCGACGGTGGCATGACCGCGAAGATGATCTACGAGCACTGACATGACCGCGGAGGGATCACTTGCAGGACGCATTGCGCTGGTAACCGGCGCGGCGCGCGGGCTCGGTTTCGAGATCGCGCAGCGGCTGGCCGAGCGGGGCGCTATCGTATGGCTCAACGGACGCGATGCCGAGGCGCTCGACAACGCTGCCGACCGGATCGGTTCGCGCGCGCGGGCGCTCCCCTTCGATATCGGCGACGATCAGGCGACTGCCGCAGCCTTTGCGCGCCTTGCCGAGGACGGCCTCGATATTCTCGTCAACAATGTCGGGCAGCGCGACCGGCGGCCGCTGGACCAGCTGCAGCGTGACGATATGGCGGCGATGCTGGCGACCAATCTCGTCGCGCCCTTCGATCTCGCGCGACGCGCGGTGCCGCTGATGCAGGCGCGCAAATACGGGCGGATCGTCAACATCACCTCGATCGCCGCCGATATCGCGCGCGGCGATGTGCTCTATACCGCGAGCAAGGGCGGGCTGGCCGCGCTGACCCGCGCACTGGCCGCCGAACTCGGGAGCTCCGGGATTACGGTCAATGCGGTTGCCCCGGGTTATTTCGCCACCGAGGCGAATGGGGAAATGGCGGCCGATCCGGGTATCGCCCAACACCTCGCCCGGCGCACCTCGCTCGGCCGCTGGGGCGAACCCGACGAGATCGCCGGGGCGGTCGCTTTCCTTGCTTCGCCCGAAGCCAGTTACATCACCGGGCATACGCTGGCGGTCGACGGCGGGTATCTGACCCACTTCTGACTTGCATTTGTAGGCAGAATCGCTATCAGCGCGCCCTTCACCGACACGTGATTCATCTGCCGGTCTGGCCGTAAGGGCTGCCAGGGCTGGTTGGACGTGTCTCTGTCAAGGAGATGAAAATGCCCAAGCTTAAGACCAAGAGCGGTGTGAAGAAACGCTTCAAGATCACCGCAACCGGCAAGGTCAAGCATGGTGTCGCCGGCAAGCGCCACCGCCTGATGAGCCATAATGCGAAGTATATTCGCCAGAACCGCGGAACCACTGTCCTGTCGGATGCCGACAGCAGAACAGTGAAAAAGTGGGCGCCCTACGGCCTCGACTGAGCGCGAATTAAGGAGAATACGAAATGCCTCGCATTAAACGCGGCGTCACCACGCGCCAGAAGCACAAGCGGCTATTGGATCAGGCGAAGGGCTATCGCGGCCGTCGCAAGAACACGATCCGCGTCGCTCGTCAGGCCGTCGAAAAGGCCGGCCAGTACGCCTATCGCGACCGCAAGGTCAAAAAGCGCAACTTCCGCGCCCTGTGGATCCAGCGCATTAACGCTGCGGTCCGCGCCGAAGGCCTGACCTATTCGCAGTTCATGCACGGCACCAAGCTTGCCGGCATCGAGCTCGATCGAAAAGTCATGGCCGATCTGGCGATGAATGAATCGGCTGCTTTCAAGTCGATCATCGATCAGGCCAAAAAGGCGCTTCCGGCCTAAGCTCCTGTTTTTCCAGGAACTTTCAGAGGGCGCTCCGCAAGGGGCGCCCTTTTTGCATGGGCGAAACTTGTCGCCGACCGACAACTGGCTATTATCCGGGTTCGCAAGTCGGAGGGCGCGGTTGACCGGTTTGGACAGTATCGATGTGCGTTTCTTTGCGCCGCCTGCCGATCTGGCCCCCTGCTTTACAACCTTCTACCGGCTCGAGGTGAACCTGCCTGCGGGCGAGACGCTCGAGGACTGGTTGCAGCCCGAATGGGCCAATCTGCGCTTCTTCTCCGACAATCCACCCACGGCGGAGTTTCCCGACGGGCCGCGCGTCAGCGGTGCGCGCTTCCAGGCGACGGGGCCAAGTTCCTGTCCGACGCATTTCACCATCGGGCGCACGCGCATGTGGGGCATCGGCCTGTTTCCGCTGGGCTGGGCGCGCTTCATCGGGACCCCCGCCGGTGATCACAGCAACACCATCGTCGATGGCGAGCAGTCGCCGATTTTCGATCGGTTCGCGCCCTTGTGCGAAAAGCTATGCACCCGCGACTATTCGGACGAAGAACAGTTCGGCTTCCTGACCGAGTTCTTCCGCCAGCTGGCGGGCCCGCCGCGTGAACAGCGGCGGATCCAGAAGATCCATGGGGTGATGGTCGATCCGCAGCTCTTGCTGGTCGAGGAGTTCGCGCAGCGCAGCGGGATGTCCAAGCGCACGCTCGAACGGATTTGCGCGCGTCATTTCGGGTTCTCGCCGCGCCTGTTGCTGCGCCGCCAACGGCTGATGCGCAGCCTGGCTGCCTTCATGCTCGAACCACGGTCCAACTGGTCCGCCGTGATCGACCGCCATTATCACGACCAGTCGCATTTCGTACACGAGTTCCACGCTTTCATGCGCTGCACGCCCAGCGAATTCGCCGCTCAGCCGCATCCCGTGCTGGGTGCCTTCATGGCCGAGCGCAAGCGCATCTGGGGATCGCCCGCGCAAACGCTCGACACACCGGACTGACGGAGGCCAGCGTGGCTATCGACTATGCAGCGAGGGGTTCGATGATCTTCATGATTGAGGAGCCGGATGCCGACAGGGCAGGGCGCCCATGAGCACGGGGCATGCCCAGGCTGGCGTGGCTCTGCGGTTCTTCCTGCCGCCCCCGAGCCTGCGCCCGTTCGTCTCGACGCTTTATCACATGGAGATTTCCGGTGCCGATCCGCAGCCGATCGAAGATTGGCTGCATCCTGAATGGGCCAATCTGAGGATCATTCCCGACCGAACCGTCGCCGCCGGGATCGGGGGCAAGCCGCTCCAGCGGATACCCCGCGCGGTGGTCGTCGGCCCGACCAGCGTCGCGACCCATTTCCGCTCCTGCAACGGTCGCTCGTGGGGGATCGGTTTGCTGCCATTGGGCTGGGCGCGCCTGACCGCCGCACCTGCCAGCATGTATGCCGACGACTATGCCGATATTACCGCTGATCCAGCATTCGCCCGCCTGCAACCGCTCGGTGCCTGTGTGCCCGCCGACAGCGGCGATCTGGCCACCGAAAAGACTGCGTTGTTACGCGAGCTGAAGCGGCTTCTGGCGCGGCCCGTCGCGCGCGAGAAGGATATCCTGCGGGTCGAGGAGGCGCTGGTCGATCCGCGCTTCGGCACCGTGGCCGAACTGGCCGAGGAGCTCGGCATGAGCACGCGGACGATGGAGCGGTTTTCCAGCCGCGTGTTCGGCTTTGCCCCGCAGCTGCTCCTGCGCCGCCAGCGCTTCATGCGCAGTCTCGCCAAATTCATGCTCGATCCTTCGCTCAGATGGATCGACACGCTCGACACCCACTATCACGACCAAGCCCACTTCGTGCGCGACTTCAAGCGGTTCATGACCATGTCGCCAAGTGCCTATGCCAAGCGCCCGCATCCCGTGCTGATCGCCGCCGCGCATGGGCGCATGGCGGTGGCAGGGCAGGCGATGCAGGTCCTGCACCAGCCGGCGCGCGATTAGGCACGAGACTGGCGGCGAGTTCGAACTGGGGCTTTAGCATTGCGCCACATCGGGCTAGGGGCGCGGAGCACAGAGTCCCGATAATTCCAAGCAGACATGATGACCGACCTCGACCAACTCAAGACCGATGCGCTGACGCGGATCGAAAATGCTCCCGATGCTGCCGCGCTCGAAGCGCTGCGGATCGAATTCCTTGGCAAGCAGGGGTCGATCTCGGGCTTGATGAAAACGCTCGGCAAGATGTCGCCAGAAGACCGGCAGGTGCAAGGTCCGCTGCTCAACGGTCTGCGCAGCGCGGCCGCCGATGCGATCGCCGCGCGCAAGGCGGTGCTTGAGGATGCGGAACTCGAAGCGCGCCTCGCTACCGAAGGCCTCGATCTCACGCTGCCCGCACCGGCGACGCCCAAGGGTTCGGTCCACCCGGTCAGCCAGGTAATGGATGAACTGGCGGAGATCTTCGCCGACCTCGGTTTCTCGGTCGCGACCGGTCCCGAGATCGAGGACGACTGGCACAATTTCACCGCGCTCAACATGGCTGAAACGCATCCCGCGCGGGCCATGCACGACACGTTCTATTTCCCCGACCGCGATAGCGACGGGCACCGCATGCTGCTGCGCACGCATACCTCGCCGGTGCAGATCCGCTCGATGGTCGATGTGGTGGCGAAGAATTCAGGGGGCGCGCCGATCCGGATCATCGCCCCGGGCCGCGTCTATCGCAGCGACAGCGATGCGACGCACACGCCGATGTTCCACCAGGTCGAAGGTCTGGTGATCGATCGCGATATCCATCTGGGTCATCTCAAATGGACGCTGGAGACCTTTCTCAAGGCCTTCTTCGAACGCGACGATATCGTGCTGCGCCTGCGCCCCTCCTACTTCCCCTTCACCGAGCCGTCGGTCGAAGTGGATGTCGGCTGGCAGGATGTGAAGGGCCGCCGCGTTCTGGGCGGTGACGGCGATGCGCCGGGCCATGGCTGGATGGAACTGCTCGGCTCGGGAATGGTCAATCGCCGCGTGCTCGAGTTTGCCGGGCTCGATGCGGACGAGTGGCAGGGCTTCGCTTTCGGCGTGGGCGTCGACCGCCTCGCCATGCTCAAGTACGGGATGGATGATTTGCGCGCCTTCTTCGACGGCGACGGCCGCTGGCTCGATCATTACGGCTTCAGCCCGTTCGACCAGCCGACCCTTTCCGCAGGCGTGGGAGCGAAGGCATGAAGTTCTCGCTCGAATGGCTCCGAGATTTCCTCGATACCGATGCGACGGTGACGGAGATTGCAGCGGCGCTCAACCGGATCGGCCATGAGGTCGAAGGGATCGAGGACCCGGCGGACCGGCTCGCCGGTTTCCGCGTTGCCAAGGTGCTCACTGCCGCCAAGCATCCCGATGCCGATAAGCTGCAGGTGCTGAGCGTCGATACCGGCGAAGGCGATCCGCTGCAGGTGGTCTGCGGCGCGCCCAATGCCCGCGCGGGCATGAAAGGCGTGCTCGGTCTGCCCGGTGCGGTGGTGCCGGCCAATGGCATGGAGCTGCGCAAGAGCGCGATCCGCGGGGTCGAATCGAATGGCATGATGTGTTCGGTGCGCGAGCTTGAGCTCGGCGACGAGCACGACGGTATCATTGAATTGCCCAAGGATGCGCCGGTCGGAACGAGCTTTGCCGACTATAGCGATGCCTCGCCCGTGTTCGATGTCGCGATTACGCCCGACCGCCCCGATTGCATGGGCGTGATGGGGCTCGCGCGCGATCTCGCGGCCACTGGCCTCGGCACGTTCCAGCCGGCCGTGGTCCCCGACATCGCTGGCACGGGTTCATGCCCGATCGAGATCCGTATCGAGGATAGCGATGCGTGTCCGGCGTATTACGCGCGCGTGATCAAGGGCGTGGCCAATCGCCCGTCGCCCGAATGGATGCAGCGCCGTCTCAAGGCTGCGGGCCAGCGCCCGATCAGCGCGCTGGTCGATTGCACCAATTATCTGATGTTTGCGACCGGCCGCCCGGCGCATGTCTATGACCTTGCCAAGCTGACCGGCGCAATGGTTGCGCGGCGCGCTGCCGATGGCGAGAGCGTCGAGGCGCTGAACGAGAAGACCTACACGCTCGACGACACGATGACCGTGATCGCGGACGATACCGGCGTGCACGATATCGGCGGCATCATGGGCGGCGCGCATTCGGGCGCAGCCGATGACACCGTGGATGTCCTGCTCGAGATCGCCTATTTCGATCCCGAGCGTATCGGCGTGACCGGGCGTAAGCTCGGCCTTGCCTCCGATGCGCGCACGCGCTTCGAACGCGGCGTCGACCCGGCTTTTCTCGACGATGGCCTGGCCCTGCTGACCGATCTGATCGTGCAGACCTGCGGCGGCCAGCCGAGCGAAGTGCTGCGCGTGGGCGAGCCGCCCGCCGAAGCGAAAATCGTCGCCTTCGAGCCCGCGCTGACTGCGCGTCTGGGCGGCGTCGATGTGGCGCAGGACGAACAGCGCCGCATTCTCGAAGCGCTCGATTTCACGGTTGGTGCCGACTGGCAGGTCACCTGCCCGCCGCGCCGCCACGATATCGAAGGGGCGGCGGATCTGGTCGAGGAAGTGGTTCGCATCCACGGGCTCGATCATGTCGCCAGCGTCGCGCTTCCGCGGGCCGAAGGCGTGGCGAAGGCGACCGCGTCCCCGCAGCAGCAGCTTGAGCGCAAACTGCGCCGGGCGGCTGCCGGGCGCGGGCTCAATGAAGCGGTGACCTGGTCCTTCCTTCCCACCGCCGAAGCCGAGCATTTCGCCGATGGCGCCGCGCTATGGGTGCTCGACAATCCGATCAGCGAAGACATGAAGGCGATGCGCCCCTCGTTGATCCCTGGTCTGCTCACTGCTGCCAAGCGCAATGCCGATCGCGGCGCGGATGGTTCGCGCCTGTTCGAACTCGGGCGGCGGTACTTCCGCGGCAAGGATGGCGCGAGCGACGAAAAGCCGACGCTGGGCGTGGTGCTCGCGGGCGACAAGACGCCGCGCGGCTGGGCACAAGGCAAGGCGACGCAGTTCGACGCGTATGACGCCAAGGCCGAGGCCGAAGCATTGCTCGCCGCCGCCGGCGCGCCGGTCGACAACCTCATGGTGATGGGTGAAGCGGGCGACCAGTTCCACCCCGGCCAGTCGGGCACCTTGCGGCTCGGCCCCAAGAACGTGCTCGCCCGCTTTGGCGCGCTGCATCCCAAGACGCTCAGGACTTTCGATATCGACGGCCCGGTGATGGCGGTCGAGATTTTCCTCCACGCCATCCCCGCGAAGAAGGGCGGCGGCAGCTTTGCCCGTACCCCTTATGCGCCGCCGGCGCTGCAGGCGGTCACGCGCGATTTCGCCTTCCTCGTCCCAGCAGACCTTGCCGCAAACGATCTCGTCCGCGCGGTCAGGGGTGCGGACAAGCAGGCCATCGTCGGGGCGCGGGTGTTCGACGTGTTCGCAGGCCAGGGCGTGCCCGAGGGCCGCAAGTCGGTCGCGGTGGAAGTGGTGCTCCAGCCGGGTGAGAAGAGCTTCACCGATGCCGAGATCAAGGCGATCGCCGACAAGGTCGTCGCCGCGGCTGGCAAACAGGGTGCGGAGCTACGCGGATGACCAAGACTGCTTTCGTTACCGGAGCCACTGCTGGCATTGGCGAGGCCACCGTCCGCACACTGGTCGCAAGCGGCTGGCGCTGCATTGCGACCGGACGCCGCAAGGAACGGCTCGACGCGCTGGTGGACGAGCTGGGCGCGGACAAGGTCCATGCCGCGGTTTTCGATGTGCGCGATGCCGAGGCGATGGACGCTGCTATTGCCGCGCTGCCGGATGGTTTTGCGGGTATCGACCTGCTGGTCAACAATGCCGGTCTGGCGCGGGGTCTTTCGCCCGCACAGGAAGCCAGTCTCGATGACTGGCAGGCGATGATCGACACCAATGTCACGGCGATGGTGGTGCTCACCCGCCAGCTCCTGCCGACGCTGATTGAGCGCAAGGGCGCGATCATCGCGATCGGCTCGGTGGCGGGCAATTATGTCTATCCGGGCGGCAACGTCTATGCTGGCTCCAAGGCCTTCGCGAACCACTTCACGCTCGCGCTGCGGGCCGACCTGCACGGCACCGGGGTGCGCGTGACGAGCATCGAACCGGGCATGGTCGAAACCGAGTTCACGCTGGTGCGCACCGGCAGCCAGGATGCCAGCGACGATCTCTACCGCGGCGCGAACCCGATGACCGGGCAGGATATCGCCGACATGATCAAATGGGTCGCCGAACTGCCGCCGCATCTCAACATCAACCGGCTCGAACCGATGCCGGTGAACCAGGACTTTGCTGGTTTTCGGGTGGCCAGAGAGCACCACTGACCGACATCCCCGCGAAGGCGGGGGTCCAGCCGACCTTTCCGCCCGTTAATATGTTATCTGGATTCCCGCCCGCGCGGGAATGACGAGGAAAGTTGAAATGTCGAACCGCCGTACCTTCGCGATCATTTCGCACCCTGATGCGGGCAAGACCACGCTCACCGAGAAGCTGTTGCTGACCGGCGGGGCGATCCATTTGGCGGGCGAGGTCAAGGCGCGCGGACAGGCGCGGCGCGCGCGGTCTGACTGGATGAAGATCGAGCAGCAGCGCGGCATCTCGGTCACCTCGAGCGTGATGACCTTCGAGCGCGAGGGCATTACCTTCAACCTGCTCGACACGCCGGGCCACGAAGACTTCTCCGAAGACACCTATCGCACGCTGACCGCGGTCGACAGCGCCATCATGGTGATCGATGCGGCCAAGGGGATCGAGCCGCAGACGCGCAAACTGTTCGAGGTCTGCCGCCTGCGCAGCGTGCCGATCATCACCTTCGTCAACAAGGTCGACCGCGAGGGCCGACCGGTGTTCGAGCTGCTTGACGAGATCGCGGACATGCTCGCGCTCGATGTCAGCCCGCAGGCCTATCCCGTCGGCATGGGCGGCGAGTTCGAAGGCGTGCTCGATTTCGCCAGCGGCTGCGTCGCGCGGCCCGAGGGGCCGAGCAAGGAATTCAAGGGCACGCGTGATTGCGATGCGGAAATCCCCGAACGCTTCGCCGAGAATATCGAGCTGGCGCAGATCGGCTATCCCGAATTCGACCTCGAGGCCTATCGCAATGGCGATCTGACCCCGGTCTATTTCGGCTCGGCCTTGAAAAATTTCGGCGTCACCGAACTGATCGAGGCAATTGCGCAATACGCCCCGCCGCCGCGCCCGCAGCCCGCGGGCGAGGAGCAGATTCCGCCCACCCGCGACGAGGTGACCGGCTTCATCTTCAAGGTCCAGGCGAACATGGACCCCAACCACCGTGACCGGATCGCCTTCATGCGGCAGGTGTCGGGGACCTTCAAACGCGGGATGAAGCTGACGCCGAGCGGGCTGGGCAAACCGGTCGCGATCCATTCGCCGATCCTGTTCTTTGCGCAGGACCGCGAGGTGGCCGACACTGCCGAACCGGGCGACATCATTGGCATTCCCAACCACGGTACACTGCGGGTAGGCGATACGCTGTCCGAAAAGAATGTGATCCGCTTCACCGGCCTGCCCAACTTCGCGCCCGAAATCCTGCGCCGCGTGGCGCTGGTCGATCCGACCAAGACCAAGCAATTGCGCAAGGCGCTCGATGACCTCTCCGAAGAGGGCGTCATCCAGGTGTTCTATCCCGAGCTTGGCGGCCAGTGGATCATCGGCGTGGTCGGCCAGCTCCAGCTCGAAGTGCTGATCAGTCGCCTGTCGGCCGAGTACAAGGTCGAGGCCAAACTCGAAGCCTCGCCCTTCGCCACTGCACGCTGGATCCAAGGGGATGCGAAGGCGCTGGCAGAGTTTGAGAAATTCAACCTGTCGACACTGGCCAAGGATCGCGACGGCGATCTGGTGTTCATGGCGAAGAGCCCCTGGGACGTGAACTACCAGCAGGAAAAGAACCCCGATCTCATCTTCTCGGCCACGAAGGAGCGGTAGGCTTGCGAGCACGGCGGGGACGCGGCATGGAAATCGCATGACGCTTCACGCCGGACCCACTTCGCAGACCTTCATCTCGCAGCGCTTGCGCCTCCATTATCTCGACTGGGGCAATCGCGGGAAACCGCCGCTGGTGCTGGTGCATGGCGGACGTGACCATGCGCGCAGCTGGGACTGGGTGGCCGAGCAATTGCGCGACGACTGGCATGTGGTCGCGCTCGATCACCGCGGCCATGGCGATTCCGACTGGGTCAGCGATGGCAATTACTCGTCGAACGACATGGTTTACGACCTTGCCCAGCTGATCCATCAATTGGGTGTCGGCCCGGTGACGATTGTCAGCCATTCGATGGGCGGCAATGTCTCGCTGCGCTATGCCGGGACCTTCCCCGAAATGGTCACCAAGATCGTCGCCATCGAAGGGCTGGGACCAAGCCCTAAGCGGCAGGCGGAAATGCGCACCGATCCCTATCCGCAGCGCCTCAACGAATGGATCGGCAAGAAACGTGCCGCCTCGGGCCGCAGCCCGCGCAAATACGACAGCATCGAAGCCGCCTTCGCGCGGATGATCGAAGAGAACAGCTATCTGACCGAGGAACAGGCGCGTCACCTGACGGTCCACGGGGTCAACCGCAACGAAGACGGCACCTATAGCTGGAAGTTCGACCCGCATCTCAATGTCTGGGCGGTCGAGGATGTGGCCGATGAATTCCTTTTCCAGACCTGGGCGGCCATCAGCGCGCCGACGCTGCTGCTGTATGGCGCAGACAGCTGGGCTTCCAATCCCGAAGGCGACGGACGGCTCGACCATTTTGCCAATGCGGAAGTGATCGAGTTCGAGAATGCGGGCCACTGGCTTCATCACGACCAGTTCGACCGCTTTATGGCTACGCTGAGGGACTTTCTGTAGTGGCTGAATTCTTCGATCGGCTGGATGACAAACATATTGCCATGATCGGCAAGCAGCCGGTCTTTTTCGTCGCCACCGCCGCCGAAGATGCGCGCATCAACCTCAGTCCCAAGGGGTATGATGCCTTCCGCGTGATATCGCCGGCCCGCGTCGCCTATCTCGATCTTGGCGGTTCGGGCAACGAGACGCATGCCCACCTCGCGGCCGACGGGCGCATCACGGTGATGTTCTGCAATTTCGACCGGCCTGCCCTGATCCTGCGGATCTATGGGCGGGGCCGACCCGTCCTCCCGCAAGATGCGGACTGGGACGAACTTGCCAGCCAATTCGATTTGATGCCAGGCACGCGGCAGATCTTCGACATCGCGGTCGAGAGCGTGCAGACGAGTTGCGGCTGGGGTGTGCCCTTCATGGATTACCGCGAGGAGCGGCACACGCTCAAGAAAGCGCATGGCCAGTCCGATCCCGATGAGTGGGTTGCCAAGACGCAGGGACGCACCGCCAGCATCGATGGTCTTCCGACCCGACCGACCAACCGTTATTTCGAAGGCGATTAGCCCCGCGTGCAGCTTACCTTCGCCAGCTACAACATTCACAAGGGCGTCGGGCTCGATCGCAAGCGCGATCCTGAGCGCATCCTGTCGGTCCTGCACGAGATCGATGCGGACATCATTGCGCTGCAGGAGGCCGACCGGCGGATCGGCGAACGCGCGAGCGTGCTCCCGCGCGCCGAGATCGATGACACTCGCTGGCGGGTGATCGAGGTAGCCAAACGCCCGCGCAGCATCGGCTGGCACGGCAATGCGCTGCTGGTGCGGCGCGATCTAGAGGTTGTCTCGGGCGAGGCGCTCGACCTGCCCACGCTTGAGCCGCGTGGTGCCGCCTGCGGCGAGTTCATGATCGAGGGCCAGCGCCTGCGTGTCATCGGCACGCATCTCGATCTTTCGGGCCTGCGCCGCCGCGACCAGATCCGTTCGCTGCTCACCTTTGTCGATGAATGCGCCGGCGACCTGCCCACCGTCATCATGGGTGATTTCAACCAATGGGGCCGCAGCACCGGGGCGATGCGCGAATTTACCGATGGGTGGCGCATCATCACCCCTGGTCGCAGCTACCCCAGCCGCCAGCCGGTGGCGACGCTCGACCGTATCGTGGCGAGCAGGCATTGGGACTTGGTCGATACCGGGGTGCATCACACTGGCCTGTCGGCAGTGGCGTCGGACCATTTGCCCGTCATGGCAACGCTCGACCTGATTAAAATATAGGCACGAGCTTAATTCACAGGCAATAATTGAAGCGTGTCGCACGCTTCCGCGCTCTTTTCTTACCGAAATCCCGTTTGGCACGCACATTGCTGCTTGTGTGACTGCCGGTGCTTGGCCGGTGGATCATACAGGGGGTGAAGGCGTGAAATTCATCATCGCTGTCATCAAGCCATTCAAGCTCGACGAAGTGCGTGAAGCGCTCGGCGGCATCGGAGTGGCCGGAATGACCGTTACCGAGGTCAAGGGCTTCGGCCGCCAGAAGGGCCAGACCGAAATCTATCGTGGCGCCGAATACTCGACCAACATGCTGCCTAAGGTGAAGCTCGAGATCGCCGCTGCCGACGACCTCGCCGGTCAGGTAGTCGAGACGATCCAGCAAACCGCCAGCACCGAGGCCATCGGCGACGGCAAGATCTTCGTATTCGATCTCGCCAGCGCGACGCGCATTCGCACCGGCGAGACCGGCGACACCGCGCTTTGAGGGGGCTTCCGCAAATGACTAGTAAATTTCTCCATGCAGCACCCCTGGCCGTGGCCGGGTTGCTTCTTTCCGAACCTGCCTTCGCGCAGGACGCCGTCAGCGCCGAGGCGCTCGAAGCCGCCGGCGCGGTTTCCGGAGGCACCGCTTACATCTTCAACACGCTGCTGTTCCTGATCGGCGGCTTCCTCGTCATGTGGATGGCCGCCGGCTTCGCCATGCTCGAAGCCGGCCTCGTGCGTTCCAAGAACGTTTCGGTGCAGTGTCTCAAGAATATCGGCCTCTATTCGATCGCGGGCCTGATGTTCTGGGTGATCGGCTATTCGATTGCCTATCCCGGTTTCGAAGGGGGCTTCTTCGGCATCGCCGATTTCCCCTATTGGATGCAGGGCGTGGGTGAAGCCGATACCGACACCGGCTATTCGATCGCGTCCGACTGGTTCTTCCAGATGGTCTTCTGCGCCACCACCGCCTCGATCGTTTCGGGCACCGTGGCCGAGCGGATCAAGATCGTGCCGTTCTTCATCTTCGTCACGCTGCTGACCGGCTTCATCTATCCGGTCATCGTCAGCTGGGAATGGGGCGCTGGCTGGCTCGATGCGATGGGCTTCTCCGACTTTGCCGGTTCGACGCTGGTCCACTCGACCGGTGGTTGGGCTGCTCTGATGGGTGCGCTGATCATCGGGCCGCGTCTGGGCCGCTATACCGACAAGGGCGTGACGGTCTTCCCGGGTTCGAGCATCCCGCTCGCAACGCTGGGGACCTTCATCCTGTGGCTCGGCTGGTTCGGCTTCAACGGTGCTTCGCAGCTTGCCATGGGCACGATCGGCGATGTCTCCGACGTGTCGAAGATCTTCGTCAACACCAACATGGCCGCTGCGGCCGGTGTGGTCGTGGCGATCATCCTGACGCAGCTGCGCTACGGCAAAGCGGACACCACCATGGCGCTCAACGGCGCGCTGGCCGGGCTCGTCGCCATCACCGCCGAACCGCTCACGCCCAATGTCGGCATGGCGATCATCATCGGCGGGATCGGCGGCGCACTGCCCGTGATCTTCGTCCCGCTGCTCGACAAGCTGAAAATCGACGATGTCGTTGGCGCAATCCCGGTCCACCTCGTGGCCGGTATCTGGGGCACGCTCGCCGTGCCGCTGACCAACACCGGCGTGCCCTTCGTGGCGCAGCTGACCGGTGTGGTTGCGACCGGCGTGTTCGTCTGCGTGACCTCGGGCATCGTCTGGTTCGCACTCAAGTCGACGATCGGCGTGCGTCCCAGCGAAGAAGAAGAAATGGCAGGCCTCGACCTCGGCGAAACCGGGATCGAAGCCTATCCGGAATTCGCCCGGGCCAACTGACTACCGAATTGGCGGGGGCGCCTCTTTCCTCTCCTCGAACGTCCTCGCCTTACCGTGTTCCTCCTGCGAACACCGACCTTAAAGGGCCGGAGATTTATTCTCCGGCCCCTCTTTCTTTTGGCGATGTATGTAAGGCTGCGGCGGTGAAGCGCCGGGGCCGCTTTGCCGTTCAGGCGGCGAGCGCGTCCTTGACGAAGTCTGCGCACCGCTCGCCGATCATGATGCTCGGCGCATTGGTATTGCCCGAGACCAGTCGCGGCATGACGCTGGCATCGGCGACATAAAGGCCGTCGATCCCGTTCGCCTTGAGCGTCGGATCGACCACGGCATCCTTGTCCCCGCCCATCCGGCAGGTGCCGACCGGGTGATAGACGGTGTCGGCGCGGTTGCGGATCAGCGCATCGAGCTGGGCGTCGTCTTCGAGATCGATCGGATAGCGATCCTGCGGGTCGTATTTCGCCAGGCTCGGCGAAGCAGCGATGCGGTGCGACAGGCGCACGCCTGCACGCAAGGTCGCGATATCGCGCTCGTCGTCGAGGAAGTTGGGATCGATCCGCGGGGCAAGCCGCGCATCGCGCCCGTCGAGCCGCACCGTGCCGCGGCTTTCGGGCCGCAGCACGCAGGCATGGAGCGAGAAACCGTGCCCCTTCACCTTCGTCCGGCCGTGATCCTCGAGCATGGCGGGGACGAAGTGCCACTGGATATCGGGTGCGGGCGCGTCGGGCATGACGGTCCAGAATCCGCCCGCCTCGGCATAGGGGGTGGTCATGATCCCGGTGCGCTTGCGGCGGTGCTCGATGATCGCCTTGACCATCCGGACGGTGCCGGCGAGGCTGTCGCCGACCAGATCCTTGCTCTCGGTCTGCCAGCTCGACACATAGTCGATGTGGTCCTGCAGGTCGCTGCCCACCGCGGGCCGGTCGACCGCAACGTCGATCCCATGCTCCCTTAGATGCGCTGCAGGTCCGATGCCCGAAAGCATCAGGATCTGCGGCGAGTTGAACGCACCCGCTGACAGCACCACCGCGCCGCGCGCCCTGATGCTGCGTTCCTGATCGCCGACGGTATAGGTCACGCCGGTCACCCGGCCATCCGTAATCTCGAGCCGCTGGACGCTGACACCGATCCGCACATCGAGGTTCTTCGACCCGCGCTTGGGCTCGACATAGGCGCGCGCCGCGGACCAGCGCTCGCCGTCCTTCTGCGTCACCTGGTAAAGTCCGAAGCCTTCCTGCTGCGCGCCATTGAAGTCGGCATTGCGCGGCAACTGCAGCTGCGCGGCGGCCTCGACGAAGGCGACGCTGCCCGGGTTGGGCCATTTCTGGTCGGACACCCACAGCGGACCGCTTGCCCCATGGCAATCGTCGGCGCCACGCACATTATGTTCGGCGCGTTTGAAGTAGGGCAGCACGTCGTCATGGCTCCAGCCGGTGCAGCCAAGCTCGGCCCACTGGTCATAATCCCAGCGATTGCCGCGAATATAGATCATGGCGTTGATCGCCGAGGAACCGCCGAGACCGCGTCCGCGCGGCTGGTAACCGGTCCTTCCGTTCAGCCCTTTTTGCGGGACGGTCTCGAAGCGATAGTTCGAGCGTGCGCGCAGGAACGGCATGAGCCCGGGTGTCTTGACCAGCATTGTGTCGTTGCGCGGGCCGGCCTCGAGCAGGCACACGCTCTTGCCGGCCTCAGCCAGCCGACCGGAAACAGCGCTCCCCGCGCTGCCGCCACCGATTACGATGACATCGAATTCGTCCATGATATCTCCTCTCGATTCGAGAGGTTAGGCAGCCTCGGCCTCGCCCGCAATCGGGTTTTCAGATGAAACCGATTTTTCTTTCCCGCCGGTCCTCTCGATCCAGCGGCTGCGGATCTGGTCGGAAGTCTCGCGGCTCCCGTCATGCGTCCAGCCTGGTTCGCGCAGGAGATAGGACAGCTTGTGCTTCCACGGTGCGCGCCACATGTCCTGCGCGATGCCGACCCACTCATGGAATACCGACCACAGCAGGTTGAAGCTGCCGAGCTGCTTGACGATGCCATAGCGGATTTTCTCGCCTTCGACTTCGGGTTCGAAAGTGCCGAACATCTTGTCCCACACGATAAACACACCGGCGTAATTGCGGTCGAGATAGCGCGGGTTGGTGGCATGGTGGACGCGGTGGTGACTAGGGGTGTTCATCACCGCTTCGAACCAGCGCGGCATCCGGTCGATCGCTTCGGTATGGATCCAGAACTGGTAGATCAGGTTGAACCCGCCGCAGATCGCTATCATCATCGGATGAAAGCCGAGCAGGACCAGCGGGAACGCGAAGACGAACCCCAGCGTGAGAAAGCCGGTCCAGGTCTGCCGCAGCGCGGTGGACAGGTTGTAGTGCTGGCTCGAATGGTGGTTCACATGGCTCGCCCAGAACCAGCGGATCCGGTGACCGAACCGGTGAACCCAGTAATATTTGAGGTCGTCGAGGACGAAGCACAGCGTGAAGGCCCACCATGTCCAGGGTACATCGAACAGGCGGAATTCCCATAGCCACAGGAACAGCGCAAAGAAGAGCCCGCCGAACAGCAACCCCGAAACAGTGGAGCCCAGGCCGAAGGCGAGGCTGGTGAACGTGTCCTTGGACTCATAGGCATCGGGGCGCTTGCGCCAGGCCCAGACCATCTCGATCAGGACCAGTGCGATGAAGCCGGGTACGGCATATTCGGTGGGCGAGAAATCGGGCATGGCAATTACCTTTGTATCGCCTCTATCGCGCGAACCCAAGCCGCCGGATCGTCGAGCACGAGCCGCGCCGACCCATAGCGCTTCTCGGCCGTGTCGATCACCAGTTCCCTGTCGCTGCGATGTACCCGCGCTGCGGCCGTGAGGATGCGTCCGGCGAAATGCACTCCATGCGGGCGTACCAGAAGAATACGGCCGGCGGCATCGCGCATCACGGCCGCTCGACCGTCACGGTCGAGCCCGATCGCGACCGGCTCGTATCCGCTAACCGCATCGTCGGCTGCGCGACGCGCGGCGTCTTCATCGGCCAGCCGCGGCGCGGGACCAAGCTTGAGCCAATAGGCCAGTCCGGCCAGCGCAAGGATGGCGACGAGCGAGCCGAGAAACTGGAGCAGGGCGGGCGGAACATCCATGCGCAAGGTGATTGGCACGGGAGCCGCTTTGCGGCAAGCTGGCTGTAACAGGGAGACGCATATGAAATCGCTAGCCATTCTTGCAGCCGGAGCCGCGCTGCTCTCCGCGCCCGCCGCCGCGCAGGACGCCAATCCGATCGCGCAGGTCGAAGCGCAGGAAGACCGCACCCAGCGGGTCGCGCAGCAGATCTGGCAGTTCGCCGAGCTCGGCTATCTCGAGACTCGATCGAGCGGTCTGCTGATGGATGAATTGCAGCGCGAGGGCTTTGCCATCCGTTCGGGTGTCGCCGATATCCCGACCGCCTTTGTCGCCGAATGGGGGACAAGCGGGCCGGTAATCGGTCTGCTCGCCGAATTCGATGCTCTTCCGGGCATCACCCAGTCGGCCGCACCGACGCGCGAGCCGGTCGAAGACAAGCATGCGGGCCATGCATGCGGGCATAATCTCTTCGGTGCGGGCTCGCTCAGCGCGGCGATCGCGATCCGCAACTGGCTCGAAGCGACCGGAACACCCGGTAGGGTGCGGCTCTATGGCACGCCAGCCGAAGAAGGCGGCTCGGGGAAAGTCTATATGGCGCGCGCGGGCCTGTTCGACGATGCCGATTTCGTCATCGACTGGCACCCGGCGGATCGCAATTCCGCCGCCTCTCGGATGAGTCTCGCCAATCGCTCGGGCAAGTTCCGGTTCCGCGGAGTGTCGGCGCATGCGGCGGGGGCGCCCGAACGCGGGCGCAGCGCGCTCGACGGGGTCGAAGCGATGAATATGATGGTCAATATGATGCGCGAACACACCACGATGGATACGCGCATCCATTACGTCATCACCAGCGGCGGCTCAGCGCCCAATGTCGTCCCCGACTTCGCCGAGGTCTTCTATTACGTCCGCCATTCGCAGGCCGACGAGGTCCGCGCGCTGTGGCCGCGTCTTGAAGCTGCGGCCAAAGGTGCGGCAATGGGAACGGGGACCGATGTCGACTGGGAGATCATCCACGGCAACAATCCCACGCTGCCGCTCGAATCGTTGCAGACAATGATGGATGCCAAGCTGCGACAGCTTGAGCCGATCGAATACACTGCGGAAGAACTGGCCTGGGCCGAGACGATCCGCGAAAGCTTTGACGACGATGCACCCGACCAGGCGCAATCACGCGAGGTGCAGGAATACGCCGTCCTGACCGGCTATGGCTCGACCGATGTCGGCGATGTCAGCCGCGCCGTCCCGACGGTCAGCGTGCGCGCCGCCACCTGGGTGCCCGGGACTGCCGCGCACAGCTGGCAGGCGGTCGCCGCGAGCGGGCACAGCTACGGCACCAAGGGCACGCAGCATGCCGCCAAGGCGATGATGCTGGCGGCCGTGGAACTCTATACCAATCCGCAGTTGCGCAAGGAGGCGAAAGCCGAATTCATCGCGGCGCGAGGCGAGGACTATGTCTACGAATCGCTGCTCGGCGATCGCGCTCCGCCGCTCGACTATCGCCGCTGATCAGCCCCGCGCGCGGGCGGCGAACATATCCATCGCCGGGCGCACCGGGCCGACATCGTAGCCGGCGTCCGCCGCCGCCTCGCCGATGGTCGCAGGATCTTCGCCGGTGCGGGCTTGCGCCAGTGCCCATAGCAGGGTCGAGCGCGTACCCGAGCGGCAGAAGCCGAGCACCGGGCCCTGCGCCGCGGCGAGCGCGTCTTGCAGTTTCTCGACCTGCGGTTCGCTGAAGCCCGAGCTCCCCACGGGGATGGCCAGGTAATCCATACCCGCCGCGCGCGTCGCTGCTTCGATGTCCGCGCTCGCCGGCTGGCCGGGTGCTTCGCCATCGGGGCGGTTGTTGACCACCAGCGCGATGCCCATCGCCGCCGCTTCGGAGATTTCCTGAGGCGTGACCTGAGGGCTGGCGTAAAAGCTGGCGGACAGCTTGCGAAACTCGCTCATTATCCGTTCTCCTTGGTGCCGGCAGGTTCGGTCACACGGCGCTTGCGCTGGGTCATGTTGAGCAGTTCGACCCCGATCGAGAAGCCCATCGCGGCGTAGATGTAACCCTTGGGTACGTGGAAGCCGAAGCCATCGGCGATCAGCACCAGACCGATCATCACGAGGAAGGCGAGTGCCAGCATCACCAGTGTCGGGTTCTTCTCGATGAACCGGGCCAGCGGATCGGCGGCGACCATCATAATGCCCACGGTGATCACCACGGCAGTGACCATGATCGGGATCTGGTCGGTCATGCCGACCGCGGTGAGGATCGAATCGACCGAGAAGACGATATCGATGGCGACGATCTGGGCGATCACTGCACTAAAGGTTGCCTTGACCGCATCGGCGGTGCCGGGGGTCTTGTCGAGCAAATCGCCCGAATCGTCTTCGGGCTCCATCAGGTGATGGATTTCCTTGGTCGCCTTCCACAGGAGGAACAGCCCGCCGATGAGCAGGATGATGTCGCGGCCCGAGAAGGCGGTTTCGAAGCTCGGCTCGCCATAGGCATTGGGCGTGCCGACCAGCCCCAGGTCGAAGATCGGCGTCTGCAGGGTGACCAGCCAGCCGATCAGCATCAACAGTCCGATTCGCATGATCAGCGCCAGCGCAAGGCCGATTCGGCGGGCCCGTTGCTGCTGGTGTTCGGGTAGCTTGTTCGACAGGATCGCGATGAAAATGAGGTTGTCGACGCCGAGCACGACTTCGAGCGCGATCAGGGTAAGCAGGGCCAGCCAGGCGGCCGGATCCGAGAGCAGGGCGATGAATTCCATGGAAACTCCCTGCCGTAGCAGCCGGACGCATTCAAGACAGGATCGACGCCCATCCGCTTTGCGAAAATGTCACAATTCCGCGCTTTGCTGGTCCCTCAGGCTAAATCATTCGCGCGTAGCTATCTTTCACGCTATGATGATGGCCTGAGGGTGGGTTTTGTGCCCGTCCGCGCCGGAACAGGATGCAGTTCTCCGTCCCGGTGACTTCTGATTGCGGACTGCACGACAAGGTATTGTTCGAGTTATGGGTTACGACAAAGGGCGCCGCCGCGGGAAGGACAAGCGCGACGGTTTCGGGGAAGAGGGTTTCGACAGCTTCGGCGGTGGCCCTCCGGCGGATTTCGCTCCGCATGATGCGTTCCGCAACGATCGCGGCGGCGACCGGTTCGGCGGCGGCGGTGGTGACCGTGGCGGCTTTGGCGGCGGTAATCGCGGCGGTGGAGGCGGCTTCGGCGGCGGCCCGCGCGGCGGCGGTGGCGGCGCTGGTGGCGGTGGCGGCGGTTTCAACCGCATGCCCGCCCAGGTCGTGGGTACCGGCAAGGGTACCGTGAAATTCTTCAACGGCCAGAAAGGCTTCGGCTTCATCCAGCAGGATGGCGGCGGCGAGGATGTGTTCGTGCACATCAGCGCGGTCGAACGTGCCGGTCTCGAAGGTCTCGCCGAAGGCCAGGAACTCGAATTCAATCTTATCGACCGAGGCGGTAAGGTTTCGGCTCAGGACCTCCAGGTCGTGGGCGACGTGATCCCCGTGAAGTCGGGTGGCGGTGCCCCCGGCGGCGATGCGGGCGGTGCTCCGCGCCGCGAGCTTACCGGCGAAAAGGCGACCGGGACGGTCAAGTTCTTCAACTCGATGAAGGGCTTCGGCTTTCTCACCCGCGATGACGGCCAACCCGACGCTTTCGTGCACATCAGCGCGGTAGAGCGGTCCGGTCTCGCCGGCATCAACGAGGGTGAACGCTTCGAATTCGACCTCGAAGTCGACCGACGCGGCAAATATTCGGCGGTCAACCTCGTTCCCGTTCAGGAGTGAGGCCGCGCCCCGCGATCCGGTTTGACCCGGGACGCGAGACGCAATAGATCGCTGGCAAACACGCAGATGGCGGTTCCCCAGGGACCGCCATTTGTCTTTCACCCGAGTAACGCACCCGCGCGTGGTGCCGCTGGAGGATCCATGTCGATTTCACCGCTGATGCCCGTCTACCCCCGCTGCGGGGTGCGCCCGGTCAAGGGTGAGCATTGCCACCTGATCGACGAAGATGGCACGCGCTATCTCGACTTCGCCAGCGGCATCGCGGTGAACCTGCTGGGGCACAGCCATGCCGGCCTGATCGGCGCGATCCAGCGCCAGGCCGAAACGCTGATGCACGTCTCCAACCTCTATGGCAGCCCGCAGGGCGAAGCGCTGGCGCAGCGGCTGGTCGACAAGACCTTTGCCGATACGGTGTTCTTCACCAATTCGGGCGCCGAGGCGGTCGAAACCGCGATCAAGGCTGCACGCGCCTATCACCAGCATGCCGATGGCGATGCCAACCGGACCGAGCTGATCACCTTCACCAATGCTTTCCATGGACGCACGATGGCGACGATCAGCGCCTCGAATCAGGAGAAGATGCATCAGGGCTTCCGCCCTTTGCTCGCCGGGTTCCAATATGCCGAATTCGACAATCTCGACCATGCAAAATCGCTGATGAGCGATAAGACCGCCGGCTTCCTGGTCGAACCGATCCAGGGTGAAGGCGGCATCCGCCCCGGTTCGGACGAGTTCATTCACGGCCTGCGCCAACTCGCCGACGAGAACGATCTGATGCTTGTGTTCGACGAAGTCCAGTGCGGCGTCGCCCGGACGGGCAAGCTCTATGCCTATGAACATTACGGCATCGAACCCGACATCATGGCCAGCGCCAAGGGGATCGGCGGCGGCTTCCCGCTAGGCGCCTGCCTCGCCACCGAAAAGGCGGCGCGCGGCATGGGCTTCGGCTCGCACGGCTCGACCTATGGCGGCAACCCGCTCGGCATGGCAGCCGGGATGGCGGTGATGGAAGCCGTCGCCAATGACGAATTCCTCGCCGAGGTTACCGAGAAGGGCGAGCGGCTGCGTACGCGGCTTGAACAGTTCATCGGTAATTATCCCGAACTGTTCGAACTGGTGCGCGGCAAGGGGCTGATGCTGGGCATCAAGATGAAGGTCGAAAGCCGGCCCTTCTTCGTCCACCTGCGCGACAATCACCAGTTGCTGACAGTGGCTGCAGGCGACAATACGCTGCGCGTCCTGCCCCCGCTGGTCGCCGGCGATGCCGAGTTCGACGAGTTCTTCGACAAGCTTTCGGCGGGTGCCGCGAGCTACGATCCGGCTAACTGATCAGGAGCGCGACGATGCGGCATTTCCTCGACCTCTCGGACGCTGGCGGGGATGCGATCGCCGCCATGATCAACGACGCGCAGGACCGCAAGGCGGCGCGCGCCGTCTGGCCGAAGGGCCGGGCAGATGCGGATGCGCCGCTGGCGGGCCACGTGCTCGGCATGATCTTCGAGAAAAGCTCGACCCGGACGCGGGTCAGCTTCGACATCGCCATGCGTCAGCTTGGCGGTTCGGCGCTTATCCTCGATTCGGGTACCACCCAGCTGGGCCGCGGTGAAAGCATTGCCGATACTGCGCGTGTGCTCAGCCGCATGGTCGATGCGATCATGCTGCGCACCGACGACCACGAAAAGGCGCTGGAAATGGCGCGCCATGCCAGCGTGCCGGTGATCAACGGGCTGACCGATCGCTCGCATCCGTGCCAGATCGTCGCCGACCTTTTGACCATGATCGAACAAGGCAAGGCGTTGCCCGGGCTTGAACTCGCCTGGCTGGGCGATGGCAACAATGTCCTGCATTCGATCCTCGAAGCCGCTGCGTTGATGAAGTTCAACGTTCGCATCGGCACGCCGCAAGGCTACGAGCCCGAAGCGGAATTCGTCGAATTGGCACGCGCGGCGGGGTCCACCGTTACGCTGACGCAGGATGCGCAGGAGGCGGCCACGGGGGCCGACATCATCGTCACCGATACCTGGGTCTCGATGGGGCAGGAGCATGTCCACAACAAGCTCGCCGCCATGGCGCCGTTTCAGGTCTCGAGCGGATTGATGGCTTCGGCCAAGCCGGAAGCGAAGTTCCTGCACTGCCTTCCAGCGCATGTCGGCGACGAAGTGACCGAAGAGGTCTTCGAAGGCGATAGCTCGGTCGTATTCGATGAGGCCGAGAACCGGATCCACGCGCAGAAGTCGGTCCTGTTGTGGTGTTTCGACAAAATCTGACCGCGTTGGCCGCACTCTACCATTTTGGCGAACGCGCCCCATATGGCGGCGATGAACGCTACTCCCGACATGACCGAAGAGACCCACGCGGGCCGCCTGCTGGCCTTCGCCATTCCCACCCGCAATGCCCGCGGCCGGTTGGTGCGGCTCGACCACACGCTGGACCAGATCCTCGCCGCGCATGACTATCCGCCCCCGATCACCCATCTGCTTGCCGAAGCACTGGTGCTTGCGGTGCTGATGGGCGGGTTGGTCAAGGAGGATGGCTCGCAGGTCACGATGCAGGCGCAGACCGAGGCCGGGGCGGTCAGCCTGCTGGTCTGCGACTACAAGGGCGGCGAATTGCGCGGTTATGTCGATTTCGACCCGGCCAAGCTTGCCGAGCTGGGCGCGAACCCCTCGCTTTTTGCGCTGTTCGGCAAGGGGTATCTCGCGATCACCTTCGACCTTGCCGGCGACAAGGGGCGGTATCAGGGTATCGTGCCGCTCGAAGGCGACAGCCTCGCCGAAGCCTGCGAGCGCTATTTCCACCAGTCCGAACAGGTGCCCACGCTGATCCGCTGCGCGGTGCGCTCGGACGAAGCGGGCGTGCGTGCGGCAGGGATGCTGGTGCAGCATCTGCCCTCGGGCGAAGAGGGGCGCGAACGCCTGCACAGCCAGCTCGACCATCCTGAGTGGGAGCATGTCGCCATCCTTTCCGGATCGCTGCGCCATGACGAATTGCTCGATGACGGACTGTCGCTCGAGGCGATTGCCTGGCGTCTGTTCCACGAGGAGGACGAGGTCCGCATCCAGCGTGGTGCGGCGATCGAGCGCGGATGCCGCTGCTCGGTCGAGCATTATCGCGACGTTCTTGAGCGGTTTCCCGAAGATCAGCGCGTCGACATGCGCGACGAAAACGGGATCGTCCTGGTCGATTGCGCATTCTGTTCCAGGCAGTTCGCCATCGACGTCTGACCGGCGTGTCGTTGCCGTACAACGCTGCGCTGACAATTTCCTGTATTACATCTGGCGTATCGATACCGAATCACGAACGCGACTGGTTTCGCCGACGAAAGGTCACCTCTCCTATGGCTCGCACACGAGCTTTCCTGTTTACAGCGCTGGCCACGCCGGTTGCACTTCTGGCCGCGCCGGTCGTCGCGCAGGCATCGTTGGCGATGCTCGACACGCTCACGCATGGCGGGTGGGAAGTCCGCTCGCGCGATGGCGGGTCGGTGCGCAAGATATGCGTGCGCACCGGGCGTGAACTGATCCAGTTGCGCCACCCCGACAGCACCTGCAACCGGTTCGTAGTCGAGAACTCGGCGGATGAGACGACGGTTCAATATACCTGCCGCGGCAATGGCTATGGCCGCACGCATATTCGCAAGGAATCCGACACGCTGGTCCAGATCGACAGCCAGGGGATCGCCGGCGGCAAGCCCTTCCAGTTTACCGCCGAAGCGCGCCGGACGGGCAGCTGCGATTAATCGCTCGACTTGCAGGCCACTGCGTTCGCGCATAGCGGACAGCCATGAGTAAAGCCGATCCTTCCGGACCCGCCGTTATCCTGCTTTCGGGCGGGCTCGATTCCATGGTCACCGCCGCCATCGCGCGCGAACGCGGCCATGCCCTGCACGTACTGACGATCGACTATGGCCAGCGTCATGTGCGTGAACTGGAATCCGCCCGCGCCATCGCAGCCAGGCTCGGGGTAGCCCGCCATGTCGAACTGCCCCTCGACCTGCGCCGGTTCGGCGGATCGGCGCTGACCGACGATATCGATGTGCCCAAGACCGGCGTTGACGGCGGCGATATCCCGGTGACCTATGTGCCTGCGCGCAATCTCGTGTTCCTCGCGCTGACCACGGCCTTTGCCGAAACCGCGGCCTCGCGCGACATTTTCATCGGCGTGAACGCGCTCGACTATTCCGGCTACCCCGATTGCCGCCCCGAATTCATCGCCAGCTTTTCAGAGACCGCGCGGCTGGGGACCAAGCAGGGGGTCGAGGGAGCACCCTTCGCAATCCATGCGCCGCTCCAGCATATGGCCAAGGCGGACATCGCGCGCGAATGCCATCGGTTGGGTCTCGATCCGGCCTGGAGCTGGTCCTGCTACGACCCGACCGCAGAGGGACTTGCCTGCGGTGCCTGCGATTCCTGTCGCTTGCGGCGAAAAGGCTTTGCCGAGGCGGGCCTTGTCGATACCACCCCCTATTCCACGGATGCCCCTGAACTGACGGAGTAGGGATTTGAGCGAAGCCACCGATGCCGCCGCGCCGACCGAAGCAGAAACCGGCGTCGGGGCGGACAAGGTCCCGGCATACAGTTGGTATGCCCTCAGCGTTCTGGTCCTGATCTATGTCCTGAACTTCATCGACCGCCAGATCCTCTCGATCCTGGCCAATGATATCAAGGCCGACCTCGGTGTCGAGGATGACTATCTCGGGTTTCTCTACGGCACTGCCTTTGCCGTCTTCTACGCGCTCTTCGGAATTCCGCTCGGCAGGCTCGCGGACAGCTGGAAACGCATCCGCCTGATGAGCATCGGCCTGGCGCTGTGGTCGACCATGACCGCGCTGTCCGGCTTCGCGAAAAACGGGACGACGCTGACCGTGGCGCGGATCGGCGTGGGCGTGGGCGAGGCAACCGCCAGCCCTTCGGCGTATTCGCTCATCTCCGACTGGTTTCCGGCACGCCTGCGCGCCACTGCCCTCGCGATCTATTCGTCGGGCCTTTATATCGGTGGCGGCATCTCGCTGCTGATCGGCGGTCTGGTGGTCGAGAACTGGAACGCGGCCTATCCCGATGGCGGTCCGCTGGGGCTGGTCGGTTGGCAGGCGGCCTTCCTTTCGGTTGGGCTTCCGGGGCTTGCGCTGGCACTCTGGGTGCTGACGCTGCGCGAACCGGTGCGCGGCGCGATCGACGGTCTGATCACGCCAGAGGACCCGGAACCCTTCCGCGGCTTCTTCCGCGAGCTTTTCCAGGTCATTCCGCCCTTCACGATCTTCGGAGCCGCTGCGCGCGGGACCGGGGCACTGATGCTGAACCTGCTGGGGGCGGCCTTCTTTGCGGCGCTCGCCTGGACGCTGTGGCGCCTCACGGGCGTGTTCGAACAATGGCTGTTTCTGGGCGTCGGCTATTACGCTGTTTTCAGCTGGGCGATGGGGTTGCGCGCGCGCGACCTGCCGACCTTCAAGCTGACCTGGGGCTCGCCTGCATTCCTGTGTATTGTCCTCGGCTACGGGACGGTCGCCTTCACCGCCTATGCCGCCTCCTATTGGGGCGCGCCCTATGCCGAGCGCGCGCTGGGCGTAAACAAGACCGATCTTGGCTGGTTCCTCGGCGCGCCCGCGGCAGTCGCGGGTTTCCTTGGCGTAATCCTCGGGGGGCGTATGGCCGACCACCTGCTCGAACGTCGTCCCGCAGGGCGCGTGTGGGTCATCCTGTTCGGGCTGGTAACGCCGCTACCCGCCATGTGGATGGCCTATACGACCGACGATGTCGTGCTGTTCTATATCGGGGCATTCCTGGCGCAAATGCTCAGCGCTGCGGCGCTGGGGGCCGCTGCCGCATCGAGCCAGGCTCTGGTGCTGCCGCGTATGCGCGGGCTGGCAACCGCCACCTTCTTCCTTGCGACAACCCTCATCGGGCTGGGCCTTGGTCCGTTCATGGCGGGCTATGTCTCGGCCACCAATGGCGATGATCTGTCGCTTGGCGTGCTGTCGACGCTGGTCGCCGCCCCGTTCGGGCTGGTCCTGCTGATCGCTGCGCTGAAACTGGTGCCGCAGGCAGCGGCAAGCGTGGTCGAACGCGCCCGCGCGGCTGGCGAGCCGATCTAGACCGGCTTCAACACTCCGCAGGCAATCCGGGCGCCGGCGTCGCCGGCGGGATCGGTGCGGTAATCGTCGGCGCCTGCGTGAACGACGACGGCCGTACCATCGGCGTCGAAGATATCATCGATCACATCGCGGGCATCGCCGTCCAGGGCGACCTCGGCCGTGCCGGTGCGGTTGGCGCCAATGGTCAGGTTTGGCATGTCGCCCAGATGCTTCCCGCCGGGCGACATCGCGCCATGCGTGGCCATGCCCGGGTTGAGGTGACCGCCGGCGCTGGTAAAGTCGGGGGCGGTACACGCACCTGTGGTATGCAGGTGGAACCCATGCTCGCCCTGCGACATACCGACTGCGGCGATCGCAACTGAAACGGTCTGGCCGTTGCTCAACAATTGGACGGTGCCCGCGGGCAGCCCGTTGGCAAAATACAGTGTTGTTTCGCCAACGCGGTTGCTCGGCAGGTCGTCGACCGTAGTGCAACCTGCAATGAGCAGGGCGGCGAGCGAGGGCAACAGAAGACGGGATGACATGACGATCCTTTCGAATTGAACAGCGATCTTCTCTAGCCAACGAAAAAGGGGCCGGATCGCTCCGGCCCCTTTCATGTTTTTTGGCGTGTCGCCTCGCTTACATGCCCGAACCCGGACCGTAAGTGATTTCGACGCGACGGTTCTGCAGTTCGCGAACACCGTCTGCAGTCGGAACGCGCGGCTGCGATTCACCGAAGGCTTCGCTGGTAATCCGGGTATCCGGAATACCGCGCGAGCTCAGGTAACCACGGACCGAGGCGTTACGACGCTCGGCGAGACCCATATTGTAGGTCGTCGAACCCGAACGGTCGGTGTGACCGGCCAGCATGACTGCGGCGGTGCCGCAGTTGGCGTAGGCCGAAACCGCGTTGTCGAGGATCGTCGCTGCTTCCGGAGTAATGTCCGATTTGTCCCAGTTGAAGAAGACAATGTACGGACCCGTCTCGCAGACCGGCGCCGGCGGCGGCGGGGGCGGAGGCGGCGGGGGAGGCGGCGGCGGGGGCGGCGGCGGCGGCGGCGGCGGAGCAGCCGGTTCACCGAAGTTGAATTCGAGCGTACCCATCAGCGAGTGGCTGGTGAAGGTATCTTCCAGCGAGTTGCCGCCCAGATCGACCAGTTCCACGCTTTCCGCGTTGAAGTAACGATAGCGCAGGCCGACATCGACATTGTCGGTCAGCGGAGCGCGCACGCCAGCCAGAACCTGCCAAGCAAGACCACTGTCCGAATCATCGATCGACGATGTGAAGTTTGAGTAGGGGGTCACTTCGTAGCTGGTACGAGCAACACCAACACCGCCACCGACATAGCCCTGCAGGCTGTCCTCCGGACCGAAGTCCAGCAAGCCATTGAGCATGAACGAAAGCGCGTTGACGTCACCGCCAACATCGTAAAAGCCTGCTGGAGCAACCGAGCCGGGACCGTAGGTCAGGCCAGGCGCACCGACCGTGATACCATCGATGTCGGCTTGGCGATAGCTGACTTCGGCTTCCAGACGGAAACCGCCGAAGTCGTAGCCAACGTAGCCACCGCCGTCGAAGCCGAAGTCATGGCTGACTTCGTGCGCTTCGGCCGTATCATTGATGTCGAAATCGGCATCTTCGACAAGCATCGAGCCGAATTCGGCACCGATATACCAGCTGTCGTCTTTTGCCAGGGCAGGCGATGCAAGGGCCGTAGAGGCCATCGCCATTCCTATGACGAATTTCCGCATTATAGTTTCCCCTTTTTGCGAATTGGAGCCACCGAGTGGAACATATCTAACTTTCTACCCCAAAGGTGGCAAGCAAACAATCGCCGGGAACTGTGGTAATAATACCGCTTTTCCCGCACGATGAGAATGAGTTCCGTCGAGTGGACCCCTTCCGTGACAGCCGAACGACAGTGAGGCCCGGCGGTTCCCGTCATTCTGGCGGAATAATCCCGAGTGTTGCAAGCATGTCGATGATCGCGGTGACCGCTGCGCGTGCCTCGTTGTCTATAACGGTCCCGCCCATGGGCTGGGTGGGCCGCGTCGGACACTGCCATGATCCAAAAAAGACCCGGCGTGCACCGAGCGTGCGGTCGAAGACTTGCGTGCCGTCGGCAGGGGCGCAAAAGGTCCATTGTGCGCCGTCCCAGTTGGCCAGCTCATGCGCATGGCCCGCCCATTCGCCACTGGCCGGATCGGCGACTACCCAGCTCTCGCCTGCGGCGGGGGAGGCTGGTGGCGCGCTGGCCGCACCCTCGACGACCGGATGGAGCAGCGCATCGATCCGCGAAAACGCCTCGTTGACGAAAAGTTCTTTCTGCGCCTGGCCCGCAGGCGTGGCTGTGCTGCGGGCCGCGCAAGCTTTCGGGCTCGGCGGCCGAGTAGAGAAAGGCCATTGCCCCATTGGGCCAGGTCAGCCGCTTGAGCGAGGGTTCGTAGAACGGCCGGTAGTTCGGCGGGCAGATCGCCAGCACCCCGCTTTCACCTTCGACCATCACGCTGCGCGCTTCACCAAGCGACGCGGCAACCAGCGCGATCCGCGCATCGGGGTCGAGGATGGCGGATTCGCGCACCCATTCGGCTCCGGTGCGGGTCTTGCCGAAGCCGCGCCCCGCGCAGATCACCCAGCAATTCCAGGCGCCGCGCGGCGGGGACTGTGCCTCGCGCCGCCAGAGCGGCCAGTCATGCCGGATCAGCGCGCGTTCGCGCTCTTCCAGCTGCGCGATCAGCCCCGTCTTGGTGCAGTCGTTCTGTTTGCGCAGCCAGTCGAGGAAGCCGTCACCCAGCATCGGCGGGATCGACCGGATCGGTCTCGTCCTCGGCCAGCGCCGCCTGCAGCGCCATTTCGTTCTGGCGCATGGCTTCGAGTTTGGCGTTGAGCGAGGCAAGCACGCTGGCCTCGTCCGAATTTTCGAGCTGCGTCCGTTCGCGCGCCACCGTCTCGCGATGCAGCGTCAGCAGCCGCAGCGCATTGGCGATGTCGAACTTGGGTCCGTCGGCGGGCACGCCTTCGCGCAGGCGGCGCAGCGTTTCGAGTTCGAGATGCTCATATCCTTCGAGCAGCGCGGCATACCATTTGCGCGCGAATGCAGCATCCTCGCGGCGCACCTTATAGGCCCGGCCGGGATTCACCCCGGCAAAATGCGCAGCGGCGGTCACGTTGGACGTCTCGGCCAGATGGTCGAGAAAGAAGCCGCGCCAGTGGCGGTCGAGATTGTCCTTTTCGCCGCGCCGGTAGACGTCGGCGATCTTGGTCCGCTTCGTGCGGGCCTTGGCCGCCTTCGGCATGATGGTTCTCCGATTGTGTGCGTAGCGCAAAACGACGAAGGGCGGCCCGTAGAAGGCCGCCCCGTTCCGACCCGCTGGCCGGTGAATCACACTATCGCGATGTTCCTTTTATGTACCCAAACAGCGTGACGATGTCAATAGAAAAGAACCAAATAGGTTATTCGGTCGCGCTTGCCTACGCTGCGGGCCTCGCCTAATCCCGTCGCATCACGCGATCCCAGGGATTTCCCCAATACCATGATCATGAAACCGCTGCGCGGGCTGTACGACTGGACCATGGCCAAGGCCTCGCATCCGCATGCGGTGGGGTGGCTGGCGCTGTTCAGCTTTGTCGAGTCGAGCTTCTTCCCGATCCCGCCGCACCCGCTGCTCGGGTTGATGTGTCTCGCCGAACCCAAAAAGGCGGTCAAATTCGCGGTGGTTTGCACGCTGGCATCGGTGGCGGGCGCGTTGCTGGGCTATGCGATCGGCTGGGGGCTCTATGATACTGTAGGTGTGTGGCTGATCGGCGCGCTGGGCCTGACCGAGGCCTTCCCCATCGCCGCCTGCCACCTGCGCGAATATGATTTTGAAGCGATCCTGATTGCGGGTGCCACGCCCGTACCGTTCAAGCTGCTGACGATCACCGCCGGTTTCATCGGCATGAACCTCGTCACCTTCGTGCTCGCCAGCCTGTTCGCCCGCGCGCTGATCTTCATGACCGTGGGCATCCTGTTCCGCGTCTTCGGCGCGCCGATCAAGCGCGTGATCGACGAATATCTCGGCACGGTGACCACGATCTTCGTGCTGCTGGTGGTCGGCGGGGTGATCGCGCTGACGCAGATTGGCGGCAGCGAAGGCGAAGACGGCGGCCCGTGCGCGCAGGCGACCGAGATCGTCTCGGCCGCTTGAGCACTGCGGCGGTCAGCCTTCGAAGGCGATTTCCAGCGTAATTTCGGCATTGAGCAGTTTCGAGATCGGACAGGTCGCCTTGGCATCGGCCGCCAGTTCCTCGAATTTCGATGGGTCGAGCCCGGGCACCTTGGCCCTGGTCGACAGGGCAGAGCGGGTGACCACGAACCCGTCATCGCCCTTTTCCAGCGTCACCTTGGCCTCGGTCTCGACCGATCCGTCAGCATGGCCCGCCTCGGCCAGCTTGAACGACAGCGCCATGGTGAAGCAGCTGGCATGCGCCGCCGCGATCAGCTCTTCGGGGTTGGTGCCCGCCGCATCCTCGAACCGGGTCTGGAAGCCATAGGGCTGGTCGTCGAGCGCGCCCGATTGCGTGCTGACATGCCCCTTGCCGTCCTTGCCCAGCCCCTCGTAGCGCGCGCTGCCTGAATTGGTCGTCTTCATGGTGGAATCTCCTTTCCACCATGGGACGCCTCATCGGGTCGGTTCGTTCCGGATCAGATGATCCCGACCGCCTTGCCGGCTTCTTCGAAGATCGAGAGGATTTCGCTGACTTCGCTTTCGCTATGCTCGGCACAGAGCGAGCAGCGCAGCAGGGTCATGTTGGCCGGGGTCGCGGGGGGACGGGCGAGATTGACGTAGAGTCCGCCCTTGATCAGCGCCTCCCACATCGCCGCGCCCTTTTCGAGATCGGGCATGATCACCGCGATGATCGCGCTTTGCGGTTCCTCGGTGCCGAGCTGGAAGCCGAGATCCTTGAGCCCCTTGTGCAGCGTCTTGGAGTTTTCCCACAGATGCGCGCGCTTGTTCGATCCGTGCATCAGCTTGCGGATCGAGACGCAGGCGGTCGCCACCACGCTCGGCGGGAGCGAAGCGGTGAAGACATAGGGCCGGCAAACCAGCCGCATGATCTCGAACTTGGGATGGTTGGAAACGCAAAAGCCGCCCACCGTGCCCACGCTCTTGGAAAACGTGCCGATGACGAAATCGACATCGTCGAGCACGCCGGCCTGTTCGACCACGCCGCGCCCGTTCTCGCCGATGAAGCCCATCGAATGCGCTTCGTCGACCAGCACCATGGCCCCGTACTTCTTGGCGACCGCGACCATTTCCTTGAGCGGGGCGATATCGCCCAGCATCGAATAGACGCCTTCGAGCACCACTAGCTTGCCGGCACCTTCGGGAACGCGGCGGAGGCGCTTTTCCATCGCCTCGATGTCGTTGTGCTTGAACGGCACGACTTCGGCATTGCCCATCGCGCAGCCGTCCCAGATGCTGGCGTGGCTGTCGATGTCGAGGATGATGTAATCGCCCTTGCCGGCGATGGTCGAGATGATCCCGAGATTGGCCTGGTAGCCAGTCGAGAAGACCATCGCGTGGTCCATGGCATAGAAGTCCATGAGCGCTTGCTCGACTTCCTTATGACCTTGGTACGTCCCGTTTAGAACGCGGCTGCCCGTGGTCCCGCTGCCGAAATCGGCGAGTGCCTGCTTGCCCGCCTCGACCACGTCGGGGTCGAAGGTCATGCCCATGTAGTTATAGGTGCCGAGCAGGATGGTCTCGCGCCCGTTGCAGATCGCACGGGTCGGCGAGAGCACCTTCTCCATCACCAGGTTGAAGGGATCCTCCTGTCCGGCCGACAGCAGTCCCTCGCGCAGCGCGATAATGTCGTCGAACTTGGAGAAGAGGTCCCTGCCCTCTCCCTCGAGCGCCCGCGGCTTGTCGGGTTGCGAAATGCCCTCGCTCATCAGTTGGCCTGCAACCGGGTGACGGTATCAACCAGCTGGCCGTAGGTTTCGATCTCGGCCTGCTGGTTCATCGAAATGATGATGTCGAACTCGTCCTCGATGGCGGCGACGAAATCCATCACGGTCAGGCTGTCGAATTCCAGATCGGTGGCGAAAGTGGTGGCTTCGGTGATCTCCACACCCTTCTTGTTGAAGGGTTCGGCCAGTTCGCGGATCTTGGCGTCGACTGTGGCTCGGTCCATGGCGGGGGTTTCCAATCCTTGTGGTGCGCGCACCCGCTACCAGGGCAGCGTGCGTATGATTGCCGCGGCAAAGCGGCTTGTGGCGGTCCTTGTCAAGCGCAGGCCGCAATGGCAAGCTTGGGAAAAAGTCGCAATCGTCTGTTCGAACAGGGGAAAACGGATGAGCGATACAGCAAGCGCAAAACCGGCACCGACGGAAGGTCCCGCCGCGAACGACGGACGTCCAGCGGATTCGGTCCGGGCGAAGCGCGAGGCGACCTATTCCAACCACGCGATCCACCTGATGCGCACCGCGCAGATGAGCACGCTCAAGCTGTCGCAAATGGCCGACCAGAAGGCCTCGATCCTGCTTGGTGCGACCTTCCTCGTCTTCTCGCTCTCGGTCAGCCGCGCGCTGACCGGAGAGATGCCGGTCTCGCTGATGATCCTTGCCAGCTTCAGCTTCGCCAGCTCGCTCTGCGCGGTGATGGCGGTGCTGCCCAAGGTCGGGCGGCCGGATGGCCCGGTGAAGAACCGCAACCTGATTTTCTTCGGCCATTACACGTGGATGGACGAGGACGAATGGACCAAGGAACTGCTCGCCCGGCTCGAAACCGACCGCACCGTGTTCGAGACGATGGCGCATGACATGTACCAGAACGGCCAAGTGCTGGCGGGGAAGAAGTACCGCTTCCTCGCGCTGGCCTACAAGGTGTTCATGACCGGACTGTTCGTGACGCTGGCGGTGTTCGGTATCGAAATGGCGATCAGCTAGTCGGGCAGCAGCGCGCGGACCGTAGCCATAAAGGGGCCGATCGACACCGGCTTGGCCAGATAGTCCGCCGCGCCCGCATCGCGGATCCGTTCCTCGTCGCCCTTGCCGGCATAGGCCGTCACCGCGAGCACCGGCACTTCGGCGAGCGTGCTTTCCCGCTTGAGCTGCGCGATCAGGTCAATCCCGCTGATGTTGGGCAGCTGGATGTCCATGATCACCAGATCAGGCCCGAAGCGCTTGGCAGTGGCAAGCACGTTTTGTCCATCGGACACGGGCACCACCTCGTAGCCGTTGGCCTTCAACACGTCACAGAACAGTTTACGATTGAGATCGTTGTCCTCGACAACGAGGATTCTCTTTGCCACTTGGCCAGACCTTCCATGCAATGCGCGTGGCCTTATGCAAAAGCGGGAGCGCTGACAATTATTCGCGAACCAAAAGGCAGTGATACGCGGGCACCCGAAGTGCTGGCCCTCGAAGCGCTTGGCTGGGCGCTGGCCGACGATAAGCGCGCGGAGCGGCTGCTGTCGTTGACCGGTCTCACCCCAGACCATCTGCGGAACGGGTTGAGCGACCGCGGCGTTCAGGCAGCAGTGCTCGATTTTCTCGCCAATCACGAACCCGACCTGGTCCTCGCCGCGGATGCGCTGGGGACCGCACCCGAAACGCTGGTCGCCGCTGCACGGGAGTTGAACGCATGAGCCGCCCGCTGATCATTTCCGATTGCGACGAAGTGCTGCTCTATATGGTCTCGCCCTTCCGCGACTGGCTGGCCGAAACGCAGGGCGTCGAATTCCGCATGGAAGGCAATGATTTTGCCAAGGCGCTGCGCTGGCAGGAGAGCGGGGAGTTCCTCGCTCCGGAAGAAATCTGGCAGAAGCTGGGCGGGTTCTTCGACACCGAAATGTACCGCCAGACGCCGATTCCCGGCGCGATCGAGGGGTTGGGCGCGCTGCGCGAGAACGCGGATGTAGTGATCCTCACCAATCTCGTCGACAAGCGGCAGGAAATGCGCCGAGCGCAATTGCTCGATCACGGGCTGGAGGCGCGCGTCTTCACCAATCAGGGCCCCAAGGGTCCGGCGCTGCAGGCGATCGTCGACGAATACAATCCCTCAAAGGCGATCTTCATCGACGACCTTGCGCAGCACCACCGCTCTGCGCGAGAGACGGTGGGGAACATCACCACGCTGCATCTGTGCGGCGAACCGCTGCTCGCCCCGCATATAGACTGCGCGCATACGTCGGGCCACGCCGATGCGCGGATCGACAGCTGGGATGCCGCGCTGCCGTGGCTGCTGGACGAAATCGAGAAGGAAACCGCATGAGCATTCACACACGCCTCCGCGAACTCGGGCTTGAGCTCCCGCATGCCGCTGCGCCCGTCGCCAGTTACCAGCCGGTCGTGGTCGACGGCCACACCGCCTATGTCTCGGGACAATTGCCTTTCATCGACGGCAAGCTGGTCACCGGCAAACTCGGCGATACCGTCACGCTTGAACAGGGGCAGGAAGCGGCCCGCGCCTGCGGGTTGATGATCCTGGCGCAGCTCGAAGCGGCGGGGTTGATCGAGCGCGTGGCGCATATGGTCAAGCTCGGCGGTTTCGTCGCCTCGACCCCCGATTTCACCGACCAGCCCAAGATCGCCAATGGCGCCTCGGACCTGATGGCCGAAGTGTTCGGCGATGCCGGCAAGCATGCGCGCAGCGCGGTGGGTGTCCCGGTCCTGCCGCTCAACGCCGCGGTCGAGGTCGATGCGATCGTTGCTCTCAAGGCTTGATCGTTTCTTCGTAGCTGCTCCCGATCCTGCGCGGGTCGGCTGGTTGCGCGACTGGACCTATGCCCATCGCGGATTGCATGGGGAGGGAGTCCCGGAAAACTCGCTCGCGGCCTTTGCCGGGGCGATCGACCGGGGCATGGGGATCGAATGCGATATCCAGCGCAGCCGTGATCACGCCGCGATGCTGGTGCACGATTGGGAGCTCGAGCGGCTGACTGGTGTGACCGGACCGACCGCTAGCTATACCGCCGAAGAACTGGCGCAGATCGCGTTTCTCGACAGCGAACACCGGCTTGCGCGGCTGGACGATTTGCTGGCGCTGGTCGACGGCGAGGTCCCGCTGCTGATCGAGATCAAGTCGCGCCGCCACTACGATGTCGAGCAAAGCTGCATCGCGGTGCGCGATGCGCTGGCCGGCTATACGGGCCGCCATGCCGTGATGAGCTTCGATCCGCGGGTGGCGCGCTGGTTCCGCCACCATGCGCCGTCCATCGTGCGCGGGTTGGTCATGCGCGAGGATGCGCACGGCATGACCCAGCAGGCGTGGCAGCGGCATCTGGCGCTGTGGGTCGCGCGGCCCGAATTCATCGCCTATCATGTCGCGGCTTTGCCCAGTCCGATGGTTTCCTCTTTGCGCGCGGGCGGCATGCCGGTGCTCACCTGGACGGTGAACACGCCCGAACTGCTCGCGCATGCCCGCCACCATGCCGATGCCCCGATTGCCGAAGGGGCCGGTGTCGCATGAGCGATGGCGGTCTCGCCGCGCGGGTCGGCGGGTCGGTCGGCGCCTTCGACCGCGACCAATGGAACGCGCTCGCGGGCGCGGACAATCCCTTTGTCAGCCACGAATTCCTTACTGCGCTGGAAGATTCGGGCAGCGTCGGGCCGGGCACCGGCTGGCAGCCGACCCCGCTGGTGATCAGCGAAGAGGGTGGACCGCTGGTGGCCGCCATGCCCGCCTATCTCAAGGGCCACAGCCAGGGCGAATATGTCTTCGACCATCATTGGGCGGATGCGTTCGAGCGGGCAGGGGGCAGCTATTACCCCAAGCTCCAGATCGCCGCGCCATTCACTCCTGCGACGGGGCCACGCCTGCTGCTGTCGGATCCCGCCTATGCCGCACCGCTCCTGGCGGCGGCCGAGCAATTGTGCCTGCAGAACGGTTTCTCCTCGGCGCATGCGACCTTTATCGAGCCTGGCCAGCAGGCGCTGTTCGATGAGGCTGGATGGATGCTGCGCGCCGACCTCCAGTTCCATTGGCACAATCACAATTTCGCCAGCTTCGAGGATTTCCTCGCGACGCTTGCTTCGCGCAAGCGCAAGGATCTGCGCAAGGAACGCGCGGCGGCGCAGGCGGAGGTCGAGATTCAGCGCTTGCGCGGCGCGGACATTCGCGCCGAACACTGGGATGCTTTTTGGGAATTCTACCAGGATACCGGCGCGCGCAAATGGGGGACACCCTATCTGACCCGCGCGGCTTTCGACCTGCTGAGCGAGCGGATGGGCGAGCAAATACTGCTCGTGCTGGCGCTACAGGATGGCGAGCCGATCGCCGGCGCGCTCAATTTTATCGGCGGCGAGGCGCTTTATGGCCGCTATTGGGGCTGTACGCGCGAGGTGCGCTTCCTGCATTTCGAACTGTGCTATTATCAGGCGATCGATGCGGCGATCGAACTGGGCCTGGCGCGGGTCGAGGCCGGGGCGCAGGGCGGGCACAAGCTGGCCCGCGGGTATCAACCGGTCGAAACGGTCTCGGCGCACTGGATCGCCGACCCGGGGTTTCGCGCCGCGATTGCGGACTTCCTCGAACGCGAGCGTGCGGGCGTGGCGGCCGATCGCAATTATCTGGCGACGCGGACGCCGTTCCGGAAAACCTAGGCGGCGCGGCGGCGGTCTTCTGCCAGCCATTCGCGGGCGCGGCGCTGGGCTTCGGCGATTTCGCGGGCCGTCATTTCCTCCGAAATGTCGGCGCGGCACCAGCTGGCTTCCTCGTGCCCTTTCGAAGCAGCGATGTTGAACCATTTGTGGGCTTCGATCAGATCGCAGGCCGTCCCGTGGCTGCCGGTCGAAAAGGCGACACCCAGATCATACAGCGCGGCGATGCGGCCCTGTGCGAATTGTGCGAGGCAATCGGCGACCAGCGCCGCGGCTTCTTCGCCCTGGACGATCGTCCCGCTGCCTCCTTCGATACTGGTAAGTTGCATTGTCATTCCCCCAAAAAAGACCGGTTGATGAACCGGACAATCAAGAAATGCTCAAATCATGGTCAATAAACGGTTAATGGGGCATTCGATTTCTTAACTGGTCCCCCAATAAAGCCGCACCCGCCATGTCCGGAGGGCAATTCAACGGCTCGTCGGATTGGCGCTTGTGCCTCCGGTAGCGCTTGCCTATAGGCCGCGCCCAACGGGTCATCGGGGGCACCGGAAAACTTCGGGCCGACAGGACGACGATGGCCTGACGTCAGTATTCGACTGTGGTGAGAGGGTCCTCAATGGCCTCCGTGGCAAACGAAAAGAAAAAACTTGCCGAAGCGCGCGCTGCGCTTGGCGATTCCTACGTTCCCGACGAAAACGAAGAATATATGAACAGGCAGCAGCAGGATTACTTCCGCATGCTGCTGCTCGACTGGAAAAAGTCGATCCATGACGCCGCCGGGCAGACGCTGCAGTCGCTGCAGGATGGCCCGATCCGCGAACCCGACCTCAACGACCGTGCTTCATCCGAAACCGATTGGGGGATCGAGCTGCGGACGCGCGACCGGCAGCGCAAGCTGATCTCGAAGATCGATTCCGCGCTACGCCGTATCGAGCAGGGCGAGTATGGCTGGTGCGAAGTGACCGGCGATCCGATCGGCCTCAAGCGGCTGATTGCCCGCCCCGTCGCCACCATGACCGTCGAAGCCCAGGAAGCGCACGAGCGCCGCGAGAAGATCTCGCGCGACGACTAGACGACTAGGCGTAAGATAACCGAATGTTTATGTCTCGTCGCTAGTGTAGTATCGGTCCAGCAATCGTCCGGGCCCCGGGCCCGAGCAACGCATGTAGGGATACGATAAACGCCATGTCCTCGGTCGAGACTCGCAATGTTTCGCGTGATAGTCTGCTCCTGTTCGCCCAGCTGACCTTCGAAGGTCGCTCGGAAGCGATCCGGGTCAAGGTGCGCAATCTGTCGGCCGGCGGGATGATGGCTGAAGAAAGCGGTGTCACAGCCTCGCGCGGCGACCGGCTGATGATCGAACTGCGCAATATCGGCATGGTCAAGGGCAGCGTCGCCTGGGCGCAGGGCAACCGCTTCGGCGTGGCTTTCGAAAACGAGATCGATCCCAAGATCGTACGCGCCCCCGTCGGTTCCACGGTGCCAGCGCCGCGCTATACCCATCCGACAACCCAGCCGACCACATTCTCCGACGAAGAACGTCGTCTCCGCAAACTCTGAATTGTTCGGCTGACGCCGGGCGCGGGGGCTGCTAACCGGCTTTAATGCGCTCGTGGCTCCTCGCCTTCCTGTCTGCTTCGCTGGCTGCGTGCAACGCGGGCACCGATGACGGTATCGTCGATGTCGCGTTTATTGCCGAGCCGGGGGAACTGGCCGCGGAAGGCGTCCGGCTAAGCCCCGCTGGCCAGCATGTCCGGGCCGCGGTTTCAACCGGCCTAGTGCGGCTCGACCCGCGCGGCGAAGTGGTCCCCGGCGTGGCCGAACGCTGGATCGTGACCGATGGCGGCGCGAGCTATATCTTCCGCATCAAAGAATTCGACCTGCCCGGCGGCTCACGCCTGACCGCGCAGGCGGTCCGCGATGCGCTCCAGCGTCGCATGCGCCAATTGCAGGGCACTTCGCTCGGCCTCGACCTCGCCAAGGTCCGCGATATCCGCGCGATGACCGGGCGAGTGATCGAAATTCGCCTGACCAGCCTGATGCCCGATTTCCTCCAGGTGCTCGCGCAACCCGAACTCGGGATCGCTTTCGGCGAGCAGAGCGTGGGTCTCATGACGCAGAGTGTACAGGACGATGGGCTGCTGCTGTCCCCCTTGCGACCCGAATTGCGCGGACTTCCCGAACAGCCGGGCTGGGACGAAATCGTGCGCACCGTGCGGGTGCGCTCGGCGAGCGCGCAAGCCGCGACCGATGGGTTCGCGGAGGGCCGGTTCGACGTCGTGCTCGGCGGGCGGGTGGCGACACTGCCGCTGGCCAGCACCGGCCCGCTGTCACGCGGCAATGTGCGGCTCGACGCGGCGGTCGGCCTGTTCGGTCTGGATGTCCGCCGCGCGGCGGGCTTCCTCGGCACGATCGGTACCCGCGAGGCATTGGCCATGGCGATCGACCGCGAAGGCCTGATGCAGCCGTTCAACATCGGCGGCTGGATCGCCTCGACCCGGATTGTGCCGACTATCCTGTCAACTCCGGCGGAATCGCGCAGCGAGCGCTGGGCAGCGCTCTCGCTCGAGCAACGCCGGACCGACGCCCGCCAGCGAGTTGCGCAATGGCGCGCGGGCAGCGGCCAGGAACCGCAGGTCAGCCTGTTCCTGCCGGCAGGACCCGGGTCCGACCTCCTGTTCGAAGGGTTGGCGGAGGATTTCGCCGCGATCGGTGTCTCGGCTACCCGCGCCGATACTCTCGATACAGCCGATCTTACGCTGCGGGACCGCGTGGCGCGCTATGCCTCGCCGCGCTGGTTCCTCAACCAGTTCAACTGTACCGTCAGCCGCCGGCAATGCAGCGAGGATGCCGACTATCTCGTCACGCTCGCGCTCGATGCGCGCGATGGCGGGGAGGAAGCTTCATACCTCTACGAAGCCGAAGCCACCTTGCTGGGGACCAATCTCTATATCCCGCTTGGCGCGCCGATCCGTTGGTCGCTGGTCCGCGCGGATATCGAGGCCTTTACCGAGAACCCGTGGAGTATTCATCCCTTGTTCCCCCTTTCCCGCGCACCCATCTAGGGCATCATGGACAATCCGAACCGCCCGCGCCCGATGGGGCTGGACCTCCCGACCGGCACCGATCCGGTATCGATCCGCAAACGGATCGAGGCGATGGAGCATCTGCTCGAACGCAGCCTGGTGGTCCCCGGAACGAAATATCCCATCGGTCTCGACACGATCATCGGCTTCATCCCGGTAGCCGGCGATATCATCACCGCCGCGCTGGCCGGCTATATCGTCTGGGAAGCGAAGAACCTCGGCCTGCCGCGCTGGAAGCTCTGGCGCATGATCGGCAATATCGCGATCGACAGCACCGTGGGCAGCGTTCCGCTTATCGGCGATGCCTTCGACGTCGTCTATCGCTCGAACACCAAGAACCTGCGCATCGTGAAAAAACACCTCGACACGCACCACCCGCATACGCAGGTGATCGAGGGGTAGTTTCATCGGTGACTGATGCGCGCTAGGGCAGCCCGCATGGCATCCAACGTCACCTATTCCAGCTATCTCGATCTCGACCGCATTCTGGCGGCGCAGCATCCGACCTCGGATGCGCATGACGAGATGCTGTTCATCATCGTCCACCAGGCCAGCGAGCTATGGCTCAAACTGTGCCTCCACGAATTGTCCGAAGCGCGCGAGTGTATCTGCGAGGATCGCTTGCGGCCTTCATTCAAGATGCTCGCCCGCGTGGCGCGGGCGCAGGGGCAGTTGATCCAGAGCTGGGACGTGCTCAGCACGATGACCCCGCATGATTATTCGACCATCCGCCCGCATCTGGGCGGGTCGAGCGGGTTCCAGAGCGCGCAATACCGGATGATGGAATTCCTCCTCGGCGGGCGCAATCCGGACATGATCACCATGCATGAGGCGACACCCGAGGTGGCCGACGGCCTGCGCGCTGAACTCACACGTAAATCGATCTATGCCGAAGCGATCGCGCTGCTCGCGCGGCGCGGCTTCGCCATTCCCGAGGATGTGCTTTCGCGCGATCACGCCAGTCCGTGGGAACACGCACCCGCGGTCGAGGCGGCTTGGGCGGAGATCTACCGCGACCCGAAGGAATATTGGGACCTTTACGAACTGGCCGAGAAGCTGGTCGATCTGGAATACCATTTCCAGCGTTGGCGCTTCGGTCATCTCAAGACGGTCGAGCGGATCATCGGCTTCAAGAAAGGCACCGGCGGCACCCCCGGCGTTCCCTATCTCGCCAGCGTGCTCAAGGCCGCCTTCTTCCCCGAGCTTCTCAGCGTGAGGACTGCGATATGAGCAGTTGGGAAAGCGCGCGCCGGATCTGGGATATTTCGCAGACGCTGCGCCCCGGCCTGCCCGTCTGGCCGGGTGACACCGCCTTCGCCTTCGACCGGACATGGAAGATGGAGGACGGCTCGCCGGTCAATGTCGGGCGGATGACGATGAGCACGCATTCGGGCACGCATGGCGATGCGCCGCTGCATTATTCGGCAACCGCGCCCGATATCGCGAATGTCGCGCTCGATCCCTATATCGGCGAGTGCCTGGTGGTCGATGCCACGCGCGTCGGCGGCGGTAGGATTTCGGTCGGCGATCTTCCGCATATCGACAGCGCCGACCGCGTGCTGTTCCGGACCTTCGAACGCTTTCCGCATGGCGAATGGAACAGCAGCTTCACCGCCATCGATGCCGAAGCGATCGAATGGCTGGCATTGCAGGGCGTCAAACTCGTCGGCACCGATGCGCCCAGCGTCGATCCGCAGGACAGCAAGACGATGGATGCGCATAAGGCGGTGCTCGAGCATGACATGCGTATCCTCGAAGGGCTGGTGCTCGATGACGTGCCCGAGGGGCGTTACGAACTGATCGCACTGCCACTCAAGATAGCAGGCGGCGATGCCGGTCTTACCCGTGCCATCCTGCGCGAGCTGCCCAATGACTGAGACAGGGCTCGAGCGCGCGCGGATCCTCGATGCAGGCGATCCGCTGGCCGAATTCCGCGACCGGTTCCTCGTGCCCGAAGGAGTGATCTACCTCGATGGCAACTCACTGGGGTGCCTGCCGAAAGCGACACCGCAGCGGATGGAACAGGTGGTGCGCGAGCAATGGGGGCAGGACCTTATCCGCAGCTGGAATACGGCCGGCTGGGTCGATTGGCCGGCCCGGATCGGCGCCAAGATCGCGCCGCTGATCGGCGCGCAGCCGCAGGAGGTCATTGCCTGCGATTCCACCAGCGTGAATCTGTTCAAGCTGATTGCCGCGGCGCTCAGGATGCGCGCCGGGCGCAAGGTGGTGCTGAGCGAGCCGGGCAATTTCCCGACCGATCTCTACATGATCGATGGCTTGGAAAAACAAGGGCTTGCCGAGCGGCGGCTGGCCCCGCGCGAGCGGCTGGCCGAGGCGCTGGATGACGATGTCGCGCTGCTGCTGCTGACCCATGCGCATTACAAGACCGGCGAACTGTTCGACATGGCCGAACTGACCCGCGCCGCGCATGAGGCGGGGGCGCTGGTGCTGTGGGACCTGTCGCATTCGGGCGGTGCGCTGCCCGTCGATCTGGGCGGATGCGCGGCCGATTTCGCGGTGGGATGCGGCTATAAATATCTCAACGGCGGGCCCGGCGCGCCTGCCTACGCCTTCGTGGCCGAACGGCACCTAGGCGAGACACAGCAGCCGCTGACCGGCTGGTTCGGACACACAGCGCCCTTCGCGTTCAGCGACGATTACCAACCCGCGCCGGGGATCGAAAAGCTGCTCTGCGGTACGCCCCCGATCCTCGGGCTGGCAGCGCTCGAAGTGGGCGTCGACCTCATCGCGGAGATCGGTGTCGACCAGCTGTACGCCAAGTCGCAGGCGCTCTCCGAATTCTTCCGCCAGTGCCTGTCGGAACGCGGCGTCGCGCTCGATCTCGTCAGCCCCGCCGATCCCGCACAGCGCGGCAGCCAGCTCTCTTTCCGCCACCGGGAAGCCTACGCGATCTGCCAGGCGCTCATCGCGCGCGGCGTGATCGGCGACTTCCGCGATCCCGATATCCTGCGGTTCGGCTTCGCCCCCGCCTATCTGCGGTTCGAGGACATCGCCGAAGCCGCGCGGCACCTTGGCGAGGTGGTCGAAACAGGCGAATGGCAGCGCGCAGAATTCCGCGAGCGGGCAGCCGTGACCTGAACCGAGCCGCGGTTGTAAATCATTGTTTAGCATCCGAAGCTAAGCGGAGCCCATGACTCAAGTCTGTCTCAATTGCGGTGCGCCGAGATACAGCCTTTTCGACCCCTGTATCGATTGCGGACTGCGGCCGACGCACCCATCCCTTCGGAAAGGGGAGGGCAAGGAAGCTTATGATCGCGATCAGGGTCGCCACATCTACGCAAATCTAATTGCTGCGCGTTCGAACTCGGCGGAAGCAAGGCGAGGGGACTTGATGACCAAGTTTCGCTCGGTTTATTCTTGGAGTGGTCGACGTTACAAAGATCCAGGAATTAGAATTACGGATGTCGACGCATACGAGGACTCTAAACCAATTTGGCAACGGAAGAGTCTGCGGGTCATTTTTTGGTTGCTTGCGCTTGTAGCGATAGAGAAATTCCTGAGCTGAAACGCCAAAAGATGTAAGATTGACCTAGATGGACTATCTCACGCCTCCAGTTCGATGTCCCAGTAGAGCCAGTCGCGCCAGGTTTTGTGGAGGTAGTTGGGCGGAAACTGCTTGCCGTGCTGTTGCAGCTGCCAGTGCGTCGGGCGGATCGGCTCGTTGTAAAGCTGCATCCCCGCCTGCTTCGGCGTGCGCCCGCCCTTCTTCATGTTGCAGGGCGCGCAGGCGGTGGCGATGTTTTCCCATGTCGTCTTGCCGCCCAGCCGGCGCGGGACGACGTGGTCGAAGGTCAGATTGTGCATCGCGCCGCAGAACTGGCAGCTGAAGCGGTCGCGCAGGAACAGGTTGAAGCGGGTGAACGCGGGAAATTCGCTCGGCTTCACATATTGCTTGAGCGCGATCACGCTGGGGATTTTCATGTCGAGCGAAGGCGAATGGACCTCGCGGTCATAGGTCTCGATCACGTCGACCCGGTCGAGGAAGATCGCCTTGATCGCGGTCTGCCACGGCCACAGGCTCAGCGGGTAATAGGACAGCGGCGTGTAATCGGCATTGAGGACGAGCGAAGGGCACGACTGCAGATTACGCGTCGGATCTTCGTCGGTACTGCGGAACCTTGCGGCCCGTTCAAGCAGTTCGGCCCTGAACACCTGTGCGTTCCTCCCTGATGCAGTAGAAAATGCACTTGCAAGGAAAAGCGTCAAGCCTGTTACAGACAGGCTGTCCACAAACTTATCCGCAACCGGCGCTATTCCGCGCTCTCCTTTCCAGAACGTATGACCGTCACCCGCTTTGCCCCCAGTCCAAACGGCCCGCTGCATCTGGGTCATGCCTATTCGGCAGTGGTCGCGCATGACCTCGCGCGGCAGGCGGGGGGACGGTTCCTGCTGCGGATCGAGGATATCGACGGCCCGCGGTCGCGGCCCGAACTGGCCGATGCGTTTCGCCGCGATCTCGCGTGGCTGGGGCTCGAATGGGAGGAAGTGCCCGCGCAATCGACCCGGCTCGCGGCCTATGCCGCCGCCGCGCAGGATCTGCTTGCGCGCGGCTACCTCTATCGCTGTACCTGCACGCGCGCCGAGATCGAGGCGCTCGCACCGCAGATGGGGTCGCAGGGCGTGGTCTATCCCGGTACGTGCAAGACCCGTCCGCCCGATCCGGACAGACCCGCGGCGCTGCGGCTCGATGTCGCGCGGGCGCTGGCCGATGTCGGCGCGCTGACATGGGAGGATGCGCTGGCCGGCCCGCAGACCGCCGATCCGCGCGAGGCGGGCGATGTGGTGATCGTGCGCAAGGATGCCCCCGCGAGCTATCACCTTGCCGCGACGCTCGACGATGCAGCCGACGGGGTGACGCTGGTGGCGCGCGGAATGGACCTGTTCGCGGCAACGCCGATCCACCGTCTGCTGCAGGCGCTGCTCGGCCTGCCGGTGCCGCGCTGGCACCATCACGGCTTGCTGGTGGACGATAGCGGGCAGAAGCTCGCCAAGCGGCGCGGGTCGCCATCGCTGGCCGATCGGCGGGAGGCGGGCGAGGACGGACTGTTGCTTGCAGAGCAACTGCGCTTGCACAGTTTTCCGGCTGGCATTTCGCTCGCGAGCGCCTAAGTCCGTTGGGCTATGAACACATTCCTCATCATTCTCCTCGTCATCCTGATGGTTCTCGTGGTCGCCTCGCTCATCCGCGGGATCGTCGCCTTCATGAAAAGCACCAAGATCGATCTGGAAAGTGGTGAGCAGACCGATGCCACCGACATGCAGCTGATGCAGAACAAGATGATGTTCGCCCGCATCAAGTACCAAGCACTGGCAGTAGTGGTGGTCGCCGTGATCCTCGCCATCGCGAACTGAGCCGGACGGCCTCCGCAGCATGGTCAAGCTCAACAAGATCTATACCCGCACGGGTGATGACGGCACCACCGGTCTCGTCGATGGTTCGCGCCTGCCCAAGCACGATGCGCGGATGGAAGCGATCGGCGCGGTCGACGAAGCCAACAGCGCGCTTGGCCAGGCCGCAGTTGCGCTGGCCGACGGCGAATTCGCCGCACCGCTCTATCGTATCCAGAACGATTTGTTCGATCTCGGTGCGGATCTGGCGACGCCCGCGGGCGATGATGGCGATTTCGCGCCTTCGGAAATGGTGCTGCGGATCGTCGCGGGACAGGTCGCATGGCTCGAAAGTGCAATCGACGATGCGAATGCCCGGCTCGAACCGCTGACCAGCTTCGTCCTTCCCGGTGGGAGCGAAGCCGCTGCGCGCTTGCATGTCGCCCGCGCCTCCGCCCGGCGAGCCGAGCGCGCAATGACCGCGATGGCGGCGCAAATGCCCACCAACAGCGAGGCGCTCGCCTATATCAATCGCCTGTCGGATTACCTCTTCGTGCTGGCGCGCGTTGCCAATGATGATGGGCGCGCAGACGTGAAGTGGGTGCCTGGCGCCAACCGCTGAGGCGCTAGCCAGCGCTCCGCACCTTCGCTAGTGCAGCGGCAATGCTGCAGACGCGAAGGAAATTTCGATGAACAATACGGTTGCCATCATCGGTGCGGGCCAGATGGGCTCGGGAATAGCGCAGACCGTGGCCGCGAACGGCATCGATGTGCTGCTCGCCGATGTCAGCCTGGAGGTCGCCGAGCAGGCGCACGCCGGGATCGACAAGGCGCTGGGCAAGCTGGTCGGCAAGGGCAAGATCGAGATCGCCGATGCCGAAGCCACGCTGAGGCGCATCACACCGGTCGCCGATTACGCGCCGATGCAGGACGCCAGCCTGATCATCGAGGCGGCGACCGAGAAGGAAGCGATCAAGCAGGCGATCTTCGAAAAGGCCGGGCAATACCTGTCCGCCGATGCGATCATGGCCTCGAATACCAGCTCGATCCCGATCACGCGGATGGCCAATTATGCGCCCGATCCCGCGCGCTTCATCGGGCTGCATTTCTTCAACCCGGTGCCGGTGATGAAGTTGATCGAGGTCATCCCCGGCCTTGCGACCGCGCAGACGACCACCGACCGCACCACCGCCTTTGCCGAAAGCCTGGGCAAGGAAGTCGTGCTGTCGCAGGACGAGCCGGGCTTCGTCGTCAATCGCATCCTGCTGCCGATGATCAATGAAGCGGTGTTCGTGCTGGGCCAGTCGACTGCCGGGATCGAGGATATCGACAAGGGCTGCCGCCTCGGCCTCAACCACCCGATGGGGCCGCTGCAACTGGCCGATTTCGTCGGGCTCGACACCTGCCTCGACATCATCATGGTGCTCTACAAGACCACCCGCGATGCCAAGTACCGCCCCGCACCGCTGCTGGTGAAGTATGTCGAGGCCGGCTGGCTCGGCCGCAAGACGGGTCGCGGGTTCTACGATTACACGGGCGAAGAGCCGGTGCCGACGCGGTAGTTTGTGGGTGCGGTCAGGACATCCGTCCTGACCTTGCTGTTCCGTCCCACGCCCCCACCCGGCCACTCACGGCACGATATTCTATGGGTGGCCGGGTGGGGGCGTGGGCTGGTGCAGCCGCTAGCTGGCGGCGGATGCCGTTTGCGCACCCTACAAGAAACATCTCCGCAGGAACCCTGCGCCCTTGCTCTCCGTTGGTCAGGCAAAGGAGACTACGCATGACCGACAAGAAGGTAAGCAGCCAGGAGGAGCGCCAGGCCGACCTCGCGCCCGAAACGCATAACGACGAGCAGGACGATCATCGCAACCAGGCGCAGGAAGTGTCCGAGGAAGCGCAGACCCCCGAAACGGGATCGCCAACCGAAAGCAGCAAGGGCGACAACAAGAGCGACCTGATGGGCGATTCGACGCAAGACACGATCGACCACATGCGCGACATGGAAAGCTCGGGCCGGATCGACATGTCGGCCTATCGCGGCGAACCCAACCATGACGACAATGTCGACAAATACGGCAAGCCCGCCAAACCCGACGGATTGCGCGGCGACGGGACCTAGTTCGTCAGGCTGCCGTCATTGAGGATCCACAGACCCGCGGTCAGGATCAGCGCACCGGCAGCAATCGCATAAGCAAGCACACGGAAGTTCGGGGCCGATACGGCCTCGAACTTGTGTGCACTCAGCTTCGCCATCGTATGACAGGCACGGCGCTGTGCGGTAATTGCCAGCCACCCGCCCGCGAGGATGAACACCGTCGCAATCGCCTTCGCCAGCCATGGCGGATCGAATGCGCCAAAGACCGCCTTGAACCCCAGGCCGATACCGATCGCTGCGAAGGCGGTGCGCATCCACCCGGCAAAGGTGCGCTCCAGCGCCATGATATTACGGTCTTCGGCAAGATCGGTGCGCAATTCGGCCCATTCGGTCGACTTGTCGGGATAGTCGGGGGGATCGTCTTGCGCCATAGGATATCAATCGCGGATCGGCGCGCCGGTTCCGCCGTTACTCGATGATCTCGGGCGGGGCCTCCCGGCTCACTACCGCACCAGGCGGCGGGGCCGAGGCTGACGTGTCGACGGTCGGTGCGGCATCGTTGATCAGATAGCTGTCATCGAGCGGGGCGGGGGAGAGCGGTGTCGGTTCGGCGGGCCCGGAGGTTTCACTCTCGGCATACCATGCGGATAGCGACGGGTCCGGGCGCCGTGCCGGTGGCGGCGGCTCGGGGCTGGACGAAACGACCTCTGTCTCGCGCGGTTCGCCATAGTCGGCATCGCCCGGTGCGCCGTCGCCAAGCTGGCCGATCAGTCCGGGGTCGTCTTCGCCGCCCACCAGCAGCAGCACGGCGAGCAGGAAAAGGCCGACCATCGCCAGCTTTTTCAGCACTCCGGGAGGCAGTCCGTCATCCATAGCGACGCACCCTACACGCAAGCGGGTTAAGTGTCCGTTTCGCTGGCCTGTGCCTTGAGCGCGTAGAGCGTCTCGAGCGCCTCACGCGGCGAGAGCGCATCGACATCGAGCGTCTCGAGCGCAGTCCGCACCGCATCGGGTTCGTCCTCCGGCTGCTGCGCGGTCGCTGCGAACAGCGGCAGTTCGCCCAGTCCCGCGGCGAGCCCACCGGTCTGTTCGCGGCCCTTTTCGAGCTTGTCGAGCACCGTGCGCGCGCGCTTGATGACAGGGGCGGGGACACCTGCCAGCTTGGCCACCGAAAGCCCGTAGCTGCGATCCGCCGCGCCCTTGGCAAGCTCGTGCAGCAGCACCAGGTCGCCCTTCCATTCGCGTGCGCGGACATGGTGCAGGCTCAGTCTGTCGCAGGTGTCCGCGAGGCGTGAGAGCTCGTGGTAATGCGTGGCGAACAGGCAGCGGCATTGCAGGTTCTCATGGACCGCCTCGACGACTGCCCAGGCAAGCGCCATCCCGTCATAGGTCGAGGTGCCGCGCCCGACCTCGTCGAGGATCACGAAGCTGCGCGCGGTCGCCTGGCTGAGGATCGCGGCGGTCTCGACCATCTCGACCATGAAGGTCGAGCGTCCCCGTGCAAGATTGTCGGACGCGCCGACCCGGCTGAACAGACGGTCGGCCAGCCCGATACGTGCAGCGCGGGCAGGCACGAAACTGCCCGCCTGTGCCAGCAGCATGATCAGCGCATTCTGCCGCAGGAAGGTCGATTTACCGCCCATGTTGGGCCCGCCGATCAGCCACAGCCGGTCATCGGTTCCCAGCGAACAATCATTGGCGACGAAGCGCTCGCCGGCTTGCGCCAGCGCCGCCTCGACCACCGGATGCCGCCCGCCGGTGATCTCGAGACAGGGCTCGTCGAGCATTTCGGGCTGGGCCCAGTCGCCTTCGACCGCACGCTCGGCCAGCGCCGCCGATACGTCGATCCGCGCCAGCGCCGCGGCAGTCGCGGCAATCGCTTCGCGCGCGGCCACCACCTCGCCGACGAGCATTTCGAAATGCGCTTCCTCGGCCGCCAGCGCATGCGCGCCGGCTTCCGCGATGCGCGTGGCTTCCTCGTGCAGGCCGAGCGAATTGAAGCGCACCGCGCCCGCCATGGTCTGCCGGTGGGTGAAGCCGCTGTCCGCCGCCATCAACTTGTCGCCGTGCTTGGCGGGCACTTCGATGAAATAGCCGAGCACCTTGTTGTGCTTGATCTTGAGCGAGGGGGTGCCGGTATCCGCGCGATACTTCGCCTCGAGCGCGGCGATTGCCTTGCGCGCATTGCCCGAGGTTTCGCGCAGCGCGTCGAGCGCATGGTCGTAGCCGCTGGCGACATAGCCGCCCTGGCCGCGCTCGGTGGGCGGGGCGGGGACCAGCGCGCGCGAGAGATGGTCGACCAGCGCCGCATGCCCGCCCAGCGCCTCGATCATCCGTTGTAGCAGCGCGGGCAGGTCCGTGCTGTCGCTCAGCATCGCGCGTACCCGGCGCGCTTCGGACAGGCCGTCGCGGATCTGGCCGAGATCGCGCGGGCTGCCGCGCCCCGCAACCAGCCGCCCCAGCGCGCGCCCGATATCGGGTGCTTGCCGCAGCACCGCGCGCAGGTCGGCGCGCAGCAGCGGATCGGTGTGGAAATGATGGACGCTGGCCAGCCGTTGCTCGATCGCGCCGCGATCCGCGAGCGGAGCGGACAAGTCTTCGGCCAGCTGGCGCGCGCCCGCGCCGGTGGCGCAGCGATCGACGCAGGCGATCAGGCTGCCCGGGCGCCCGCCGCCCTGCGCTTCGAGAATCTCCAGGCTGGTCCGCGTCGCTGCATCCATCGCCAGATGCGCGCCCGTCCCGCGCGCGATCGGGGGCAGCAGGAAGGGCAGGGTTCCGCGTCCGGCATGGTCGAGATAGGCGATCAGACCCGCCGCCGCCGCCAGCATCGGTCGCGTAAAATCACCCAGCCCGTCGAGCGTGGCGATCCCGTGGATGGCCTTGAGCCGCGCTTCGCCATCTTCGCTGCGGAAATCGGCGCGCGGGCGGGCGATCATGTCGGCGGGGGCAGCGTCCCAGTCATCGGGTGCGACCATTTCGCTCGCGCCCATCCGTGCCAGCGCCGCGTCGAGCGCATCGGGGGTGCATTGCTCCAGCTCCATCCGCCCGGTCGAGATATCGCAGGACGCCAGCCCCACGCCGTCGCGCACCGGGGCAACCGCCACCAGCAGATTGGCGCGGCGCGGTTCGAGCAGCGCTTCCTCGGTCAGCGTGCCGGCAGTGACGAAGCGCACGATATCGCGCGCCACCAGCGATTTGGATACCGGCGTCCCGTCGCGCCGGGCGCGTTCCTTCGCTTCCTCGGGCGTCTCGGTCTGTTCGGCAATGGCGACGCGGCAGCCGCCCTTGATCAGCCGCGCGAGATAGCCTTCGGCGGCATGCACCGGCACGCCGCACATCGGCACCGGTTCCCCGGCATGTTCGCCGCGCGTGGTGAGCGCGATATCGAGCACGCCCGCGGCGACCCGCGCATCCTCGAAGAACAGTTCGAAGAAATCGCCCATGCGGTAGAACAGCAGCGCATCGCCCGCCTCGCGCTTGAGCGCGAGATATTGCTGCATCATCGGGGTGGGCGTGTCGGCCATGGCGCCGGACCTAGCGAGCGCGCTCGCGATTGGGGAGTCGCCGCGGCCCCCTTTCCCCTATGACTTCGCCGCGCGAGCGGTTAGGGGCAGGGGGCAGCGAGACGAGGACACCCATGGCCGACGAAAAATCCGCTTTCACCACGCGTGAGGCGCTGTTCTATCACGAGACTATTCGCCCCGGTAAGATCGAGATCATCGCCTCCAAGCCGATGGCGAGCCAGCGCGATCTGAGCCTGGCCTATTCGCCCGGCGTGGCTGCCCCCGTCGAAGCGATCGCCGCCAATCCGCAGGACGCCGCGCGCTACACCGCGCGCTCCAACCTCGTCGCGGTCATCTCCAACGGCACCGCCATTCTCGGCATGGGCAATCTCGGCGCGCTGGCATCGAAGCCGGTGATGGAAGGCAAGGCGGTGCTGTTCAAGCGCTTCGCCGATGTCGATTCGATCGATATCGAGCTCGATACCGAGGATCCCGACAAGTTCATCGAAGCGGTCGCGCTGATGGAGCCGAGTTTCGGCGGCATCAATCTGGAAGACATCGCCGCGCCCGAATGTTTCATCATTGAGCAGGCCCTGCGCGAGCGGATGAACATCCCCGTCATGCATGACGACCAGCACGGCACCGCGATCATCGCCGCCGCCGGGCTGATCAACGCCTGCCACCTCACCGGCCGCGACCTCAAGGACGTGCGCATGGTCGTGAACGGCGCGGGTGCAAGCGCGCTCGCCTGCACCGCGCTGATCAAGGCGATCGGCGTGCCGCACGAGAACGTGATCGTCTGCGATCGTTCGGGTCCGATCACGCCGGGCCGTGACAAGGTCGATCAGTGGAAGAGCGCGCATGCCGTGCCCACCGAAGCGACAAGTCTCGAAGAAGCGCTGGTCGGTGCCGACATTTTCCTCGGCCTGTCCGCTGCGGGCGCGCTGAAACCCGAATGGGTCGCCAAGATGGCCGACCGGCCGATCATCTTCGCCATGGCCAATCCGGTGCCCGAGATCATGCCCGAAGATGCCAAGGCGGTGCGTCCCGACGCGATCATCGCCACCGGGCGCAGCGACTATCCCAACCAGGTCAACAATGTCCTCGGTTTCCCCTTCATTTTCCGCGGCGCGCTCGATGTGCGCGCCACCGCGATCAACGAGGAAATGAAGATCGCTGCCGCGCATGCCATCGCCGAACTCGCGCGCGAACGCGTGCCCGACGAAGTCGCCGCGGCCTATGGCGTCAGCCACCAGTTCGGCGAGGAATACATCATTCCCGCACCGTTCGATCCGCGGCTGATGGAGGTCGTTTCCAGCGCGGTTGCGCAGGCGGCGATGGACAGCGGCGTCGCGGAAGCCCCGATCGAGGATTTCGGCGCCTATCGCCTCTCGCTCAAGGCACGGCTCAATCCGACCACCGCGGCGCTGACCAATATCTACGAACAGGCCAAGGCCAATCCCAAGCGCGTGGTCTTCGCCGAGGCGGAGGAGGATGTCGCGCTGCGCGCGGCGATCCAGTTCCGCGATTTCGGCTATGGCGAACCGATCCTCGTCGGTCGCACCGAGAAAGTGCTCGAGAAGCTGAGCGAATTGGGCGTGGACGATCCCGACGACTGGATTATCGAAAATTCGGCATTGTCGGACAAGGTCCCGGCGATGAACGACTATCTCTACAAGCGCCTCCAGCGCCGCGGCTACACGCAGCGCGACGTCCAGCGGATGGTCAATCAGGAACGCAACGTTTTCGCCGCGCTGCTCGTCGCGCTCGACCATGGCGATGCGATGATCACCGGGCTGACGCGGACCTATGCGCAGACTGCGCGCGAAGTGGCGCGGGTGATCGATCCCAAGCCCGGCGCGACGCCCTTCGGCATCCACATGATGATCGGCAAGAACCAGACCACCTTCCTCGCCGACACCACGATCAACGAACGCCCCAGCGCCGCCGAGCTGGCGCATATCGCCAAGGAAACCGCCGCGGTCGCCCGCCGCATGGGCCACGAACCGCGCGTCGCCTTCCTGTCCTATTCGACCTTCGGCAACCCCTCGGGCCAGTGGCTGGGCAATCTGCGCGATGCTGTCGCGCTGCTCGACGCGGACGACGCGGTAGACTTCGAATATGAAGGCGAAATGGCACCCGATGCCGCGCTCAACCGCAAGGTGATGGAACTCTATCCGTTCAGCCGCCTGTCGGGGCCCGCGAACGTGCTGATCATGCCCGGGCTGCAATCGGCCAATCTGTCGGCCAAGCTGCTGCGCGAGCTGGGCGGCGAGACGATGGTCGGCCCGATGATGATCGGCAGCGAGAAGCCGGTCCAGATCGCCCCGATGACCGCGATCGCGCCCGACCTGCTGACGCTCGCAGTGCTGGCCAGCGCGGGTATCGTGGGGTGAGACAGGCCGCACCGGCCCGCCTGTGTCGCGGGCCGGTGGCTACCGCCGGGTTCGCCGTGGGCGCCGGACGTCTGGCCTGATGCCGCCCGGTGCCTTCAATCAGAAAGGCAGCGTCTTGCCGCTATAGTCGAGGTAGCGGAATCCGCTGTCGGGCCCTGCGCCCTCGATCACGTCGGCGATCCCTTTGACGCTTTCCGTCACTGTCAGCGTGGCTTGCGGGCCGCCCATTTCGGTTTGCACCCAGCCCGGATGAAGCGCGAGCACGCCGATCCCGCGCGGTTCGGCCAGCTGCACCGCAATGCCCTTGGCCAGCATGTTCAGCGCCGCCTTGCTCGTGCGGTATAGCTCGAAGCCGCCGGAACTGTTGGCGATCGAACCCAGCTGCGAGGACATGACGGCCAGCGTGCCGCCATCCTTCACCGTCGGCAGCAGCGTTTTGGCCGCGCGGGCTGGACCAAAGGCATTGGTCATCATGATCTCGGCAACGTCCTCGGTGGTCGCCTGCATGGCGTCCTGGTGGCGCGCCCCGCCGATCCCCGCATTGATGATGATCGTGTCGAGCTCGCCCGCGCCAAGGCCGAGGTCGGCATAGCTGCCGGGTTCGGTCACGTCGCAGGTTACGATACGCAGCGCATCGCATTCCAGCGCGTGCAAGCCGTCGCCATGCGAACGCTCGCTTGCCACCACGCGCCATTTGCGCGCCAAGAACTCCTCGACGAGGCCAAGCCCGATCCCGCGCGATGCCCCGAGAATGAATACCGTCCTGTCTGCCATGTCTTGCTCTCCGCCGGCCCTTGTGCCTTTCGCGGCAGGCTAGCTCGCCTTTGGGCGGCTTGGCAAAACCCTTGGTCGAAAATTGGCGTCGTCCATCGCCGCGCTGTGCCGGATCGTCGCGCGGTTCATCCGGGCGCAAGCGCGGTATCTGCAAGCGGCCTGACTGTGCATCCCCCCAACGCACGCGAAAGGAATCGAGATGAAAAAGACAATCGCAACGCTCGCCATCGCCGCCGGCATGCTGGCCGTCCCTGCCATGGCGCAGGCCCAGAACACCGCCCCGGGCGGGTTCTATGTCGGCGCACTGGCCGGCTATGAAGGACTCAATGTCGATTCGGGCGACGGCAGCGTCAGCGCCGATGCCGATTCGGCGGTTTACGGCGTTACTGCCGGCTACGACCTCTCGCTTGGTAGCGCCTTCGTCGGCGTTGAGGGCGAACTGTCCACCAGCGGCGGTTCGACCGAATTCCCCGACAGCTTCGGCGGTGCCCGTGACGGGCTCGATGCCGATGGCCAGTATTACATCGGCGCCCGCGCCGGTTTCGCGGTGACCCCGGGGATCGCGGCTTATGGCAAGGTTGGCTATACCGCGCTCGACACCAAGGCCTTCACCAGCGCCGGATCGCTCGACGATCTGGAAGAGAATGCCAGCGGGCTGCGGTTCGGCGGCGGGCTGCAGATCCAGCTGCCCGGACCGCTCGAAGGACGCGTCGAATACCGCCGCTCGCAATATGACGACATCGCCGGCGATTTCGGCGATGCGACGACCGACCAGGTCGTGGCCGGGCTCGGCCTGCGTTTCTGATCTCGAGTTTGTGCCAACCGGCATGATGGAGGGCCGTCCGGGCGACCGGGCGGCCTTCTGCTATTTACGGCGGAAGCGGAAATACCAGACTTCGTGGTTATAGACCGTGCGCGCCTTGTGCTCGTAGCGCGTTTCGGGCCACCCAGAGGGACGATTTTGCCAGCTCGCCGGGCTGTCGGCGACCCACTCGAATTCGTCGGTAAACCGGCGCATCACCATCAGTGCGTGGCGCAGATAGACGGCGTGATCGGTGCCGAAGCGAAACTCGCCGCCGGGCTTCAGCTTGTCGGCGATCATCCGCACCGGCCCGTCGTTTATCATTCGCCGCTTGGCGTGCTTGTTCTTGGGCCAGGGGTCGGGGTGGAGCAGATAGGCCATGGTCAGCGCGCCATCGGGTATGCGGCGCAGCACATCCAGCGCGTCGCCATGCTGGATGCGGACATTGGCCAGCGTCCGGTCACGCACATGGGTGAGCGCCTGCGCCACGCCGTTGACGAAGGGCTCGGCACCGATGAAGCCGTGGTCGGGCAGCATGTCGGCGCGTTCGGCCATATGCTCGCCGCCGCCGAAGCCGATTTCGAAATGCAGTGGACGATCGAAGCCGAACAGGCTCTCGGCTGTCACCGGGCCTTCCGCGGACACCGCGATCTGCGGCAGCAATTTGTCGACCAGCTCCTGCTGCGACGCGCGCAGCGGCTTGCCCTGGCTACGGCCGTACAGCCGGTTGAGGGTAGTGGGGTCGCCTTCTTTAAACGCGCTCATGGCGCGGGCGCCTACAAGCCTACCCCCACGCCGTCCAGATGCCGTAGGCGCTGGTCACGCTCAGCGCGATGCCGACAAGGACCAGCATCAGCTTGGGGCTGAAATGCTTGGCTGCCATAGCGCCGAAGGGCGCCGCGGCGATCCCCCCGATGATCAGCCCCAGCGTCGCCCCCGCGATATGCGAGATGCCGAGATGGTAGATGAAGCTCGCAGAAATGCTCAGTGTGAGGAAAAACTCGACCGAATTGACCGTGCCCACGACCTTGCGCGGTTCGGCCCCCTGGACCAGCAAATTGGACGTCACCACCGGGCCCCAGCCGCCGCCACCCGCCGCATCGAGGAAGCCGCCGACCAGCCCCAGCGGTGCGACATGCTTCGCCTGCCGCAGCTTGGGCGGATACAGCAGGCCGCGGATCAGCAGCCACACGCCGATCCCGGCAAGATAGATCAGCACGAACGGCTTGATCGTATCACCGTCGATCGAGGTGATCAGATAGGTGCCCAGCAGCCCCCCGACCACGCCGGGAACCAGCAGTCGGAAGAACAGCCGTTTGTCGATATTGCCGTGCAGCAGATGGCTGATGCCCGACGTCGCGGTGGTGAAGCACTCGACCAGATGCACACGCTGCGAGGCGAGCGCGGGCGGCACGCCAAGCAGGCCGACCATCAGCGTATTGGTGATGACTCCAAAGGCCATCCCCAGTGCGCCGTCGACCATTTGTGCTGCAAAACCGATCAGGATGAATGGGGCGATGGGCCCCAGATCGAAACCGAACACCTCCATTGCGGGGGCGGGCCTTTCGCTGTTGATACCAGCGGCATCTACAGCGACTCGCGAAACCGCGCGAGATAGAAAATCTCTGCCGGTCTCGGGGGTTGAAGCGGGCTCCCGCCTGCGGCTAGGCAGCGCGCCATGGACGGACTTCTCGACCGCTATGCCGGCCTCGCACTGTGGCTCCAGTCATTGATCGCCCTCGCCGGGCTGGTGGTGGTGGCGTTGACGGTGAACTGGCTGATCAAACGGGTGCTGCTGCGCGCGGCGGCGCCCTATCTCGACCGGCGCACCGATACCGTCGATCGCGCGGTGGCCTGGCTCGCCACGGTGATCCCGCTGCTCGTGATGTCGCGCGGGATCGATCTGGTCCCCAATTTGCCCCCCGAACTGGTGACCATCACGGTCAATGTCGTGCGCGCGCTGATCGTGCTGTCGGTGGCGATGGCGATCAGCGGGGCGCTCGATTACGCCAACGAGCTTTATGCGCGCCGCCCCGAAGCGCGTAGCCGCCCGATCAAGGGGTATATCCAGGTGGTCAAGATCGCGATGTTCTGCGGCGCCGCGATCCTGATGATCGCGGTGTTGATCGAACAGTCGCCGCTGCTGCTGCTGTCGGGACTGGGCGCGATGGCGGCGGTCCTGCTGCTGGTGTTCAAGGACACCATCCTCAGCCTTGTCGCCAGTGTCCAGCTGACCAGCAACGACATGCTGCGCGTGGGCGACTGGATCGAAATGCCGAGCATGGATGCCGATGGCGATGTCATCGATATCGCGCTGCACACGGTGAAGGTGCAGAATTTCGACAAGACCATCACCACCATCCCGACGCACAAGCTGATCGCCGACAGCTTCCGCAACTGGCGCGGGATGAGCGACAGCGGCGGCCGGCGGATCAAGCGGGCGCTGGTGCTCGACCAGAACTCGATCCGGTTCCTGGGCGAAGACGAGGTCGCGGGGTTCAAGCGGTTCCGCCTGCTCGAGAAGTATCTGGCGCGCAAACAGGACGAGATCGCCGAATGGAACCGCCATGAACTGGCGAGCGATTCGGATGCCATCAACGCCCGCCGGATCACCAATATCGGCACGCTGCGTGCCTATGTGATCGCCTATCTGCAAAGCCATCCGCGGATTGCGGATAAGGGCTTCACGCTGATGGTGCGCCAGCTGCCGCCCAGCCCGCAGGGCCTGCCGCTCGAAATCTATTGCTTTGCGGACACGATCGAGTGGGCGGAATACGAGGCGATCCAGGCCGATATCTTCGACCATATGCTGGCGATCCTGCCCGAATTCGGCCTGCGCGTTTACCAGCAGCCGAGCGGGCTTGATTTGCAGGTTCTGGCCACACCGGCGTGACGCGCAGCGACCCGATCGTGACCGCTGATTTATCTGCCTGGTCTGCCCCGCATAAGCGAAACGCCCGGTAGCCGAAGCTCCGGGCGTCGCTTGCTATCCCGTCCCGGGCAGCTGGATTAGGCCGCTTCGGCCTCTTCGTTCGGGTCGCGCAGCACATAGCCGCGGCCCCAGACGGTCTCGATGTAATTCTCGCCGCCGCAGGCATGGCTGAGCTTCTTGCGCAGCTTGCAGATGAAAACGTCGATGATCTTGAGTTCGGGTTCGTCCATCCCGCCATAGAGATGGTTGAGGAACATTTCCTTCGTCAGCGTGGTGCCCTTGCGCAAGCTGAGCAGCTCGAGCATCGCATATTCCTTGCCGGTCAGGTGGACGCGGGCGCCATCGACTTCGACGGTCTTGGCGTCGAGGTTCACCGCCAGCTTGCCGGTGCGGATGATCGACTGGCTGTGGCCCTTCGACCGGCGCACCACGGCGTGGATGCGGGCGACCAGTTCTTCACGGTGGAAGGGCTTGGTCACGTAATCGTCGGCGCCAAAGCCGAAGCTGCGGATCTTGCTATCCATTTCGGCAATGCCCGAGAGGATCAGGACCGGGGTCTGCACCTTGGCGACGCGCAGCTTCTTGAGCACGTCGTAGCCATGCATGTCGGGCAGGTTCAGGTCGAGCAGGATGATATCGTAATCATACAGCTTCCCCAGATCCAGGCCTTCCTCGCCGAGGTCGGTCGAGTAGACATTGAAGCCTTCGGTCGTGAGCATGAGCTCGATCGCCTTGGCGGTTGTCGGCTCGTCTTCGATCAGCAGTACACGCATGGGAACTCCCCTGTTGGCCCCTAGTGTCTCGCGGTAACTCCCCGGTAAGGGGGGTTGCCTTGTATTAACCACACAACATCTGAATGGAAAAGGTTAACGCGAGGTAAAAGACGTTAACTTTTTCTGCAAGGATCGTGGAAAATCAAATCGCTGCGAGCTTTTTCTGCCGCCGCCGCTGCGCACTCGAGCCGATCCCGATGGCCTCGCGATACTTGGCCACGGTGCGCCGCGCGAGGTCGAAGCCCTCTTCATTGAGCAGGTCGGCGAGCTTCTGGTCGGACAGGACCTTCTTGGGATCCTCGGCGTCGCACAGCGTCCTGATATGTGCCTTGATCGCTTCGGAGGAGGCGCCTTCGCCATCGGCCGCCGAGACACCGCTGGAGAAGAAATACTTCAGTTCGAAGGTGCCGCGCGGGCAGGCGAGATATTTGTTGCTGGTGACGCGGCTGACGGTGCTTTCGTGCATCTCGATCTGTTCGGCGACCTCGCGCAGCGTCAACGGGCGCATGGCGGTCACCCCTTCGCGGAAGAAGCCTTCCTGCTTCTTGACGATTTCGGCGGCGGTTTTGAGGATCGTCTTCTGCCGCTGGTCGAGCGCGCGGATCAGCCAGTCGGCCTCGCCCAATTGTTCGTTGAGCCAGCTGTGCGAAGATTTGTCGCGCGCGCCCGTCTTGAGCTCGAGATAATAGTCGCGATTGACCACCAGCCGCGGCAGGCTCGCTTCATTGAGGCGGATATCCCAGCCATCCGCGCTCGGTGCGATCAGCACATCGGGCACGATGGCGGATTCGGCAGTGCCACCGAACGCCAGCCCCGGCTTGGGGTCGTAGCCGCGCAATTCGCCGAGCATGTCGGCGAAATCCTCGTCATCGACCTCGCACATACGCTTGAGCCGCGCGATATCGCCGGTCACGACCAGGTCGAGATTGTCGATCAGCCGCGCCATGCAGGGATCGTAGCGATCGGCTTCCTGCGCCTGCAGCACGAGGCACTCGGCGAGGCTGCGCGCGCCCACGCCGGTCGGGTCGAGCGATTGGACGGTGGCCAGCGCGCGCTCGGCCTCGGCCAGCGGGACGCCCATTTCCTCGGCAATCAACCGCAGCTCGCCGAGCAGATATCCCGCCTCGTCGAGATCGCCGATGATGCGCTGCGCGACCAGCGCTTCGCGATTGTCATGCGCCACCGCGCCGACCTGGTCGGACAAATGCTCGGCCAGCGTCGGCCCATTGGCGGAGCGGTTTTCGAGATCGGGCAGTTCGGCGCTGCCACTGCCGATATCGGCGCGGCTCCAGTCGCCCATGTCGCCCGGCGCGGCTTCGGGGTCGATCGCATGGTCCGCAATATCGAGCGCATTGTCGCCATCGAAATCGGGCGCGCTGTCATGTTCCTGCGGTTCGGGGGCGGTATCCTCGCCCGCTTCGCGCTGGACCTCGCCCATTTCCAGCAGGGGATTGGATTCGAGTGCGTCGGCGACGAAGGTCTCGATTTCCAGATTGGACAGCGCCAGCAGTTTGATCGCCTGCTGCAACTGCGGCGTCATCACCAGCGACTGGGTTTGCCGCAGATCGAGGCGCGGACCCAGCGCCATGCGTTACGTTCCGGGTTCCGTGTGGATCACAGCGTAAAGCTCTCGCCCAGATAGAGGCGGCGCACGTTCTCGTCGGCGACCAGCGCTTCGGGCGTCCCGGCGAACAGCACCTGTCCGCCATAGATGATGCAGGCGCGGTCGACGATCTCGAGCGTTTCGCGGACATTGTGATCGGTGATCAGCACGCCGATCCCGCGCGTGCGCAGATCCTTGACGAGGTCGCGGATGTCGCTGATCGACAGCGGATCAATCCCGGCGAAGGGTTCGTCGAGCAGCATGATCGAAGGCTTGGCGGCCAGCGCGCGGGCAATCTCGCAGCGGCGGCGTTCGCCCCCCGACAGTGCCATCGCGGGGCTGGCGCGCAGGCGGGTAAGCCCGAACTCGCCGAGCAGGCGTTCAAGCTCCGCGGCGCGCGTGTCCTTGTCGGGCTCGACCATTTCGAGCACGCAATTGATATTCTGTTCGACCGTCATGCCGCGGAAGATGCTGGTTTCCTGCGGCAGGTAGCCCAGCCCCAGGATCGCACGGCGGTACATCGGCAGGTTGGTGACATCCTCGCCGTCCATCAGGATGCGTCCGGCATCGGGGCGCACCAGCCCCATGATCGAATAGAAGCAGGTGGTCTTGCCCGCCCCATTGGGTCCAAGCAGGCCGAGCACTTCGCCCTTGCCCACCGACAGCGATATATCGGTCAGGACCGCGCGCTTGTCATAGCTCTTGGCGATCGAGATTACCTCGAGCCCGCCCTGCGGGATCGGCGGGGCGGCATCGTGCAGCGCAGCGTGGTCCGGGTCGGTTGCGATATCGGCCATGCGCGGCGACATAGCATGCCAACTGCGCGTGAAAACCCCGCAGGCACGCCTTTTCGATAATCTGGCAGGATTTGTGCATGGGCGGCAGTCGATGCGGGCCTGTGCCGCAAAAGGACGCCGCACATCGCAATTACGCAGGATTGCTTGCCACACGGAAGCAATTTTGAAACAATACGATTCGGGTTGGAGAGAGCAAGGAGAGACGCGTTGAACAAGGCGCTCCGGGAAAACGATATCGTCAGCGGTCCGATGACCGAACGCAGGCGCGACTGGCGCAAGGCCATGAGCGACAATGTCGCGCTCGCGCTGCTGGTCTATACCGGCCTCCAGATCTTCATGACCGTGGGGGCGATGAAACAGGGCGTTTCCTCCATCGTGCCCTATCTCGCGCTGATCATCCTGGTCGCCGGGATTATCCCCGCCTGTCGCTGGTTCGAGCGCCGCTGGTCCGATCTGTCGGACGACGAAGCCGCCGACCTCGCGTTCAAGCCCGCCTTCCGCCGCGACCAGATCATGCTGTGGGTGCTGGCGATCGGGCTTCCCGTGGTGCTTACGCTCATCTTCAAGCTGATCTTTTCCTGACGGGCCGGGCGGTTGCCAGTAGGCGGCGCGGGGCCTACCTCGCGCGCATGACTGCCCACTTCCGGACCCTGCCATGATCACCTCCGACGCGGCGCTTGCCTGCTGCCAGGACCTCGTCGAGCTCGCGCGCCATATGGGCGCGGATGAAGCCGATGCGGTTGCCCGTGCCTCCTCTTCCGAAAGCGTCAGCGTCAGGCTCGGTGCGCTGGAGGAGGTCGAACGGTCGGAAAGCGAGGAGATCGGTCTGCGCGTCTTCGTCGGCCGCCGCTCCGCTTCGATCAACACCAGCGATTTCGCGCCCGACGGGCTGAGGACTTTGGCCCAGCGTGCAGTCGAAATGGCGCGGCTGGCCCCCGAGGACCCCTATGGCGGGCTGGTGCCGCATGAGGCGCTGTTCAGCGGTGACGGCCCCGATCTCGATCTGTCCGATGGCGGTGAACCGTCGCCCGGCGATTTGCGCGAGGCCGCGCTGGCGACCGAGGATGCCGCGAGGGCGGTGGCCGGCGTGACCAATTCCAACGGCGGCAGCGCGTCCAGTTCGCGCTCGGTTTTCGCCCTGGTCACCAGCAATGGCTTTGCGCGCGGCCATTCGGGCGGGGCGCACACGCTTTCGGCCAGCGTCGTCGCGGGCGAGGGCAGCGACAAGCAGACCGATTACGCCTATCGCACCCAGCGCCACCGCAGCGATTTGCCCGATCCCGCGGGGATCGGCCGCGAGGCGGGCGAGCGCGCGGTGCGCAAGGTCGGACCCGGCTCGATTCCCTCCGCTAAGATGCCCGTGGTGTTCGACCCGCGCGTGGGGGGCGGGATCCTCGGTCATCTGCTTGGCGCGATGGCCGCCCCCTCGATCGCGCGCAAGGCGAGCTTCCTGATCGGCCGCGACCAGGAGCAGCTGTTCGACAGCGCGCTGCGGATCGTCGAGGACCCGCACCGCCTGCGCGGCCTGCGCTCGCGGCATTACGATGGCGAAGGCGTTGCCAGTGTCCAGCGCGCGCTGGTCGCGGAAGGCCGGATCACCGGCTGGCTGACCAATGTCGCCAGCGCGGCGCAGCTCGATCTTGGGCTGACCGGCCATGCCAGCCGTGGCGGCGGCGGTGCGCCGGGGATTGCGCCGGGCAATGTCTATATGGAAGCGGGCGGCCCCAGCGTCGCCGAGCTGATCGCCGATATCGAGGACGGCGTCTTCGTCACCGACCTGTTCGGCCAGGGCGTCAACCTCGTCACCGGCGATTACAGCCGCGGCGCCAGCGGGTTGCGCATCCGCAATGGCGAGCTGGCGGGGCCGGTGGCGGAAATCACCATCGCGGGTACGCTGCCCGAGATGTTCCGCGCGCTGGTGCCCGCCAATGACCTTGAATTGCAGCGCGGGATCGACGTGCCGACCTTCCGCATCGACGGCATGTCGGTGGCGGGCCAATGAAGCGTCTGCTCGCCGCGTTTGCCCTGATGTGGGCGATGCCGCTGGCGGCGCAGCTTGAAACCACCGCCGAACCTGTTGCCACCCCGACCCCGGTCCAGACCATCGCCGCAACGCAGGATGCGGGGGACGACGAGCGTATCGCCGAGCGGATCTCGGGCATTTTCGCCGAACTGCCGGCCTTTGGCGCGGTCGAGGTCGCCGTCAGCGAAGGCGTGGTTTCGCTTTCGGGCACAGTGCCCAAGCCCGAGGATATCGCTCGCGCCGAAGCGATCGTGAACCGCGTAACGGGCGTGGTGACGGTGGAGAACGGGCTCGAGCGCGACTTGTCGCTCTCCGCCGACAGCGCGGGCATTTCGAGCCTCGCCGAACGCTGGAGCTCCTTCGTCCGCATGCTGCCGCTGATCGCCGCCGCGCTGGGCGTATGGCTGGTTATCGCGGCGATCGGCTATCTGATCGCGGGGCTGGGCCGGTTGTGGAAGCGCGTCGCGCCGAACAATTTCCTCGCCGAACTGATCGCCAGCGCGATCCGCTTCGTGTTCCTCGTCGGCGGGCTGGTGGTCGCGCTCGACATGATCGGCGCGACTGCGCTGCTGGGCGCCGTGCTTGGCGGCGCGGGGGTGATCGGCATCGCGCTCGGTTTCGCCATGCGCGACACGATCGAGAACTACGTCGCCTCGCTCATGCTGAGCCTGCGCCAGCCCTTTCGCGCCAATGACTGGGTGCGGATCGACACTTTCGACGGTCGCGTGATCCGGCTGACCAGCCGCGCCACTGTGCTGATGACGCTCGACGGCAACCATTTGCGCATTCCCAACGGGCAGGTGTTTCGCGCGGTGATCCTCAATTACACGCGCAACCCGCAGCGCCGCTTCGAATTCGACCTGGGTGTCGATGCCGATGACGATGCCCGCGCGGCGCGCCAGCTGGGCCGCGATACGCTGGCGGGCCTCGAATTCGTGCTCGCCGATCCGCCGCCCGAGGCGCGGATCATGGAAGTGGGCGATTCCAATGTGGTGATCCGGTTCCTCGGCTGGATCGACCAGCGCGAAACCGATTGGTGGAAGGCACAAAGCCAGGCGATTCCGGCGGTCAAGCAAGCGCTCGAAGATGCCGGGTTCGGCCTGCCCGAGCCGATCTACCGGCTGCGTTTCGACCCGCGCTCGGCCAGCGTTCCCTTCGCCACCGAAGCGACCGCATCGTCCGATACGGCTGCGACGGAAAAACCGCGCCCGGTCCAGACTATTGCTACCGCGCAAGCCGACGAGGACGTGCGCCCCTCCGACGAGATCGCCGCGATGGTCGAGGAAGAACGCCGGACCGGAGGGGAGCAGGAAACCGACCTGCTCGACTCCTCCCGCCCGGTCGAATAGCCGCTACTTCTCGGCGTTATGCCGATCGATGCTCTCGAGCACGATGCGGCGCGCTTCTGCGGCATCGCCCCAATTGCCGATCCGCACCCATTTCTCGCTTTCGAGATCCTTATAATGGGTGAAGAAGTGCTCAATCTGCTGGAAGATGATGCTCGGCAGATCCTTCGTTTCGGCGATGTCCGAATAATAGGGGAAGGTCGTGTCCACGGGCACGCAGATCAGCTTCTCGTCGCCGCCATGCTCGTCTTCGAGGTTGAGCACGCCGATCGGGCGGGTACGCACCACACAGCCCGGGACGAAGGACGAGCGCGCGATGACCAGCGCGTCGAGCGGGTCGCCATCGGGGCTGAGCGTGTGCGGGATGAAGCCGTAATTGGCCGGATAGCGCATCGGCGTGTGCAGGATACGATCGACGAACAGCGCGCCCGAATCCTTGTCGAATTCGTATTTCACCGGTTCGCCGCCAGTCGGGACTTCGATGATGACGTTGAGGCTTTCGGGCGGATTGTCGCCGATGGGGATCATGTCGATGCGCATTGTATGTCTTCTCTCTTTGCGGTCAGCCCCTCTCCCGGAAAGACTTCGCGGCGCCGATAGCGGCTTGTGAAGCATTGCGGAAGGGGGACGATGGTCCTAATCGCGCGCACCATGGCAAAGACACCCCAGGCAATCCGCGGCACGCAGGACATCTTCGGCGCCGAGGCGGAAGCGTTCGCATTCGTCGTCGAAACCTTCGAGCGCGTGCGCAAGCTCTATCGCTTCCGCCGCGTCGAAATGCCCGTGTTCGAAAAGACCGAAGTGTTCAGCCGCGCGATCGGCGAGACGACCGACGTGGTCAGCAAGGAAATGTATTCCTTCGACGATCGCGGCGGCGAAAGCCTGACGCTGCGCCCAGAGTTTACCGCCGGGATCGCGCGCGCTTTCCTGTCGAACGGGTGGCAGCAGCACGCGCCGGTCAAGCTGGCGACGCATGGACCGCTGTTCCGTTACGAACGCCCGCAGAAAGGGCGCTATCGCCAGTTCCACCAGATCGACGCGGAAATCATCGGCGCGGGTGAACCGCAGGCGGATGTCGAATTGCTCGCCATGGCCGACCAGCTGCTCAAGGAACTCGGCATCACCGGCGTGACGCTGCACCTCAACACGCTGGGTGATGGCGACAGCCGCGAGGCCTGGCGCGCCGCGCTGGTCGACTATTTCCTTGGCGTGAAGGACGAACTGAGCGAGGATTCGCAGGAGCGGCTCGAAAAGAACCCGCTGCGCATCCTCGACAGCAAGGACCGCCGCGACCAGAAATTCGTCGCCGATGCACCCAAGATCGACCAGTTCCTTTCGGACGATGCGCGCGCCTTCTTCGACGCGGTCACCAGCGGGCTGGATGCGGCAGGCGTGAAATGGGCGCGCGCCGAAAGCCTCGTCCGCGGGCTCGACTATTATCGCCACACCGCCTTCGAATTCATTCCCGACGAGGGCAGCGAGGCCGCGGGCAAGCTCGGCAGCCAGAGTACGATCCTCGGCGGCGGGCGCTATGACGGGCTGATGGAGAGCCTCGGCGGCGCGCCGACGCCTGCGGTGGGCTGGGCTGCGGGAATCGAGCGGCTGGCGATGCTGGTGGGCGAGAAAGCGGAGCCGGCTGCTGATGTGGTTATCGTGGTCGAACACGATGCGCGCATTCCCGAAGCGGTGTCGGCGCTCAAGCGGGCGCGCGATGCCGGACTTTCGGGCGAACTGATCGCCAGCGGATCGCCTCGCAAGCGCTATGACAAGGCGGTCAAACGGTCACCCAAGACGATCATTTCGCTCAAACAGGACATGGAGTACAGCATCAGCGGAGACGACGAATCCAATCCGCAGGTTCTCGAAACGCTTCCCGAATATAAATAAGCCGTCACCCCGGACCTGATCCGGGGTCCCGCTTTTCTTCTCGCGGCGGGCGATTAAGTAAGCGGGATCCCGGCTCGAAAGCCGGGATGACGAAAGATTGAGTGTAGTCCTTGACCATCCCCGCCGAACGCCTCGACCAGATCGCCCATCGCTTCGCCGAGCTCGAGGCGCGGATGGCGTCGGGCCAGTTAGTGGGCGATGCCTTCGTCCAGGCGAGCCGCGACTATGCCGAGCTCGAGCCGGTCGCCAGGGTCGCCGCCGAGGTGAAGGCGGCGCGCGAGGAAGTGGCGAGCCTCGAGGAGATGCTCGCCGATCCCGAGATGAAAGCAATGGCCGAGGAGGAGCTGGAAGAACTGCGCCAGCGCCTGCCCGAAGCCGAACGCGAGCTGGCCATCGCCATGCTCCCGCGCGACAGCGCCGATGCCAAACCCGCCATGCTCGAAATTCGTGCGGGCACGGGCGGCGACGAGGCGGCCCTGTTCGCGGGCGATCTCTACCGCATGTATGAACGCTTCGCGGCCGAACAGGGCTGGAAGGTCGAACCGGTCAGCATGAGCGCGGCCGAAGTCGGCGGCTTCAAGGAAGTGGTCGCCAATATTGCCGGCACCGGGGTGTTCGCGCGGCTCAAGTTCGAAAGCGGCGTCCACCGCGTCCAGCGTGTGCCCGAAACCGAAAGCGGCGGACGCATCCATACCAGTGCGGCGACCGTGGCCGTATTGCCCGAACCCGACGAGGTCGATGTCCAGATCGATGCGGGCGATCTCAAGATCGATACCTACCGCGCCAGCGGCGCGGGCGGCCAGCATGTCAACACCACCGACAGCGCGATCCGCATCACCCATTTGCCGACCAATACGGTGGTCACCTGCCAGGATGGCCGCAGCCAGCACAAGAACCGCGAAAAGGCGATGCAGGTGCTGCGCGCACGCTTGTTCGAACAGCAGCGCGAGGCGACCGAGGGTGCCGAGGCCGAGGCGCGCAAGGCGATGGTCGGTTCGGGCGATCGCTCCGAACGCATCCGCACGTATAATTTCCCGCAGGGGCGCGTGACCGATCACCGTATCGGGCTGACACTGCACAAGCTGCCCGAAATCCTCGCCGGGACCGGGCTGGGCGAACTGGTCGATGCACTGATTGCCGAGGACGAAGCCAAGCGTCTTGCGGCGATGACCGAGTGAGCGACGGACAGACGGTTACCGATGCGCTGCGCGCGGCCGCGACCCGGCTCGGCGCAACCAGCCCGACCCCGCGTCTCGACGCCGAATTGCTCATGGCGCAGGCGCTTGGCGTTTCGCGCTCGCATATGCTGCTGCAGCGTATGGGCGAGAGTGTGCCCGCTGGGTTCGACGATCTGCTCGCCCGTCGTACAGCGCACGAACCCGTCGCCTATATCCTCGGGCACCAGGAATTTTATGGCCGCGAATTCCGCGTCACCCGCGACACGTTGATTCCGCGCGCCGATAGCGAGGCGGTGGTCGAGGCCGCGCTCGAAGCCAGCGCCGGGCCGGGCCGCGTGCTCGACATGGGCACCGGCACCGGCGCGCTGCTGCTGACCGTGCTGGCGGAACAGGGCGGCGAAGGGATTGGCATCGACCGCAGCGCGGCTGCCATCGCGGTGGCGGAAGAAAACGCGACCACGGTCGGGATGTCGCATCGGGCACGCATGTTGACCGCCGACTGGACCATGCCCGGCTGGGCCGACGGGCTGGGCCAGTTCGACCTGATCCTGTGCAACCCGCCCTATGTCGAGGCCGATGCGCAACTAGAGCCCGATGTGCGCGACTTCGAGCCTGCCTCCGCGCTCTTCGCCGGGCATGCGGGGCTTGATGATTATCGCGTGATCATTCCGCAACTTGGCAAGCTGGTCCGCCCCGGCGGTGTGGCTGTGCTGGAGATTGGGGCCACGCAGGACGCGGCAGTGAGCGCTCTTGCCAGCGAATCGGGCTTCGCCGTTACCCTGCGGCGCGATCTGGCCGGACGCCCGCGCGCGCTGGTCCTGCGATAAAAGACTTGGCAAAGCCGACTCGAGCCTTTACTTCTGGCCCTAGGCCTGCGGTGTACGGCTAACGCCACCCCGCCGGTTCCAGCTCCGACATTGCAGTTACGGTGCGCAGCCTACCGCTACGCATACCATGCACAAACCGGAGCACGCGGGCTGCGACAAGCGCAGGCGCGCAAGGGGTCACGCGGCCATTTGCGAACCGGATAAGGTTCGCGCCGCGCTTTGTATGAGGACCAACTACCCTTGAACATGAATCGCAATAACCGTCGTCGTGGACGCGGTAACCGCAATCAGGGCGGCGCCAATTCGGCCAACCGCATCGACAGCCGCGCGCGCGGCAATGCCCCGCAGCTGCTCGACAAGTACAAGAAGCTTGCGCAGGACGCCCAGCACAATGGCGACCGCGTGCAGGCCGAATACTACCTGCAGTTCGCCGACCACTATCTGCGTGTGATCGCCGACAACAAGGCGCGCCAGGAAGAAGCCAAGGGCAAGCGCGGCGACGATCGCGGCCAGAACCAGTCGGACGATGACGACGATGATGATGGTGGCGACGATCGCCGCAGCAACCGTCGTCCGCGCAGTCGCGGCGACGAGCAGGACGGCGGCAATCGCCAACGGAGCCGCCGCGATGACCAGGACGACGGCAATCGCAAGCCGCGGGCGCGCAAGCCGCGCGCTGGCGACGACGGTGATTCCGCCGAATTCGAATCCTCGGACAATCCCTTCACCCGCGAGGAAGAAAGCGAAGCGCCCAAGAAGCGCCGCGCTCCGCGCAAGGCGAAAAAGGACGAGGAAGGCACACCCGGCAGCGAAGGCGAAATCGATGCGACGGTCCTGCCGCCCTCGATCGGCGCCAACGACGCCGAAGGGGATGCCAAGCCCGCACCGCGTCGACGCAAGCGCAAGCAGGACGACGACAGCGAAGTGAGCGCGGTCGGTTGATCGCGCTTGCACCGCTGACCTGACGATCTAAGGGGCAGGCCGATGGAGAGAATCCCCGGCCTGGCCCGCACCCACCCGAAACTCGCCGCGCTCCTGTTGGGCGTGTTGTCGGCGTTCGGGTTCCAGCCCTTCCATGTGTGGCCGCTGGGCCTTGCCGCAGTGGGGGCGTTCGGCTGGCTCGCGTGGCGTATGCCCAGCTGGCAACGCGCGCTGCTCGCCGGATGGCTGTTCGGCGTGGCGCATTTCTCGGTCGCGAATAATTGGATCGCGACTGCCTTCACTTATCAGGCGGAAATGCCTGCCGTCCTCGGCTGGGCGGCGGTGCCCCTGCTATCGCTCTATCTCGCGCTGTGGCCCGCGCTGGCGACCTGCGCCGCATGGCTGGTGGCACGGCGCGGCAGCCTGGTCGCGTTCGCGCTGGCCTTCGCCGCGATGTGGATTGCCGCCGAGTGGCTGCGCAGCTGGGTCTTCAGCGGATATGCCTGGGGACCGCTGTCGATGATGCTGCTGGGCCCGTGGGACCGACCGGGGCTGGCCATGGCGCTGCCCTTCGTCGGTAGCTATGCGCTGTCTGGTCTTACGGCGGGGTTCGCCATCCTGCTCGCCGATTTGGTGCGCAGGCGCCGTTGGGCAGGTTTCGGGCTGGCCGCCATCGCGCTTGCCGCGCTGGTCTACCTGCCCGCCGGTGCAGGGCGCGAGGGCACGCTGCCGCTGACGCTGGTCCAGCCCAATCTCGGGCAGGACGAGATCAACGACGCTTCACGGTTCGAGGAGCAATTCCAACGCACTGCGCGGTTGAGCAGGCCGCTGAAGCCGCAAAGCCACCGCCTCGTCCTGTGGCCCGAAAGCGGCATCCCCGATTACCTGCGCGATGGCTATCCGCAGCGCTATTATACCCAGATGACCGCAGCCGGCGATCCTGCCTTTGCCCGCGTACGCATTGGCCATGCGATCGGCGAGGGCAGCCTGCTGCTGACCGGCATGGTCGATCTGGAGATTGCTACGGTCGACGGGCGCGAGCGCGCGGTGGGTGCCTATAACGCCATCAGCTCGATCGACTCCGCGGGACGGCTGGGCGCGCGCTATGCCAAGGCGCATCTGGTGCCCTATGGCGAGTATCTGCCGCTGCGCACTTGGCTCGAACCGCTTGGCCTTTCGCGGCTGGTTGCGGGCACGCTCGATTTCATTCCGGGGCCGGGGCCGCAAAGCTACGATCTGGGCGATCACGGCACCGCCGGCATGCAGATTTGCTACGAGATCGTCTTCTCGGGCGAGACCGTCGACCGCGCGAACCGGCCCGACTATATCTTCAACCCCTCGAATGACGGCTGGTTCGGCATGTGGGGCCCGCCGCAGCATCTGGCGCAAGCCCGGATGCGCGCGGCCGAGGAGGGCCTGCCCGTGCTGCGTTCGACGACTACCGGGATCAGCGCGGTGATCGATGCGCGCGGGGTGGTGCGCGAGCATATCGGGCGCAATATCGCCGACCGGATCGATACGCACGTCCCCCCGCCGCAGGCGCCCACCTGGTTTGCGCAGCTGGGTCACTGGCTCACGCTGCTTTGGGCGATCGCGCTGCTGGCGCTATCGCTGGTTGCCATGCGTCGTTCGGGAGGCTACCCCGTAAAGAACACATAAAGATTTCTTTATATCGGGAATTCGACCTTCATGCGCGCCAGTTTCCTCTTCACTTCCGAGAGCGTTTCGGAAGGCCATCCGGACAAGGTTTCCGACCAGATATCCGATGCCATCGTCGATCTGATGCTGGCCAAGGACCCCGAAGCGCGGGTTGCCTGCGAGACCATGACCACAACGCAACGGGTCATCCTCTCGGGCGAAATTCGCTGCGCGCCGATGTATGATGCGAAGAACCTCGACTGGGCCGAAAATGCGGGTTGGGCGCCGGGCGCCAAGGAAGAAATCGAGAAGGCCGTGCGCCGTACGGTGCGTGAAATCGGCTATGAACAGAACGGCTTCCACTGGAAGACGCTGACCTTCGAGAACCATCTGCATGGCCAGTCCGCCGAAATCGCGCAGGGCGTCGATGCCAATGGCAACAAGGACGAGGGCGCGGGCGACCAGGGCATCATGTTCGGCTTCGCCTGCGACGAGACGCCCGATCTCATGCCGGCGACGATCGACTACAGCCACAAGATCCTTGAACGGCTGGCGGCGGACCGCAAGAGCGGCGCCGCGCCTTTCCTCGAACCCGACGCCAAGAGCCAGGTCACCTTGCGCTACGAGAACGGCACGCCGGTCGCCTGCACCGCGGTGGTCGTCTCGACCCAGCACGCCAAGGGCTATCACGAAGGTCCCAAGGAAGCCGAGCTGAAGGCCTATATAAAGGGCGTCGTCACCGAATTGCTGCCCGATGGATGGGTCGACGCCGATACGCAATGGCACATCAACCCCACGGGGGCGTTCGAAATTGGCGGGCCCGATGGTGATGCCGGCCTGACGGGGCGCAAGATCATCGTCGATACCTATGGCGGGGCCGCGCCGCATGGCGGCGGTGCGTTCAGCGGCAAGGACCCAACCAAGGTCGATCGCTCGGCCGCCTATATCACCCGCTATCTCGCCAAGAACATCGTCGCAGCGGGCCTAGCCAGGCGCTGCACGATCCAACTGGCCTATGCGATCGGCGTGTCGCAGCCGCTGTCGCTCTATGTCGATACGCATGGAACCAGTGCGGCGGGCGTGACCGACGAAGCGCTCGAAGAGGCCATCCGCGGGATCGAAAAGCTCGGCGGGCTGACCCCGCGCGGTATCCGCACGCATCTCGGACTCAATCAGCCGATCTACCGCAAGAGCGCCGCCTATGGCCATTTCGGGCGGCAGGCCGAAGGCGCGTTCTTCCCGTGGGAACGGACCGATCTGGTCGACGACCTCAAGGCGGCGCTGGCCTGACCGGGTAGGGTGGGCAGGATCGCCCATCCGCTGTGCCCGCTACGGCCTAATCTGATGTGACGCGTATTAGCCGTGTTCGCCCTTGCGCGGGCTGGGGTGGTCGAGCGCGAGTTCGGCGTCCGAGAAGGTGAACGGGCTGCGTACGCCCGCTATACCGTCGAGTTCGATCCGCATGCCGCGCGCGTGCACCTGCGGATCGGCGAAGACGGCGTCGATCGGGTTGATCGGTCCGGCGGGGATCCCCGCTTCGCCGCATGCGCCGAGCAGTTCTGCCAATTGCCATTTGCGCGTCTCATCGGCGATCATAGCGTCGAGCTCGGCGCGGTTGGCGAGGCGGCTTTCATTGGTGGCGAAGCGCGCGTCGCCCAGCAGATCGTCGCGGCCCAGTAGCGACAGCAGCCGCCGGAACAGCCCGTCATTGGCGGGCGCCAGCACCACTTCGCCATCCGCCACGGGGAAGACGCCATAAGCGCTCACCTGCGCATGCTCATTGCCCATGCGCGGCGGGTTCTCGCCGGTCGTGAAGAAATGCGTCGCCTGGCTCGCCAGCAGCCCGACCGAGCAATCGAGCAGCGCCATGTCGACATGCTGTCCGCGTCCGGTCCGCGCGCGCATGGCCAGCGCGGCCTGGATCCCGATCACGGCATAAAGTCCGCAGGTAAGGTCGGAAATCGAAATGCCCATCTTCATCGGCTGGCCCGCGGGTTCGCCGGTCAGCGCCATGAAGCCGCTCATCGCCTGGACGACGAAATCGTATCCCGCCTCATGCGCGCGCGGCCCGGTCTGGCCGAAACCGGTGATCGAGCAATAGACAAGGGCCTGGTTGGTCGCCGCAAGGCTGGCGTAATCGAGCTCGAACTTGGCCAGCGTTCCGGTCTTGAAATTTTCCAGCACGACATCGGCCGAGGCGGCGAGATCGCGCACCCGCGCCAAATCTTGCGGGTCCTTGAAATCGGCGACGATTGAGCGCTTGCCGCGATTGGCGGCATGGTAATAGGCCGCTTCACGGTCGCCATTCTCGCGTTCGATCCATGGCGGCCCCCACAGCCGTGTCCCATCCCCCTCGGGGCTTTCCACCTTGATCACGTCTGCGCCGAGATCAGCGAGGATCTGTCCGGCCCAGGGCCCTGCCAGGACGCGGGCGAGTTCGAGGACTTTCAGTCCGGCGAGAGGAGCCTGCGGGTTGCGCGGTTGATCGAGCCACATGGCCCGCGGCTTGCGCAGCCTTGACCCGGCGGTCAAGTCACTGCGTGTCCATCGCCGCCATTAGCCCGCTTACCGAGTCGATAAACTCCTCGCGGAAATCCTGCACCACCTGCCGGCTCGAGCGGACCTGCTCGACCAGTCCGACACCCTGGCCGACGAAATAACTGACCAGTTCACGCGCGCCTGCATTGCCCGCCGCTGCCTCGCGCTCGATCCGCGCAAAGGCGGGTTCGGAAACCATGCCCATCAGCGGCATGGGCAAGGTGCCCGGCCCTTCGGCGGCGTCCCAAGCGGCATGCCACGGCGTTCCCAGCTGGCGTGCGGGCTTGCCGGTGCGGCTGCGCGAACGCACCGTATCGCGGCTGCGCGCGGCGACCATCTTCTCGCGGAAGGCATCGGAGGTTTCGGCTTCGGGGGTGGCGAGCCAGATCGATCCGGTCCACGCACCTTGCGCGCCCGCCGCCATCATCCCCGCCATCTGTCCCCCGGTCATGATCCCACCCGCGGCAAGGACCGGAATATCGTGATCCGCGCGCGCCAGTTCGCGGACAACTTCGGGGATCAGCACAAGTGTCGAGACTTCGCCGCAGTGCCCGCCCGCTTCGGTGCCCTGCGCAACGATGATGTCGACCCCGGCCTCCGCCTGACGAATCGCGTGTTCCTTGGCGCCGACCAGCGCCGCCACGGGGACGCCGCGCCGCTTGCCTTCCTCGATCATTGCGGGCGGTGCGATGCCCAGCGCATTGGCGATCAGCTTGATCGGATGGCGGAATGCGACTTCCATCAGCGCGAGCCCGTTTTCAGGTGTGATACCCATACGTTCGCGCAGGATCGGCATTTCCGCTTCGGGCGCGATGCCATATTCGCCCAGCACCGAATTGACGAAGCCCTGGTATGACGGGTCGATCACCGCCGCGCGGCTCTTGTTGTCCTCCATCTCGCGAACCCGCGGGTCCACGACTTCGGGAACGAGGACATCCACGCCATAGGGCGCGCCATCGACATGCGCGTCGATCCAGGCGAGCTCTTCCTCGAGCTGTTCGGGGCTGAACCGCGTCGCACCGAGCACGCCGAAGCCCCCCGCCTTGCTGACTGCGGCAACGACATCGCGGCAGTGACTGAAGGCGAAGAGCGGGAATTCGGCCCCGGTCATTTCGCACACGCGGTTCATCGGCATAGGTGTCTCCTCTCGAAGGTCACCCTATCCGCAAGGCGCGCCGGTGCAAGCGGGCTTTACTGGCCGTCCATGATTTCCGGCGCATCGCCCGGCGCAGGCTTCCAGCGGGTGGCCGGGGGGAAGACCTCGCCCACGCTGCCGTGCTGCCAGCCGCCGTAGACCGGGTTCGGCATCAGGAACCAGCCATTGCCCCACAATTGCGCATATTCACCCCGGGCGACCATCGCGCGGCGCGCGGCAATCGCGCTCTCGTCGTTATTGAAGACATCGGCGAAGTCGCCGAGATTGTCGCCCGCCATGGCGATCACGCAATAGTTTTCCGCGATCGCCGCGCGGCGGCCATCCTTGCGGCTGCCCATATCGTCGTCGCCGCGCAGATAGAGCGTTTCGAGATGGACTGCCGGTCCGGTCCCTGCAGCGTCAAGCGCGGCGATGGTGCCTGCCGCCGTGTCCGAATTGCGGTTGGTGTTGAAGATCACCGTGATGCCTGCCTCGCGCAGCCGCCTGAGACCGGTCACCGCGCCCGGGACCGGCGGGGCGATCCCTGCACCCTGATCCGCCCATTGCTTCCATTCGGCCGGGTCGAAAGCCTTGCCCGTCAGGGCCTGCCAATATTCATAGCCGGTGTTCAGCAGCACGGTCTCGTCGACATCGAACACCGCGGCGAAGGGCTTCGCCGTTCCGTCTTCAGAGACACATGACGGCGTCCCGATCCCGCCCGCTGCATCGGGCAGACCAAGCGGCACCGAGCGCGGCGCGCTGCGCTGGCGTGAAACTGCGATGGTGTAATCGGCCAGCTGGCGCCATGTCTGGATCGATGCGCCCGCAGCCTCGCCAGAACCATAGAGCCAGCGCATTGTGTCGGGGGCGGGTTGGTCGTCGCTCGTGGCTGCGATCGGAGCAGCGGCGATCGGGGGCGCGTCCACGGTTGCACAACCGGCAAGCGTAAGGGTGCTCACGGCAAGCAGGAAAAATCGGGTCATCGGCGGGTCTCCATATCGGCGGGAAGGGGGTAGGCGGGCGTCTCGCCCAGCCAGAGCAGCGAATGGATCCGCCAGCGTCCGGTTTGGTCGCGTCTTACCTGGAACGAGTTGATGCCGCGAGTCGCACCGGTGGTGCCGCCAGCTTCGGTCCACGCGCCATCATAGGATGACCATGCATGGCCAATGTCGCCATAGACCTCCACGCGGTTGACCAGCGCGGTCTCGGCAAAGCCGTTATCGGTGAGAAAGGCGCGCTTGCCCGCGATATATTCCTCGACCGTACAGCTTTCGCTGCCGGTGGGACGCAGCGCGGTCATCCGCGCTTGGGGCCAGTACAGTGCGCGCATCGCTGCCCAGTCACGTTCCGCGCCTGCGGGACCGGAGATTACCGCATAGGCATCGGTGACCAGCTGCTCGATCGCGGCGACGGTGTCCGGCATCGCATTCTCCTCGCGTCCTGCCTAATCCGCCGAACGGGCGCTGTCACCTGCCGACGCGCGGCGCAATCGGCGATGCGTATTGTGCGGCGCAATATGGAAATGTGCATTCCGTGCATCTTCGAGCTACGGTAAATCAAGGGCTTACGATATTTGCAACCTTGTCTGTTGCGGTTCATGCAACAAAACTTGTTCTTTTCGCACTTGCACAATATCCGCTTGCCGCGCATATCTCCTCGTGCCTTTTAGGCATCCTCTCCCAAGACTTCCAAGCCCGGTTGGTTCGCCAGCCGGGCTTTTTTCTGTCTGTGGCAAACGCGCTGCCCGCGCTCTTGCATTGCATCGGCGGCGACCGGTCCCCAAGTGGGGCCTCACCAGACCACAGGTAACCGGAGCCCCACCCAGATGCCCGATGCGGACGCTTCAACAGCGGCAGAGGAAACCACCGTCAGACTGCAGGTTGCAGCCGCGCGCCAGGATGAAAGCGGGCAAGGCATTGCGCGCATGCCGCGCTCGGCCTTCCAGACGCTGGGGATCACCGAAGGCGATGTGGTCGAGATCACCGGCAAGCGCGCCACCGCGGCAATCGCCATGGCCGCCTATGACGAGGACCAGAGCCTCGACGTGGTGCGGCTCGACGGGCTCCAGCGTGGTAATGCGGAGGTCGGTTCGGGCGAACATGTAAAGATTGCAGTGGGCCAATCGCGCCCCGCGACGCGTGTCGTCTTCGCTCCTGCACAGCGCGAAATGCGGCTGCAGGGGCCGGCGCAGGCGCTGAAGCGCAATTTCTTCCGCAAACCGCTGGTCGCGGGCGATCTGGTCGCCACCACCGGCCAGCAGCCGGTGCAGAACATGCCGCCCGAAGTGCGCCGCATGTTCAATGCGCCCGCCTATGCACTGACGCAAATCCGCCTCAGCGTCGTCTCGACCACGCCCAAGGGCATCGTCCATATCGACGAGGATACAGAGGTCGAGCTGCGCGCCGAATTCGAAGCCCCGCGCGATGCCCGCGCGGTGGTCAATTACGACGATGTCGGCGGGATGGAAGACACCATCCAACAATTGCGCGAGATGGTCGAACTGCCGCTGCGCTATCCCGAACTGTTCACCCGTCTCGGCGTCGATCCCCCAAAGGGCGTGTTGCTGCATGGCCCGCCGGGGACCGGCAAGACCCGGCTCGCGCAGGCGGTCGCCAATGAAAGCGACGCCAATTTCTTCACCATCAACGGTCCCGAAATCATGGGCTCGGGCTATGGCGAGAGCGAGAAGGCGCTGCGCGAGGTGTTCGAACAGGCGGGTAAATCCGCCCCTGCGATCGTCTTCATCGACGAAATCGATTCGATCGCTCCCAAGCGCGACCGTGTGCCCGGCGAAGCCGAAAAACGCCTCGTGGCGCAGTTGCTGACGCTGATGGACGGGCTCGAAGCGCGCTCGAACCTCGTGGTGATCGCAGCGACCAATCGCCCCGACGCGATCGACGAGGCATTGCGCCGCCCGGGGCGCTTCGACCGCGAAATCGTGATCGGCGTGCCCGACGAACAGGGCCGCCGCGAAATCCTCGGCATCCATACCCGCGGCATGCCGCTGGGGGACAAGGTCGATCTCGATGAACTGGCCAAGGCGACCTACGGGTTTGTCGGGGCCGACATCGCGGCGCTGGCGCGCGAGGCGGCGATCGACGCGGTGCGCCGGATCATGCCCAAGATCGATCTCGACGAGCGGACCATTCCGCCCGAAGTGCTCGACGAGCTCTACGTCGGGCGCGAGGACTTCCTCTCCGCGCTCAAGCGGATCCAGCCTTCCGCCATGCGCGAAGTCATGGTCCAGATGCCCAAGGTCGGCTGGTCCGACATCGGCGGCGTCGGCGATGCCATTGGCAAGCTCAAGGAAGGCATCGAACTGCCGATGAAGAACCCCGAGGCGTTCCATCGTCTCGGCATTCGCCCGGCCAAGGGCTTCCTGCTCTATGGCCCGCCGGGCACGGGCAAGACGCTGCTGGCCAAGGCGGTGGCGCGCGAGGCCAAGGCCAATTTCATTTCGATGAAAAGCTCGGACCTGCTGTCCAAATGGTATGGCGAAAGCGAGCAGCAGATCGCGCGCATGTTCAAACGCGCCCGCGCCGTGGCGCCCTGTGTCCTGTTCATCGACGAAATCGACAGCCTCGTTCCCGCGCGCGGGTCGGGCCAGGGCGAACCGCAGGTCACCGGGCGCGTGGTCAACACGATCCTCGCCGAAATGGATGGGCTGGAAGAACTGCAGTCGGTCGTGGTGATCGGGGCAACCAACCGCCCGACGCTGGTTGATCCCGCGCTGCTTCGCCCCGGCCGCTTCGATGAACTGGTCTATGTCGGTACGCCCGACCAGCCGGGCCGGGAACAGATACTCGGTATCCATACGCAGGACATGCCGCTGGCCAACGATGTCGACCTTGGCGACGTGGCGAGCAAGACCGCGCGCTTCACCGGGGCCGATCTCGAGGATGTCGTCCGCCGGGCGGGCCTCAACGCGCTCCACCGCGCGGGCGGCGATGTACAGGAAGTGGCGGGAGTCGACTTCACCGAAGCGCTCAAAGACAGCCGCGCGACAGTCACCTCGAAGATGGAAGCCGAGTACAAGAAGATGCGCGGCGAGCTGAAGAAGCGTGCCGCCGAAGTGCGCCCGATCGGTTTTCTCTACGACGGCATGGTCGAAAGCACCCGCGACGCGAAGCACGGGCCCGAGACCGAAGGCTAGCCGCCGCCCGCAGCGCGCGCGTTGGCGGCTTCGACCTCGAGCCGGTGGCGAATCAACGCCTCGGGCTGGTTGGCCTTCAGCCAGCCCAGCATGTGTTCGCGGACCGCGCAGCGCAGCGTCCACAGATCGCCGATCGTCTCTGCGCTCATCGACAGGCGCAGTTCAACGCTTTCGGGATGCGCTTCGGTCATCAGCAATTGGAGGTTGCGCCCGTCCCACAGCGGGTGGGCCTGGACGTAGCGTTCGAATTCCGCGCGGATCGGGTCGATATCGGCGATCGGGTCGAGATTGAGCATGACCGGGCCGGTCAGCTTTTCATCGACGCGCGACCAGTTCTCGAAACTTTCGTCGAGGAAGCGCATGGTCGGGACCACCAGCACGCGCTCGTCCCAGGTGCGCACGGTGACGAAGCTCATGCGGATTTCCTCTACCCGCCCCGCCTGCTCGTCGACCTTGACCAGATCGCCGATCCGCAGCGGCTGGGTGATCGCCATCTGCAGGCCCGCGATCAGCGATTTCAGCGCGGGCTGCGCCGCGGCACCGACCGCGAGTGCAGCGAGGCCCGCGGACGCGAGCATGGTCGTCCCGATATCTCGCACGCCGGGGATGTTGAGCATGATCAGCGACACGGTGATGATGATGATCCCCACCTTCACCGTGCGCGACAGGATCGCGATCCGAGTCAGCCGGCCGCGCTGCGCCACCGGGTCGCCCGCTTCCGAAATCTGCGCCTCGTAGCCACGCGCCAGGCCGCGCACGACCGCATAGGCGACCCAGCCGATCACGGCGGGAATGAGGAATTTGGCGAGCAGGTCCCAGCCGCGCCCGACCAGCGCATCGTTTTCCGCGGCGGCGGTGATTGCGAAAGCGATCGCGGCCCAGCGCAACGGCTTGCGCACCGCTTCGACCACCACGTCGTCGAGGGTGCTTTCCGAAGCGCGCGCCAGGCGGCGCAGGACGGCGAAGATGATCCAGTGCGCGATGAGCGCGACCACCACCGCGCTGCCCAGCACGATGAGCGTGTGGATCAGGCCCTCATAGGAAATCGGCCAATTGCGCGGATCGTAGCGTTCGAGCATCTGCGGCTGGGGTATGGGCGCAGCCGGGTTAACGCAAGCTAGTCGTCGGCGGGAAGCTCAATCGTGACCTGCAGGCCGTCTTCGGTAAAGCTGCGTTCGAAAGTGCCACCGAACTGGCGCGCCGCGCTGGTCATCAGCAGGCTGCCGAAACCCTTGCGTTCGGGCATCTCTGTCAGTTCGGCTCCGGTTTCACGCCAGCTGAGCATCACCGTGCCGTCCTCTTCGGTCCAGCTGACATGCACGGTGCCCTGGTTCTTCCACGCGCCATATTTGACCGCATTGGTGGTCAGTTCGTGCAGTACGAGGCCGAGCGGGGTGACCCGCTTGGCGGGCAGCATGATGTCGGGTCCCTCGATCTGTGCCGGGTGCTTGCTCGACCGATAGGGCGCAAGTGAGGTCTCGACCAGTGCGCGGAGCGAGGCGACGGGGCGCTCGAGTTCGCCCTGGCTTACCTCATGCGCGGTCAGCAGGGCGCGGATGCGCTGCGCAATGCTGTCGGTCACTTCCTTGGCTTCGGGCTTGTCGCGTGCGCTCATCTGAACGATCGCGAGGATCACCGCGAAGAGGTTTTTCACGCGGTGGTTGAGTTCGCGCGCAAGCAGGTCGGCGCGGTCGCGCGCTTCGCTGACGATCGCCGCCTGCGCTGCTTCCGCCTCCGCGCGTGCCGCACGCCCGACCAACCGGGTCCCGGCAAACATGGCGAGCACCAGCAGCACCAGCAGCGCACCGAGCAGCGGCAAGACGCGGGCTTCTGAGCGTGCGGCCTCGGCGCTGTGATCGGCGAGGATCTCGTTCTCGATGTTCTCCATCTCGGCGATCGCGCGGATGAGCCGCTCCATCGATTCGATGCCTTCATCGGTCAGCACCGCGCGGCGAGCATCGAGCAACCGCCCGTCTTCGAGCAGTTCGACACTGTCGCCCATCTCGTCGAACTTGGCGCGGGCAAGCGCGTCGATCTGGTCGATCAGCTCGATTTGGCGCGCGGTCGCTTCCTCGCCAATCAGCGTGCGAATGCGGTCGAGCGCCGGATCGATCTGTTCCCTGCCTGCCTGGTAGGGCGCGAGGTAGCGGCGATCGAGCGTGATCAGATAGCCGCGCTGGCCGGTCTCGCCGCTCAGCACCGAGCGGTTCACCTGGCGCAGCTCCTCGAGCACCTCGACCGTGCGGCGGACCTGTTCGCGCTGCGCGCGTTCGGCCTCGACCGTCTGGTAGGCCAGGAACAGGGTTGCAAACATTGCCGCGGCGATGATGCCGAGCAGCGCGACATTCATCCAGCGCGGATCGCGCGTGCGCGCGACGAATTCCTCGATCTCGGTCAGTGTGCTGCTCCCCAGCTGGTGCCGGTGCCGATATCGACACCCAGCGGGACATCGAGCGTCACCGCGGGTTCGGCGGCGCCCGCCATGACCCGCTCGATAACCGCGGAAGCCGCAGCCACATCGTCTTCGGGCAATTCGAACACCAGTTCGTCATGCACTTGCAACAGCATGCGGACATGACCCAGCCCGGCCTCCTGCAAGGCGGGCATCATGCGCACCATCGCGCGCTTGATGATATCCGCGCTGGTCCCCTGGATCGGCGCGTTGATTGCTGCGCGCTCACTGCCCTGCCGTTCGGCCTGGTTCTTCGAACCGATCCGCGGGAACCAGGTCTTGCGCCCGAACAGCGTTTCCGAATAGCCCCGCTCGCGGACTTCCTCGAGCGTACGGACGATGTATTTCTGGATACCGGGGAAGCGCTGGAAATAGGTGTCGATCATCGCCTGCGCCTCATCCGCCTCGACGCCCAGCCGTCCGCCCAGGCCCCAGCGCGAGATGCCGTAGAGGATGGCGAAATTGATTGTCTTGGCGCGCCCGCGCGTGTCGCGATTGACCTCGCCGAACATCTCGATCGCCGTGCGCGCGTGGATGTCCTCGCCCTGCGCAAAGGCTTCCTTCAAGCTCGGCACATCGGCCATATGCGCGGCCAGCCGCAATTCGATCTGCGAATAGTCGGCGGCGAGCAGGACATTGCCTTCCTCGGCGACGAAAGCCTCGCGGATCTGGCGACCGATCTCGGTGCGGATGGGGATGTTCTGCAGGTTGGGATCGGTCGAGCTCAGCCGCCCGGTCTGCGCGCCGACCAGGCTGTAGCTGGTGTGCACGCGGCCCGTCTGCGGGTTGATCGCTTCCTGCAGCGCATCGGTATAAGTACTCTTGAGCTTGGCCAGCTGGCGCCATTCGAGGACCTTGGCGGCAATCGGCGCGCCTTCGCCGGAAAGGCGTTCGAGTACGCTCTGATCGGTCGAATACTGTCCGCTCTTGCCCTTCTTGCCGCCCTTGTAGCCGAGCGTGACGAACAGCACTTCGCCCAATTGCTTGGGGCTTCCGACGGTGAATTCGGTCCCCGCAATGGCGTGGATTTCCTTCTCCAGCCGGGCGGTTTCGCCAGCGAATTCCTCCGACAGTTTAGCCAGCCGTGCGCGGTCGACCTTGATTCCGTGCCGTTCCATCTGCGCCACCACCGGGACCAGCGGGCGGTCGACCCGCTCGTAGATCCTGGTCCCGCCTTCAGTCGCGAGCCGCGGCTTCAGCTGCTGGTAGAGCCGCCAGGTGACATCGGCATCCTCGGCGGCATACTCGGTCGCCTTGTCGAGTCGCACCTCGCCGAAGGGGATCGCCTTGCGTCCGGTGCCGCACAATTCCTTGAAGGTCAGGCAGGTGTGGCCCAGGTGGCGTTCGGCCAGTTCGTCCATGCCGTGACCGCCGCCGATCCCGTCGAGCTGGCGCCCGGCATCGAGATCGAAGCTGATGATCATCGTATCGTCGACCGGCGACACCGCCACGCCATTGCGGGCGAGCACGTTGAGATCGTATTTGCCGTTGTGGAACACCTTGAGCACGGCGTCGTTCGCCAGCAGCGGCGCGAGCGCCTGCAGCGCGGAAGATTTGTCGATCTGCGTCGGCTTCTCGGCAAACATGTCGCTGCCGCCATGACCGAGCGGGATATAGCAGGCATCATTGGCGCCCAGCGCCAGGCTGATGCCGACCAGATCGCACTGCATGCAGTCGAGCGAACTGGTTTCGGTGTCGACCGCGACCAGCCGCGCGGCCTGCGCACGTTCGACCCACGCCTCGAGCCGGTCGAGCGCCTGCACGCATTCATAGGCACTGCGATCGACCGCGGGAAAATCGGGCAGCGGCTGGCGATTGCCCGCCGCATCGGCGGGCGCCCCGGCCTTGTCGCGCTTCGCCGGGTCGAGATCGGTGGTGCGCGAAGGGCTGCCGGTGCCGGCATCGAGGCGTTTGAGCAGGCTGGTGAAGCCATGCTTGCCAAGAAAGGCGGCGAGCGGTTCGCTGGGCACCTGGTCGAGCTTCATGTCGTCGAGCGACACCGGCAGGCCGCAATCCTCGCGCAGTGTCACCAGCACACGGCTGAGTTCGGCATCGGCCCGGTACTCGAGCAGGCGTTCCTTGAGTTTGCTGGTTTTCATGCCCGTGGCGGCATCGAGTGCGGCAACCAGATCGCCATGTTCGGCGATCAACCGGCTGGCAGTCTTGGGGCCGACACCGAAGATACCCGGGATGTTGTCGACCGAATCGCCCATCAGCGCGAGGACATCGCCGACCTTTTCCGGCGGGACGCCGAATTTCTCCTCGACCTCCTCGATATAGATGCGCGCATTCTTCATCGTGTCGAGCATGTCGATCCGCGCGCCGTCCTGCTCGCCGACGAGTTGCATCAGATCCTTGTCGGACGAGACGATCGTCACGTTCCACCCCTGCCGCTGTGCTTCGCGCGCATAGGACGCGATCATGTCGTCCGCCTCGACATCGGGTTCCTCAATGCAGGGCAGGCTGAAGGCGCGGGTGGCATCGCGGATCAGCGGGAACTGGGGCACCAGATCCTCTGGGGGCGGGGGCCGGTTGGCCTTGTACTTGTCGTAGATCTCGTTGCGGAAGCTGCGGCTCGACTTGTCGAGAATTACGGCCAGATGCGTCGGGCCATCGGCCTTGTGCAGATCATCGGCGAGCTTCCACAGCATGGTGGTATAGCCATAAACCGCGCCCACCGGGGTCCCTTCGGGGTCGGTCAGCGGGGGGAGGCGATGATAGGCACGGAAGATATAGGCCGAGCCATCGACGAGGTAGAGGTGCGGTGTTTCAGCCATGGCGAAGCGGCTTAGCAACGGGTTGGCACAATGGGGAGCGCGATTTTCGCCGATCCCCATAAGTCGCGGGATTCAGGCAATTTTGGCCGAAATAAGACCAGAATGTGGCGAGAATGCGGTGAATCTTCTTGCCGCGCCCCAATTCTGCCACTATTTAGACACTGTGAGGCCCCAATTGGGGGTTCGCGCGGGGAGGGGGCCACTGGCCGTCGCACCGCACCCAACACTCGCTGTTCAAGGATTTAGAACTATGCGCAAGATCGCTCTTTTCGCTGCTGCTTCGGCCGCTGCCCTGACCCTCGCCGCTTGCTCGGAAGCTACCGAAGACAGCGCCGAAGCAACTGCCGATTCGGTTGCTGCCGACGCTGAAGCCAACATGGAAGCCACTGGCGAAGCCATGGAAGCCGGCGCTGACGAAGTCGTTGCCGAAAGCGATGCGGCTGCTGCTGAAGTTGAAGCTGCTGTCGAAGGCGACGAAACTGCTGCTGAAGCACAGGCTGACTAAGTCAACCTCGCTTCGCGGACGGTTTTACGTTCACGAACAGAAAGGGCGGTGCCTCACGGCGCCGCCCTTTTTGTTTGTCCGGATGGTAAGCTGGGGTCAGTCCCCGCCGTAGTCCGCCGTGGCCCAGTTGCGACCGTCCCGCGCTTCGCGGCCAAAGCCGTCATACAGCGCCTGGGTAATGGTCGAGATCCGCGAATCGCGATTGTAGCGCGCCTCGAGCTTGCGCGTGCGGCTGCCATTCTCCACCGCCATCGACGGGCTTTGTCCGGTGACATAGATCGCAGCGGCGATCGCGCGGCCATCAGGCGTGTGGAAAATGCCGATATCGCTGGCGGTGCGGGCGAGCGTGCCGGTTTTGTGCGCCAAATTGGCGCTGAGCGGCAGCACCGAACGCATGCGCTTCTTGCCCGTCGTGGTTTCTTCCATCGCGTCGAGCAGGACGCGGCGCGAATAATCGCTCAGCCATTTGCCCTGGTAGATCCCGGCGAGCAGCTGGCCCATCGCGCGCGGCGTCGCGCTATCCTTGGTATCGACGCTCCATGCTGGGTCGATGCGGCCATCCTCGCGGATAAGCGTGGCGATATCGCGGGTCAGCTGGAACCCTTCGATCCCGGCATCTTCCATCCATTTGTTGACTGCGCGCGGGCCGCCGACTGCGGCAAGCAATGCGTCAGTGCAATCGTTGCAGCTCTTGCTGATCATCAGGCTGAGATGACGGTAAGCGGGCATGTAGGCGCCGCCCGGACGCGACAGGCGAAATTCGCTCGTCAGGCTCCACTTGCCCGCATCGACACCGGCCAGATAGGTCGCGGCGATCGCAACCTTGCTGGTGCTGGCCATGGGGAAGCGCTGGTCGGCCAATACGCCGATCTCACGCCCGGTCGACAGATCGATCGCATAGACGCCGATGCGCCCGTTCGATCCATCGGCCAGTTGTGCAATTTGCTGTTCGAGCGGGGTCGCATACAGCGCATCATAACTGGGCGGGGTGCGGACTTCGGTACCCAGAACGGTGTCGAACTGCGATTCGAAGCCAGTGCCCTGCGCCAGCGCGGGCGTGGCGCACGCCATCGCCGCAATCGCCAGCAATCGTCCGAAAAGTCTTTTACCCATAACGACCCTGTATACCTTTCAAGGTTAGGCGAAGCTTAATGCTGATCGATTGGGGCCAGACAAGGGCGCCGCGACGAAAAGTGTTGCGTGCACGACAGGTTCGATGATCGCCGCGTTACTTTGATGCGGAAAGCATGGGTCAGGCGTTCGCAATCGCCTGTTCGATCCGCTCGGTCGGCTCGCCCGACATGGTCTTGTCGATCTCGCCGACCAGCCGCTTTTCGAGTTCGGAATGATAATGGCGACGCATTTCGCCCAGCGTCTTGGGATCCGCGATTATCAGCACATCGTCGATCTCGCCCGCGACAGCCTTGGCATTGAGCCATTCGCTGGCGGCGGCGCCATGCGCGAGTTCATTGAGATCGGTGCGCCCATGCTGCTGGCTGCCCGCGTCCTGATGCTTCACTCCGGCGCTGAAATTGGTCGCCGACAGATCGGGCTTTTCGGCCGCGCCGAGTTTCGGTTCGAGCGGCTGGCCGCTGTTGCGCATCACGATGAAGTTCTCGCCGTCGACGATGGCGACATGGGCATTGGTGGGAAGGCGCATGGAGTCTCCTCTGGATTGTTGCTTGCCCTGACAACGGCCGAGGCGGCGATCAGGTCCGGGCTTGAGCAACGGCCCGTTTCATTGCACAACTGATTCCATGGGAGAGACGGAAAGCGCGGGCGCGCTGGAGCAGGGACTGGCGCAGGCGCTTGCACGCGTCGGTATGGCCGCACCTGAGGGGATCACGCGGCTGACGGGCGGCGCAACCATGGAAAGCTGGCGCTTTGCGAGTGGGGGCGGAGATTATGTGCTGCGCCGCGCGCCCAGCCTGTCGTTCATGGAAGACCGCCCCTTCGGCCACGATACCGAGGCCGCGATCATCCGCGCCGCGCATGGCGCGGGCGTCACCGCTCCCGAAGTGCTTGTCGAATTGCAGCCCGGTGACGGGATCGGCAGCGGTTTCGTGATGCGTGCCTTGCCCGGGACGCCCGATCCGCGCGCGATCCTGGCGATGGACGATGCCGCGCAATTGCTGCGCCAGGTGGCGCGCGACCTGGCGAAAATCCATTCGCTGCCACGCGATGGCTTGCCCGACGATGTGCCCGAAATGGACTATGCCGAGGCGGTCGACGGCCTTGCCGAGCAGTTCGACGAGGCCGGGGCCGACCGCCCGATCATCGCGCTGGGCCTGCGCTGGCTACGCGATCACCTCCCCGACCGTGTCGAGCCGGTGCTTAATCACGGCGACTACCGGCTGGGCAATCTGCTCGCCGAGGATTCGCAGCTTACCGGCGTACTCGACTGGGAACTCGCGCATTTTGGCGACCGACATGAGGACCTCGCCTTCGGCTGCATGGCAGTGTGGCGGTTTGCTCGGGTCGACCGGCCGGCGCTCGGGCTGGGATCGCTGCAGGACTATGTCCACGCGTATGAAGCCGAAAGCGGCGCGCAGGTGGATGCCGGGCGGTTCCGCTTCTGGCTGGTCTTTCGCACGGTGTGGTGGGCGCTCGGCTGCCTGCGCATGGCGAGCTTCTGGCGCAGCGGCGATGATCGCATGCTCGAACGCGTGGTCATCTCGCGGCGGACGAGCGAGCAGGAGCTCGACCTGTTGCTTCTTATGGAAGAGGATGCCCCTCCGGCCGAACAGGCCCGGCCCGTGCCCCCGGCCGACGACCCGCTCGAACCCGAGGGCGAAGCGAGTGCCGGCGAAATCGCCACTGCGATCACCGAATGGCTCGCCACGGTGAAAGACCGGATGGAGGGGCATGACCGCTTCCAGCTGGCGGTTGCGCGCAATGCGCTGGGCATGATCGCGCGCAATGACGCGGCCGCCACGCAGAGCGAAGACGCCATGCTCGCGCAGGATCTGCTCGACGGCAAGGCAACGCTGGCAACCCCCGGCCTGCTGGCGATGCTGCGCCGTGCCGCGCTCGACAAGCTGGCCGCCGACGTACCCAAATACCCGATGCTCGCGCTCGCGCAGGCGAAATGGACAGGAGAGGACTGATGGACTTCGCGATACCGCAGGAGCTGGAGGACTATTACGCCGAGCTGGAAGGCTTCATCGACAATGCGATCGCGCCGCTGGTGGCGCGTGACGACAACATCCGCTTTTTCGATCACCGCCGCGAAGATGCGCGCACCGATTGGGACCGCGGCGGCCTGCCGAGCCACGATTGGGAAGACCTGCTGCGCGAATGCCGCAAGGCCGCCGACGATGCGGGCCACTGGCGCTTCTCCGCGCCGAAGAAATACGGCGGCAGGGATGGTTCGAACCTGTGGATGGCGGTGATCCGCGACCGCTTCGCGCAGCGCGGGCTGGGGCTGCACAACGATTTGCAGAACGAGCATTCGATCGTCGGCAATTTCCCCTTCGTCGCGATGTTCGAAACCTTCGGCACCGAAGACCAGAAACAGGAATTCATCACCGGCGGCTTCGAGGGCACGCGCCGCGTCGCCTTCGGACTGACCGAGCCCGATCACGGATCGGATGCGACCTGGATGGAGACCAGGGCGGTGCGCGAAACGCGCGACGGTGTCGCCGGCTGGCGCATCGACGGCGAGAAGATGTGGATCACCGGCATGCATGTCGCCACGCATTGCGCGATGTTCGCGCGCACGGGCGGTGAGAATGGCGATGCCAGCGGGATCACCTGTTTCCTCGTCCCCAATCCAACGCCCGGTCTCGAGATCGAGGAATGGATGTGGACCTTCAACATGCCCACCGATCACCCGCGGCTGTCGATAAACAATGTCTGGGTGCCCGACGAGGCGATCCTCGGCGTGGAGGGGCGCGGACTCGCGCTGGCGCAAAGCTTCGTTCACCAGAACCGCATCCGGCAAGCAGCATCGAGCCTTGGCGCGGCGCAATATTGCGTCGAGGAAAGCGTTAAATACGCGCGGACCCGTAAGCCGTTCGGCGAAGAGCTGGCGCGCAACCAGGCGATCCAGTTCCCGCTGGTCGAGCTCGCAACGCAATGCGAAATGCTGCGGTTGCTGATCTACAAGACCGCCTGGGACATGGACAATATGCCGCATGAAGAGATCGAGAAGACGATCTCGGACAAAGTCTCGATGTGCAATTACTGGGCGAACCGGCTGGTGTGCGAAGCCGCCGACCGGGCGATGCAGGTGCATGGCGGGATCGGCTATTCGCGGCACAAGCCGTTCGAGCATATCTACCGCCACCACCGTCGCTATCGGATCACCGAAGGAGCGGAGGAAATTCAGATGCGCAAGGTCGGGGCCTATCTGTTCGGCTATCTCGGGCCGCGCCGCGGGAAGTTCTTGGGCGCCTGACCGGGACGCATAGACGGTTCCCGAAATTGGCGCTTGACCGGCTGCGGATCGCAGGGCCTTTTGGCCACGCAAACTTGGGGATCGACACTATGAAAATTACGCTTCGAGCGCTGGCGACCGGCCTGCTTCTGTCCACCTCGGCTGCGGCCATCGCCCAGCCTGCGCCGATCGTGCTGCCCGGTGCACCGGGCGCGGCCTCGCGCGTGATCGACGAGGACGAGGCGATCCGCCTGTCCGACACCCGCTTCTCGCCCGCCGACGTCAAGTTCATGCAGGACATGATCGTCCATCACCAGCAGGCGGTCGATCTGGCCGCGCTGGTCGATGGCCGCAGCAATCACGCCGATCTGGCCAAGCTCGCCGGACGCATCGATGCGAGCCAGGCGGACGAGATTACCTTCATGCGTGACTGGCTGGCCGAACGCGCGCAACCCGCCGCGATGATGCACCACGCGGGGATGGACCATTCCGCGCATCACCTGATGATGGGGATGGCGACGCCCGAACAGATGGCCGAACTGGCGACGCTGGAGGGGACCGACTTCGACCGCATGTTCCTGCAGCTGATGGTGCGCCATCACGAAGGCGCGATCGATATGGTCGAGACGCTGCATCGCCAACCCGGCAGCGCCTATGACCCGGTGATGTTCGAATTCAGCAACGACATCGTCAAGGAACAGAAATCCGAAATCGACCGGATGAACGGTATCCTCGCAACCCTGTCGAGCGATCCGCGCGCCAGCCTCGCCGCCGGTTTCCGCGATGCCGGGGAAGCGATCAGCAATCTGCGCCTGGTCGGTGCGTTGCCCAAGCCGACCGGCTTTTTCGATCCCGAGAACCCGGCCCAGCTTGCGCCGCTGATCGAGGACGACGAGGACACCGAAGACGCCGCCGAGCTGGTCGATGCGACCCGCCCCGATATTCGCGACGAAGAAGACGAGGACGGCCAGCCCCGCTTCGGCGAGCGCGGCTCGCTGCTGAGCTTTGCCAATACCGACATGGCCTTTAGCCGCGACCTGCTGGTGGCGGGCAATTACCACGGGTTCAACACCTACCGGCTGGGCGCGGACGGCGCCCCGCAACTGGTCAGTTCGACCGTCTGCCCCGGCGGGCAGGGCGATGTCTCGATCGTCGGCGACCTGCTGCTGATGAGCGTTCAGGACAGCCGCGCGCGCAAGGATTGCGGGCTGCAGGGCATTGCCGACAATGTCAGCGACGAACGCTTCCGCGGCCTGAGGATTTTCGACATCTCGGATGTCACCCGCCCGCGCCAGGTCGGGCAGGTGCAGACCTGCCGTGGCAGCCATACGCATTCGGTCGTCAGCGCCGACGCGGATCGCGTGGTGGTCTATAATTCGGGCACCAGCTACGTCCGCGATGGCAAGGAACTGGCGGGCTGTTTCGAAAGCGGCGGCGACAGCACCGCGCTGTTCAGCATCGACGTGATCGCGATTCCCGTAAATGATCCGGGCGCGGCGCGGATCGTCGACAGCCCGCGTATCTTCGCCAACGACGGACAGATTGCGGGCCTCTGGCGGGGCGGCGATCATGGCGAAGGCACGCAGGACACCCGCGTCACCGACCAGTGCCATGACATCACCGTCTTCCCGTCGCTCAACCTCGCGGCGGGCGCCTGTTCGGGCAATGGCATCATCCTCGACATTGCCGACCCGCTCAAACCGCAGCGGATCGACGATGTGACCGACCAGGGCTTTGCCTATTGGCACTCGGCGACCTTCAACAATGACGGCACCAAGGTGCTGTTCACCGACGAATGGGGCGGCGGCGGGCGACCGCGCTGCCAGGCGGGCGATCCGATGACCTGGGGTGCCAATGCGATCTACGCGATCGAGGATGGCAAGCTCGAGTTCCGCAGCCTCTACAAGCTGCCCGCACCGCAGACCGACAAGGAAAACTGCGTCGCGCACAATGGCTCGATCATCCCGGTGCCGGGACGCGATATTTTCGTCCAGGCATGGTATCAGGGCGGCATCTCGGTGATCGATTTCACCGATGCGGAAAAGCCGTTCGAGATCGCCTATTTCGACCGCGGGCCAGTCGACGCGGACCAGCTGGTGACCGGCGGTTACTGGTCGGCCTATTGGTACAATGGCCGCATCTACGCGACCGAGATTACCCGCGGGCTCGATGTCTTCGCGCTCGAGCCGAGCGAATTCCTCACCACCGAGGAAATCGCGGCGGCCGAAGCGGCGCAATACGGACGCGAGCTGTTCAATCCGCAGACACAGACGCAGGTGACTTGGCCGGCGAACGTTGTCGCGGCGGCGGAGGCCAGCCGCAAGGGCGGTTAAGATGGCTCTCGACCAACGGAACGGCGCCCGCTCACGCAGCCGTATGATCGGGGCGAGGCTGGTCATCGGCCTGCTTGCGCTGCTCGCCATCGCGGCGCTGATATCGCTGCTCGATACCAATCGCGGTTCGGTGCGCATGCTCGACATGCTGCGCGAGCCGTCGGTCTATCTGGCCGCCGCGCTGGCGGTGCTGGGCCTGATCCTGTCGCGCAAACGGGCGGTGGTGCTGGGTCTCGCGGCGATCACCATCGGTATCAATATGTGGCGTCTGTGGCCCTATAGCTTCCTCGCCACTGCGCAGGTCCCCCTGCCCGACGAGGTCGACGGGATGAGCTGTGCGCGGCTGCTGTCGTTCAATGTGCTGCAGGACAACGACCGCTATGATGACACCGCGACGCTGATCGAGCGGGTCGATCCCGATATCCTGTTGCTGATGGAAACCCACCAGCCGTGGCTCGATGCGCTCGAACCGCAATTGGCGCGCTATGGCTATCGGCTCGACCAGCCGCTCCGCAACAAATACGGCATGGCCTTCGCCACCCGGCTGACCGTCGACCGCGCCGAGATGGTCGCCAACACCAGTTCCAATACCCCGACGCTCTATGCCACCATGCGCATGGAAGATGGCGCGCGGTTCGAACTGATCGGCCTCCACCCGCGTCCGCCGCTGCCGGGGCAATCGACCGAAAGCCGGGATGCGAATATCGCGCGGGCGGGTGCGCGCACACCCGACGGCCTTTCGAACGTGCTCGCGATCGGCGATTTCAACGATGTCCCATGGTCGAAAACCACCGCGCGTTTCGCCCGCGAAGGCGGCTATCGCGATCCGCGCGCGGGTCGGGGCAGCTTTGCGACCTTCCCCGCCGACTATGCCTGGATCGGTTGGCCGCTCGATCAGATCTTCGTCAAGGACGGGGTCAAGGTGGAAGATCTGGTGATCGGCGACGACGTGGGCTCCGATCACCTCCCCCTGATCGCGCGGGTCTGCGTCGATCCGATGTCTGCCGATGCCGATATCGAGGGAGTGTTCGCACCGGAGACCCCCGCCGCGCCAGGGTTGTAGGTCGCGCGTTCTCCAGCGCGCGGTGAGCCAGTAAAAAGGCCCGGCAGGATCGCTCCCGCCGGGCCTCTTGTCTGTCCGGTGGTCGGGTGAGCTTAGAAGCCCATGCCGCCCATACCGCCCATGCCGCCCATGTCGGGCATTGCCGGAGCGGCTGCCTTGTCGTCGGGCTTCTCGACGATTGCGGCTTCGGTGGTGATCAGCAGGCCGGCCACCGAAGCGGCGTCCTGCAGCGCGGTGCGCACGACCTTGGTCGGGTCGATGACGCCGGCCTTGACCAGGTCTTCATAGGTGTCGGTCGCCGCGTTGAAGCCGAGCGACATGTCGTTGGCGTCGGTCAGCTTGCCTGCGACCACGGCACCGTCATGGCCCGCATTCGTGGCAATCTGGCGAACCGGGGACTGCAGCGCACGACGGATGATGTCGATGCCGCGGGTCTGGTCGTCATTGCTGCCTTCGAGACCGTCCAGTGCCTTGATGGCGTAGAGCAGCGCGGTACCGCCGCCCGGGACGATGCCTTCTTCGACGGCTGCGCGGGTCGCGTGCAGCGCGTCGTCGACGCGGTCCTTGCGTTCCTTGACTTCGATTTCGGTGGCACCGCCGACCTTGATCACGGCCACACCGCCGGCGAGCTTGGCGAGACGCTCCTGGAGCTTCTCGCGGTCGTAGTCGCTGCTGGTGTTGTCGATCTGGGTGCGGATTTCCGACACGCGCGCCTTGATGTCGCCTTCGTCACCGGCACCGTCGACAATCGTGGTGTTGTCCTTGTCGATGGTGACGCGCTTGGCTTCGCCGAGCATGCCGAGGGTCACGTTCTCGAGCTTGATGCCGAGGTCTTCCGAGATCATCTCGCCCTGCGTCAGGATCGCGATGTCCTGCAGCATGGCCTTGCGGCGATCGCCGAAGCCCGGAGCCTTGACCGCTGCAACCTTGAGGCCGCCGCGCAGCTTGTTGACCACGAGGGTGGCCAGCGCTTCGCCTTCGATGTCTTCGGCGATGATCAGCAGCGGGCGACCGCTCTGAACAGCCGCTTCGAGCACGGGCAGCATTGCCTGCAGGTTCGACAGCTTCTTTTCATGGATCAGGATATACGGGTTTTCGAGTTCGACCGTCATCTTGTCCGGGTTGGTGATGAAGTACGGGCTGAGATAGCCGCGGTCGAACTGCATGCCTTCGACGGTTTCGAGCTCGAATTCGAGACCCTTCGATTCGTCGACGGTGATCACGCCTTCCTTGCCGACCTTTTCCATGGCTTCGGCGATCTTTTCGCCGACTTCACGGTCGCCATTCGCGGAGATCACGCCGACCTGGGCGATTTCTTCGCTGCCGGACACGTCCTTCGAACGGCTCTTGAGGTCTTCGACGACCTTGATGACGGCGAGGTCGATGCCGCGCTTGAGGTCCATCGGGTTCATGCCCGCGGCGACCGACTTCATGCCTTCGGTCACGATCGACTGTGCCAGCACGGTGGCGGTGGTGGTGCCGTCACCGGCGGCGTCGTTCGCCTTCGATGCGACTTCCTTGATCATCTGCGCGCCCATGTTCTCGAACTTGTCCTTAAGTTCGATTTCCTTGGCGACGGTGACGCCGTCCTTGGTGATGCGCGGGGCGCCGAAGCTCTTGTCGATCACGACATTGCGGCCCTTGGGGCCGAGCGTGACCTTGACGGCATTGGCGAGGGTATCGACGCCGCGCAGGATGCCTTCGCGCGCGTCGCGGCCGAACTTTACGTCCTTGGCTGCCATTGGTGTTTCTCCTGGAATTCGTGTGTCTGGTGGAAAGCGTCAGGATCCGGCGATCAGCCGATGATCCCCATGATGTCGCTTTCCTTCATGATCAGCAGGTCTTCGCCGTCGAGCTTGACCTCGGTGCCGGACCACTTGCCGAACAGAACGCGGTCGCCGGCCTTGACGTCGAGCGCGGTGACCGTGCCGTCTTCCGCCTTGGCGCCCGAACCGACAGCGACGATTTCGCCTTCGCTCGGCTTTTCCTGGGCGCTGTCGGGAATGATGATCCCGCCGGCGGTCTTTTCTTCGGCTTCGATGCGACGGACCAGTACGCGGTCGTGCAGCGGACGAAATGCCATGATGATGACCTCTCTTCTAAGAGTTGAAATGAATGTTGGCACTCACTCGGTGAGAGTGCCAGCACGGGGCATTTGGGTGCGCGGGTTTGCAGAGTCAACGGGTCGGCGAGCAAAAAATGAACTCTTGCGCCAGTGCTGCGTTGGGGGTGGCGAAGCGGGTTGGCCGATCCCCGATGGGCCGACCCGGACCGATATGAATATGCCGCGATAAAGGGCCGCCCACGAATGACGACCGACCAAGCCATTTCCGCACTGACGATTCCCGAACAGATCTGGCTGTGGCTGCGGTTGCACATGATGGATATCGCGGGTGCTTTCGCGGTGCTGGTCATCGGCCTGCTGCTTGCGGGGGTGCTTTCGCGCTGGGCGGAACGCGCGATGACGCGCTCGCCGCGGTTCGAGCCCACAGTGGCCAACTTCCTCTCGAGCATCGTGAAATACGCTCTCTGGGCGGTGGTGCTGGTCACCGTGCTCGCGCAGTTTGGAGTGGAAACCACCAGCATCCTCGCGGCGCTCGGCGGCATGGCGCTCGCGGTCGGCCTCGCGTTGCAGGGGACCCTCAGCAATGTCGCCTCGGGCGTGATGATCCTCGTCCAGAAGCCGTTCAAGGTGGGCGAGGCGATCTCGGCCGGATCGGTGACCGGCACAGTCCAGCAGATCGGCCTGTTTACTACCGAACTCAAGCAGTTCGACGGACTGTTCGTCATGGTGCCCAATTCGCAGTTGTGGAACCAGGCGATCGTCAATTTTCACCGCCATCCGAACCGGCGGCTTGAGCTGGTCGTGGGTATTGCCTATGGCGACAGCATGCAGCGCGCGCGCGAAGAGCTGTTGAAGCTGGCACTGACCGACGACCGTGTATTGTCCGAACCCGAACCGGTCACCTTCGTCAGCTCGCTCGATGACAGTTCGGTCGGTATCGGTCTGCGTGTGTGGTGCGGCACGGCCGACTATCTCGGCCTGTCATGGGACCTCACCGAAGCGGTCAAGGCGCGCTTCGACGATGTCGGCATTTCCATCCCGTTCCCGCAGCGCGAGGTGGTGCAGCGCGCCGCCTGAGCTATGCCTTCAGCGGGTGCCGGGTCAATCCCAGCGCCTCGCGCCGGTGCCAGCGCCAGCCGAGCAGCGCGGCGGCCACGGTCAGCCCGGTCGCCAGCCCGATCCATACGCCGATGCCCTGCAGCGGGGTGTAGAAGCCCAGCACCAGAGCGGTGCCGATCCCCGGGACCCAATAGGCGAAGGCGGCGATCCACATCGGGATGCGGGTGTCCTGCAGCCCGCGCAGCGCGCCTGCGGCGACCGCCTGCATCCCGTCGAACAGCTGGAAGGCCGCGGCGATGACGATATATTGCAGCGCGAAGCCAACCAGCACGGCATTCTTCGGGTCCCAAGGATCGACATAGATCGCGATCAGCGGCTTGGGTATCACCACCATCGCCAGCGCGGTCAGCGCCATGAAGCCCGTACCGACAATGATCGCGGTCCATCCCGCGCGCTTGACCCCCTCCGGATCGCGTGCGCCATAGAAATAGCCCACCCGGATCGTCGCTGCCTGACCGACGCCGAAGGGCACCTGGAACGCCAGCGCCGCGATCTGCAGCGCCACCGTGTGCGCAGCCAGTTCGCTCGCGCCGATATTGCCCATCAGGAAAGCGGCCGCGCCGAAGATGCCCGCCTCGGCGGTGATGGTCAGCGCGATTGGCGTGCCCACGCGGACGATGTGCATGAAGCGCGCCCAGTCGGGCGACCACCACCGTCCGAACACGCGGTAACGGTGGAGCTTGGGGTCCAGCCGGATCGCGACCACATAGGCGCCCAGCGTGGTCAGCGTGGTGAGGATCGTCGCCACGGCGGCGCCCTGCAGCCCCAGCTCGGGCGCGCCCAGATTGCCGAAGATGAAAGCGTAATTGGCCAGCGCATTGACGAAGATGCCGCCCGCAGTAATCGCGGTGGCGAAGATCGGCCGGTCGAGCGTGGAGACGAAGCTGCGCAGCACATTACAGAACAGCATCGGCACCAGGCTGAGCACCAGGAGCGAGTTGTATTCGATCGCCATCGCGATGATCTGCGGTTGCTGCCCGGTCACGCGCATCAGCGGGCCGAGCAGCAGGCACACACCGATGCCGGCCACACCCGAGAACAACGCCAGCCATAATGCCATGCGCACCGTCCTCCGGACCGGACGCAGCGCGGGGGCCCGTTCGCCCAGCTCGGCAGCCGCCACCGGCGCCACCGCCCCGGTCAGGCCCGAAAGCGCCCACAGCACGAGGCCGAACAGCGCGATTGCCAGCGCCGAGGCAGCTAGCTGGTCCTCGCCCAGCCGCGCGATGAAGATCACGTCGATGGCATAGGTCAGCATCTGCAACAGGTTTGCGGCCGCCAGCGGCCAGCTCAGCCGCAGCGTCGCGCGCAGCTCGGTGCGCCAGCCATCACCGCCAGGAGGCGTGGGCTCCATGGCGGTTGCGTTCGTCATGCAGCCGGACCGGATAGGGGCGAGGGGTGCCGACGCCAATCGCGATCTGGCCTATGGCTTGAATTCGTCCTGTCGGTGCAGCCATAGAGGCACACTTTTCGCGGCCCGATCGCCATTCCCCACACAGGAACACCCGCTATGAACGCATGGATATATCTCGGCCTCGCCATCACATTGGAGGTAACGGGCACCTTTCTGCTCAAGCTGTCGGACGGCTTCGAGAAATGGCATTGGGGGGCGCTGTCGATCGCGTGCTATTCGGCCTGCTTCTGGGTGCTCGCGCCGGCGATGAAGGTCCTGCCCGTCGGGATCGTCTACGCGATATGGGCGGGCGTGGGCATCGTCGCCGCGGCGGCGATCGGGGTCTTGGCGTTCGACGAGAAACTTGGCGCGATCCAGTATGCGTGCATCGCCATGGTGCTGGTCGGCGCGATCGGTTTGCGAGTCACGACCACGACCTAGCGAGCGCGCCACCCCGACACACGAAAAGGGCGGCGCCTTACGGCACCGCCCTTCCGTGATCTCGCACGCGAGATCGAAGCGTAAGCGCCCAAACGGGCAGTAGCTTACTTGAGCTCGACGGTACCGCCGGCTGCTTCGATCTTGCCCTTGATTTCTTCGGCTTCTGCCTTGTTGACGCCTTCCTTGACGGGCTTGGGCGCGCCTTCGACGAGAGCCTTGGCTTCCGAGAGGCCCAGACCGGTGATGGCGCGGACTTCCTTGATGACCTGGATCTTCTTGCCACCGTCGCCGGTCAGGACGACATCGAATTCGTCCTTTTCTTCGGCTGCGGGGGCATCGCCGCCGGCGGCGGGGCCAGCAACAGCAACAGCAGCGGCGGCGCTCACGCCCCACTCTTCTTCAAGTGCCTTGGCAAGCTCAGCGGCTTCCATGACGGTCAGCTTCGACAGTTCTTCAACAAGCTTGGCGATATCGGCCATGATGTTTCACTCCAAATATAAGGCCGGGGTGTCCTGATGGACGAATGCCCCGATGAATGTGTGTTCGTACGTCGAACCAGCTCTTACGCGGCTTCCTTGGCGCCATAGGCGCCAACAACGCGTGCAAGCATCGACGTGGGTTCCTTGATCGTGCGGACAACCTTGGTTGCCGGCGCGTTGAGGAGGCCCACGATAGTGCCACGAAGTTCGTCGAGGCTGGGCATCGAGGCAAGCGCCCGAACCCCTGCTTCGTCGAGCTTCTGCGCGCCCATCGAACCACCGACGATTTCAATCTTGTCGGTGGTCTTGGCGAACTCCACCACGGCTTTCGCCGCAGCAACCGGATCCTCGGAATAACCAAGGGCGGTCGGACCGGTCAGGTACTCTTCGAGACCTGTATAGTCGGTGTCCTTCAGGGCGAGCTTGGCGAGACGGTTCTTGGCAACCTTGTAGGACGCACCGGCTTCACGCATCTTCGTACGCAGTTCGGTGGACTGATCCACCGTAAGCCCCAGATTGCGGGTGACGACCACCACGCCGGACTGGGCGAAGACTTCGTTGAGCTGGGCGACCGCATCGGTTTTCTGCGAACGATCCATGCCATACTCCTTCACTATGGCCACGCCGGGAAGACCCGCCGCGACCGGCTACGTTTGTCCGCCCCGGCGAACCGGAACGGGCGAGTCCGTTGATGGGGAAGGAGTGCGCCTGGTGGCGCGAAACGGTGCCGAAGCACCGGAAATCTCTGTCCCCGCCTAGGCTGGAAATTAAGAAGGCGCCAATTCGCCTTCACCAACTGTCTCGGACGGATGAACGGGTGGAATCAAAAGAGACCCGCCGTTCGACCGCGGGCCTCTAAGGATTTGGACGATTCTGTCAAGCGTTTGGCGCTATCCCGCGACGGACCCGGATGACGCTTCGATCGGTGCGGGGCGTGTGGCGGTCACATATTGGGCAGCGATCATCACCAGCGCGAGCCCTGCGGTGACAACGCTATCGAGCGCCAGCATCCCCCATTTCAGCGCCGTGCTTTCGACGAAGATCGCGCCGATCCCCAGCGCATAATGCAGCACCATCAGTGGAAGTATCGCAATCAGCGGGAAAAGGATCGCGAACAGCGCGTCTGGCGCCATCACGCGGATCGACTGCAGCGGACTGATGAAGCTACCCAGCGGCGCAGCGACGACAAAGCGCACGATCAGCGGCATGAAGATCAGGCCAAAGACAAAGAAGCCGATACTCATCGGTCCTTCGGTCCAGACATAGAGCCCGAGCCAGGCGAGCAGCGCCTGCAGCGCAATGACCAGGGCGAACAGCGTCACTGCGCGCTTGTCGAGCCGCGACGCGAAGGCGCGATCGCCTTGCGTATGCAGCCAGCGAATGAGGAAATAGGCAGGCAGGCCCAACGCGACCGTCTTGAAAAATCCGGCGATCATCCGGTCCGGGTCGCCTTCAAGCGCCTGCGCCACTTCGGGACCAGCATACATGCCGCTGCGCATTTCGACGACGTGCTGGATGAACTCGGCCACCAGTGGGATCGCCGCGACGAGCGGCAGCGCCGCCGCAAAGGCGAGACTTCGCGTATGAACGGTACCGAATGCGGATAGGAAAGTGGTCATCGTGTCGGTCCCCCCGGTTTCGGAATAGATTATCGGCTCGCCCGACCGCATGGCAATAATGGCGGCGGCGCGGCCGCGCCATCAGATTGTCCCATCCTGATACACCTGGGCAGAAAGAAAAGTGCCCGCAATTCGGCGACAACCCGATTGCGCTGGTTGGCGGCATGCAAGCCGTTGACTATGAGGGGAAAGATAGGTGGTTCCCCTTATCGAGTTTCGATATGACAACGCTGCCAATTATCGTCAATCGACCATACCGAATTCGGTGGGGTCGGTTGGGTCATGCCATTCGCCGGGTGCTGGCGGTCATTGGTGGAGGAGGTTTCGACCCTGCGGGTCGGATCGGCCACCGCGTCCTTGGATCGAAGGAGGAACTGTATGTATCGCCTGGCGCCCCTGGTGGCGGCCTTTGGTCTGGCGGCCTGTTCCGGGTCCGCCGCCGATGCGCCCGTCCCTACCGAAGTGCGGATCGGGGGGCTGACCGCAGGGGATCGCGAGGCGCTGCATTCGCTCGACCGGGCCTATGTCAAAGCTTGGCGCGAGGATGGTACCGAGGCGCAGGCGGAGGCGCTGCTGAAGCTGTTCGCGCCCGATGCGATCGTTTATCCCGGGCGCGGCGGCGGCCCGCTGTCCGGGATAGAGGAATTGCGCGGCTTCTGGTTTCCCGAAGGCGCCCCGCCGACCAGAATCGAATATATCGACCATCGCACGATCGATGTCGAAGGTTCGGTCGCGCTGGCTGCGATCACTGGCTACAGCGAAATCGCCTTCGTCTTCGACGGCACCCGCATCGCACAGCGCGGCCATTACATCATCCACGCCCGCCCCGATGCCGCAGGTCACTGGAGGATCGAGCGGATGATGTGGAGCGCCCGCGCGGAGGGTTGAGCCACACGACAATCCGGCCCGATAGATTCCGCGTTTGACAGGCGCGGGGGCAATTCCTACATGCTGCTCCGACCGCACGCTTCGAGCGAGTCCGATTCATGCGCGGGAATCGGACACAGGATGGAAGCGGCGTTTCCATAATCGCGACGCTCGAGAAGCTGCAGCAGCCACCGCAACCGGTGTGCCATACGCTGCGGCCTTTTCGCGTCCCGACCATGGATCTCACGCGCATGAGAAACAATCACCGGTCTTCCCGCACGGGACCGGCGCACACGAGAAGAGGTACGTACCCCTTATGGCTACCAAGGCGAAAGCTCCCGCGAAGTCCCCCAAGAAGGCACGCGGAGCAAATGCGCAGGGCACGGCGAAACGCCGGATCCGCAAGATCTTCGGCGACATCCACGAAGTCGTCGATATGCCTAACCTGATCGAGGTGCAGCGCGAGAGCTACGAACAGTTCCTGCGCTCGAACAAGGAGATCGATTACGTCTCCGGCCTCGAGAAGACGCTGCGCTCGGTGTTCCCGATCCGCGACTTCGCCGGTACCGCCGAACTCGACTTCGTCCACTACGAACTCGAAGCGCCGAAATACGACATTGTCGAATGCCGCCAGCGTGGGATCACCTATGCCGCGCCGATGAAGGTCACGTTGCGCCTGATCGTGTTCGAGGTCGACCAGGAAACCGAGACCCGCTCGGTCCTCGATATCAAGGAGCAGGATGTCTACATGGGCGATATGCCGCTCATGACCGGCAATGGCACCTTCGTGATCAACGGTACCGAGCGCGTGATCGTGTCGCAGATGCACCGTTCGCCGGGTGTGCTGTTCGACCACGACCGCGGCAAGACGCATTCCTCGGGCAAGTTGCTGTTCGCCGCCCGCATCATTCCCTATCGCGGTTCGTGGCTCGATTTCGAATTCGACGCCAAGGACATCGTCAACGTCCGGATCGACCGCAAGCGCAAGCTGCCGGTCACCGCGCTGCTGTATGCGCTTGGCCTCGATAGTGAAGACATCCTCGCGCATTTCTACGAGACCGTCATCTGGAAGCGCGCAACCGGCAAAAAGGGCGAAGGCTGGAATATACCCTTCGTCCCCGAAAACTGGCGTGGCCAGAAGCCGGCCTTCGCGCTGGTCGATGCCAAGACCGGCGAGGAAGTCTTCGCCGCCGGCCAGAAGATCAGCCCGCGTGCCGCCAACAAGGCCGCCAAGGATGGTCTTGAAACGCTGCTGCTGCCGACCGAGGAAATCTTCGGCCGCTATGCCAGCCGCGACATGATCGACGAGAAGACCGGCCGCATCTACATCGAAGCGGGCGAGGAAGTTTCGGCCGAGAACCTCGAAGTGCTCGACGCCGCGGGCGTGGATTCGATGGTCCTGCTCGACGTCGATCACGTCACCACCGGCCCGTGGATCCGCAACACGCTGCAGGTCGACAAGGCCGAGAACCGCGACGAGGGTCTCGAAGCGATCTACAAGGTCATGCGTCCGGGCGAACCGCCGACCAAGGAAACCGCCGAAGCGCTGTTCGAAGGTCTGTTCTTCGATAGCGAGCGCTACGATCTTTCCGCCGTCGGCCGCGTCAAGCTCAACATGCGTCTCGAACTCGACGCCGAAGACACCGTGACCACGCTGCGCAAGGAAGACATCCTCGCCGTGGTCAAGGAACTGGTCGACCTCAAGGACGGCAAGGGCGACGTCGACGACATCGACAATCTCGGCAACCGCCGTGTGCGTTCGGTCGGCGAACTGCTCGAAAACCAGTATCGCGTGGGCCTGCTGCGCATGGAACGCGCGGTCAAGGAACGCATGAGCTCGGTCGATGTCTCGACCGTGATGCCGAACGATCTGATCAACGCGAAGCCTGCCGTGGCTGCCGTGCGCGAGTTCTTCGGTTCCTCGCAGCTCTCGCAGTTCATGGACCAGACCAATCCGCTGTCGGAAGTCACCCACAAGCGCCGCGTCTCGGCGCTTGGCCCCGGCGGTCTTACGCGTGAGCGCGCCGGCTTCGAAGTCCGCGACGTTCACCCGACGCACTATGGCCGTATCTGCCCGATTGAAACGCCCGAAGGCCCGAACATCGGCCTGATCAACTCGCTCTCGACCTTTGCGCGCGTCAACAAGTACGGCTTCATCGAAACGCCGTATCGCAAGGTCCTCGACGGCAAGGTCACCGAAGAGGTGGTCTATCTTTCGGCGATGGAAGAACAGAAGCACACCGTTGCGCAGGCATCGGCCGATCTCAACGACGATGGCTCGTTCGTGGAAGAGCTGGTTTCGGCCCGCCACGATGGCGACAACCTCATGGCACCGCGCGAAACCATCACGCTGATGGACGTGTCGCCCAAGCAGCTCGTCTCGGTTGCTGCATCGCTCATTCCGTTCCTGGAAAACGATGACGCCAACCGCGCACTGATGGGCTCGAACATGCAGCGCCAGGCTGTGCCCTTGGTCAAGGCCGAGGCGCCCTTTGTCGGTACCGGCATGGAAGAAACCGTAGCGCGTGACAGCGGCGCGGCGATCGCTGCGACCCGCGGCGGCATCGTCGACCAGGTCGACGCGACGCGTATCGTCATCCGCGCGATCGGCGATGTCGAAGCCGGCCAGTCTGGCGTCGACATCTACACGCTGCAGAAGTTCCAGCGTTCGAACCAGAACACCTGCATCAACCAGCGTCCGCTGGTGAAGGTGGGCGAGACGGTCGAGCCGGGCGACATCATCGCCGACGGTCCTTCGACCGATCTCGGCGAGCTGGCGCTGGGCCGTAACAGCCTCGTCGCCTTCATGCCCTGGAACGGCTACAACTACGAGGATAGTATCCTCATCTCCGAGCGCATCGTGAAGGACGACGTCTTCACCTCGATCCATATCGAGGAATTCGAAGTCATGGCGCGCGACACCAAGCTCGGGCCCGAAGACATCACCCGCGACATTCCCAATGTCGGCGAGGAAGCGCTGCGCAACCTCGACGAAGCGGGCATCGTCTACATCGGCGCCGAAGTGCACCCGGGCGATATCCTGGCGGGCAAGATCACGCCCAAGGGCGAAAGCCCGATGACGCCGGAAGAAAAGCTCCTCCGCGCCATCTTCGGTGAAAAGGCCAGCGATGTGCGCGACACCTCGCTTCGCCTGCCGCCGGGTGTTGCCGGGACCGTCGTCGAAGTGCGCGTGTTCAACCGTCACGGCATCGAGATCGACGACCGTACCCGCGCGATCCAGAACGAGGAAATCGAACGTCTCCGCAAGGACTCGAACGACGAACGTGCGATCCTCAACCGGGCGACCTACAACCGCCTGCGCGACATGCTCACGGGCCAGACGGCTTCGGCAGCGCCCAAGGGCGTCAAGAAGGGCACCGAGATCAGCGAAGAGCTGCTCGAGGAGATCGACCGGCACGAATGGTTCAAGTTCGCCGTGGCCGACGATGGCCGCCAGGCGCAGCTTGAAGCGGTCAAGTCGCAGTATGACGAGGCGGTCAAGTTCATCGAAGAGAAGTTCGAAGACCGTAAGGAAAAGCTCGAACGCGGCGACGAACTCGCTCCGGGCGTGCTCAAGATGGTCAAGGTCTTCGTCGCGGTGAAGCGCAAGCTGCAGCCGGGCGACAAGATGGCCGGCCGTCACGGGAACAAGGGTGTGATTTCGCGCATCCTGCCGCAGGAAGACATGCCCTTTCTCGAGGACGGGACCCCGGTCGATATCGTGCTCAACCCGCTTGGCGTGCCCTCGCGTATGAACGTCGGTCAGATCTTCGAGACGCACCTCGGCATGGCGGCCCGCAATCTGGGTCACCAGATCGGCGAGCAGCTCGAGGATTGGAAGCGCGCCAATCCGAATGCGTCGGAAGATTACGCCAAGGCCAAGCCGCCCGAAGCGATCATCGACCGTCTGAAGGAAGTCTACGGCGAGCAGTATCACGACGCGATCGACAACCGGTCGACCGCCGAAGTGATCGAGCTGGCGGGCAATCTGACGACGGGTGTCCCGATGGGCACGCCGGTATTCGACGGTGCGCGCGAAGGCGATGTGACGATCGAGCTTGAAAAGGCCGGTCTGCACAGCTCGGGCCAGTCGGTATTGTTCGACGGACGCACGGGTGAAGCCTTCGACCGCAAGGTCACCGTGGGCATCATCTACATGCTCAAGCTGCACCATCTCGTCGACGACAAGATCCACGCCCGTTCGATCGGCCCCTACAGCCTCGTCACCCAGCAGCCGCTGGGCGGTAAGGCGCAATTCGGTGGCCAGCGCTTCGGGGAAATGGAGGTCTGGGCGCTCCAGGCCTACGGCGCCGCCTACACGCTGCAGGAAATCCTCACCGTGAAGTCGGATGACGTGATCGGGCGGACCAAGGTCTACGAAGCGATCGTCAAGGGTGACGATACCTTCGAGGCGGGCATTCCGGAGAGCTTCAACGTGCTCGTCAAGGAAATGCGCAGCCTGGGTCTGAATGTCGAACTCAAGTCGCTCAGCGAAGGCGACGAGGACGACGACGGCCTCGCGATCGCGGCGGAATAAGGGGAGCCTAGCGCTCCCCACCACCGCCCCAAGGAATTCACCCGCTAAGGGAATAAGTCATGAACGAACTGACCAAATTCACCAACCAGCTCGCGAAGCCCGAAACCTTCGACGAGATCCAGATCGGCATCGCCAGCCCCGAGCGCATCCGCTCGTGGTCCTTCGGCGAGATCAAGAAGCCCGAAACGATCAATTACCGCACGTTCAAGCCCGAACGCGACGGCCTGTTCTGCGCGCGCATCTTCGGTCCGGTGAAGGATTACGAATGCCTGTGCGGCAAGTACAAGCGCATGAAGTACAAGGGCGTCGTCTGCGAAAAGTGCGGCGTCGAAGTGACCGTGACCAAGGTCCGCCGCGAACGCATGGGCCATATCGAACTGGCCGCGCCGGTCGCGCATATCTGGTTCCTCAAGTCGCTGCCTTCGCGCATCGGCCTGCTGCTCGACATGCAGCTCAAGCAGCTTGAGCGCGTGCTGTATTTCGAAAGCTACATCGTCACCGAACCCGGCCTGACGCCGCTCGAGAAGTTCCAGCTCCTCACCGAGGACGAACTGCTCGAAGCGCAGGACGAATATGGTGAGGACGCCTTCACCGCCGATATCGGTGCCGCCGCGGTCAAGACCATGCTGATGGATCTCGATCTCGAGCAGGAAAAGACCGATCTTCTGGAAGAGCTCGCGACGACCAAGTCGAAGCTCAAGCCGGCCAAGATCATCAAGCGCCTGAAGGTCGTCGAAAGCTTCATCGAAAGCGGCAACCGCCCCGAATGGATGATCCTCGAAGTCGTGCCGGTCATTCCGCCCGAACTGCGCCCGCTGGTGCCGCTCGACGGTGGCCGTTTCGCGACCTCGGATCTCAACGACCTGTATCGCCGGGTGATCAACCGTAACAACCGCCTCAAGCGGCTGATGGAACTGCGCGCGCCGGACATCATCGTCCGCAATGAAAAGCGCATGCTGCAGGAAGCCGTCGACGCATTGTTCGACAACGGCCGCCGTGGCCGCGTGATCACGGGCGCCAACAAGCGTCCGCTGAAGTCGCTGTCCGACATGCTCAAGGGCAAGCAGGGCCGCTTCCGTCAGAACCTTCTGGGTAAGCGCGTCGACTATTCGGGCCGTTCGGTCATCGTGACCGGTCCCGAACTCAAGCTGCACCAGTGCGGCCTGCCCAAGAAGATGGCGCTCGAGCTGTTCAAGCCGTTCATCTACGCCCGTCTCGATGCCAAGGGTCTCTCGATGACCCTCAAGCAGGCGAAGAAGTGGGTCGAGAAGGAGCGCAAGGAAGTCTGGGACATTCTGGATGAAGTCATCCGCGAACACCCCGTGCTTCTCAACCGCGCGCCGACGCTTCACCGTCTCGGCATCCAGGCGTTCGAGCCGGTCCTGATCGAAGGCAAGGCAATCCAGCTGCACCCGCTGGTCTGCGCCGCCTTCAACGCCGACTTCGATGGCGACCAGATGGCCGTCCACGTCCCGCTTTCGCTGGAAGCCCAGCTCGAAGCGCGCGTGCTGATGATGTCGACCAACAACATCCTCTCGCCCGCCAACGGCAAGCCGATCATCGTGCCGTCGCAGGACATGGTCCTGGGTCTCTACTACCTCTCGATGGAGCGGCAGGAGAAGACGCCCGAATTCGTCGAGGACAGCGACGGCAACAAGGTCGAAAAGCTGCAGATGTTCTCGGACATGGCCGAGGTTCACCAGGCGCTCGAGACCAAGCAGGTCTCGCTGCACACCAAGATCCTCGCCCGCGTTCCGCAGGCGGACGAGGCCGGCAAGATCGCGATGTCGCGGTTCGAAACGACTGCCGGCCGCATGCTGATCGGCGAATGTCTGCCCAAGAACCACAAGGTTCCGTTCGACATCGTCAACCGCCTGCTGACCAAGAAGGACATCGCCGACGTCATCGACGAGGTCTATCGTCACACCGGTCAGAAGGACACGGTGCTGTTCGCCGACGCGATCATGTCGCTCGGCTTCCGCCACGCGTTCAAGGCCGGCATCTCCTTCGGCAAGGATGACATGATCATCCCCGAAGAGAAGATCGAAATGGTCGAGACGACCAAGAACATGGTCGCCGATTACGAACAGCAGTATCAGGACGGCCTGATCACCCAGCAGGAAAAGTACAACAAGGTGATCGACGCCTGGAGCCGTTGCGGTGACCAGGTGGCCGATGCCATGATGGAAAAGATCAAGGCCCGCCCGATCGGCAAGGACGGCGTCCAGGCCGAGATCAACTCGATCTACATGATGGCGCACTCCGGTGCCCGTGGTAGCCCGGCGCAGATGAAGCAGCTCGCCGGTATGCGCGGCCTGATGGCCAAGCCGTCGGGCGAGATCATCGAAAACCCGATTATCTCGAACTTCAAGGAAGGCCTCAACGTCCTCGAATACTTCAACTCCACCCACGGCGCCCGTAAGGGTCTCGCGGATACGGCGTTGAAGACGGCGAACTCGGGTTACCTGACCCGCCGCCTCGTCGACGTGTCGCAGGACTGCACCATCGTGGTCGAGGACTGCAAGACCGACAACTCGCTCGACATGCGCGCCATCGTCCAGGGCGGTAGCGTGATCGCGTCGCTCGGCGAGCGTATCCTGGGCCGCACGGTGGCCGAGGATATCGTCAACGCGGCGACCGACGAGGTCATCGCCAAGGCGGGCACGCTGCTCGACGAGCCGATGATCAAGGTCATCGAGGAAGCCGAAGTGCAGGTCGCCAAGATCCGTTCGCCGCTGGTCTGCGAAGCCCAGCAGGGCGTCTGCGCCAAGTGCTACGGTCGTGATCTTGCCCGCGGTACGCCGGTCAACATCGGCGAGGCGGTCGGCGTCATCGCCGCCCAGTCGATCGGTGAACCGGGCACGCAGCTGACCATGCGTACCTTCCATATCGGCGGTGCCGCACAGCTCAACGAGACTTCGCATCTCGAAGCCGTGTCGGACGGCAAGGTCGTCTATCGCGACATGCCCACCATCACCGACAAGAAGGGCCGGATCCTGTCGCTCGCCCGCAATGGCGAACTGGCAGTGATCGACGCCGAGGGCCGCGAACGCGAAATCCACAAGGTGCCCTACGGTACCGTGCTGATGCACAAGGATGGCGGCAAGGTGAAGGAAGGCGATCGTCTGGCCGAATGGGATCCGTTCAGTCTGCCGATCATCACCGAAACTTCGGGCGTGGCGAAATTCCAGGACCTGATCGACGGTACGACCATGGAAGAGCGCGTCGACGATGCCACTGGCATCGCGCAGCGTGTGGTCATCGATACGAAGACGTCGGGCCGCAAGAAGAACGAGGATCTGCGTCCGCGCCTGACCCTGTTCAACGATGCGGGCGACGAGACGGAAGCCGCGCGCTACATGCTGGCGCCGGGCACCGTGCTTTCGGTCGAGGACAACCAGCAGGTCGATGCCGGCGACATCCTCGCCCGTGCATCGCGCGAAGCTGCCAAAACCCGCGACATCACCGGCGGTCTGCCGCGGGTTGCCGAGCTGTTCGAAGCACGCTTGCCGAAGGACAATTCGGTCATTGCCAAGATTTCGGGCAAGATCGAATTCGTTCGGGAATACAAGGCCAAGCGCAAGATCGCGATCGTTCCGGAAGAAGGCGATGCAGTCGAGTACCTGATCCCCAAGACCAAGGTGATCGACGTGCAGGAAGGCGACTTCGTGAAGAAGGGGGACACCCTGATTTCCGGTTCGCCCAACCCGCATGACATCCTCGAAGTCCTGGGCGTCGAGGCGCTGGCTGAATATCTCTGCACCGAAATCCAGGAAGTCTATCGACTCCAGGGCGTGAAGATCAACGACAAGCACATCGAGGTGATTGTTCGCCAGATGCTGCAGAAGGTCGAGATCAAGGACGGCGGCGACACCGTGCTGCTGCCCGGCGAACAGGTCGATCTGGAAGAGCTCAACGAGACCAATGCCAAGCTCGGCCGGAACAAGGAGCCCGCCAAGGGCACCCCGATCCTGCTCGGCATCACCAAGGCCTCGCTGCAGACGCGTTCGTTCATCTCGGCCGCTTCGTTCCAGGAAACCACGCGCGTGCTCACGCAGGCCGCGGTCGAAGGCAAGAAGGACACGCTGGTCGGGCTCAAGGAGAACGTGATCGTGGGCCGTCTCATCCCCGCCGGTACCGGCGCGGGCATGAACCGCATGCGCATCACCGCTACCAGCCGCGATGCTGCGCTGCGTGCCCAGTGGAAGAAGGCACAGGAAGCGATCATCGCTGCCCAGACCGCCGAAGAAGAGCACGCGGCGGAGCTCGCCCAGGGCCCCGAAGCGGCGATCGGCGACGATCCGCTGGCAGTGATGGAAGGCGAAACGCACGGCACCGATGCCGATGCGGGCGAATACCTCAACGAGGACGCCAAGGACGGCGAATAAGCCGCGCCTAAATCGCATAAAGGTATTGGGCCCCGCCGGAGCGATCCGGCGGGGCCTTTTCTTTGGCAAACAGCCTTTGCGCCGCGTTAATTAACTCTGCTTCGCATGTTACTTGACCTTGAGTTGCGGGGGTTGCACGATGTGACCCGCGTGGCCGCATCGGGGGTGTGGGCAACGACCGAGGGGAATTCGTGGCCACAGACGTGCCCGATACCGAACTGCGTGCCGAGCCCGGTCTTGCCGGGGCGGATGCGGTGGGACGTCTGCTGCTGACACGCCGACTGGACGATTTCATGGCCGGGGCGCGGCTGGCGCTGCTGCCTACGATCGGATCGCTCGCCGCGCTGCTGTTCACCTTTTTTGGGCAGGTGCCCTTTGCATTCCTGCTCGGCTGGGCAGGAATGCAGCTCGCGCTGCTGGTGACCTATGTCCTGCTCGAGCGGCAGTTCGATTGTGCGGAGGCTCCGCTGGGGGAACTCCAGCGCCATTGGCGCCGGCTGATCGCGCTGCAATGGGTCGGCTCGTTGATCTGGGCGGCCATCTTTCCCTTTCTCGCCACGGTTGCGACCGGGTTCGACGCCGCCGTGCTGGCGGCCATTGCGATTGCGATCCTGTGCGGGGTCCTGCTGGTCCATCGCACTGCGCCGCAGGCGGCCGTCTTCCATATCGTCGTGATGACGGTGTCGATCACCGCGGCGACATGGATCCAGACCGACGGTGCGGGCTGGCCCGCGCTGACGCTGCTCGCGTTGTTCGTCATCGCGCTGCTTGGTTCGACGCGCGAGCAGGAAAAGCAGATCATCAGCGGGGCCGAGGCAGAGATCAGCCGCCGCGAAGCGGCGGGCACCGTCCGCATGCTGCTGTATGATTACGAGGAGCATTCGTCCGACTGGCTGTGGACCGTCGATGCCGGCGGCAATTTGCGCGACGTCCCCGCGCGGTTCGCGGCGGCAGCAGGCAAGACGGAAGACGCGCTCGAAGTCACGCCGCTGATCGCCATGTTCTCCCCGGGGGACGACCGCGACCGTCTCGCGCGCCATCTGATGGAGCGCAGCCGGTTTCGCGATCTCGTGCTCAAGCTCCGGGTCGACGGGGCGGTGCGATACTGGAAGCTGTCGGCGCGCCCGCGCAGCGATGGCCGGATGAGCGGGGTCGCGCGCGACGTCACGAACGACCGGCTGATCGAGGACCGCGTCGCCTTTATGGCGCATTACGACAACCTCACCGGCCTCGCCAATCGCTACCTCTTCAACGAACGGCTGCGTGCCGCGCTGGCGCAGCACGACCGCGTGCGCAACGTCGTGCTGTTCTATCTCGACCTCGACGATTTCAAGGCGGTCAACGACACCCGCGGCCATCTGGTCGGGGACCGGCTACTGCGCGAAGTCGGAACCCGGCTCGAACAGGAGGTACGCGGACAGGATCTCGTCGCTCGGCTGGGCGGGGACGAATTCGCCGTATTGCTCGAAACGCGCGCGGGCGCGGGTATGCTGATCGAACGCGCGCATCGCTTCCTCTCGGTGATCCGCGACCCCTTCGAGCTCGATGGGCAAGTCTATCGCATCTCGGGCAGCATCGGCATCGCCAAGGGCGCCGATGGCGACAGCGATGCGGAAGAACTGATGCGGCGCGCGGATATCGCGCTCTTCGCGGCCAAGGCCAAGGGCCGCGATACGCTGGCGCTTTACGACGAGGAGCTCGACCGGGTGGCGCGCGAGCGGCGCGATATCGAAACCGATCTGCGCGAAGTGCTCGCCCGCAATCAGCTCCATCTCCATTACCAGCCGGTGATCGATCTCGATTCGGGCGAGGTCGCGGGCTACGAGGCGCTGCTGCGCTGGTACCATCCCAAGCGCGGAATCGTGAAACCGGACGATTTCCTCGACGTGGCCGAGGAAACCGGGATGATCGTGCCCATCGGCGAATGGGTCATCCGGCAGGCGCTGGCCGAAACCGGGCAGTGGGAAGGCAATTTCCGTATCGCGATAAACCTGTCGCCGACGCAGGTGCGCAGCCCCCATCTTGCCGATGTGGTCGCGCAGGCAATCCATGCCCACGGGATCGCGCCCCACCGGGTCGAATTCGAGATCACCGAGCATGTGCTGATGCAGAACAGCGATCTGTGCGAAGGCAATCTGGCAAAGCTGCGCGAGCTCGGCACCAAGGTCGCGCTCGACGATTTCGGGATCGGCTATTCCTCGCTCAGCTATCTGCGCCGCTTCCCCTTCGACCGGATCAAGATCGACAAGGATTTCGTCGAGGGGATCGAAGCCTCTGCGGACAATCAGGCAATCGTCTCCAGCATTACGCGGCTGGCCGATGCGCTGGGCATGGCCGCGACCGCCGAAGGCGTCGAAACGCGTGCGCAGCTCGACCTGCTGCGCAAGCTCGGCTGCCAGGAAGCGCAGGGCTATCTGATCTGCCAGCCGGTCGCGGGCGAAAACTTCGCCACCCCCGCGGCGGTCCAGGCGGCGATGCAGGGCGACGCCAGCGGCATCCTCGATTACCGCAAGGCGCGCGAGGCGGCGCTCAGGCGGCGCTCGTCGCGGGCCAGCTGACCTCTCGCCAAGCGCGCGCCCCTCGGCTATCGGCGCGCGCATGACCCATGTCACCCGCTTCGCCCCGTCGCCCACCGGGCGGCTCCATGTCGGCAATATCCGCACTGCGCTGCACAACTGGATGCTCGCCAAGCAGACCGGTGGACGCTTCCTGCTGCGTATCGACGATACCGATGCCGAGCGCAGCCGCGAGGACTATGTGGAGGCGATCCGCACCGACCTCGAATGGCTGGGCTTGACCCCCGATGGCGAGGCCCGCCAGTCGCAGCGGCTTGCGCTTTACGAGCGCGCCTTTGCGGCATTGCGCGAGGCGGGCCGCGTCTATCCCTGTTACGAGACGCAGCAGGAGCTCGAACTCAAGCGCAAGATTCGTCTTGGGCGGGGGTTGCCGCCGATCTACGATCGCGGGGCTCTGGAACTGGGCGAAGCCGAGCGCGCCGCCAAGGAAGCCGAGGGCATCGCCCCGCACTGGCGTTTCCAGCTCGATCACACCGCGCCGATCACCTGGGACGATGGCGTGCGCGGACCGCAGAAATTCGATCCCGCGCAATTGTCCGACCCGGTTATCCGCCGGGCCGACGGCAGTTGGCTCTACATGCTGCCCAGTGCAGTCGACGATCTCGACATGGGTATCACGCAGGTGCTGCGCGGCGAGGATCATGTCAGCAATACCGCGGTGCAGATCCAGATGTTCACCGCGCTGATCGCGGCACAGGATGGTGCAGGGCAGATGCCGCAATTCGCGCATGAGGCGCTGCTGGTCGGGGCGGAGGGCAAGCTCTCCAAACGGCTCGGCTCGCTCGGCTGCGATGCGTTTCGCAAGCGCGGGTTCGAACCGCAGGCGATCGTCGCGCTGCTGGCGCGGCTGGGCACTTCGCTGCCGGTCGAGCCGATCGCGGATCGCGCAGTGCTGCTGGCAAGCTTCGACCTTGCCACCTTCGGCCGCGCTCCCGCCCGGTTCGACGATGCCGAGCTCGAACGGATCAACGCCGCCCTTGTCCACCAGATGGACTATGCCGCGGTCGCCCAGCGCTTGCCCGAAGGTATGGACGAAGCCGGGTGGCACGCGATCCGGCCCAATCTGGCATATGTTTCCGAGGCCGCAGAATGGTGGCAGCTCGTGACCGGTCCGATCGATACCCGTCCGTTCTCGGAAGAAGACCGCGCCTATCTGGCCGAGGCTGCGCGGAGCCTTGCATGGGGAGACGATCCCTGGCGCGCACTCACTGCCACGCTGAAGGAAGCCACCGGCCGCAAGGGCAAGCCGCTGTTCCTCCCGCTGCGTCAGGCCTTGACGGGGATGGACCATGGGCCCGACATGGGGGAATTGCTGCCGCTGATCGGAGAGACGCGCGCACGCGAGCGGCTGGAGCAAGCCGCGCAGGGGTAGGGGAAACGCGATCATGGCCGTAACTTTGGCATCCGAACTGACATTGCCGTGCGGCGCCGTGCTGCCCAATCGGCTGGCGAAGGCGGCGATGACCGAAGGGCTGGCCACCCCCGACGGGCGCCCCACGCCCGAACTCGAGCGGCTGTACGGCCTGTGGGCCGATGGCGGGTCGGGCATGCTTCTGTCGGGCAATATCATCGTCGATGCGGACCATCTCGAACGGCCCGGCAATGTGGTGATCGACCGCGAACCCGATGCCGACATGCAGGCGCGGCTGGCCCGCTGGGCAACTGCGGCGACGCGGCAGGGCAACCATTTCTGGGCGCAGATCAGCCATGGCGGGCGCCAGACGCAGAAAGTGGTCAATGCGCATCCCAAGTCTTCCTCCGATGTCGCGGTGGCGCTGCCCGGCGGGCAATTCGGCAAGCCGACGCCGCTGACCAAGACGGAAATCGCCGATCTGGTCGAGCGCTGGGCGCTGGCCGCGCGTGCGTGCAAGGATGCGGACTTTACCGGCGTGCAGGTGCACGGTGCGCATGGCTATCTCGTCTCGCAATTCCTCTCCCCGCGGGTGAACCGGCGGACCGACGAATATGGCGGCAGCCTGGAGAACCGCGCGCGGTTCCTCCTCGAGATCGTCGCCGCAGTGCGCGCGGCAGTGGGGCCGGGCTTCCCCGTCTCGGTCAAGCTCAACAGCGCCGATTTCCAGAAGGGCGGGTTCGATTTCACCGACAGCCTGCAAGTGGTCCAGTGGCTCGAGGCCGCATCGGTCGACCTGATCGAGATTTCGGGCGGCACCTACGAACAGCCCAAACTGCTGGGTGTCGCCGGGCAGGAAGCCGAAGAGGCGCCGCAGGTCGCGCCCTCAACCGCTGCGCGCGAAGCCTATTTCGTCGATTTTGCCAAGGCGATGCAGGCCGAGGTTTCGGTCCCGCTGATGGTCACCGGGGGCTTCCGCACCCGCGCCGCGATGGAACAGGCGCTCGGCAGCGGGGCGGCGGATGTGATCGGGCTGGGCCGCCCGCTCTGCGTCGACACCGATGCGCCCGCGCAGCTGCTGAAGGGTGCCGACGAACTGGCGCGCTACGAAGACAGCCTTGAGCTTCTGCCCGGGTGGCTTGGCTTCCTCAAGCGGTTCGGCGTGGTGAAGGCGATCAGCGGTTTCGCGGGGATCTACTGGTTCTACCAGCAGCTCTGGCTGCTCGGCCACGAAGGCCGCACCGACCGCGGCTTTCCCGTGTTCAAGGCGTTCCGGCTGGTCGATGCGCGCAGCAAGCGCATCATGAAGGAACGGGCCGCGCTCTTGTAGCGGGCAGGCGCTACGCCTAACTCTCCGCCATCATGCTTGCTGCACTCTACCGATGGCCCTTGCGCGCGTGCGTCGCGCTGTTGCTGGCGGTCCTGTGTGCGCAGGCCTTGCCGCATCAGCCGATATCCCTCGACCGCGGTCGCGGCCCGGTGTTCAGTGCTGCAACTGCAGAGGTTACGCTCCCGCCGCGTGAAGGGGAGGCGGGGCTGGTCTGCACCGTCGCAGCCCCCTGTCCGAAAACCTATGCGGCCCTTGCACGGACACGTCCCCCGCTCGCGCTCGATGCAGGGCCGATCTCACTCCAGCGCTGGGCGGCACATCGTGTTCGCGGCCCACCGCGGCGGCCACCGCCCCAGTCGATCGCCGACGCTCGCGGACCCCCGCACCTGATCTGAACCGCCACGCGCCCGCGACCGGCGCGTCTTTCCGTTTCAGACAGGATATATACCATGACACGTTCCACCGACGGCGCCACCGCCGTCCACGATCGCTTCGACCAGATCGAGGCACTGCTGCTGCGTTATCCCGAGATCGCCGAAACCGAACTGGCCGATCTCAAACGCTGGTTCACCAAGGAAGCTTCGGCCTTCGAAGTCGCCAGCCTGTCGAGCAAGGATGAGCTACGCCAGCAATACCGCGCTTTCCGGTCCGAGCATATCGACCGACTGGGCGCGGTCGAACTGGCTGCGATCATCCTCGGCAGCATCTTGTCGCTGGGGGTGATCGCCTTTCTCGCGCTCGGCGGTTGAGCCGATGCGGCTGGTGGGGGCAGAACGCGCCTGCCAGCCGCGGTTAGTCGTCGTGCTTGTCCAGTTCGTCGCCGCTGATGGTGACGACATGGAGCAGGTTGGTCGATCCCGGCGTGCCGAAGGGGACCCCGGCAAGCGCGATCAGCTTGCTGCCCGCCTCGGCAAAGCCATGACGCAGCGCCATGCGCTTGCCCTTGGCGATCATCTCTTCGAAGCTGCCGATATCCTTGGTCGCCACCGCATGCGCGCCCCACAGCAGGCCCAGCCGGCGCGCGGTCCTCATGCTGGGCGTCAACACCAGCATGGGCACGCTGGGGCGTTCGCGCGCCACGCGCCTTGCAGTCGAGCCGGACCCGGTGAAGACCGTGATCGCGCTGACCGGCACCGTGTCGGCCACGGTCATGCAGGCATGTGCGAGCGCATCGGCAGTGGTCGAATCGGGCGGCGTGTCGAGCAGGCGCACGCGTTCGATATAGGCCTCGTCGCGTTCCACCTGGCGCGCGATCTTGTGCATGATCGTCACCGCTTCCTCGGGCCAGTCGCCCGCGGCGGTTTCGGCCGAGAGCATGACGCAATCGGCGCCGTCATAGACCGCATTGGCGACGTCGGAGACCTCGGCGCGGGTCGGGGCGGGGCTTTCGATCATGCTTTCGAGCATCTGCGTCGCCACGATCACCGGCTTGCCCTTGAGACGCGTCTCGTTGACGATCCGCTTCTGCAGCGGCGGGACTTCCTGCGGTTCCAGCTCGACCCCCAGATCGCCGCGCGCAACCATGATCCCGTCCGATGCCTCGATGATCTCGGCCAGGCGGCTTACCGCATTGGGTTTCTCGATCTTGGCGCAGAGCGAGGCCTGCCCGCCCATCAACCGGCGCGCTTCGGCCAGATCCTCGGGGCGCTGGACGAAGCTGAGGCCGATCCAGTCGACCCCCTTTGCCACTGCAAAAGCCAAGTCCTTGCGGTCCTTGTCGGTCAGCGCGGGGATCGGCACTTCGGCATCGGGCACATTGACGCCCTTGCGGTCGGAGATCACCCCGCCGACTTCGGCCGAACAGTGGATTGTGTCCGCATCCGCGCTGATTACCCTGAGACGGATCTTGCCGTCGTTGATCAGCAGCCGCTGCCCTTTTTCGAGCAGGCCGAACAGTTCGGGATGCGGCAGTTCGACGCGGGTTTCGTCGCCCGGCTCGGGATTGCGGTCGAGCGTGAAATGGCCCGAGTGGCGGATCACCGCCTGCCCGTCCTTGAACTTGCCCACGCGCAGCTTGGGACCCTGCAGATCGGCAAGGATCGCGATCGGGCGCCGGAACTGCTTTTCCAGCGCGCGGATCGTCTCGATCGTCTGCGCATGGTCGGCATGTTCGCCATGGCTCATATTGACGCGGAAGGCGTCGACCCCGGCCTTGAACAGGCGGGCGAGCATTTCTGGCGAACGGCTTGCCGGACCGACGGTGGCGAGGATCTTGACCTTGCGGCCGCGCGGATCGAGCTTGGGAGCGGGGTTGGCCATGGACATCGCCTATGGCAGCGGTGTGCGACAAAGCAAGGACCATACGATCATGATAACGAATGCACGCGACCCGCTTGACGATTTGCCCGATGCCGTAGCGGCGGCAGCGTTCCGCCGGCTGGTGCGCCATTTGCGTCATCGCCACGACGCGCAGAACATCGAGATGATGGGGCTGGCGGGCTTCTGCCGCAATTGCCTCGCCGACTGGATCCGCGAGGCGGGGTTCGAAGGCGACAAGCTGGCCGCGCGCGAGCTGATCCACGGCATGCCGCAGGATGAATGGAAGGCCACCCGGCAGACGCCCGCGACCGAAGAGCAATTGGCGCTCATGGAAGCGAGCGTCGCGAAAAATCGCGTGGAGTAACGAGTCGCCGCCTTCACCCGCGCAGGCTGGCTGGCTATCGAGCCGTCAACCGATTCTCATTTTACCGGAGTACACCCGACCATGGCCGAAGCCACCGACGACCGCCTGCGCCTGCTGATCGAGCGTATCGAGCGCCTCGAGGAAGAGAAGAAGGGCATCGCCGACGACATTCGCGACGTTTACGCGGAATCGAAGGCGGTGGGCTACGACACCAAGATCATGCGGCAGATCATCCGCCTGCGGAAGATGAAGCCCGACGAGCGCAGCGAACAGGAAACCATCCTCGACACCTACAAGGCCGCTCTCGGCATGGGTTGATTCCGACGGAGCGTGCCCTACATTCATAATACACCTGGAGGAGAATGAGGACATGCCCAGCCCCTGGAAAGATGCCCGCGGGATCATCGTGACGACCACGCCGACCATCGAAGGGCGGCCGATCCAGGATTATCTCGGCATCGTCACCGGCGAGGTGATCGTGGGCGCCAACCTCTTCCGCGACCTGTTCGCCAATATCCGCGATATCGTCGGCGGGCGTTCGGGCAGTTACGAGCGCATCCTGCGCGACGCGCGCGAACAGGCGATCCAGGAAGTACAGGCCGAATGCGGTGCGCTCGGCGGCAATGCGGTGGTCGGGGTCGATCTCGATTACGAGGTCATCGGTGACACCGGCTCGATGCTGATGGTCAGCGCCAGCGGTACCGCAGTGAAGATCTGAGCTAGCCCGCGCTGCCCGCCAGCAGCACCAGCGAAATGAACGCGCCATTGTGCAATAGGTGCAGCAGCACGCTGGCCCATAGGCCGTAGTGGACGCGCAGATAGCCGAGCATGGTCCCGGTCGCGAATTGCGGCAGGACCAGCGGCAGCGCCATTGCCATGTCCTCGGCAGGGAAATTGAACAGATGGACGCTCGCAAAAGCCAGCGTGCTCAGCCAGAACCATACGGGAAAGAAGCGCGCGAACCAGCCCATGGCGGGCCGCCTGCGCAGCGCGAAGAGGATCGCCAGCGCGGCCAGCGCCCCGGCTCCCCCGACGAGCGCAGCGTAGATCGTCCCGCTACCGCTCAGCGCGATGGCGGCAAATGCGGCGCCCAGCAGGACGATCAGCGCCAGCACATGGCCAGGCCGACCCGACAGCCAGCCGCGAAACGCGATCTCTTCCACCAGTGGAGCGAAGACCACCACCGCGAACACCACCGCCGGACCGATTTCGATCCCCGCTAATGCGGTTTCGGGCATGGTGATACCGGTCGCCATGACCAGCCCGGCAATCCCGAGCAACGCGCCCATCACCGCCAGATCGAGCACGAACAGCCGCCATACGGCACCGAGGCTCGCCAGCCGCGGCATCGGCGCGCGTGCGGGCAAGGTTGGCCGCTTTAGGAAAGCGGCGAATTGCGTCCATTCGCCGCGCATCGAATTCGCGGGCGCAAGGCTTGTCGTTGCGGCGTGCATGAGGCTAAGGCGACCCTCTGATTCCAACCATTTTAGCTACGCAAAGCGAAACCATGGCCGGTCATTCCAAATTCAAGAACATCATGCATCGCAAGGGCGCGCAGGACAAGAAGCGCAGCGCGATGTTTTCCAAGCTCAGCCGCGAAATCACCGTCGCGGCCAAAATGGGCATGCCCGATCCCGACATGAACCCGCGCCTGCGGCTGGCGGTCAATGCCGCCAAAGCGCAGTCGATGCCCAAGGACAATATCCAGCGCGCGATCGACAAGGCCAGCGCGCAGGACGGCGAGAGCTACGAAGAAGTGCGCTACGAAGGCTATGGCCCGGGTGGCAGCGCGATCATCGTCGAAGCGCTGACCGACAACCGCAACCGCACCGCCACCGCCGTACGCACCGCCTTCAGCAAGAACGGCGGCAATCTCGGTACCGAGGGCAGCGTCGCGCATGGCTTCGACCGGCTCGGCTTCATCTTCTATCCCGCCGAGGCGGGTGGCGAGGAAAAGGTCCTCGAAGCGGCGATGGAAGCGGGCGCGGAAGATATCGCCTCGAGCGATGACGGCCACGAGATCTGGACCGCCGCCGAAGACCTCCACCAGGTTGCCGCCGATCTCGAGAAGGCGCTGGGCGAGGCCGAAACGGTCAAGCTGGCGTGGAAGCCCAACCTCACCGTCGACATGGACGAAAAGACCGCGAGCACGCTGCTCAAGCTGATCGACGCGCTCGACGATGATGACGATGTCCAGACCGTGTGGGGCAATTACGACATCTCCGACGAGGTGATGGATAAGCTCGAGGGATGAGCCTTCGCGGGGTGCGCCTCCGGTCCCGGCGGACATCCTGCGGCACGGGTCGATGACGCTTATTCTCGGCCTCGACCCTTCGCTCAGCTGTACCGGCTGGGGCGTCATCCGCGCCGAGGGATCGCGGATTGCGCATGTTGCCAATGGCCAGGTGCCGACCGATGCGAAGGCGCCGATGGCGCAGCGGCTGGCGGGTTTGCAGGCAGCGCTGGCGGAGGTCATCGCCACGCACCGGCCCGACCGCGCTGCGGCGGAAGAGGTTTTCGTCAACAAGAACCCGCAATCGACTTTGAAGCTGGCGCAGGCGCGCGGCTGCGTGCTGGCGGCCTGCGGGACGGCGGGGCTGGCAGTGAACGAACACGCCGCACGGCTGGTCAAGAAGGCCGTTGTCGGCACCGGCGCGGCGGACAAGACGCAGGTGCAGGCGATGCTCAAGGTGCTGTTGCCGGGTGCGCAGATTGCGGGGGCGGATGCCGCCGATGCGCTGGCCGTGGCGATCGCCGACGCGCATCTGGCCTAGTCGCCGCTTTCGGCTGCCCCGACCGGGTGCGCGGTCGCCCGATGTCCAATGGCGGTCCCAATTCCTTCTTATAATTGAAAGACTTTCGCCGCCGGTGTGTCACAGGGCGAGGCTAGGGCGCGTTGCAATCCAGTCCAACGACCCAGGGGCCTTTCATGACATTTCCAGCTCTTCGCAGCGCCTTGCTTGCTTCCATTGCTCTCGTTCCCGCTCCGCTGCTGGCGCAGGGGCAGCCCGAACCCGACGCCATCGTCACGGGCAATACGATTATCGTCACCTCGCAGAAGATCGAGCAGCGCGCGCAGGATGTGCCGATCACGATCTCGGCGGTGACCGGCGAACGCATCGAGGACCTCGGTGTTTCCGACCTCGACGAGCTGTCGAACTACGTCCCCGGGCTCAACATTCAGGAGCAGAGCGCCAACAATCCCGGCATCGTGATCCGCGGGATCACCTCGGATTCCGGTTCGTCGCAGCAGGGGCCGCGTGTCACGCTCTATTATAACGGCGTCGATATCTCGCGCTCGCGCGGTTCGTACCAGACGATCTACGATCTCGAACGCGTCGAAGTGATCAAGGGCCCGCAGGCAACGCTGTTCGGCACCGCTTCTGCGGTCGGCGCGATCAGTCTCATCTCGGCGCGCCCGCGCGAAGGTTTCTCGGGCGAGATCACCGGCGGTTACGGCAATTTCGACCAGACGCTGCTCGGCGGCTTCCTCAATGCCGGCTCGGATGTGCTGGCGGGCCGGGTCGCCTTCGAATGGCGCACACGCGATGGTTATGTCGAAAACCTCAGCCCGAACCAGGAAGAAGAGCTTTATGCGCAGGACCAGCTCGGGGTGCGCGCCTCGCTGCGCTATACGCCGACCAGTGACCTGACGATCGACCTGATCGGCACGTATGATCAGCAGCGCAATGGTGGCACGCCGTTTATTTCGGGCACGCTCCCCGCTTTCGCAGGCGCTCCGGGCGGTGCGGGCAATGCCTTCGAGGATGCCAATCTGGGCGGCTATCCGGCCGGGGCTGCTGCGCTGGGCGATGACCAGCTCGGTCTGGACCGCGAAGTGTACGATGTGAATCTGACTGCCGAATATCAGTTTGCCGACGACTGGACCTTCACCACGGTCAATGGCTATCGCGAGTTCGACAGCGCAGAGGTGTTCGATGCCGACGGTTCGGCGGCGCCGTTCCTCGAATTCGCCGAGATCGCGCAGGGCCATCAGTTCAGCCATGAAGGCCGCTTCAGCTATGCCGGGTCCAACCTACGCGGGTCGTTCGGGTGGAACTACTTTACCGAAGACGGCTTGCAGAACGTCCCCTTCGCGACCGAGGAAGGCACCTTCCTGCAGTGCCTGACCACGCTGTTCGGCGCGCCGCTGGTCCCGGGCGTTCCCTGTGTCGCCCCCGATGGCAGCGTGCCCGCCACCGGAGTCACAGCGCTAGTGACGGGCGGCGCGGCCACAGCCATCCCCTATGCCTCGCTGTTCGAGAATCAGGGCCAGAACGACAGCTATTCGGTCTTCGCCGATGTCACCTTCCTCGCCAGCGACTCGCTCGAGCTGACGGCGGGCCTGCGCTATATCTCGGAAGACCGCAGCTCGGCCTATCGCACCGTGGTGCCCGATGCAGTGCTTTCCGGCGCACCGCTGATCCCGGGGCAGGTCGATACCAATCGCGAGACCTTCACCGGTGAAGAGAGCTTCGATGCGTGGCTGCCGCGTTTCAACGTGCTCTATCGCATCACCCCCGATGTGAACGTCTTCGCCACCGTCTCCAAGGGGCGCCGCTCGCCGGTGGTGCAGCAGTCGATCGCGCTGCAGTTGGTGCCCGAAGAAACGGTGTGGAATTACGAGGGCGGCATCAAGCTCGCCAGCGGCGGCGTTTCGGGTTCGCTGGGTGTCTATTACCAGGTCTATGACAACTTCCAGGTCTCGGTCGAGGAGCTCGACGACAATGGCAATCCGACCGGCGGTTTCATCACCCAGAGCGCGGGATCGGCATCCAATCTCGGGGTCGAGGCCGAAATCGCGGTCGAGGCGACCGACTGGCTGAGCTTCTTCGGCAATGTCGGTTATATCGATGGCGGGATCGACGAGGATAACAGCTTCGCGCCCGAATTTTCGGGTGCGCGTTTCCGTCTGCAGCCCGAATGGCAGGCGGCGGCGGGCTTCACGGTCGACTACCCGCTGGGCGGCGGGACAAGGTTGTTCGCCACGCCCAGCATCACACATCGCAGCCGAATCTACTTTGAAGTGCCCAATAGCGAACTGACCTCGCAAGGCCCGGTCACGCTGGTGAATGCCCGCGCGGGGGTGAGCTTCGCCGATGACCGCTACGAGATCGCCGGATTCATCCGCAACGCCTTCGACGAAGAATATCTGCTCGATGCGGGCAATACCGGCGGCGCCTTCGGCATCCCGACCTTCATCCCGGCGGAACCGCGCTTCTTCGGCGTGCAGCTGACCGCGCGCTTCGGCGACTGATCCGCAAGGGCCGCCGGGGTTCGCACCCCGGCGGCCTGTTCAAGCGCTGCGCAAGCCGTTAGCGAGGCGCGTTCCAACGAAAAGCGGGCAGATCAGTGACTGACACTATCCTCTACGGCATTCCCAATTGCGACACGGTCAAGAAGGCGCGCAAATGGCTTGATGCACAGGGCGTCGATTACGCGTTTCACGACTATAAGAAGCAGGGCGCCGATCCGGCCAAACTTGCCGCCTGGATCGAGGCTGCGGGCGTCGATATCGTGCTCAACCGCCGCGGGACCACCTGGCGCAAGCTGCCCGATGCCGACAAGGCCGATGTCGATGCGGCGAAGGCCGTCAGATTGCTGCAAGACAATCCGTCGATGATCAAACGCCCGATCGTCGAAGACGGCGGGGCCCTGCTGGTCGGTTTCAAGGAAGACGAATGGTCCGCGCACTTCTCCTGATCCTCGCGGCGCTCGCCGCTGTCCCGGCGACCGCGTCCGCGCCCGAGGATTTCCTTGTCATCGCGCATCGCGGCGCCAGCGGCGAACGCCCCGAGCATACGCTGGCCGCCTATGAACGCGCGATCGACCAAGGGGCGGACTATATCGAGCCCGACCTGGTCGCGACCAAGGACATGCATCTGGTCGCGCGGCACGAAACCGAGATCGGCGAGACGACCGATGTCGGGACGCGCGAGGAGTTTGCCGATCGCAAGCGCTCCAAGACGATCGAGGGACAGCTGGTGACCGGCTGGTTCGCCGAGGATTTCACGCTGGCCGAATTGCGCAGCCTGCGCGTGAAGGAGCGGCTACCCGGATTGCGCCCGGACAATGCGCGGTTCGACGGGCTCTACCAGATCCCGACCTTCGAGGAGATCCTAACGCTGGTGCGCGCGAAGGAAGCCGAGACGGGCCGCGCGATCGGGATATATCCCGAGCTCAAGCATCCCACCTGGCTGCTGCAGGAAGAGGGGATCGACACGGTGGACCTGCTCGTCACCGCGCTGCGCAAGGCCGATCTCGACGACGCCGATGACCGGGTCTTCGTGCAGGCGTTCGAAATCGGCCCGTTGCAGCGGCTGGACGCGCTGGTCGAGACCCCGCTGGTGTTGCTGATCGCTCCCACTGGCGGCCCCTATGACGAACCTGTGATGAGCTGGGCCGAGATCACGACTCCGACGGGGCTGGCGGAAGTCGCCACCTATGCCGATGGTATCGGCCCCTATCTGGGCCATGTTCTCGCTGCGGATGGAAGTCCGACCGCGCTCATCACCGATGCGCATGCCGCGGGGCTGCAAGTCCACCCGTGGACGCTGCGCAAGGAGAACGCGTTCCTGCCAGCCGCGCTCCGCCGGGGCACGATGGAAAGCGCGCCGGGCGATCTGGCGGCGCTGGTGGGAATGGTCGTGGCGACGGGGGCCGACGGTGTCTTCACCGATGACCCCGCGCTGGTGATTAGCGCGCTCGGGCGGTGACGATATAGTTCAGCGACAGGTCGCCGGACAGATGCAGCCCCTTGGCGGGTGAAAAGCCGATCCCGCGCGGGGTCCCCATGTCGAGGCCCGCGTCGTCGAGCAATTCGCCCAGTTCCTCGGGGGTGATGAAATCGTCCCAGTGATGCGTGCCCTTGGGGATCAAACCGATGCCTTCGGCCGCGCCGATCATCAGCAGGCGCGATTGCGGGGTGCGGTTGGGAGTCGACAGCACCATCAGCCCGCCGGACGCCAGCCGGCAGGCCAGCGCTGCCACGAAGGCGCGTTTGTCGGCGACATGCTCGATCACTTCCATCGCGGTGACCAGGTCGAAGTCACCGATATCCAACGCGCCGATCTCGTCCGCGATATAGCGGATATCGAGCCCCGCGCCTTCGGCATGCACTGCCGCCGCCGCGGTGTTCTCGGGCGCGGCATCGACGCCCGTGACGTCCGCCCCCAGCCGCGCCAGCGGTTCGCACAGCAAGCCGGCACCGCAGCCCACGTCGAGCGCGGTTTTGCCCGCGAGCGGATGGCGCCCCTCGATGTCGCCCGCCCAGTGCAGGTCGATCGCCTCGCGCAGGAATTGCAGCCGCACGGGATTGAGCCGGTGGAGCATGGCCGAGGACCCCTTGGGATCCCACCAGTCCTTGGCCAACCGGCCGAAATGCGCTGCTTCGTCGGCGCGGATCGTTTGACCGCCTGAAGTATTGCTACGCGGCTGTGTGGTTGCATCGCTCATGCCCTCTGGCTAGCAGCCTAACCTCGCGCATTCCAGCACGGAGACCCCTACGCTTGGCCCGTATCGTGATGAAATTTGGCGGCACCTCGATGGCCGGGACCGAGCGTATCCGGCGCGTGGCCAACATCGTGCGCAAACAACAGGCGCGCGGACACGAGGTCGCGGTGGTCGTTTCGGCCATGGCTGGCGAAACCGACCGGCTGGTCAATTTCTGCCGCGAGGCCAATGCGCTCTACGACCCGGCGGAATACGACGTCGTGGTCGCCAGCGGCGAACAGGTGACCAGCGGGCTGCTGGCGCTGACGCTGCAGTCGCTTGGCTGCAAAGCGCGCAGCTGGCTTGGCTGGCAGATGCCGGTCAACACGATCGAGGCGCATGCCAAGGCGCGGATCGACAGCATCGATGCGGACGCGCTGATCGCCAGCATGGAGCGCGGCGAGATTGCCGTGATCCCCGGCTTCCAGGGCCTGTCGGGCGAGGGCCGGCTGACCACGCTGGGCCGCGGCGGGTCGGATACTTCCGCAGTGGCGGTGGCTGCAGCAATCGGCGCCGATCGATGCGACATCTATACCGATGTCGACGGTGTCTATACCACCGACCCGCGGATCGTCGCCAAGGCGCGCAAGCAGACCGCGGTGACCTATGAGGAAATGCTCGAACTCGCCAGCGTCGGGGCCAAGGTGCTCCAGACGCGCTCGGTCGGGCTGGCGATGAAGGAGGGCGTGCGCGTGCAGGTCCTCTCCAGCTTCGTCGGCGACGACGCGGTTCCCGCAGACGAATACCCCGGCACGATGATCGTGTCGGAGGAAGAAATGAACGCACTGGTGGAGAAGGGCGATATGGAACGCCAGCACGTGACCGGCATCGCGCATGACAAGAACGAGGCCAAGGTGATCCTCACCCGCGTCCCCGACAAGCCTGGCGCGGTGGCACATATCTTCGAACCGCTCGCCGCGGCCAGCATCAATGTCGACATGATCATCCAGAACGTCGGCCGCGACAAGGGCGAAACCGACGTGACCTTCACCGTGCCGCAGGCCGATCTCGCCCGCGCGCAGGCGCTGCTCGAGGACAAGCGCGACGACATCGGCTACAACCGCCTGATCACCGACAGCAAGGTCGCCAAGATCAGCGTCGTCGGCGTCGGCATGAAAAGCCATGCGGGTGTCGCCAGCACGATGTTCAAGGCGCTGGCCGACCGCGCGATCAACATCCAGGCGATCACCACCAGCGAGATCAAGGTCAGCGTGTTGATCGACGAGGACGAGACCGAACTGGCAGTGCGCGTGCTTCATACCGCCTATGGGCTGGATGCTGCCGACGAGGCGGCATGAGCCACACCGCCCGGATCCTGCTGCTCGGTTCGGGCGAGCTGGGGCGCGAGTTCGTCATCTCGGCGAAGCGGCTTGGCGCCTATGTCGTGGCCTGTGATGCCTATGACGATGCGCCGGCCATGCAGTTGGCCGATGCACGCGAAGTGCTCTCGATGCTCGATGGCGAAGCGCTGCGGCATGTCGCGGAGAAGCACCAGCCTGATTACATCGTCCCCGAAATCGAGGCGATCCGCACTTCGGTGCTCGCCGAACTCGAGCAGGAAGGCTTCACCGTGGTCCCCTCGGCGCGCGCGGCGCAGCTGACCATGAACCGCGATGCGATCCGCGATCGGGCGGCGAACGAGCTTGGCCTCGTGACCTCGAAATACCGCTACGCCAAGAACCTCGAGGAAGTGAAGGCGGCGGCCGCACACACCGGGCTGCCCTGCGTGATCAAGCCGGTCATGTCGTCATCGGGCAAGGGCCAGTCGACCGCTCGCGAGGACGCCGGGCTCGAAGCGGCATGGGACTATGCCTGCGCCAATATGCGCGGCGATCGCCAGCGCGTGATCGTCGAGCAATTCGTCGATTTCGATTACGAGATCACGCTGCTGACCGTGCGCCACAAGGACGGGATCAGCTTCTGCCCGCCGATCGGCCACCGGCAGGAACGCGGCGATTACCAGGAAAGCTGGCAACCGACGCCGATGACCGATGCCGCGATTGCCAAGGCGCAGGACATGGCGCGCACCGTGGTCGACGACCTCGGCGGCTTTGGCTTGTTCGGGGTCGAGTTCTTCGTCAGGGGCGAGGAAGTGATCTTTTCCGAGCTCAGCCCGCGCCCGCACGATACGGGCATGGTCACGCTGGTCAGCCAGAACCTCACCGAATTCGACCTGCATGCCCGCGCGGTGATGGGGCTGCCGGTCCCGCCCGTCCTGCGCGCACGCCCCGCTGCCAGCGCGGTCATCCTCGCCGAGCGCGACAGTGAGGCGCTGGCTTATGAGGGGCTGGCCGAGGCGATGGCGGAGGATGCCGACATCCGCATTTTCGCCAAGCCCAGCAGCCGTCCCTATCGCCGCATGGGCGTGGCGCTGGCGACCGCGGGCGACACTGACGAGGCCCGCCGCGCCGCGCGGGAGGCGGCGCATAAGGTGCGGATCGTCTACGGCGACTAGCCGACCTCAGCCAAACAGAATCACGTTCATCAGCCGGCCCGGCAGCAGGAATGCGGCGAGGCCGGGGAAGACCAGTCCGGTGAGATAGGTGAACACCAGCTGCCGCTTATGCCTGGCGATATCGCCGCGCCGTGCGGTCGCGACCGAACGCCAGGCGGAAAAGATCGTCAGCGGCACGAAGACATGGATCGGGCCGAAACTGCCACTTGTCTTGATGAAGATCGCCGAGAACGCGGTCAGCAGCATCAGCGCCAGCCAGATCTTGCCCAATTGCTTGTGCCGCGCATCGCCCTTGCGCGTCAGCAGGACATAGGCGCCGAGCGGGATCGCGGGCAGCACCGACACCACATGGATCGCGATCGCCAAATTGCGCAGGCGCGGCAGTTCGGGCGTCAGTCCGCCCAGCGCGCGACCGATCGCGATCACGCACAGCAGCGTCATCACGGTGCCGACGATTGTCACCAGCGCGCGGCTGACCGGGCCGATATCGAAAGTGGAAGGTTTGCGGGCAGTGAAGGGGGCGGGAAGCGCGAGTGCGAACATCGGTAGGTCTCCATGACGGGTCGTTGCATCTGCCTTGGTGGCAGCGCGCCAATCGCGGGCAAGCGGACATGCGCGTACGGGCCACCCGCTTCGCAAAAGGGGCGCAAATCGGGCGCCTGGCCACTTTACGAAGCGCGAACGGGCACTAGTCTGCACTGCCATGGACCAGCCCCAGCCCGCTTCCGCGCGTATCGCCCGCAAGCTCGTGATCGACCTGTCGATCATGACCGTGATCGGGCTGGTCCTGGCGATCATCGGCCCGTTCGGGACGGCGGCAGCGCCGCTCGCGTTGCGGATGGTGAGCTGGGTCGGGCTCGCCTGGGTCGGCTATGCTTTCTATCGTCCGCTGGCGCCGCTGGTCGCGTGGCTGCATGTGCGGCTGCAACTGCCCAAGGTCGGGCTGTGGATCGGCTTGACCATGCTTGCCACCGTGCCGTTGACTGTGGCGATCTGGATCATCGAATTCCTTCCCGGGCCGATCCCCGCACCCACGGTCGAGGATGCATTGCTCGCCTATCTCAACGTGCTGGTGATCGGGGCCTGTATCACCGTGGTGTTCTACCTGCTCGAGCGCAGCAAGGCGGATGGGCCTGCGCAAGCCAGCGAAACGCCGCCGGTTGCGCAACCCGCCCGGCAAGACGATCCGCGGCCCGCTTTCCTGCAGCGCCTCCCCGCCGAATTGGGCTCCGACCTGATCGCGCTCGAGATGGAGGACCATTATGTCCGCGCGCATACTGCGCTGGGGTCGCATCTGGTGCTGCTGCGCCTGCGCGATGCGCTGGGCGAGCTCGACGGGATCGACGGCGCGCAGGTCCATCGCAGCTGGTGGGTGGCGCGCGATGCGGTGGAGAGCGTCGAGCGTGACGGGCGTAGCGTCCGGCTGGTGCTGCCGCGCGGGATCGCGGCACCGGTCGCGCGCAGCCGGGTGGCCGAGCTGGCCGGCGCGGGCTGGTTCTAAGCCGCTTGCCGTTGCGCAGCGCGCGCCGTAAGCGCCCAGCAATGAGCAAATATCCCAAGACGGCCGGCCTGATGCAGCGCGGCGCAGAATTCCTCGGCAGCGAAACCGCGATCCTGTGCGGCGCGATGAGCTGGGTTTCCGAGCGCGGCCTCGTATCCGCCATCTCCAATGCGGGCGGCTTCGGCGTGATTGCCTGCGGGGCGATGACCCCCGATCTGCTCGATGCCGAGATCGCCGCGACCAAGGCGCTGACCGACAAGCCCTTCGGCGTGAACCTGATCACCATGCACCCCGATCTGTTCGACCTCATTGCGGTATGCGAGAAACACGCAGTGGGCCATGTCGTGCTGGCGGGCGGCATTCCGCCCAAGGGCAGTGTCGAGGCGATCAAGGGCGGCAACAATCCCGCCAAGGTGATCTGTTTCGCCCCCACACTGGCGCTGGCCAAGAAGCTGCTGCGCTCGGGCGCGGATGCGCTGGTAATCGAGGGGATGGAAGCCGGCGGCCATATCGGCCCCGTGTCGACCAGCGTGTTGGCGCAGGAAATGCTGCCCGAACTGGCCGAGGATCACCTTATCTTTGTTGCCGGCGGCATCGGCCGGGGCCAGGCGATCGCGGGCTATCTGGAAATGGGTGCGGCGGGCGTCCAGCTCGGCACGCGCTTCGCCTGCGCGCAGGAAAGCATCGCGCATCCCGATTTCAAGAAGGCGTTTTTCCGCGCTTCGGCCCGCGATGCGGTGGCCAGCGTGCAGGTCGATCCGCGCCTGCCGGTAATCCCGGTCCGCGCGCTAAAAAACAAGGGAAGTGAGTTGTTTACCCGGAAACAGATCGAGGTTGCCGGCGTTCTAGACCGCGAGGAGATCGCGATGAACGAGGCGCAATTGCAGATCGAGCATTACTGGGCGGGCGCATTGCGCCGCGCGGTGATCGACGGCGATGTCGAAAGCGGCAGCCTCATGGCCGGGCAATCGGTCGGTATGCTCAAGGAAGAAGAACCGGTCGCCGCGATCATCGACAAGCTGATGGCCCAAAGCGAAGCAGCGCTCGCGCGCCGCTGACATGGTCCATCGCCCGCTCGACCTCGATGTCGCCATCTATCGCGATCGCGTGCAGGTCACCAATCGCGCCACCGCCACCTTTGCCGACCAGCGCGCCAATCACGAGTTTTCGAACGCGACCTCGGTAGTCGCCGAACCCCGTTATCTGGAAGACACGATCGTCCGCGCGATCCGCCAGCTCGCGCATGAGGACAGGGCTTTCATGCTGTGCGATCCGATCGCGCATGTGGTGGGGTGCGAAACCGCGCTCGACGAATCCGAACGCTACGTCGTGGAAAGCGCCTTGCACCAATCGGGCATGAAGACGGTGGTCTTCGAGATCGACTGATCAAGCCTGTATTGCGCAGGGCCAAGCGCGTTTGCGCTTGCGCGGGCGGGCGCGGGTCGCACATGAGGGCGCATGCCCGACCCATTCGTCCTGACCCTGTCCTGCGCCGATCGCCCCGGGATTACCGCGCGCGTCACCTCCTTCCTGTTCGAGCGCGGCGGCAACATCCTCGAAGCGCAGCAGTTCAACGACCGGATGAGCGACGCCTTCTTCATGCGCGTCGAATTCGATCCGGGCGCGATCTCGCGCGATGCCTTCCGCGCGGAGTTCGCCCCGCTGGCGAGCGAGTTCGCGATGGAGTGGAAGCTGTCGCTGCGCGACCGCCCGCGGCGTGTGCTGATCATGGTCAGCAAGTTCGATCACTGCTTGGCTGACCTGCTCTATCGCTGGCGGATCGGCGAACTGCCGATGGACCCGGTGGCTATCGTCTCGAACCATCCGCGCGCCGCGATCGAGCATACCGATCTGGGCGACGTCCCGTTCCACCATTTGCCGATCACCCGCGACACCAAACCCGCGCAGGAAGCGCAGGTGCGCGCGATTGCCGAGCAAAGCGGTGCCGAACTCATCGTGCTGGCGCGCTATATGCAGATCCTGTCGGACGAACACGCGGCGCATTTTGCTGGCCGCTGCATCAATATCCACCACAGCTTCCTCCCCGGCTTCAAGGGCGCCAAGCCCTATCACCAGGCCTATGAGCGCGGGGTCAAGATGATCGGCGCGAGCGCGCATTACGTCACCGGCGATCTCGATGAAGGCCCGATCATCCACCAGGATGCCGAAAGCATCGGCCATGCCGACACGCCTGATGCGCTGGTGCGCAAGGGCCGCGACATCGAAAGCCGCGTGCTCGCCGAAGCGGTGCGTCTCCACCTGGAAGAGCGCGTCCTGCTCAACGGCCAGCGGACCGTGGTCTTCAGGGGCTGATCAGCGCCGCGTGACGCGGGTCTTGGCGCGCTCCGCCTCCATCGCCTTGTCTTCATTGGCGCGCTTGATGACATATTGGCGGATCGCCTCGACCTCGTCCTCGGACAGCGAGGGGGCGAAGCTGGCCATGCCATTGTCCTGCAGCGCGCCGCCATGGACGATCTGCATCCACGCCGCGCGGTTTTCCAGCGCGCCCGAGCGGCGCAGGTCGGGCAGTTCGGTCGAACCGACCGCTCCCGGCGCATGGCAGACCGCGCAATAGCGAGCGTATTTGCTGCCCCCCAGCGCAATGGTTGCCGCGCTGGCACGCGACGGCGGCGGGTCGAGCGCGGCCAGCGTGAAGTCGGGTTCTGCGGGCAATTGCGCCGTGCCGCCCAGCTTGAAGACCAGCAACCGGCTGATGTTGCGCACCGGGCGCATATTATCGATCAGCGCGCCATCGGCAGACAGCGCGAAGGCACCGCCCCAGCCGGCCAGCACCGCGACATATTGTTCGCCGTCCACCGTGTAGGTGATCGGCGGGGCGACCACGCCGGTCTGCGCGGCGAAGCTCCACAGCCGCTCGCCATTGGCCGAATTGTAGGCCGCGAACTCGCTGCCCGAATTGCCCTGGAAGACAAGCCCGCCGCCGGTCGCCAGCAGGCCGCCGTTCCACGGGCCGGGATGTTCGACGCTCCAGCGTGCTTCCTGCGCCACCGGGTCCCATGCAACCAGCTTGCCCTTGATCGTGCCTTGCACCTCGCGGCGGATGCCCAGGTCGGGCGGCAAATCGCCCGCGCCCAGGTCGAAGCCGATGTTGAACCCGCGCGCGCGGTCGGGCTTCCAGTCCGCTTCGGGGGCATAGAGCATCGCGGCTTCGAAGGCGGGGATGTAAACGAGGTTTTCGCCCGGATGATACGCCATCGGATGCCAGTTGTGGCCGCCCAGCGGCCCCGGCATCACCAGCGCGGGCTGGCCGGTAATGTCGATCCGCGTTTCGGGGTTCATCTGCGGCCGGCCATCCGCGCTCATTCCGGTGGACCAGTTGAGCGGGATATAGGGCTCGGCGGAAATGAATTCGCCCGTCGCGCGGTCGAGGACGTAGAAATAGCCGTTCTTGGGTGCCTGCATCAGCACCTGCCGGCTGCGCCCGTCGATCTCCATATCGGCCAGCACGATGTGTTGCGTGGCGGTGTAGTCCCAGGTCTCGCCCGGAGTGGTCTGGTAATGCCAGACATATTCGCCCGTATCGGGGCGGATCGCGACGATGCTGGAGAGGTAGAGATTGTCGCCTTCGCCGCGCCCGTCGGGGCCGGGGCTGCGGTAGGCCCGGTTCCACGGGGATCCGTTGCCGACGCCGAAATAGAGCAGGTCCAGTTCGGGATCGTAGGCCATCGAATCCCACACCGTCCCGCCGCCGCCAATGCCCGTCTCGCTCGACAGGACATCGCCGCTCCAGGTTTCTGCCGCGTCCTTCAGATATTCGGGCGCGTCGTCACCCTCGTCGCCGGGAACGGTGTAGAAGCGCCACAGCTCCTCGCCGTCGTCGGCGCTGTAGGCGGCGATATAGCCGCGCACGCCGAACTCAGCGCCGCCATTGCCGATCAGCACCTTGCCGTCGATTACGCGCGGCGCGCCGGTAATCGTATAGCTCTTGTCCTGGTCGACGGTGACCTTCTCCCACGCCACCGCGCCGGTATCGCGGTCGAGCGCGACCAGCCGCCCGTCGAGCGTGCCGAGGAACAGGTGATCGCCCCAGGCGGCGAGCCCGCGATTGACCACGTCGCAGCATGCCTTGACCCCGGTTTCGCCGGGTACTTCGGGATCGTAGCTCCACAGTGCCTCGCCGGTCGCGGCGTCGAAGGCGAAGACTTTGCTCCATGCGCTGGTGACATAGAGCTTGCCGTCCATCACCAGCGGGGTCGCTTCCTGCCCACGCGCGGTGTCCATGTCGGAAAACCAGGCGAGACCGAGATCGCCCACGCTGTCGCGGTCGATCTGCGCGAGCGGAGAGAAGCGCTGTTCGGCATAGCCGCCGCCGTGCGTAATCCAGTTGGCCGGGTCGTCGCCCGCATTGATCAGCCGGACGGCGTCGATCCCGCCCTCGGGCGTTTCCGCAGCGCCCATGTTGCAGCCAGCCAGCGTCCCGCAAAACCCCAGCACGGCCACTGCCGCCCAACCGATCCGTCGCATCATCCTCTCCCCGGCGACATTTGCGTCGCTCTATGAAACCTATCCTGCCGTGCATGGGCAGGCTTGTCCATATGGCTGCGCCCTGCGAGGATCGGCGGCGATTGGATGCGACCAGGAGAGACGGCGATGTGCGACGAACAGGATCTGGCGCGCTGGGCGCGCGGTAAAGTCTCGCGGCGGGCGTTTGGCGGCGGTGCGCTGGCAGCGGGCGTGGCGGCCTGCGCGCCGGTCGACACCGATGTCCAGCGGCCCGAACTCGCCGGCGGACTGACCGAGCGCATGGTCAGCTTCGCCGCCCCCGGTGGCACGATGGACGGGTTCTTCGTCCACCCGGCGAATACAGCCAGCCCGCTGGTGCTGTTCTGGCCCGATATCGCGGGCTTGCGCGAAGCCAAGCGGCAGATGGCCCGGCGGCTGGCGGGCGCGGGCTATGCGGTCTTCGTCGCCAATCCCTATTACCGCGATGTCGCAGGCCAGCAGTTCGCCGATTTCGCGGCTTTCGCCGCCGCCGAAGGGTTCCAGAAAGTCCGCCCGTGGCGTGCCAAGCTCGATACCGCGGCTATCCAGGCCGATGCCCGCGCGGCAACCGCCTGGCTCGATACGCAGGACGGGGTCGATACGGCGCGCGGGATCGGCACGCAGGGCTATTGCATGGGCGGTCCGTTCACCGTGTGGAGCACGGCGGCGGTGCCGCGGATGAAGGCCGCGGCCAGCTTCCACGGCGGCGGCCTGGTACGCGAGGGCGCGGACAGCCCGCACCGCATGCTGCGCGAGGATGCGCATTATCTGATCGCGATCGCGCAGAACGACGATGCCAAGGAGCCCGAGGCCAAGACCGCATTCCGCGCGGCCGCCGAGGCGATCGGCGCGGCGGCGGAGGTCGAGGTCTATCCCGCTGACCACGGCTGGTGCGTGCCCGATTCGCCGTCCTACGACGAAGCCGAGGCCGAGCGGGCCCGGGCGCGCTTGCTGGCAACCTACGCTGAGGCGCTCTGACCGCTTTCGCTTGCCGCCAGCCCCGCGGGCGCTACGATGCGGGCGAATTGAGGAGGGTCGTGATGCTTGGTGGTACGCTTGTCTTGATGCTGCTGGTCCTGGTCGTTGTCATGTTCCTGGTGATGGGCGTGCGCATCGTGAAACAGGGCTTCGTCTACACCATCGAACGGCTGGGAAAATATCACCTCGCCGCCGATCCCGGCCTGCATATCATCTACCCCTTCATCGATCGCGTCGGTCACAAGATCAACATGATGGAGCAGGTGCTCGATATTCCCGGGCAGGAAATCATCACCAAGGACAACGCCATGGTCGGCGTCGATGCGGTGGTGTTCTTCCAGGTGCTCGATGCGGGCAAGGCGGCCTATGAAGTGTCGGGCCTGCAAAACGCGATCCTGGCGCTGACGACCACCAATCTGCGCACCGTGATGGGCTCGATGGATCTCGACGAGACGCTGTCGAAGCGGGACGAGATCAACGCCCGGCTGCTCAGCGTGGTCGATCACGCCACCTCGCCTTGGGGGATCAAGATCACCCGCGTGGAGATCAAGGATATCCGCCCGCCGGTCGATATCTCCGAAGCCATGGCGCGGCAGATGAAGGCCGAGCGTCTCAAGCGCGCCGAAATCCTCGAGGCCGAAGGCGACAAGACCAGCTCGATCCTGCGCGCCGAGGGCCGCAAGCAATCCGCCATCCTCGAGGCCGAGGGCAAGCGCGAAGCGCAGTTTCGCGATGCCGAAGCGCGCGAACGCGCGGCGCAGGCCGAAGCCAAGGCGACCGAGATGGTTTCCAACGCCATCGCCTCTTCGGGCAATCAGGCGATCAATTACTTCATCGCGCAGGAATATACCAAGGCGGTGGGCAAGTTCGCCGACAGCCCCAACGCCAAGACCATCCTGTTCCCCGTCGAGGCAACCCAGCTGATCGGCTCGCTCGGTGGTATCGGCGAACTGATCAAGGGCACGTTCGACGGCGCCGAGGGCACGGTGGATAGCGGCATGCCGATACCTGCCAGCCGCGACACCGCTCCCACGCGCCGGACCAGCGTTCCGCGTTCGCGGGGCGAGTGAGCGGAACTGCGATGGATGGTATCGAATCCTACTGGATCTGGCTGATCATCGGCCTGGCACTGGCCACGCTCGAGATGATCGTGCCCGGGGTCTACCTGATTTGGCTGGCGATGGCGGCGCTGGGCATCGCGGTGCTGGCCTTCGTCTCTGCGCCCCCGCTGGCGCTGCAGATCGTCGCCTGGCTGTCGCTCTCATTGATCCTCGCCTTTTCGGCCAAGCGCTGGCTGCGCGACCGCCCGGCCAGCTCCTCCGACCCGCTGCTCAACAACCGCGTCGGCCGGCTCCACGGCGAAACCGCGTTGGTGACGCAGGCGATCGAAAGCGGCTCGGGCCGGGTGAAGGTGGGCGATAGCGAATGGATCGCGCGCGGTGCGGATACGGCGGCGGGTGCGCGCGTGCGCATTATCGGCAGCAATGGCGCCGAACTGCTGGTCGAGCCGGTCGCACTGCTCGAAGACGATACCCCGCCCTAAGACGGGGCCTAGCTCAGCCGCTCAGCGCTTCGGTGAAGCGGCCGTGCTTGCGGTAGCGCACCATCCATTTGTCGAGGAACAGGGCGAGCGGCTTGGGCTCGATACCCAGCTTGGCGAAACCCGGAAACTCGCCCGAGACGACATTGCCCTGCTTGAGCAGCTTCCACTGATCGCTGCCCATCGGTGTGCCCGGCAGCGCGGCAAAGGTCGCCGAGAGCGCATCGGGCATCGCCAGGAAGGTCCGCTTGCGCTGCTGCGCTGCGGCGATCGCTTCGTTGATCTGCATCATCGACATCTGCTCGGGTCCGCCCAGCTCATAGATCTTGCCGCCGAACGTGCCGGGGTCCTCGAGCGCGCGCACCGCAGCTTCCGCGACATCGTCGACATAGACCGGCTGCAGCTTCGCTTCGGGCGCGAAGACCGGCAGCACGGGTAGCGTCGAAATCAGCCCGGCGAACATGTTGATGAAATTGTCGTCCTTGCCGAACAGAATGCTCGGCCGCAGGATGGTTGCCTTGGGGAAGGCGGCGAGCACGCGCACCTCGCCCAGCTTCTTGGCTGCGGCATATTCGATCTCGGTGTCGTCTTCGGGCTCTGCCGCGATCGCGCTGACATGGACGAACGCGCTCGCGCCTTCCTTGGCGGCGGCCTCGGCCATCCAGCCCGGCGCTTCGCCCATCAGCCGGCGCAGATTGCCGCCGAACGCGCCGACGAGGTTGATCACCGCATCCGCCCCGACGAGGCAGCGCTCGACCGACTGGCGATCGCTCGCATCGCAGCGCGCGAATTGTATCTGACCGAGGTTGGCGAGTGGCTTGAGCTTGAACGCCTTTTCGGGGTTGCGGCTGGCGATCCGCACCCGCGCACCGCGTTCGAGCAGCGCCTGCGCCACGTAATTGCCGATAAAGCCGCTGCCGCCCATCAGCACTACCAGCCTGCCGTTCAACGCGCCACTTTTCGCCATGGTATTCGCCTGTTTCCTCGAAGGGAGAATTGTCGCCACGCCCCTAGCCCCAACCCCCGCTGCGCCGCAAGCGTTCCGGCGGGTGTGAAAGGCGTTGACAGGTAAGCCACTGCTTCGCTAGTGGCCCGCGCCTACCCGCAGCCGTGCTTCGACGACCGGCCAGCGACAGTGTGCCCAGATGGCGGAATTGGTAGACGCGCATGCTTCAGGTGCATGTATCCGCAAGGGTGTGGAGGTTCGAGTCCTCTTCTGGGCACCACTGCTTTTTCCTCTGACATAGCCGCGCCGCGCAATCGCCCCCACGGGCTGCGCCAACTGCGCTCTTTCGCACACCCTGATACCGCACCCTTGTCGATAGCGTCGCCGCGCGACATGATGGATGGGTTGCGAATCGAGACTGGCGCGGCGGGGAGAGGGATATGGCTACGGTCCACAAGGACGGCTTGATCGACAAGGAGGCGCTGCGGCGCCGTTATGCGGCGGAGCGCGACAAGCGGCTGCGGACCGACGGGGCCGGGCAGTACAAGCGGCTCGAAAGCGAGTTCACCGACCTTGCCGCCGATCCCTACACCCCGCGCGAGGCACGCGAGCCGGTCACCGATCATGTCACCTTCGCCTTTATCGGCGGCGGGTTTGCCGGGCTGGTCGTGGGTGCGCGGCTCAAGGAAGCGGGGGTCACCGACTATCGCATCGTCGAGAAGGGCGGCGATTTCGGCGGGACTTGGTACTGGAACCGCTATCCCGGCGCGCAATGCGACACCGCGAGCATGATCTACATGCCGCTGCTCGAGGAAACCGGGCACATGCCGAGCGAGAAATACGCGCATGCGCCCGAAATCCGCGATCATTGCAGTAATATCGGCCGGCAGTACGATCTCTATGACAATGCGCTGTTCCACACGCAGGTGACCGATCTCGAATGGGATGATGCCCGCAAAGTGTGGATCGTGCGGACCGATCGCGGCGATGAATTTACCGCCAAATATGTCGGTATGGGCACCGGCCCGTTGCATGTCGCCAAGCTGCCCGGCCTGCCCGGGATCGAGGAGTTCGAAGGCAAGAGCTTCCACACCAGCCGGTGGGACTATGGCTATACCGGCGGCACGCCCGAGGGCGAGCCGATGACCGGGCTGTCGGACAAGCGCGTGGCAGTGATCGGCACGGGCGCGACCGCAGTGCAGGTGGTGCCCAATGTCGCGCGCGATGCGCAGGAACTGCTGGTCTTCCAGCGCACGCCGTCGAGCGTGGACGAGCGCAACAACCGCCCGCTGACCCGTGACTGGTTCGACGAGGTTGCAGAACCCGGTTGGCAGAAGAAATGGCAGGAAAACTTCGTCGCCAATCTGGGCATCGGCTTTCCCGCCGAAGACCTGGTCGACGATGGCTGGACCGATCTGGGCAAGCGCATCCGCGCGCAGGTGATCGATATGCCGCCCGAACAGCGCACGCCTGAAGGCATCATGGCCGCATTCGAGGATGCCGATAACGCCAAGATGAGCGAGATCCGCGCGCGCGCTGAGGCGATCGTCGGCGGCGAGGCGGGGGCAAAGCTGCAGGCGTGGTATCGCCAGCTGTGCAAACGCCCGTGCTTCCACGACGAATATCTCCAGGCCTTCACCCGGCCCAACACGCATCTGGTCGATACCGATGGCAAGGGCGTCGAACGGATTACCGCTAAGGGCGTCATAGCCAGTGGCAAGGAATATGACGTCGACTGCATCGTCTATGCCTCGGGCTTCGAGGTCGGCACCGATTTCACCGAGCGCGCGGGCTATGACGTGACCGGTCGCGGCGGGCGGCTGCTGTCGGACTATTGGGCGGGCGGCATGCGCAGTTTTCACGGCCTGCATGTCCATGGCTTCCCCAACATGTTCTTCGTCCAGCAGAACCAGGCGGCGGCCTTTATCGCCAATTACCCGCACAACCTCGTCGACCATGCCGAAACGGTCGCCGCGGTGGTCGCGCATGCCGAGGCGCGGGGGCACGCCAGCGTCGAGCCCAGGGCGGAGGCCGAACAGCAATGGCTCGACTTCCTGCTGACCGGCCCCGCCGCGCGACTGGGCAGCACCGAATGCACGCCCGGCTATTACAACAATGAAGGGCAGGGCTATGGCGAACAGGAGCGCTTTGCGCTGGGCCATCCGGCGGGCGCGCTGGGGTTCTTCAACCATATCGACCAATGGCGCCGATCGGGCGCTTTCGAAGGGCTCGAGTTTGCCTGAACACCGTTCACGGGTCTGGGAAAACGCTTTGTCGAAGGGGCTTTGCGGCGATTGCATGCACGGCTAGCGTCGGGCCACGATCTCAGGGGAGACTGCACATCATGACTACCACTTTCGCGCGCCTCGCATCGGCGCTGGCCATTGCCTGCGCTACCGTATCCGCGCCCGCCGCACTGGCGCAGCCGCAACAGGCCGAAGCGCAAGCCGCAGCCGCCGCCAGGCTTACCGCATTGTTCGAACGCAGCGAAGCGGACATGCTCGATCGCAATCCGATCGCGGCCTTCTTCCGCGGCGACTTTTCCGATGCCGACCAGCTGGGCGATTATTCGCCCGCCAGCTATGCCGCGGACCGCGCGGCGGCGCAGACCAATCTGGCCGAACTGGCGACGATCGACCGCGCGGCGCTGGGCGAAACCGACCGCATCGCCTACGACGTGTTCGAATATACGCAGCAGCGCACGCTGGCGCAGACCGCGCCCGACGTGCTGCCCACCGTGCTCGCGCTGCCGATCGACCATTTCCGCGGGCTGCATGTCTTCTACCCGCGCTTTTCCGCACCCGGCGCGCTGATGCCCTATGACACGGTGCAGGATTACGAGAACAATTTCAGTCGTCACCGGGCGATGGCGGACATCGTCGACCAGGCGATTGCGCGTTTCCGCACCGGGGCTGAAGCGGGCATCACGCTGCCGCGCATGTCGGTCGAATTGATGATCGAGCAGCTCGATTTGCAGCTTGGCGCACCGATCGAGCAGAGCCCCTATTGGGCGCCGGCGGCCCGGTTTCCCGAAAGCTTCTCCGCCTCCGAGCGCGAGCGCCTGATCGGCGAGCATCGCGCGGTGCTCACGGGCACGCTGATGCCCGCGCTGCAGAAGCTGCGCGATTACCTGGCGAGCGAGTACCTCGAACAGTCGCGCACCAGCATTGCCGCGACCGACAATCCCGGCGGCGAGGCCTATTATGCCTACCGGATCGAGGAAAACACCACGCTGCCGCTGACCGCACAGCAGGTCCACGAGATCGGGCTGGCCGAAGTCGCGCGGATCAATGCCGCGATCGACGCCGCCGAAGCCGAAGCGGATGGCCGCACCGGCGAAACCTACACCAGCAAGGCCGACCTCCAGGCTGCGTGGTACGAAGTGGCCGAGCAGGTCGATCCGCTGATGGACGAAGTGTTCCTGCGCCAGCCAAAAACCGAGCTGCGGATCGAACCGTACGAACCTTACCGCGAGAAATTCAGCCTCGCCGCCAGCTATATGGCGGGCAAGGCCGACGGGTCGCGTCCGGGCACCTTTTATTTCAGTGGTTACAACGTTGCCGAACGCGAGCTGGGCACATCGGTCTCGCTCTATATGCACGAAGGCAATCCGGGGCATCACTTCCAGTCGATGTTCGCGATCGAGAACGAGGCATTGCCCGAATTCATGCGCTATGGCGGATTCACCGCCTTCAGCGAGGGCTGGGGCCTGTATGCCGAGAGCCTCGGCTACGAACTCGGTCTCTATGACGATCCGGTCGAACGGCTGAAAGCGCTCGAGGGCGGCGAAATGCTGCGCGCGGTGCGGCTGGTGGTCGACACCGGCATGCACGCGCTGGGCTGGTCCAGGGAGCAGGCGATCGAATATATGGTCGCCAACGGCGCGGCGCGCGATTTCGCCCAAAGCGAGAGCGCGCGGTATATCGTGATGCCCGCGCAGGCGCTGGCCTACAAGACCGGCGAATTGAAGATCAAGCAACTGCGCGCACGCGCCGAGGACGCGTTGGGCGAGGACTTCGATGTCCGCGCCTTCCACGAACAGGTGCTCAACACTGGCGATATCCCGCTGCCCGTGCTGGAGGCCAAGATCGACGCCTGGATCGCGGGCGGGGGGCAGTAAGGGCATGGCTATGAAATATAGGGTCCTGCAACTCGCCTCGGCGCTGGCGATGGCCGGCGCCGCGCTGGCGGCCCCCGCGGCGCAAGCCTGCGACCGGGTCGCGGCCGCGCAGAGCGACAGCCAGCGGCTGCGCACGCTGATGGCCGAAAGCGACGCCGCCTTCCTCGACCGGAACCCGCGCGCGGCGTTCTATCGCGGCGATTTTTCCGATGCGGGCAGCCTGGGCGACTTCTCCCCCGCGGCCTATGAAACCGAACGCGCGGCAGCGATGTGCGACATTGCCGCGCTCGCGACGATCGACCGCGCGGCGCTGACGCCGGGCGAGCAGATCGCCTACGACACCTTCCGTTATTCGAAGGAGCGTATGCTCGCCGCCACCGAACCGGCGGTGCTGCAGACGATCCTCGCGCTGCCGCTCGACCATTTCCAGGGCATCCAGGGGTCCTATCCCGGCCTGTCGGCGCCCGATGGGGTGATGCCCTTCGCGGCGGTTGAAGACTATGCCGACAATGTCGCACGGCATGCCGCCTATGCGCAGATGGTCGACGATGTCATCGCGCGCTTCGACACGGGGCTGGAACAGGGCATCACCCTGCCGCGGCTGACGGTGGAGCTGATGATCGAACAGCTCGACACGCAGCTGGGCGCGCCCGAGGATAGCAATCCCTATTACGCGCCGCTGCGCCAGCTGCCCGAAAGCTTCACCGAAGCGCAGAAGGGGCAGGCGCGCACTGCGCTGATATCGGCGGTCGAAGGCACGCTCTATCCGGCAATGCGCAAGCTGCGCGCCTATCTGGCGGACAGCTACCTGCCGCACGCCCGCGCCAGCATCGGTGCGACAGAGACACCCGGCGGCGATGCCTATTACGCCTACCGGATCGCCGAAATGACCACGCTGCCGCTGACCGCGGAAGAGGTGCACCGGCTGGGCCTGTCCGAAGTCGCGCGGATCAACGAGGCGCGCCAGCAGGCGATCGCCGAACGCGGCGACCGCCGCCCGCCGGTCTACAAGACCAAGGAATCGCTGCAGGAGGCATGGTATGAAGTCGGCCGGAAGGTCGATGCGAAGATCGGTCCGCTGTTCCTGCGCCAGCCCGAAACCGAGCTGCGGATCGAGCCATACGAACCCTATCGCGAACAGTTCTTCCTCGCCGCGTCCTACCAGCCGGGCAAGGCCGACGGATCGCGCCCCGGCACCTTCTATTTCAGCGGCTGGAATGCCGCCGAGCGCGAACTGAGCCCGTCCGTCCGGCTCTATATGCACGAAGGCAATCCGGGCCATCACTTCCAGGTGATGTTCGCGGTCGAGGACGAAAGCCTGCCAGATCTGCTGCGGCACGGCTGGTTCACTGCCTATGGCGAGGGCTGGGCGCTCTATGCCGAGAGCCTCGGCTACGAACTCGGCCTGTATGACGATCCGGTCGACCGGTTGCAGGCGCTCGAGGATGGCGAATTGAAGCGCGCGGTGCGGCTGGTGGTCGATACCGGCATCCACGCGCTCGGCTGGACCCGCGAGCAGGCGGTCGAATACATGGTCGAGAACGGCAACCCGCGCGACTATTCGGAAAACGAGGTCGCGCGCTATATCGCCATGCCGGGCCAGGCGCTGGGCTACAAGATCGGCGAATTGAAGATCAAGGAACTGCGCGCGCGCGCCGAAACCGCGCTGGGCGATGAGTTCGACATCCGCCGCTTCCACGAACAGGTGCTCGACAGCGGCAATATCCCGCTCACCGTGCTCGAAGCCAAGATCGACGACTGGATCGCCGCCGGCGGGAAATAGTCCGGTCCAAAAAAGCAGGGGCCGCGCGGTGGCATGCCGCGCGGCCCCTTTTTCATGCCCGTTCGGGGCGATCAGTCGTCGCTGGAAACACCGGTGGTGCCCGCGGGAAGAACGGGGCGCTCGGCCGGCAGCGGTGCATCGCGGTCGCCGGTCTTCAGATAGGTGTCGAACCAGCGCATCATGCGCAGGTTGTAATCATAGCGCGCGGCAGCCTTCTGGTTGCCGTGGCCTTCGCCGGGATAGAACACCAGCCGCACGGGCACGTCGGGCTTGCGGATCTTCATCGCACGGTACAGCTCAAGGCTCTGGCCCGGGTCGACGCGCGTGTCTTCCTCGCCATGCATGATCAGCAGCGGCGTGCTGGCCTTGTCGACATGGAAGATCGGCGAGATTTCGAGCATCGCCATCCAGTCGTCCCACGGCCATTTGCCGCTGTGCACATTGTACATCTCGTAAGGGATGTCGCCCGTGCCGAACTTGCTGACCTGGTTGGAAATGCCGACGAACATCACGCCCGCGGCGAATTCCTCGCTCCAGCGGGTGGAAGACCATGCCGTGGCATAGCCGCCGTAGGAGCCGCCGGTCACGCCGGTGCGCTCGCCATCGGCAATCCCCGCTTCGACTAGCGCGCGCTTGGCATCGACCAGATCGGTAAACTCGGGATCGGTGTAATTTCCCGTGTGCTGCTTGGAAAACGCGGTGCCGTAGCCGGTCGAACCGCGATAATTGGGCAGGAACACCGCATAGCCCTGGCCCGCGGCCACCTGGCCGGGCTTGGAATAGGCGGTCTGCCAGCCATTGCTGTCATGCGCTTCGGGTCCGCCGTGGACATTGAGGATCAGCGGGGCGCCGCCGCGCGGAGCGCCGCCGACGGGTTCGATCAGCACGCCCTCGACTTCCTGCCCGTCGCGCGCGGTATAGGTGAATGCGCGCTGCGCGCCAAAGTCGATCTCCGACAGCCAGGAATTGTGCTGCGTCCAGCGCTGGAATGCGCTGTCCTTCCACACGAACAGCTCGCCCGGGTGCTGCGGGCTGTTGGCCTCGACCGCCAGCGTGCCACCGCCGGCCTCGACGCTGGTGAGGATCAGCGCACCGCCGTCATGCTCTGCAGCCACCGAGCCATCGGCATTGTAGATCCGCAGCGCGCTTTGCGCGCCCTTGTGGATGACCGCGGCGAGACGACCGTCGATGAGCCATTCGGCATCGACCGCGGCTTCGGGCGCACCCGCATTGAGCGCACGATAGGCGCCGGTCGCGACATCGACCAGATGCAGTGTGGTCGCCGCTGGGTCGTTCATGTCGACGCCCGCGATCATCGACAGCTGCGTGCCATCGGGCGAGATTTCGATATCGCCGACCTTGCCGGGCGTCTCGACCACGCGCACCACCTTGCCGCTGGTGAGGTCGAGCACATGCGCGCGCTTGGCGGTATAGGCATCGTCGATCTGCGGGGTGGGCGCACTGTCGACCACTGCATGGCGGCCATCGGGCGCGACCTTGAAGGCGCTGACATAGCCGGGGATGGTGACCGGCTTGGGGTCGGCGTCCACTTCGCCCGCGACACGCGCGGAGAACAACCGCGTCAGCTTGGCTTCTTCCTCATAGACCACCGAATTGAATCCGGCCTTGGCCTCGCTTTCGCGCGCCTTGTCTTCCTCGGCACCCGCCAGCATCCACAGCGTGCTGCCATCGGGCGACCAGGCATAGGAGCGTACCGCAGCACCTTTTACTGCGGCCAGCTTGCGCTGCGCGCCGCCATCGACGGGTATGCCCCAGACAGCGCGCTTCTCGTCCTCGTCCGCCCAGACGAAGCTGACCATGCGGCCATCGGGCGAGAAGGTCACGCCCGATACATTGATATCGTCGGGCAGGAAGTCGCGCGCATTGCCCGGGCCAAAGGCCAGCTTGAGCTGCTGCTGGGTGCTCCCGTTTTTCTCGCCTTCGGTCACATCGGGCAGGCTGGCGGTGGTGTAGGCGATCCGGCTGCCATCGGGCGAAACGGCGATGGTGCCCACGCTTTCGAGCTGGGCAACGTCTTCCGGCGTCATCGGCCGGGCCTGCGCCTGCGCGGCAAGCGAGGCGGTAGCAAGCAGGGCGGCGGCGGTAAGCGGCGCGCGAAGGGTCATGGTCGGCAATCCTCTCCTGGGAAATGGTGAGGGCTGCTATACCGATGCTGCGCTAAGGGGCAAATCCGGGGGCGGTGGCGAGCACCGCGCGCTGCCCCGACTTGCGCGAACGCAGGATCGCGGCGCCCATTATGGCGAGCGTTACCCCCCAGAATATCGCGACGAACGGCGCGCCATTGCCCAGGGTCAGCCGGGCTACCAGCGTGACGAGGACCGCAACCGGGACACCGATCGTCGCGCCCCACCAGCCTGCGCGGATCATGGGGCGCGGGCGGCCCTTGCGCGCCTGCTTGTTGAGCCAGATGAAGGTCCCCGTCGTCACCACCACGCTCAGCGCGAGGCCAAAAACGATATAGGCGATCTTCACCGGCAGCCCGCCGTAATTGCCGAAATGCAGCTTGTAGATCGAGGCGGCGAATTGCTGGCCGGTGGCGCCATCGGCAAGGCCTGCGGTGCCTTTGAAGCTGCCATCCGCGCCGAAGGCGTAATACTCGCCGAAGATCAGCCGCCGCTCGTGCTCGCCGACCACCTGGACATGCTGGCCGCGCGTGCCGGGATCGTGGAGGATCAGGTAGGAGACGCGCACTCCGGGATATTCGCGGTCCATATAGGTCAGCACCGGGGCCACGCTGGGTATCGGGGCAGGGGCAGCGTCACCCTCGGGCTCCGAACCGAAGACCGGTGCCAGCGCCGCATCGCCATCGCCGTCATAGGCGGTTTCGGCAAGGCTGGCGCCCGAGACGTAGAACAGGCCGATCATCGCCCCGGTCAGCGCGATCACCAGCGCGAAGGGCAGCGTCCACACCGCCAACCGGTTGTGCCAGTCGAGTGTTGCGACATCGTCGTTCCGCCGCGCGCGCAGGCGGAAGGCATCGCGGAAAATCCGTGGATGCGCGACGATGCCAGACACCGCGAGCGCGACGATCATCGCGCCGAACATGCCGACCAGCGTCATCCCCAGGACCGGGGGCAGGTTGAGCGCATAATGCAGACCAAGCAGGAATTCGGCCCAGGCGTTTTCCTCGGGCGCGGCGATGGTGCCATCCGCATCGACATGCACCGCCTGCGTGTCGGTGGTGACCGTCGTTCGCGGCAGCGCCTCGGTGGGCATATGGACATAGAGATGCGTGGTCGGCGTCTGTCCGGCTTCGGTCGCCACGACATTGGCAATGGCGCGCTCGACCGCCTCCGGCGCGATGCTCTCCATCTCGGGCGCGCTCGGCTGTTCGAACCGCTGCCATTCCTCATACAGCACGATGGCAGTGCCGCTGACGCAGATGAGATAGAGCAGCGCGCAGCAGATCAGCCCGATCGCCGAATGCGCCGCGATCCCCCGGCGGACAGTGTCTTTCGAAAACAGCGCGGTCATGGCCGGCTCCCCAAAGCAAGCAGTGGCAGCGATGCAGCGATCAGCGGCACGGCCAGCATCGCGATTTGCGGCCGCCGGTTCTCGGCCATCAGCATGGCGAAAGCGAGCAGCGGCCAGAACAGCGGGACCAGCGCGAGTACCATCACATTGGCATCCGCCTCTGCCACTGGCCAGGCGAGCGCCACGGTGCGCATCCCAAGCGCGAGCACGACCGCCACCGCCAAAGCGACCGGTCCGGTCAGCGCGAAGGTGATCACGCCCCGGCTCAACGTGCCCGGCGCAGATGCGGCGGCGGCGCTTTCGGGTTCGGCGGCCCGGCGCGGCGTGCGGGGTTGTTCGAACGCGGCGTGGGTCAGGACCAGGCAGGCCATGGCGGTGGCCACCAAGGCGGCGACGGCGACGCCCCAGGCGCCGCTCGCCATGCCCGCCGCGATGCAGCCCGCGGCAAGCGCGGCCCAGCCGAGCATGTAGAGCTGCGGCGATTTGCCCCTCCGCCCCCAGGACAGGCGCAGCCCGGCCACGCCCGCCGCAGCAAGCGCGCAGCCGAGCCAGAGTGCGCCGTCTCCTGCCATCAGAAGCTGCCCCGCAGCGTCAGCGTGTAATTGCGCGGCGCGGCGTAATAGGCCTGCTCCCAATAGAGGCTGGTGAGGTACTTCTCGTCCGCGACATTGGCGATGTTCGCCTGCAGCTCGAGATTGTCGGTCAGCTGGTAACCGGCCTGCAATTGCAGCGTGGCATAGGCGTCCTGGTCGATCCGCCCCAGCGCGGTGTCGAGATAGACGTCGTCCTGCCAGCCCAGCACCGCGCCCAGCGACAGCCGCGTGGTCGGCTGCCAGCGCAGCGCGATATCGGCAGTGGTGCGCGGGACATAGGTGCGCACCTTGCCGTCATTGCCATCCTCGAGCGACAGATGCGTCAGGCCGGCCTGCAGCAACAGCCCTTCGGCCAGACGTCCGGTGATCTCGAACTCGACGCCTTCGCTGACCACGTCGATGCCATTGTAGAGCGTCTGGCCGGTGGCCGGATCGAGCCCGGCGGATTCGGCGATGTTCGACTGTTCGGCACGGAACAGCGCCACCGTGCCGAGCAGCGCCCCGTCGGCGGTCTGCGCCTTGAGGCCGATTTCCATGCTTTCGCCCTTGGCCGCGCCCAGCGGGGCATAGTCGGTCCCGGTTTCGTGCTGCGGCAGGAAGATGTCCGAATAGCTGGCGTAGAGATTGACCCCGTCGATCGCCTCAAAGGTCACGCCCGCGAACGGGCTCAGCGCGCTTTCGCTGCGGCCGAAGTCGACCCCGTAGCTGACGCCCTCGGATTCGACGTCGATGTAATTGGCGCCGCCGATCACGCTCAGCCGATCGGTCAACTGCAGCCGGGTCGCGGCAAATGCGCGCCACATGCGGTAATCGAAATCGGCATCGACCTGCACCGCGCCATAGGCGGGCCGGCCGACTTCCTCGCCGGTCCAGTCGGGCAGCGCGGGCAGCGGGCCCCAGGCGGGATCGGTGAACGGGGCCTGGCGTCCGAGATAGCCGAAGCTGGTGTCGCTATATTGCACGCCCACGGTCACATCGTGCTCGCGCCCGAACGCGCCGAAGCGGCCGCTCAGCTCGGTATCCGAAACCCAGCCGCCGGTGTCGTATTGATAGGCGCCGGGATAGCCCAGCAGCCCCAGCCCGGTGTCGCGATCGGGCGTGCCATAGACATAGAACAGTTCGGAATCGCTGGAGGTGTCCTGCCGCGTCAGCACCGTCTTGAGCGTCCAGTCCTGCGCGAGGTTCCACGCCACTTCGGCAAAACCGCGGGTGTTGGTCGTGTCCCAATAAGTCCAGTCCTGCGTGGTCGAGGTGCCGGCGGGATAATCGGTCGGCGTGCCATCGGTGAACAAGAGCGGCAGCGCGCCCCACAGCACGTTGTCGGCATTGTTCTGCTGGTGCGAATACCCCATCGCGAGCGACAACGTCGGGGTAATCTCGCCCGCCAGGATCAGCTGCCCGGCATAGCGGTCCGAGGTGTAGTCGCGCAGGTGCGAATCGCCCGTGGTAATCGCTCCGGTGGCGCGCAGGCCCCAGCTGCCGGTTTCGTCCAGCGCGATGTCGAGATCGGCCTCGCCGCGGATCGTGTCCCACGACCCATAGCTGAGCGCGGCCGAACCGCCGGTTTCGCCGGTCGGGCGGCGGCGGACGAAGTTGATCGTGCCCGCCGGATTGCCGATCCCCGACAGCAGCGCATTGGCACCGCGCACCACTTCGACCCGCTGGTAGAACACCGTGTCGAGCGCGCCGCTGGTCGGGCCATAGACATTGGGCGTCGCCAGCCCGTCGACCATCAGCCAGCTGATGTCGAAGCCGCGCGCGGTGTAATAGGTGCGGTCGGTTTCGACCTGCTCGACATTGATTCCCGGGACCACTGCCAGCGCGTCGTTGATCTCGTCGAAGCCGAAGTCCTCGATCAGGTCCTGGCCGATGACCGAGACCGACTGCGGCGTGTCGATCACTTCCAGCGGCAGCTTGGTCGCGCTGCGCGGCGGGTCTTCATCGCGTTCCCCCAGCACGACGATACCCGGTGCGGCAGTGGCGCTGTCCATGGCCTCTTCGGCGAGCGCGGGCGCGGCAGCGAACAGGCAGGGAGCAAGCGCGGTGCAGGCGAGCAGGCGCGCGGCGGGGGAAGCGGTGGGCATGAACGATTTCCTCATCTGAACTTTTCGTGCCGCTATTGCGAATTAATCGCACGAGTCAAGGATAGTGAGAATCATTTGCAAATAAAGCGGCGGGTGCGGCGTTTTTCCCTCGCTGGACGCGGCGCGCTAACACGCCTACAACCACGCCATCCCCGGGGAGCCTGCTCAGGCTGAGAGGGGCGCGTAGCACCGCCCGACCCGTCGAACCTGAACCGATTAGCATCGGCGGAGGGAGTGGGCGGTACCCGTGCAGGGCCCTGCTCTCCATCCGTCGCGAGGAGAGATTTCGCATGGCCGACGGTATCGATATTCCCGCTTGGATCGCCCTGTTCGTCGGGCTCTATTCGGCCAGCGCCGCGATCGGCGAATTGCGCCATCCGGGCGGCTGGGCAGGGATGGTCGCGCATTTCGAACGCGACATGGGCCTGCGCTTTCTCACCGGCATCGTCTGTCTCGGCCTTGGCGCCGCGATCTACCTCGTCTCGCCCTGGCGGCCCGATGATTGGCTCGCGGTGCTGGTCACCGTCATCGGCGGCGGGATGGTCGTCGAGGGCGCGCTGATCCTCGCCTTTGGCGACAATTTCCTCGCTTTCGCGCGGCGCCTGATGGGCGCTGCCAACCGGCTGTGGGCCGGTCTCTCGCTCCTGCTCGGCGCGGCGCTCATCGTCGCCGCGCTGCTGCGTCTCTAACGCTTCTCGCTCTTTTTTAAGGAAGGTCCATTCATGGCCGACATCAACTCCAAATTCGACATCGGCGTCACCACCGGCCCCATCCGCGGTAGCCGCAAGGTCCAGATCGGCGCGAAAAGCGGCAGCGGCGTGCGCGTCGCCATGCGCGAGATCGACCTCGAGGGCGGCGAACCCAGCGTGCGCGTCTACGACACCAGCGGCCCCTATACCGACCCCGATGTCACGATCAACATCCGCGCCGGCCTCGAACAGAAGCGCCGCGAATGGATCATGGCGCGCGGCGATGTCGAGGAATACGCCGCGCGCGAAGTGAAGCCCGAGGATAACGGCCAGCTCGGCCCCGACCGGTCGGGCGGCGTCCCCGCCTTCCCCAATGTCGCCAAGACGGTGCTGCGCGCCAAGCCCGGCGCCAATGTCAGCCAGATGCACTATGCAAGGCAGGGCATCATCACCCCCGAGATGGAATATGTCGCCGAGCGCGAGAACTTGGGCCGCGAACAGGTCGCGCGCGAGCTCGACGGCAATTCATGGGGCGCCGAGATCCCCGAATATGTCACTCCCGAATTCGTCCGCGACGAGATCGCCCGCGGCCGCGCGATCATTCCCAACAACATCAACCACCCCGAAACCGAACCGATGGCGATCGGGCGCAACTTCCTCGTCAAGATCAACGCCAATATCGGCAACAGCGCGGTCGCATCCGATGTCGCTGCCGAGGTCGACAAGATGGTCTGGTCGATCCGCTGGGGCGCCGACACGGTGATGGACCTCAGCACAGGCCGCAACATCCACGACACGCGCGAATGGATCATCCGCAACAGCCCCGTCCCCATCGGCACCGTGCCGATCTACCAGGCGCTCGAAAAGGTCGGCGGCATTGCCGAGGACCTCACCTGGGAAGTGTTCCGCGACACGCTGATCGAACAGGCCGAACAGGGCGTCGACTATTTCACCATCCACGCCGGCGTGCGCCTGCCCTATGTCCCGATGACCGCCAAGCGCGTCACCGGCATCGTCAGCCGCGGCGGCTCGATCATGGCGAAATGGTGCCTTGCGCATCACAAGGAGAGCTTCCTCTACGAGCGCTTCGACGAGATCACCGAGATCATGAAAGCCTATGACATCGCTTACAGCCTCGGCGACGGCCTGCGCCCCGGCAGTATCGCCGACGCCAATGACGAAGCGCAGTTCGCCGAGCTCTACACGCTGGGCGAACTGACCAAGCGCGCGTGGGAGCAGGACGTGCAGGTGATGATCGAGGGCCCCGGCCACGTGCCGATGCACAAGATCAAGGAGAACATGGACAAGCAGCTCGAGGCCTGCGGCGAAGCGCCCTTCTACACATTGGGGCCCCTCGTCACCGATATCGCGCCCGGCTACGACCACATCACCAGCGGCATCGGCGCGGCGCAGATCGGCTGGTACGGCACCGCCATGCTCTGCTACGTCACGCCCAAGGAACACCTCGGCTTGCCCGACCGCGACGATGTGAAGGTCGGCGTGGTAACCTACAAGCTCGCCGCGCACGCCGCCGACCTCGCCAAGGGCCACCCGGCCGCCAAGGTCCGCGATGACGCGCTGAGCAAAGCCCGCTTCGACTTCCGCTGGCGCGACCAGTTCAACCTCAGCCTCGACCCCGAAACCGCCGAGCAGTACCACGACCAGACGCTCCCCGCAGAAGGCGCCAAGACCGCGCATTTCTGCTCGATGTGCGGCCCCAAGTTCTGCAGCATGAAGATCACGCAGGAAGTCCGCGAATTCGCGGCGAAGCAGAACTCGGACAGCTATCTCGCGAGCGAGAACATCAAGCGCGAGACGAGCGCCGAAGAGGCCGAGGAAGCGCGCGAGGGCATGGAAAAGATGAGCGAGGTCTACCGCGAGAAGGGTGAGAGGTTGTATCTGCCCGAAGGCGAGGCCGAATAATGCTGCGTCGAGCTTCCACAGCCGCTGCGCTGGCATTTGCGATTGCGCCTGTATCCGGCTTCGCCGAGCCCCCCACACCGTATGAGGCTGCGGCGGGCGAGTTGCGGCTGATCCATGTCTGGACCACCGATCCGGAAGCGATGATGGAAGCCTGGTCGCAGCCGACTCCTCCGAATCTGAGGGTGACCACCGAGGCGCGGCGAAACGAGCCAATCCATCAGTTCATCCTCTATGCGAATTGCAGCCGCGATGATCTGGGGCGGTGTCACCTCACCGCCCATGTTACGATCACCGCGCCGGATGGTACCGCATATGGCGAACCGATGATGTTCGAAGCGCTCCCACTTGGACCCAGTGCGCCACCCGGATCGATCGGCCTCGCTCCGCAGTCGATCGGACTGACGATCGAGGATGGCGAACAGTTGGGAACCTACACCGTCGAACTTGCGCTCACCGATGAGATCGGCGGCGTAACCGCGACCCACCCGGTGCATATCGAGGTGAGCGAGGCGGAGGCCGTCGCCGAGTAGCTCTCGGACCACGCGGTAGCTGCCCATCGAGGAAGCGCGCGAGGGGATGGAGAAGATGAGCGAGGTTTACCGCAAGAAGGGCGAGAAGCTGTATCAGCCGGAGGGTGGGGCCGACTGACCGGGCCTATCCGCCTCCGCCCTTGCTAGATCGCGCGCGCTGGCGCAGTCTCCCCTCCTTTGCGGGACAGGGGGAAGAACGATGCAGACCGGCTTTAACATTGCTGCGGGGCTCACGCTGGCGGCGTTGGCGGCCACCGGCGCGGGCGCGCGCGAGGCACCGCCCAAGCAGGTGCTGATGCCCGAAGATGCAGGCCCGCGCGCCTTCCAGGAGGAGGTCGGCTATTCCGAAGCGGTCATCCACGGCGACACCATCTATCTTTCGGGCGTGGTCGCGGGCCCGCTCGAAGGCGAGGAGGGGATGGAGCCCGCCTTCACCCGCGTGTTCGACCATTTGACCCGCACGCTCGAACGGCTTGGCGCGACATGGGACGATGTGCTGGTGTTCGATACCTTCCACCAAGGGCCGATGGGCCCGCAGCTCGACGCGCTGGTGCCGGTCAAGAACCGCTACATCAAGGCACCCTTTCCCGCCTGGACCGCGGTGGGCGTGACCGAACTCTACGAGCCGACCGCGCTGGTCGAGATCCGGCTCACCGTCCGAAATCCGTCTGCGGGCGAGGAGTAGCGCGGGGGTGCGCGACTTCGCCGCCAAGCCGAACTCGGACAGCTACCTCGCGAGCGAGAACATCAAGCGCGAGACGAGTGCCGAAGAGGCCGAGGAAGCGCGCGCGGGCATGGAGAAGATGAGCGAAGTGTACCGTGAGAAGGGCGAGAGGTTGTATTTGCCAGAGGGGAGTTGAGTAATGGCTCGAAAATCGGCCCGAGATAAGATTGACACCAACCTTGCCAAACAGGACGATGGGCTGAAGTGGTATTTCAGTGTGCTGCCCGAGGTATTGGATGGTGTATCAACCGCAAGCCCCGCCTTGGCATATAGCTTTCAATTGATCGAGAGTGGCCAGCGTATGGGCCTTTATGCGCTAATAATGCGCGAGTACCGTACAGACAGTGAATTGACTTGGAATGCAGTAGATCGAATCGACATTACAAGGAGGAACTTCCCGCTCCTCTTTCAAAAAATCTCGGGGAAAAAGCTTAGTAAGACTGGGCGTGAACTGATCGCCCCGGCGGAGTTCGTGCGTGATGCTATCATGCACGGCCGAGATAAGACCGAAGCGGAAATCCAAGAGGCAATACTCAAGTGTCTCGAGTATGCTGAATATCTCAACACGGAATTCTTCACAAAAGCCGGCTTCCGACCATTCGGAAAGCTGCAAGGCGTGACGAGCAAAAAGGGTGTGCCTCAACTGCCCCGAAAGATCAGCCAACTCGTTTTGGACGGACTGCTTCAAAAGATCGAGCCTGAAACAAAAAGCCCCGCAGAATAACTGCGGGGCGAAGTGGTGAGAAAAAGCCAAGGCGAAGCCTTGGCTATACGGCGCAGCTCACTGCTCTACGGCAGCGAGCGCCAGTGAGCACGAACGTGCTCCCACTGGCCAAAGCGGAAACGGACGTAGGCCATAACCCAAGTCATCGCATTTTCCTTGCGTTGGGGCGGCGAAGATGCGACCTACTTCTTTCCACAGAGAGTAAATCGAGGCGGCCGCCGCCCGAGGAGCCAGAGGCCCGGCCACTAGGTCGGGCCTTTTTGTTTCCGGCTATCGTTACCGGTCTCGTCTAACCATCTCTCATCGCATGCACCGCCTTTCTGCTTGTCCTTCTGCGGGACTCGGCAACAGCCTTTCAGCACACTTCGAGAAACCCGTCAACTGCTAACTGGCGGTTAGCGGTTGACAAGAGTGTTGCAGGCTCTACAACCTCTCTTCAGTTAGGAGAAACGCTATGGCGCGGATGCGAAGCCCGAACTTTCCTGCGATGACGTTGGAAGATGCAGTCAAGGCTGTAGAATCGATCTATGGCAAGAATCGAAAAGCAGTCATCATGCGCGAGGATGCGGCCAAGGACATCGGATACACAGGTCTCACAGGTCGCTCGATGCAGGTTCTCGGCGCGCTAGTACAATACGACTTGTTAGAGAATACATCCAAGGGGGAGTGCAGGGTAACCCAGATCGCCGAGGACATCTTGCACGGCATACCTGAAGAGAAGAAGAAAGAGGCTCTCCACAAGGCAGGGCACGCCCCAGCCTTGTTCCAAGCTGTGTTTGATCGCTTTGAGGGCGCAATACCCGGAGAGAATGCCGTCCGGTCTTTCCTGATACAGAGCGGCTTTACGAACGACGGTGCGGAAAAAGCACTCAAGAATTTTTTGGCCACTAACCGTTATCTAGAGATGAATGGCGTTGCCGAAAGTTATGGAAGTGAGGTCTCCGCTGCCTCAGCTTCCACTCCTGACTCGGATACTCAGGAGAAGGAAACTGTGGAACCATCACGAAATGAGCAGGAAACGGGCGGCAGGACAGCAATCGGCGCAGCGGTCTTTTGGAATAAAGACGATCTAGATTTCAACCTCTCGTCAGCAGGCTTGGCCGTGACCGGTGCTACGAACTCTGCATCGGAACTCAAGGCATTCATCCAGAAGCTAGAGGCTCTCGCCATTCTCTTGCCTGACGACGAAGAGATTGTGGACTAACGAGGGCACTCAGCCATCGCGCCGAGCCTTCGACAGGAGCTAGTATGGATAAGATCAGAGAGCGCTGCACTGCTTGTTGGGGCATGGGTTATCGATACGAGGCGGAGGACATTATTCCTGCGATGTCACTGCCAGAAGGCAAGAAAATCGAGTGTGAGCACTGCGGCGGAACTGGCGTCGTACCCGAACCGGAATCAGTCGGGTCACCCACGTAGATGGGTCCGAAATATTGGGTTCCCCTTCTACGTGCTTGCTATTTAACTGTACCCCCGCCCCATCCGGACCGACACCCGGTCCAGCCCCTGCAAGAACCGTGACCGATCCGCCTTGCTGATCGGCGACGGGCCTCCCACTCCGTCCATCCCGGCGCGCAGGTCGGCCATAATCGCGGGTGGCGATGGCACTGCCGATGCTGGCGGCGTTAAAAGCCTTGCCGTTGTGCGCGAGAACCGCAGCGCCAGCTTTGAGGCAGCGTTCGGCAAGCAGGATTTCGGCGGTGATCACCACGCTTCGCAGAATGGCGAATTGACCCGTATTCGTCATCCCAGCGAAAGCTGGGATCGCCATCGTTTCGCGCGACCGCACCAGATCCCAGCTTGCGCTGGGATGACGGGATGACCGACCGCGCCAAGGAAAAACTCGCCGACTGGTTCCGCCGACACCTCGGCTGAGGGCTTTCCTACTCCGCCCAAACCTGTCTTGCTGCGGGCCATGCACGCGCTCCGGCCCCTCGCGAAACCCCTCCGCCAGGCACCCGCGCGCGCTCCCGCACTTTTTTCGCAATGGACTGTGGTCCATGCGGTCCATGTGATGGGACTGGCAGGGGGGAAATCCTCCATATGTCCTACATGCCGCCTGCGCGCGTGCGCGCTTCACCGGCACGCGGGCCAGCGCCTGCAGCGTTTCCGCAATTCGGGGGACAGTACGCGCAACCTCGCGCCCCCTAGCCACCGGTCCCCAACACGCCCATATGGCCGCGCATGGCCGATCTCTATCTCAAGAACCTCGAATCCGAACGCCGCCAGTTGTGGGCGACCTGCCGTCTCAAGGGGCTGGCCAAGGGTACGCCCGAGCGGCAGCGGATTATCGCGATCGACGAGGCGATTGCTGCGCATAAGGCGAAGAAGGCCTAGCGCGCCGCTTTCCGGCAGCGCCCTTGCGGGTGGACGCCGCGCGCTAGCGGCGCAGTTGCACCATCACCCGGTCGAGCGCTTGCAGGAAGTTGGAGCGGTCGGCCTTGCTGAAGGGCGGGGGGCCGCCCTGCGCACCGTCCATCCCGGCGCGCAAATCTTCCATGATCGCGCGGGTGGCCACCGCGCTGCCGATGCTCGCGGCATCGAAGGCGCGCCCGTCGTGCTTGAGCACGCGCGCGCCCGCTTCCAGGCAGCGCTCGGCAAGCAAGATGTCGGCGGTGATGACCACGCTGCGGGCGTCCGCATGTTCGGCGATCCAGTCGTCGGCGGCATCGAAGCCGTCGCTCACCACCACGCGCTGGACCCGCGCGCTCACCGGCACGCGGAAGGGGCTGTTGCTGACCACGCGCACCTGCGCGCCGAAACGCTCGGCCACGCGGTAGATCTCCTCCTTCACCGGGCAGGCGTCGGCATCGACCAGGATCGTGACGGGGGTGGCTGTGGGGCTGGCGCTGGGCATCGCGCCTGCCTAGCCATCGGCGCCCGCGTGAACCAGCCCTGTGATCGGCGGAGGGATCAATGGGCCCGGCGCTCGGTGACCATCGGCAGATCCTGTCGCGGGAGCATATTCCACCTGTTCCATCAAACCGCTGGAAACACGCGCGCGGATACCCATCTCGAGGTCAGGCAAGAAACCAACGAGAGGAGCCTTCCGCTATGCAGGTCCAGTTCAATTCCGACTCTTCGGTCATGGGCACGGAAAACGTCGCCGAACGCATCGAGGCGAGCGTGCGCGAGAAGCTCGCGCGGTTCGAAGAGCGGCTTACCCGGATCGAGATCCACGTGCGCGACGAGAACGGCGCCAAGGGCGGGGCGGATGACAAGGGCTGCACGATCGAGGCGCGCCCGCGCGGCGGCAAGGCGATCGGCGTGACCGAACATGCCGCCACCGTCGACGATGCCGCACGCAAGGCGGCGGCCACGCTCAGCCAGCGGCTCGAACGGCATTTCGGCAAGGAAGCCAAGCACAGCCACGACCCGCGGCCCGACAAGGTCATGTAAGGCGGTGCGGCCTCGTCAGGGCGTCGAGCGCTCCTCGGCGCCATGGCGATGCAGCATCACGTCGAGCAGCGCGGGGCGGTCCTTCTGTTCCCAGGCGCGTTCGTGGAAGAAGAACACCACCGCGTTCACCAGCGGTTCGACCAGCGCGATCCCGCCTGCAACCATCACCGACCCGGTAAACAGATAGGCGACCGTGAACCCGACCAGCAGGTGGAGGACGAGAAAGCTCAGCGTCTTGGACAGGTTGCGTTTCATTCACCGCAGATAGGCGCGGCCTTTGATCGATTGAAGCGATGATAAGCGCTTAGAGTGATCAGCTTTGCGAGAAACTAACGCTCTGCCGCTGCTGGACACTCCATCCGTCGCACGCGCCAGTCGCCCTGCCACATTCTTGCCCAAATTCGAAACATCCGGATCGCCCCGACGTTCGTATCTTGAAGCAGCAGTCGGATACCGTCGGCTGCGACAATACCCAGGACTACCGAACAAAGGGAATGGATATGAACAAGCTTACCATCGCGCTCGCCTCGGCCGCATCGCTGGCCATCGCCGCCTGCGCCGAAGAACCCGCAGAAACCGCTGCCTATGAAGACACCGCCGCCGCCGACCAGATGGTCAATGCCGAAGCCGAGATCGGCACCGTGGTCGACGTCGCGCAGGGCGACGAGACTTTCTCGACGCTCGTCAGCGCGGTGACCGCCGCCGGTCTGGGAGACACGCTGTCGGGTGACGGCCCGTTCACCGTCTTCGCGCCGACCAATGACGCTTTCGCCAAGATCCCCGAGGCGACGCTGACCGAGCTGACCACCAATGACACCGAAACGCTCGGCAACATCCTCACCTACCACGTGGTCGAAGGCAACGTGGATGCAGCGACGCTGACGCAGGCGATCACCGATGCAGGCGATGCGGGTTACACCATCACGACCGTCAATGGCGGCACGCTGACCGCGACCGTGGTCGATGGCAATGTCGTGCTGACCGATGCCGCTGGCGGTACCGCCACCGTCACCGCAACCGACGTCACCGCCTCGAACGGCGTGATCCACGTCATCGATACCGTGCTGATGCCGCAGTAAGGCGATCGCACTGTTACTCGCGAAAGGCGGCTCCTTCAGGGGGCCGCCTTTTTCGTAGGCGCTGTCCTGCAGCGTCCCCAATGCGTCATACAAAACGGGGAGATCGGCGAACTCCATGCTTCGAAGCTTGCACCTGCGGCGCGGCGCGCTAGCGTCTTGCGCGGGCGAGAGGAGAACAGCGATGGGCGTAGCCGCCGAGAAACCGGTTTACAGCGTACCCTTTGTCGAGCGCACCGGGATGCGCCGGATCGAGGAGCGGCGCGGATATTCGAAACTGCTGATGCCGCTCGACGGCAATGCCAACCATGTCGACGTGATGTATCTCGGCGCGTTCTGCGTGCTCGCCGAAGCGATTGCGGCAGGGCCGGGGATCTCGATCCTCGACACTGCGCGCCATTTTCCGATCATCAAGGATATCGCGGTGGACTTTCATCGCATGGCCGCCAGCGACGTCACCGGCGAATACGAGCTGACCGATAGCGATATCGCCGCGCTGGAGGCCGATCTCGAGCGCAAGGGCAGCGCGGGCTACACCGCCGATGTGCCGATGCACGATGCCGATGGCGCGCTGGTCGCCACGGGCCGCGTCACGGTCAAGCTGCTGAGCCACGACTGGTCCGGTCGGACCTGAAGGAAAGAGTCATATGACCAGTATTCGCGCCCGCCTTGTCAAACTCGCGCTGCCGCTGCTCGGCATCAAGCGGTTCTTCTCGCAGCCCGACAAGTTCGACGAACGGATCGCCAAGCTGCGAGCGGCCAAGCCGATCCGCCCGCGTGCGAAGTGGAGCAAGCGCTTCGATATTCGCGAACATGCCAGTCGCGGGTTTCCGGTGGTCACGCTCGAGCCCAAGGGCGGGGCCCAGCGCGGCGCGCCGCATCTGCTGTATCTGCATGGCGGCGGCTATGTGATGGACATCGCCGGCGTGCATTGGGATGCGGTCGCGGATCTGTGCGAGCGGCTGGGCGCTTCGGCGACGGTGCCGCTTTACCCGCTGGCGCCCGAACATAAGGCGGATGAGACGCTGGAGGCCATGCGGTCGCTCTATCTCGAAGTGGCCGAGCGCTATGGCGCGGATCGGGTCACGGTGATGGGGGACAGCGCGGGCGGCGGCATGACACTGGCGCTGGCGCAGATGCTCAAGTCTGCGGACCAGCCGCTGCCCGGCAGCCTCGTGCTTTATTCGCCTTGGCTCGATGCGACCGCCACCGCCGAAGGGCAGCGCGAAATCGAACCACGCGACGGGATGCTGGCGGTCAGCGGGCTCAAGGCCTGCGGCGATATGTATCGCGGCGATTTGGCAATCGACGATCCGCGCGTCAGCCCGCTGTTCGGACCGCTGGAGGGATTGCCCCCGATGGCAATCTTCTCGGGTAGCGCCGATATCCTGCTGGTCGATGGGCGCCGCCTTGCCGGGAAGCTGGCGCAGGTGGGCATGCCCGACCACATCTATCGCGAGTATGAGGATATGTTTCACGTCTGGATGCTGCTGCCTGTCCCCGAAGGAAAGCGCGCACGCGCCGAAACCGCGAATTTCATCCGTCAGCATGGGAAGACTGCATGACCACCCGCATCCTGTTCGCCGCCTTGCCGGCCTTGCTCCTGACCGCCTGCAACACCGGCTCGGGCGACGTACCCGAGGGACTGGACAACGGCACCTTTGCGGGGATCGGTGCGGGGGAAGTGGTCCATTATATCGGCACCGAACCGTTCTGGGACGGCGCGGCGGGGGGCGGCCTGGCGCTCTATGCCACGCCCGAGAACCCCGACGGCAGCGAGTTCGCGGTCGACCGGTTCGCGGGCAATAACGGCTTGGGTATCAGCGGGCAGCTCGACGGGGCGGCGTTTGATCTGATGATCACGCCGGGCGAATGTTCGGACGGGATGAGCGACCGGACCTATCCCTACACTGCGACCTTGCTCCTGGGCGACGAACAGCGCCAGGGGTGTGCCTGGACCGATAGCCAGCCCTTCGACGGGCCGGAACTGCCCTGATGGACGCTGTTCCGGCCATGCCGCGCTGGCTTGGCCGCGCCGGGCTGCTGCCACAACTGGCCTGCGTCGGGGTGCTTTATGCCGGCCCGACGGAATGGCGCGAACCCGCGCAGGCGCTGGCCTTCGCCTATGCTGCACTGATCCTGTCGTTTCTCGGCGGGATGTGGTGGGGGATTGCGGCGGCCGCCCCTGCGGCGCAGCGGCGCAACACGCTCGGCTGGGTCTGGGTGGCGGCGGTGCTGCCAAGCCTCGTGGCGCTGGCCGGTTTCGTGCCATGGGCGCTGGGCTGGCAATGGCCCGAACCTTCGCTGGTCATGCTCAGCGGGGCACTGCTGGTCAGCCTGGGTGTCGATGCCAAGCTGGGTCCATTGGTCCCGCGCTGGTGGATGTCGCTGCGAGTGCCGCTGTCCTTGGGCCTCGGGCTGATGACCATGGCCGCGGCGGTCGCCTAGCGTTTGGTGACGCCGGCATCCTCGAGTTCGGGACCGAGCCTGCCGGTCAGCCACATCCACCACATGCGGAAATCGGCGCGCAGGCTCCACAGCGGATAAGTGAAGGTCGCCGGGCGGTTCTTCTCATGCCCGAAATGCGCGATCCAGGCGAAGAAGTACCCGGCCAGCGGCATGCCGAACACCAGCAGCCACTCGCCCGTCGCCAGCGCCGCCACGCCCAGCGCGACGACCAGCGAGGTGCCGATGTAATGCAGCGCGCGGGTTCCGGGGCGCGCATGTTCGCGCAGGTAGAACGGCCAGAATGCGGCGAAGGTCGTGTAGCGCCGGTTGGTCATTGCAGCCCCGGGATTTCGATCTGCGCGGGCGAGGGCGCCTGCGGCATGACCAGTTCGCGCTTGGCGGGTGCTGCCCGGCTTTCGGCGATACCTTCCGCCGCCGCGCCGATCGCGGTGCAGCTGCGCCCGGCAAGGAAATCGAGCGCGGTGGCGATCGAGGCTTCGCCCGGGTCGCCCAGCGGGGTGAGGATATCGTCGCTCGCGCGGCAGGTTTGCGGCATCACGCTGGCGAGGCCCGAATAGTAATCGCCCCCGTCATCGGCATTGACCGAACGGAAGGCGACCACACGCAGCCGGTCGTCGCAGGCCGACCGGTCGCGGGCGATCTGCCCGACCGGCTTGCCATAGGTATCGGTGCCGATCAGCGCGATGTCGTCGCCGAGGATGGGGATGAAGGCATTGGCCACCAACTCGCTGGCCGACGCGGTCCCTTCGGTACCGATCACCGCGATCTTGGTCGCCGCAATGGCCTGCGGCGCGGCGGCGAAGAGCGCGATTTCGTTGAAGTCGCTTTTGGAATCGCGAAAGGTCGTCTTGCTGAAAACCTGTCCGGTCCGGTCCGCCGCGAGCAGGTCGCCAAGCAGTTCCGCGACCGATACCAGCCCGCCGCCATTGTAACGGAAATCGAGGATGACCTGCGTCACGCCCTCGGCGCGGAAGACGGCGAAGGCATCGCGCAATTGGGTCTTGGCATCGTCGATGATGAAGGTGCGCAGATTGATATAGCCAACCTTGGTCCCGCCATTGTCGAGGATCTTCGCGCCATAGCGATCCGAGATCGGGTCGAGCGCATATTCGGTCTTGGTCACGCCCACGGTGACTTCGCCGCCATTGGGCTGGCGGATGCGCAATTGGCGGGTAACGCCGGGATCGCTGGGGCCGAGCGCATTGACCACTGCCTGCGCACCGCCGCTGGCCATCAGCGCCGCGACGGTCTGCCCGCCAATGGCCATGATCTCGCTGCCCCGGTCGATGCCTTGCGCAAACGCGGAGGCATTCTCGAACGCCTCGACCACGAACACCCGCCGTGCGGCGACATCATAGCTCAGGCGCACTCCGAAGCCGGCGTTTGACCCGCTGCTGATCAGCGCGTTCTCTTCGGCGATCGAGGTGATGTAGGTGAAGTAGCGATCGCGGTCCTGCGCCCGGGCAGGCGCGACCAGTGCATCGATATAGCCCTGGACCGAGCTGAAATTCCCTGCGTTCACCGTCCGGTCGAGCAGGCTGGGGAACAGATACCATTCCTCCATCTGCCCCAGCGTCCAGTCCTGCCGGCTGGCAAGCGTGCAATCGTCCGGCGAACCGCCCCCACCGGTCAGGCTGCCGCCGGTATTCCCGCCGCCTCCGCTGGAGCCGCCGCCCCCGCCGCATGCGGCGAGCGAGAATGCCAGTGTGGCGCTGAAAATGGTGCGACCAAGCCCCATGTGCTTCCTCTCCTGATCCCGTCCCCCGGTCCCCCGAAGGCCTCATTCACGGTCAATGACGGCTAAATCGGGGGCGGGCAAGGGCGCGAATGGTCCCTGACAAGCCCCGGTTTCCCTCAAAAACGGTGCAAATTTCGCGGCGCGGGATGGTTTGTCGCCCCTAGCTATGCCTTAAAGGTTGACCCGAATACGCCGCAGTGGCGCAAATACAGGAGTTTTCATGGCTAGCGGCGTTGCGCCCTGGGTTCAGAATGCGGTCGGCGGAGGTGCCATCGGGCATACGCTCACCTTGGAGAAGGTCGCCGACGAGCGCATGCTCGGACGGGGCGGCTTCGCCCTGACCAGTGCAGCGTTCGGTCATGAGGGCGAACTCGATCCCTCGTTTACTGCGGTCGAGGAAGACGCTGTCGCGCCGCCGCTCGAATGGACCGCGCCGCCGCCGGGCGCGCACGAGCTGGTGCTGGTCGCCGAGGATGCCGACAAGGGGCACGTCCACTGGACCGTCTGGGGCCTGCCGCCGCAGAAGGGCAAGCTCATGGAAGGCGAGACCCCGCCGCGCACCGGCAAGAACTCCCACGGCAATTCGGAATGGCTGTTGCCCGATCCGCCGCTGGGCGAAGAGCATCGCTATATCTTTCAGCTTTTTGCAGTCGACCTCCCGCTCACGCTGATGCCGGGGGCGACGCTCGAAGAACTCGTCCGTAATCTTGACGGACATGTAACCGCCGCTGCGGTCCTGACAGCCCGGTTCGAAGGCCATGAGGTCGAGGAACTGGATGTTGAGGATCTTGGCGACGTCGATTGAAGCATAGCCAAGGAAAGGAACTGTCATGGCTGGCAAGAACAACGCACTGCAGAAGCCGGTGAATCTTTCGCCGGAACTGGAAACCGTGGTTGGCAAGGGTCCGATGACCCGCGCCCAGGTCACCTCCAAGGTGTGGGATCACATCAAGGCGAACGACCTGCAGGACTCCAAGGATCGCCGCATGATCAACCCCGACGACAAGCTCGGCGCGGTGATCGGCAAGGAACAGATCTCCATGTTCAAGATGACGGGCGCCGTCTCGAAGCACATGAGCTAAGGTGTTACCGGCGGCGTAGCGGCCAGTCCGTTACGCCGCCGGTCCACAACGCCAGCCATACGACCAGCGGCTGCGCGATCATTCTCGGGACATGATAGCCGAGCCCGAGCCCCCCATCCGGGCGCGCCAGATCGAGCGCGAAGTGATGGATGTTCGCAGGAAACACGCACACTGCGTAAAGCGCCAGTCCGATGCCGCCCGCGCGCCGCAGCGGCAGGCTGGCCCATTGCGCCAGCGCGGCCGCTCCCAGCAATTCGGCAATTCCGGTCCATAACACCACCGCCTCGGGCACGGGCACCCACGCGGGCATGATCGACAGAAATGGAGCCGGATTGGCGAGATGCACATATCCGGCGAAGGCATAGAATGCCGCAAGCACCCAGCGCAGAGTGTGCCGGATCATCCGCGCGACCTCCCGGCAATTGTCTGGACAGCGGTCACAGTTCGACCACCTCGACACCTTTCCAGAAGGCGATCCGGCCCGTGATCGCGGCGGCGGCTCCCAGCGGTTCGGGATAGTAGAAGGCAGCGTCGGTATTGATCGCCCCGCCCGCATTGACCGAATAATAGTTGGCCGTCCCCTTCCACCCGCAATGGCTGGTGGTCTCGTTCGGCACGAGCACGCCGGGGGCAACATCGCCTGCGGGAAAATAGTGATTCCCCTCGACGATTAGCGTGTCGTCGCTGCGGGCCAGCGTTTCGCCGTTCCAGCGGGCGGTGATGGTCATGATTGGGGCCTTTCCTTGCCGCGCCTGTTTGCTAGGACAGGGCATACTATATCAAGGGGTTCCTGTTCATGCGCCATTTCCTGCTCGCTTCCGCCGCTGCCGCTCTCACCTTCGGAACCCCGGCGTTGGCACAGGACGAAGCCGAACGCACCGCCGCCGCAGCGCTCGAAGCGGCGCCGGTATGGGATGGGCATAACGATGTCCCGATCCAGCTGCGTTCGCGGCTGGGCAATGTGATCAACAGTTTCGATTTCCGCGATACGCTCGACACCGCGCGTGATGGTCGCGAGGCGATGCATTCGGACCTTGCGCGGCTGCGTCTTGGGGAGGTTGGGGCGCAGTGGTGGTCGGTCTATGTCAGCGCCAACCTGCCCGAAGCCGAAGCGGTGCAGGCCACGGTCGAGCAGATCGACGTGACCAAGCGGCTGATTGCGCGCTATCCCGATGCGCTGCAACTGGCGCTGACCGCCGACGATGTCGAGGAAGCGATGGCTGCAGGGCGGATCGCTTCGCTGCTTGGCATGGAAGGCGGCCATTCGATCGGCTCGAGCCTCGCCGTGCTGCGCCAGATGTACGACATGGGCGCGCGCTACATGACGTTGACGCATGGCAAGACGCTGAGCTGGGCCGACAGCGCAACCGATGCGCCGCAGCACGGCGGGCTCAACGCTTTCGGCATGGATGTGGTGCGCGAGATGAACCGCATCGGCATGCTGGTCGATCTCAGCCATGTGAGCGATGCGGTGATGACCGACGCGCTCGACGCTGCGCAGGCGCCGGTGATCTTCAGCCATTCGGGCGCGCGCGCAATCAATGGGCACGCGCGCAATGTGCCCGATGGCGTGCTTGCCCGCCTGCCTGAAAATGGCGGGATCGTGATGGTGGTGGCGCTGCCGTGGTATGTCACCGAGGATCTGCGCACCCATGCCGCCGATCGCGCTGGTGAAGAAGCGCGGCTGAAGGCGCTTTACCCGGGGCTGCCCGACACGGTCGAAGCGCAGCTGGCCAAATGGGACGCGCAGAACCGCGCGCCGGTTTCGACTATCTCGGACATGGCCGACCATATCGACCATATCCGCGCGGTGGCAGGAATCGATCATATCGGTATTGGCGGCGATTACGACGGAATGCCGACCGGACCGATCGGGATGGAGGACGTCACTGGCTATCCGGCGCTGTTCGTCGAACTCGCGCGGCGCGGCTATACGCAGGACGAGCTCGAGAAGATCGCCTCGCGCAATATGATGCGCGTCATGCGCGCGGCGGAAGCCTATGCGGCGAGCGCGGCTGACATGCCGCCGTATGAATATCCGGCGGGCGAACCGCGCGACGGGGCCGAATAGGCCCCCGCCAGCGGGCGGGTTACAGTTTCTCGAGCGTCAGTGGATCGCGTTCGCCGCCGAAAAACCGGTCGAGCGCATCGGCAAAAACCTGGGCGTCTTCGTCGCCACAGGCGGCTTCGAATAGCGTCATGGAGCTGCGAAACTTCATTGCATCGATCGGGCCGAGAATATCTTCGGCAGCCATCGTGCCGGCCCAGTCGAGCATCGCTTCGGTCGCTTCGAACAGGCGCGGACCCAGATCCTCGTGGCGGCAATAGGCGCGTACTGCGTGGCGATCGGCAAGCGCGAACTTGCGCGTCGTAGCGCTTTGGCCGAGCCCGGCAATCTGCGGGAAGACGAACCACATCCAGTGGCTGGTCTTAGCCCCGGCACGGATTTCATCGAGCGCCCGCTCGTACACCCCGCCGTCCTGTGCGGTCACGAAATGCGCGAAACCTGCAGGCTCAATCGTCGTCGTCGTCGACATGCTCGGGTAGGCCGTCGAGATCGGTCGAGGCGTAATCCTCCAGTTCCTCTTCGGTCATGGAATCGTACATGTCCTTCGAGGCACCCTGAAGGTCGCCGACCTTGGTGTCGCCGCGCTTGGCGGAAAGCGCCGCTCCGGCGGCACGCTGCTGGGCTTTGGATTGTGCAGGCATTAGTCTTGCTCCGACAGTTCGGAACCGCGTTTCAGCACTTCGTCGCCGTCTTCCTGTTTGATGAGATAGGCGGGGTTGTCCCCGTCGCCGTCCTTGGTGACTTCGGTCCCCTGCAAGGTGCGGGTGACCTCGCGTTCGAAACGCTCCTTCACCTGGCCCTTACCCTTGCCGTTACCCCAGTTCCATTGGACATACTGGTCGGTCTGAAAGCTGTTCGGATTGCTCATGCGACCACTCTTTCGCCGGCGCTCAATTCTCGACGACTTCGAGGCCGTCTTCGGTGGTGGCCTGGTCATCGGGTGTGGCGATCTGGTCGTCGCCCAGATCGGTGATGATGCTATCGGTGCTGTCGCCGTCATCTTCCATCGAGGAGATCTGGCCGCTAACCGTGCCTTCTTCCTCGACATCGCCGGTGCTCAGCGCAGGTACGATCCAGGTGATCGAGAGCAGCAGGATCGCCAGCAGCAATCCGCCAGCCAGCACCCAGCGCACAACGCCTTCTTTCGAACCACCGCTTGCTTCGGTGTCGGTGACGTGGATTTCTTCGCCTTGCTTGTGCATGAAACTGTACTCCCTCAATGGACGCGATCCCGCGTGTATCAGGAAGATTTACGTTTCTGCGCGGCGAATGTTCCGTCTGCTCAGTCGCGCAGCAGCTCGTTGATCCCGGTCTTTTCGCGGGTCTGCGCATCCACCGTCTTGACGATAACCGCGCAGGCCAGGCCGGGGCCGCCGTCTTTGCCGGGCATCGAGCCGGGGACCACCACCGAATAGGGCGGGATATGCCCGCGGATAACCTCGCCGGTATCCCGGTAGACGATCTTGGTCGACTGGGTGATGAAGACCCCCATGGCCACGACGCTGCCTTCGCCGACGATCACCCCCTCGACGATCTCGCTACGCGCGCCGATGAAGCAATTGTCGCCGATGATCGTCGGGTTGGCCTGCATCGGTTCGAGCACGCCGCCGATCCCCGCTCCGGCCGAAATGTGGCAGTTCTCGCCGATCTGCGCGCAGCTGCCGATGCTGGCCCAGGTATCGACCATGGTGCCCTTGCCTACATAGGCGCCGATATTGACGAAGCTGGGCATCAGCACACAGCCGGGTGCAATATAGGCGCCTTCGCGCGCCACCGCGCCGGGCACGACGCGGAAGCCTGCTTCACGAAACCGGGCATCGTCCCAGCCGGTGAACTTGCTGGGCACCTTGTCGAATGCGGGCTGGCCCGCGCTGCCGCCGTCCATCACCCGGTTCTCATTGAGCCGGAAGCTGAGCAGCACCGCCTTCTTGAGCCACTGGTTGACCGTCCAGCCACCCTTGCCGTCAGGCTCGGCCACGCGGCCGCTGCCGCTGTCGAGCATACCCAGCGCCGCTTCCACCGCCTCGCGCACGTCGCTCGATTGCGGCGTGACATTGGCGCGGTCTTCCCACGCAGCTTCGATGCGGCTTTCGAGGTCGGCGCTCATGCTGGTCTCCGTTTGCAATTCCGGAGCGGTCGTTAGCAGCGTCGGCGCGCTAGTCCATCCCCGCTTCTTTGGCGAAGTGATAGGCTCGTTCGACCAGCGGCGCGACACGTTCGGACATCGATTTTGCATGCGCGCTCGATGCGGTGCCATCGATTACGCGCTTCTTGATGCCCTGCATGATCCCCGCCAGTCGGAAGAGATTGTAGGCGAAATACCAGTCCATCGGCGGAACGGGATAGCCGGTGCGCGCCACATAGCGCTCAACCGCCTCGTCCTTGGTGGGGATGCCCAGTGCCTCGAGGTCGAGGCCCTCAAGCCCGGCACGCCCGTCATGCGGATTGTGCCAGTTGAGCATGAGGTAGCTGAAATCGGCGATCGGATCGCCCAGCGTCGACAGTTCCCAGTCGAGCACAGCGAGGACGCGGTTCTCGGTCTTGTGGAAGATCATGTTGTCGAGCCGGTAGTCGCCATGGACCACCGAAGATTCGTGCTGCGGCGGAATCGTCTGCGGAAGCCATTCGATCAGCCGCTCCATCTGCGGCATGTGCTCGGTCTCGGACAGCTTGTACTGTTTCGACCAGCGGCTGATCTGCCGTGCGCAGTAATCGGTCGGCTTGCCGTAATCGCCCAGTCCGATTGCCTCGGGATCCTTCAGGTGCAGATCGGCAAAGGTGTCGATCATCGCATTGTAGATTTCGCGGCGTTCCTCGGGCGTGTTGTTGGGCAGCGAGCCGTTCCACAAGGACCGCCCGTCCGCGAGACCCATGACGAAGAACTTGCTGCCGATGACCTCGGGGTCTTCGCACAGGCCATAGGTCTTGGGCACGGGAAAGCCGGTGGGGCCCAGCGCGTGCATCGCCTTGTATTCGCGGTCCACCGCATGCGCGCTGGGCAGCAATTTGCCGAACGGCTGGCGGCGCAGCACGTAGCTGCGCCCCGGCGTGTCGATGCGATAGGTCGGGTTCGACTGGCCGCCCTTGAACTTGCTGTAGCTGATCGGTCCGGCGAACCCTTCGACATGCGCCTCGAACCACGCGGTCAGCGTGGGGAGGTCGAGCTGGTCGGCTTCGGGCACTGCGACCGTACCGACCATCTCCTTGTCGAAATCGATGGGCTGGTCTTCAGCCATCAGTCGAACACCACCACGCTGCGCGCCGATGTGCCCTGTTTCATCTTCTCGAAGCCTTCGTTGATCTGTTCGAGCGGAATGCGCTCGGCAATGATCGTGTCGAGATCGAGCAGGCCGCGCATGTAGAAATCGACCAACCGCGGCAGGTCGACGGGGAAGTGGTTCATCCCCATGATCGCGCCCTGCAGCTTCTTGCCCGACAGCAAATCCATCGCGCCCAGTCCGACCTTGCAGTCGAGCGGCATCATGCCGAGAATGGTGGCAGTGCCGCCGCGGCGCAGGATCTTGACTGCGAGATCAGCCGAAGCCTGCCGCCCGACCGCCTCGATCGCGTGGTGCACGCCGCCGCCGGTGATCTTCATCACCTGCTCGACCGCATCACTGGCCATCGCGTCGACCGTATGGGTTGCGCCAAGCACCTCGGCCAGCTGGCGCTTTTCGGCCAGCGGGTCGATCGCGATGACCTGGCCCGCACCGGCGATCTTGGCGGCATTGATCGTGGCCAGCCCCACGCCGCCGCAGCCGACTACCGCTACGGTTTCGCCCGGCACTACCGAGCAGGCGTTGAAGATCGCGCCAGCCCCGGTGGTCACTGCACAGCCGATGATGGCTGCGCGATCGAGCGGCATGTCCTTGTCGATGGCGACACAGGCATGTTCGTGGATCAGCATCTGCTCGGCAAAGGCGGACAGGTTGAGCATCTGCCCCACCGCTTCGCCGCCATTGCGCGTGATGCGCGGCGTGGCGGTCTGCGCCCGGCGGGTATCGCCGCCGAGGCACAGGGCCATCCGCCCGGTTACGCAGAATTCGCAGTGACCGCAGAAGGCGGACAGGCAGGAGACCACGTGGTCCCCCGGCTTGACCGTCTTCACTTCACTGCCCACCGCGCGGACCACGCCCGCTGCCTCATGGCCCGGAATGGCCGGCAGCGGGTGCGGATAGGCGCCATCGATGAAGTGCAGGTCCGAATGACACAGGCCGCAGGCCTTGGTGTCGATCAGCACTTCGTGCGGGGCGGGATCGGCCAGCTCGACCTCACCGATGGTGAGGCCGCCGACCTGTTCGAGGATTGCTGCCTTGGCCATCAGCGCGTTGCCCCCATGTCGCCCGAGCTGAGATTGGCATTGCCCGCATTGGGGATCTTGCCGTCACGCAGCGCATTGGCGCTGGGACCTTCTTCGGGCAGGTGCTTGGCGAACTCCATCCGTGCGATCGAGCGGGCGTGGACTTCGTCGGGGCCATCGGCCAGTCGCAGCGTACGCTGATGCGCATAGGCATTGGCGAGACCGTAATCGTCGCTCACGCCGCCGCCGCCATGCGCCTGGATCGCATTGTCGATGATCCGCAGCGCCATGTTCGGCGCCTGCACCTTGATCATGGCGATTTCCTGCTTGGCGGCCTTGTTGCCGACAGTATCCATCATGTCCGCGGCCTTGAGGCAGAGTAGGCGGGTCATGTCGATATCGATACGCGCCTGCGCCACGCGCTCTTCCCAGACCGAGTGCTTGTAGATCGGCTTGCCGAAGGCTTCGCGTTCCTGAAGCCGCTTGCACATCTTGTGCAGCGCTTCCTCGGCCACGCCAATGGTGCGCATGCAGTGATGGATGCGGCCCGGGCCGAGGCGGCCCTGCGCGATCTCGAAGCCGCGGCCTTCGCCGAGCAGCATGTTGCTGGCGGGTACGCGGACGTCCTTGAGTTCGACTTCCATATGTCCGTGCGGGGCATCGTCATACCCGAACACGGGCAGGTGACGCAGCACGGTGACGCCCTCGGCATCGGTCGGCATCAGCAGCATCGACTGCGCGGCATGACGGCCGGCCGAGAAATCGGTCTTGCCCATCACGATCGCGACCTTGCAGCGCGGATCGCCGAGGCCCGACGACCACCACTTGCGGCCGTTGATGACGTATTCGTCACCATCACGCTCGATCCGGGTCTCGATATTGGTCGCATCCGACGAAGCGGTGAAGGGCTCGGTCATGAGGAAGGCGGAACGGATTTCGCCATTCATGATCGGGGTGAGCCATTTGTCCTTCTGCTCGCGCGTGCCGTAGCGGTGGAACACTTCCATATTGCCGGTGTCGGGCGCGGAGCAGTTGAACACTTCCGACGCGAACCCGACACGGCCCATTTCCTCGGCGCACAGCGCATATTCGAGATTGGTCAGGCCGGGGCCTTCGAACTCGAAGCTTTCCTCGACATGGTGGTGGCCGTCATTACGCGGCGGCATGAAGAGGTTCCAGATGCCTTCCTTCTTGGCCTTGGCCTTGAGTTCCTCGACCACGGGAATGACCTTCCAGCGATCGCCTTCGGCGTCCTGCTGCTTGTAGGTCGGCACGGCGGGGCGGACGTGCTCCTCGATGAAGTTCTTCACCCGGTCGCGCCAGTATGCTTGCCGTTCTGTCGGTTGGAAATCCATCGTGTCTGTCCTCTTCTCTCTCAAGTCGGTTGCGCCATGAAACTGGCAGAAGGTTGCGGCCAAGCCAAGTCCCGGTTCGGCGGTCAGGGGGTTATCGTATGTCCATCGGGGTCGGCGCGGACTGCCTGGTCCAGCGGGTCACGCTCTGCCGCATCGGGATCGCGGGACCGGCGCGCTGCCACACGCGCTTCGTGTTGTTCGCGCGAAATCGGGAATCGCGCCAGCCAGAACGCCGCAATCAGCGCCAGCGCAGTGGCCACAAGCATGAACAGCCATACGAGCCGGGTTACGGTTTCGGGCGCGACCTCTGCCTGCGGCGTGCCGGGCGCCAGATCGATCGATTGGACGATCAGGCTGGTCAGCAGGATCCCGCCGCCGGTGGCGCATTTCTGCACCAGCCAGTTGCCGGCGTAGAACGTGCCTTCGGCGCGCTGTCCGGTGCGTTCCTCGAACGCCTCGACGATTTCCGCGACCATCGAGGTGGCCGAGATGATCGACACCACGCTGGCCGTGTTGGCGCAGACCAGGAAGCCATAAAGCAGCGCGGTCGATGCGGTGGTGCCCGGTGTCGGCCAGGCCCCGGCGAGGTAAAGCGCATAGGGGCCGCAATAGAATACCAGCCCGACCAGCGCGCCGATCGCTGCCGATTTGGGCTTGCCCCACTTCCGATGCAGCGGCCCGACGATGACGAACATCAGCACCACCGAAAGGAACAGGGCGACCGGGTAAAGCTGGAAAGCAAGCTCGGAAAACTGCCACACGTAGAGGTTCACATATTGCGTGATCGAGAAGGTCATGCCCTGCAGCACATAGGCCGCGAGCCCGCCCAACGCGAAGATGACGAAGGCCTTTTCGCGGAAGGCATCGAAAATCTCGGCAAAGGCACCCCGGATCGAAAAGGGCGGCGGGCGGCGCGCCGGGAGCTGTGCCACGATACGGTGCTGCGCCGCTGCCGATCCGATCACCGCCAGCGCCATCAGCGCCGCGCCGAACATGCCGTAGCTGGCATAGCCTTCGGGTTGGAGCTGCGAGGCGGGCGTCGGCAGGAAAAACGTGAAGGCCAGCACCATCATCAGCAATCCGCCAAGCCAGCCCGACAGGAAGCGATAGCGGAACAGCGTGGTGCGATCGTCGTAATCGTCGGTTATCTCGGGGACGAGGCTGACCGAGGGGACTTCGCAGGCCGACAGGAGCAGCCGCACCCCGACCGCCAGCGCCACGATCTCCCAGAACCCCGGGGTCCCGGTAAAGGGCGGCGACCACAGCACCGTCCACAACAGCGCGAGCGGCCATGGTGCCAGATAGAGCCACGGCAGCCGCCTGCCCCAGCGGGTATAGGTGCGGTCGGATAAATTCCCGATCAACGGATCGACGATCGCGTCGATCAGCAGCGCGGCTGCCAGCGCTGCGCCGACCGTGCTCGCGTCGACTCCCAGCACGAGATTGTAGAACGGCAGCAGGAAGAAGCTGAAACCGCTGTCCTTGACGCCGAAGGCCACCGCACCGAAGCCGTGGACCAGCTTGAGGCGCTGGGGGAGGGGGCCGGTAACGAAAGGCATCAGACGGCGGGCTGCGCCGCCTTCTTCGCCTGCTCTTCCATGGCTTCCAGCGCCGCGAACAGCCGGGGTTCCTCGGGATCCCAGCTGTGCCGGGGGCCGATCGTGATCCCGCCGTCGACGATCAGCGAGGTCCCGGTCATGAAACCGGCTTCCTCGCTGGCGAGGAAGGCCACCGCATTGGCGATATCGATCGCCTCGCCGCCGCGCGCCACCGGCTGCGCATTCGACGACATCTGCGCGATCGCCGCCTTGGCCATGGTCTTCATCTCGCCGGTCATCTCGAGGCTCGAGGTGAAGATATTGGTGTTGATGAAGCCCGGTTGGACCGCGTTCACGCGGATACCGTGCTGGGCCAGATCGGTGGCGGCGCATTTGGTCAGGTGCAGCACGCCCGCCTTGGCCACCGCATAGGTGGTCGGCGAATAGCCGGGGCCGACTGCGGCCACGCTGGAAACATTGACGATGCTGGCGCCCTTGCGGTGTTTCATATGCGGCACGGCATAGCGGATGCCCATTGCCACCGAACGCAGCAGCAGGTCCATCGTGCGGTCCCACGCGTCGGGCTCGACCTCGTCGATCCCCTCGCGCGCACCGCCCGCACCGGCATTGTTGAACAGGGTGTCGATCCCGCCGGTTTCTTCCGCCGCACGGTCCATCAGCGCCTTGATCGCCGCCGGATCGCACACATCGCATTCGACGAAGCGCACGTCGCCCTCGCTCTCGGCGGCCAGCTGCTTGCCGCCCGCGACATCGATGTCGCTGGCGAAAACCACTGCGCCTTCGCCTGCAAACAACGCGGTTGCTGCCGCGCCGATACCCGATGCCGCGCCGGTCACAACGACGGTCTTTCCTGAGAATCGCATCCCTACTCTCTCCCCGAATTTCTCCGCGTGCAGCTTAGGGCAGCGGCGCATCGCGTCAACGAATTCCGGCTGACGTTACGGAAATGCAGGCGGCTGCGACTGGCCTTGCATAGGCGGGGCGAATCACCCTAACGTAAGCGTCAACATACCGCTGTTTTGAAAAGAGAGGATTCGGCCAATGTCCGACAGCGCCCTTGAAGCCTTCCGCACGGAAACGCGCGCATGGCTCGAAGCGAATTGCCCACCCGCCATGCGCGAACCCGTCCGCGACGAGGACGATGTCTATTGGGGCGGCCGCAACGCGACCTTCAAGAACGATGCGCAAAAAGCCTGGTTCGAGGTCTGCCGCGACAAGGGCTATACTGTCCCCGCCTGGCCGAAGGATTATGGCGGCGCCGGACTGTCGCCTGCGCAAGCCAAGGTGTTGCGCGAGGAAATGACCCGCATCGGCGCGCGTCCCCCGCTGTCGAGCTTCGGCATCTGGATGCTCGGCCCCGCGCTGCTGCATTTCGGGACCGAGGGCCAGAAACAGCGTTTCCTCAATGAAATCGCGCGCGGCGAAATCCGTTGGTGCCAGGGCTATTCGGAACCGGGATCGGGCTCCGATCTCGTGTCGCTGCAGACCTATGGCGAAGACAAGGGCGATCACTGGGTGGTCAACGGCCAGAAGGTGTGGACCTCCTACGCCGACAAGGCCGACTGGATCTTCTGCCTCGTCCGCACCGACAAGGACAACAAGTACCAGGGCATCACCTTCATGCTCTACGACATGGCGAGCGAAGGCGTGGCGACCAAGCCGATCCTGCTGATCAGCGGCAACAGCCCGTTCTGCGAAACCTTCTTCGACGATGTCACCGTGCCCAAGAGCTATGGCGAAGACGTCCCGGCCTATGTCGGCGAAATCAATCGCGGCTGGGATGTGGCGAAATATCTGCTCGGCCACGAACGCGAGATGATCTCGGGCGCCGATGGCGGCAACACCGGGACGATCGGCGCCGCATTGGCGCGCGCCAATGGCGACATCGATCCGGTACTGCGCGCGGAACTGGCGCAGTTCGACGTCGATGCGCTGGCCTATGGCGCGATGGGCGAGAAGTTCCTCGACGAGATCAAGGTCGGCAAGGCGCATCCCGCGCAGCCGAACATGATGAAATACGCCGGGACCGAGCTCAACAAGCGCCGCCACGAACTGGTTATGGCGGCGGGCGGCTCGACCGCGCTCGAATGGGACAGCGAGGAGACCGGCGGCGGCAAGCCATCGCGCAACTGGCTGCGTACCAAGGCGAACAGCATCGAAGGCGGCACGTCCGAAGTCATGCTCAACGTCATTTCCAAACGTATTCTCGACCTGCCGGGAGCCTGATCGATGCCTCTTTATTACGACGACGACCAGGCGATGCTGGCCGATTCCGCAAGCCAGTTCATGGCCGAGGAAGGATCGACCAAGAAGCAGCTGCGCCATTGGCGCGACCGCGAATGCAAGGACGGTTTCGGCCACGCGCTGTGGCAGCAATTCGCCGAAATGGGTTTCACCGGCATGCTGGTGGACGAAGATGATGGCGGGCTCGGCATGGGCCAGGTCGAAGCCAATATCGTGCTCGAGGAAATCGGTCGCAACCTGACCCCTTCGCCCTTCATGGCCTCCTCCGTGCTTGCGGCCACTGCGCTGAAGCATGGCAGCAATGATCTGAAGGGCCGCTGGCTGCCGCACCTCATCTCGGGCGAGAAAGTCTATTCGGTCGCAATCGACGAAGGCGCCAAGCACCGTCCCGAACGCATCGCCTGCAAGGCGGAAAAGTCGGGCAATGGCTTCAAGCTGTCGGGCAAGAAGGACTTCGTGGTCTATGGCGCCAGCAGCGAGATGATCGTTGTCGCCGCGCGCACTTCGGGTAGCGACCGCGATACCGACGGCGTAACGCTGTTCGCGGTGCCGCAGGACGCTGCCGGGATGAGCCATGACAGCGTCCGGCTGGTCGATAGTTCGATGGCCAGCCACGTCACCTTCGACGGCGTCGAACTCGATGGCGATGCGGTGATCGGCGAGGTCGATGGCGGCCGCGCCGTACTCGATGCCATGCTGGTGGCGGGCCGGGTCGGCTCGGCAGCCGAAGGCGTGGGCGTGGCCCGCGGCGCAATGGACATGACTGTCGACTACCTCAAGCAGCGCAAGCAGTTCGGCAAGGTGATTGGTGAATTCCAAGCGCTGCAGCACCGCGCCGCGCATCTCTATTCGGAAGTCGAGATTGCGCGCGCCGTCACGGTGAAAGCCGCGCAGCTGGTCGATGGCGGCAGCGAGAAGGCCGATCTGATGGCTTCGGTCGCCAAGGCCAAGGTTGCCAAGGTCGCCGGTCTGGCGGTGCGCGAAGGCGTGCAGATGCACGGCGGCATCGGCATGACCGACGAATACGACATCGGCCTCTATATGAAGCGCGACCGCGCGCTGCAGGAATTCCTCGGCGACCAGTATTACCATACCGGCCGCGTCGCGGAGCTCAGCGGCTACTAGAACCAGGACCAGCACCAAACCCAGTCATTGCGAGCGGAGCGAAGCAATCCAGGGAGCGGCACGATGGATTGCCGCGTCGCCTGCGGCTCCTCGCAATGACTGAAGTGGGAGAGAATTGAATGAACCTCGAAGACCTGTTCAGCCTCAAGGGGCGCGTTGCGCTCGTCACCGGCGGCAGCCGCGGCATCGGCAAGATGATCGTCGAGGGTTTCCTCGCCGCAGGCATCGACCGCGTTTATATCAGCGCGCGCAAGATCAACGAGATCGAGGAAACCTGCGCCGAGCTTGGCGACCGGGTGATCGGCATTCAGGGCGATCTGTCGACCCTCGACGGAATCGAGGCACTGGTCGAGGAACTGTCGGGCCGCGAAAGCAAGCTCGACATCCTCGTCAACAATGCCGGGGCTGCCTGGGGCGTGGATTATCTCGACTTCCCCGAAGCGGGCTGGGACAAGGTCATGGACCTCAACGTCAAGACGCCGTTCTTCCTCACGCAGAAGCTGCACAAGCTGCTTGCTGCCGGGGCGAGCGCGGACAAGCCGGGCAAGGTCATCAACATCACCTCGATCGACGGCCAGCGCGTCAATCCGTGGGAAACCTACAGCTACCAGGCGTCGAAGGCCGCGCTGATCCACCTCACTCGGCGGATGGCCGCGCGGCTGGTCAAGGATCACATTTATGTCACCAGCCTGGCGCCGGGGGCTTTCCCGTCGAACATGAACCGCGCTGCGCGCGATCATGAGGACGCCAGTGCGGCAGGTATCCCGTCCAAGCGCGTGGGCGACAAGTTCGATATGGGCGGCACCGCGGTCTATCTCGCCAGCCGGGCGGGCGACTATACGATCGGCGAGACGCTCACCGTCGATGGCGGGATCGTCAACGCGCTGCTGCCGAGCCATTTCGCCGAGCCCAGCTAAGGCTGCATCGGCGGGGTTGGCCGGTCAGGCGCAGAGGATACAATTGCGGCCCGAGGCCTTGGCGCGATAAAGCGCCTGGTCGGCCTGCCGCAGCGATGCCGCATTGGCCTCCGCCCCGCCGGTCGCCAATGCCACACCGCCCGAGAACGAGATCAGCCCCATCGGCTCGTCGGTCTCGCGCAGCTTGAAGTCCTTGTCCGCCAATTCGCTACGGGCGAAATCGAGCAGCTTGACTGCCGCGGCCGCATCGCCGGACGGGATGACGACGATGAATTCCTCGCCGCCCCACCGGCCGACGAAATGCGGGCCGCAGGCGTCGTCCAGCGTATCTGCAACCAGCTTGATCACGCGGTCGCCGACATTGTGGCCATAGCGATCGTTGACCGATTTGAAGCGGTCGATATCGCACAGCGCGATGATCCGCGGTTCGCCTTTTTCGGCGAGTTCGGCGAGATAGCCGTCGATCGCCCGGCGATTGGCAAGGCCGGTCAGCTCGTCGCGCTGGGCATCATGACGTGCCGCCTCCAGCTCCTCGCGCAGTGCCTTGACCTCGTCCATCGCTGCAGTCAGCCGGGTCTGTGTGTCGAGTGATTGCTCGATCATCCGCGCGACGATCGACAGCGTATTGCTGCCGTCGCCCGAAAACGTGTCGGCCTCCTCGCTCAGTTCGCGCGCGAAGGCGCCGGTGGCATCGGCCGCCGAGGACGCGAGTTCACCCAGCTTGATTGCCTGGTGCCGCAGATGCGCGGCCAGTTCGCCATCATTGCGTTCCTGCGAACCGAATATCGCGATCCCGCCGTGGCGGTCGAAAATCTCGTCCGCCTCGTCCTGCTTGATGCGGTACCCTTCGGCGATGATCGCCTCGACCGCGCGGCCCATGGGCGAGCCTGCGTCGTTCAGCGCGACGTAGGCGAGCGTGTAATTCTGCGGGGAGGGCGGCAGCCGATGGCGTTCGAGAAACGCCATCACTTTCGCCCCACTGTCGGACTGCATCGGGGACATATCTATCCGGCTGCCTCGAACTCTTGCCAAAATCCTGCCCGGCCAACGGTTGGCGCGGCAAAAGGGGCCCAGGGATTGAACGTGTGCATATGCTGCGGGGTATCCCGGTCCGGCGTCAGGCCATCAATTCGCGCACGAAGGGGATCAGCCCCGTCTGGCGCTGGCGTTTCATGCGTTCGGCGTCGAGGATTTCGCTGACCTTGTCGAAGCAGCTGTCGACATCCTCGTTGATCACTACGTAATCATAGGCGTCCCAGTGGCTGATCTCGGCGCGCGCGCGTTCCATGCGCGCGGCGATCACGTCTTCGGGATCGGTGTTGCGGCTGCGCAAACGGCGTTCGAGTTCGGCGATGCTCGGCGGCAGGATGAACACGCGGACGACGTCCTGCTGGTCCTTCTGGAACAGCTGCTGCGTGCCCTGCCAGTCGATGTCGAACAGGAAATCCTGTCCTTCCTTCAACGCGTTGCGGATACGGCCCTTGGGCGTGCCATAGCGATGGCCGAAGACATGCGCCCATTCGTAGAAATCATCTTCCTCGACCATCGCATCGAACTCGGCATCGTCGACGAAATAATAGTGCACCCCGTCCACTTCGCCGGCGCGCGGCGGACGCGTGGTAACGCTGACCGACAGCTTGATCTCGTCATCGCTACCGAGCAGCATGCGCGAAATGGTGGTTTTCCCGGCCCCGCTGGGCGAGGACAGGATGAACATCAGCCCGCGGCGGGCAAGCGTAGCGGATTGCAGGGTGGATTCGGCCATGCGCGCTGTTGCCGCATGGGACGCCGCCAAATCAACCCCTGCGCGCAGTATCGGGTCAGATCTTGCTGTCGGAAGATGCCTGTTTGCGCAGGCTGCGGTCACCCTTGCGGCGCGCCTGACGCTTCGACTGGCTGCGATCGAACAGCACCTTAAGCGCCAATCCGGTGGTCACCACCAGTGCGCCGGGCACCGATTTGGTCGCGACCTTGGTCACGCCGTAAGCCGCCAGCGTATGCACCAGGCTGCGGCTTTCGACCGCATCCTTGGCGAACTGCTTGCCATATTGCCGGCCAAGCACTGCCTTTTCGACCGCCATGCGCGACAGCCGCCCGGCGCTGCGCAGCAGGATGTCGTGAATGATTAGATTGGTTGCCGGATTGCTGCTCGGACCCGGCACCGGGTCGTCGTGCGACGGCGACCGGTCGGTCACGCGTTCGAGCCCATCGCCAACCACATCGGTCAGATGGTTCGGTTTGTCTTCGTCGGTCAGTCCGAGTTTCGCCATGTCATGCCCCGCTTTACCGGGAAGACCCGGCGCTTACTTCTTGCGGCCGAAATCGACCGTGACGACATTCGAGCCGTCATCTGCCCCATCAACGGCTTCGCCAACCGCCTGTTCCGTCCCGTCATTATCGGGATGTTCGGTCGGCGCGGGTGCCATGTCGGCGACGGTCGCCTGGAACTGCAGCCCGAAATCCACCGCCGGATCGACGAATTGCGTGATCGCGGCATAGGGGATGTCGAGTTCGGACGGGACTTGGTTGAACGACAGGCCGACGGCAAAGCCATCTTCGCGCACGTTCAAATTCCAGAACTTGTTCTGTAGCACGATGGTCATCTCGTCGGGGAACCGCTCGCGCAGATTGGCCGGGATCGAGACGCCTGGGGCATGGGTCTTGAAGGTAATGTAGAAGTGATGCGCGCCGGGCAGTTCGCTGCCGCCCTGCTCGATTTCTCCCAACACCCGACCGACCACGGCGCGCAGGGCTTCCTGCACGATGGAATCGTAAGGGATCAGGCTGTCGGGCGTATCGTCGCTCATGCCGCGCTAGGTGGAGTGGCATGCGGGCGGGGTCAAGCGGTTTAAGAACGCCTTTACCGTGTAAGTGGTGCATTATCTTGCGCCTCGCCGCGCGCGGCTCTAGCGCGGCGGCATGCGTACAGGCCGGATCGAGCGAAACACTGCGGAAACCAGGATCCTCGTCGAGATCGATCTCGACGGGACGGGATCATATCAGATCGAGACCGGGATCGGCTTCCTCGATCACATGGTCGAACAGTTCGCCAAGCATTCGTTGATCGATGTCACGATGAAGGTCGATGGCGACCTGCATATCGACCAGCATCACACGACCGAAGACAGCGCGCTGGCGCTGGGCCAGGCGCTGGCCGCCGCGCTTGGCGACAAGGGCGGGATCGCGCGTTACGGCAGCGCCTATTCGCCGATGGACGAAACACTGGCGCGGGTCGCGCTGGATATTTCGGGTCGTCCTTATCTCGTGTGGAAGGCCGGGTTCAGCCAGGAAAAGCTGGGCGAATGGGACACCGAACTGATCGAGCACTGGTTCCATTCGGTCGCCCAGACCTGCGGGCTGACGCTGCATGTCGAACTGCTCTACGGCAGCAACAACCACCATATCTGCGAAGCGATCTACAAGGGCTTTGCCCGCGCGATGCGCGCGGCAGTCGAAGTCGATCCGCGCAAGGGCGGCGCAATCCCGAGCACCAAGGGGCAGCTCGGTGGGTGAAATCGTCGCGCTTGTCGATTACGGCGCGGGCAATCTGCATTCGGTCGAAAACGCGCTCCGCCGGGTCGGGGCGACCGTCAAGGTGACCGCCGATCCCGATGTGCTGCGCGCGGCCGACCGGATCGTGCTTCCTGGCGTCGGCTCGTTCAAGGCCTGCGCCGAAGGCCTTCGCGCCGAGCAGGGCGTGGTCGAAGCCATGCGCGAGCGAGTGTTCGTCGGCGGGGCGCCGTTCCTCGGTATTTGCGTGGGCATGCAATTGCTCGCCACGCGCGGCCTCGAACATGGCGAGACACCGGGTTTGGGCTGGATCGACGGCGCGGTGCGCAAGATCGAACCGAGCGATATCAGCGTGAAGGTCCCGCATATGGGCTGGAACGATGTCGCCCCGATGCCGCATGCGCGCGAGCACGATGTGTTGGCCGGCGGCGAGGCCTATTTCCTGCACTCCTACCATTTCAAGGTGCGCCACCACGAAGATGTGCTGGCGATGACCGATCATGGCGGCGGGCTGGTTGCTGCGGTCGGGCGCGACAATGTCGTGGGGGTGCAATTCCATCCCGAGAAGAGCCAGGCCTACGGGCTCGACCTGTTGAGCAAATTCCTCGAATGGAAGCCGTGATTTCGCTGACCTTGCCTCGCTGCCCCGGGGCCGAAGCCGCACTGGACACCAGACCATGATCGTATTTCCCGCTATCGACCTCAAGAACGGCCAGGTCGTCCGTCTCGCCGAAGGCGATATGGACCGCGCGACCGTCTATGGCGACGATCCAGCGGCGCAGGCCGCCCTCTTTGCCGAAGCGGGTGCGGACCATTTGCATGTGGTCGACCTCGACGGCTCGTTCGCAGGCTCGGCGCAGAATCGCGGCGCGGTCGAGGCGGTGGTCGCCGCCTTCCCCGGACGCGTCCAGCTGGGCGGCGGCATCCGCACGCCCGCCGATGTCGAAGGCTGGTTTGCCGCAGGCATTGCGCGGATCGTGATCGGCACCGCAGCGCTCAAGCACCCGCAATTCGTCAAGGACATGGCGCGCGACTATCCCGAGGCGATCGTGGTCGCGGTCGATGCGCGCGACGGCATGGTCGCGACCGATGGCTGGGCCGAAGTATCCGATGTCCCGATCGTCGACATGGCGCGCCGGTTCGAGGATGCGGGCGTCGCTAGCCTGCTGTTTACCGACATCGGGCGCGACGGCATGCTCAAGGGCGTCAATATCGATGCCACCGTGGGGCTGGCCCGACAGGTGGATATCCCGGTCATTGCCAGCGGCGGGGTCAAGGGCCTCACCGATATCGATACGCTGAGGCAATTTGCGAAGGACGGGATCGAGGGCGTTATCACGGGCCGGGCGCTGTATGACGGGCGGCTGGATCTGGCCGCGGCGCTGCGCGTGGCGAAGCGCGCATGACCGTCCGCATCCGTGTCATACCCTGTCTCGACGTGCGCGACGGGCGCGTGGTCAAGGGCGTGAACTTCGTCGATCTGCGCGATGCGGGCGACCCGGTCGAACAGGCGCAGGCCTATGATGCGGCGGGCGCCGACGAATTGTGCTTCCTCGACATTTCCGCCAGCCACGAAGGGCGCGGCACGCTGCTCGACATGGTCCGGCGGACCGCGGAAGTGTGCTTCATGCCGCTGACCGTGGGTGGCGGGGTGCGCAGTGTCGAGGATGCGCGCGCGCTGCTGCTCGCCGGGGCGGACAAGGTGGCGGTCAATTCCGCGGCCGTCGCGCGGCCCGAGCTGGTGCGCGAGATCGCGGAGAAGTTCGGCAGCCAGTGCGTGGTCGCCTCGGTCGATGCGCGCGCCTCGACCCGCGGCGATGTCCGCGGCTGGGAGATCTACACCCACGGCGGGCGCGAACCGACCGGGATCGATGCAGTCGGTCACGCGATTCGGCTGGCCGAACTGGGGGCGGGCGAGTTGCTCGTCACCTCGATGGATGGTGACGGGACGAAGAGCGGATATGACGTCGACCTGACCCGCGCGATTGCCGATGCGGTGTCGGTGCCGGTCATTGCCAGCGGGGGTGTCGGCCAGCTCGACCACCTCGTCGAAGGCGTGACGCGCGGCCATGCCAGCGCGGTCCTTGCCGCCTCGATCTTCCATTTCGGCGAACACACCGTGGCCGAAGCGCATGCCGCGCTGCGCGCTGCGGGGTTGCCCGCGAGGGGCTGACCCGCCCGTCCCTCCACGGGACAGGGCAAGCGCGGTTCGTCCTTCATAGCGTGGCACGTGATATACACCGCCCATGACCAGCCAGTTCATTTCGCTGGCCGCGCAATTCGCGGATCTGGGCGGCCCTGCCGGTCTCGCCGCGCGGCTGGTCGAACCGAGCACGCTGACGCTGGTCGCGGTCGGGATTGCCGGCTTGCTGGTCGGCCGCTTCATGATCGGCCGCGACTGAGATTGACGCTGCGCGCACGCGCCGTGCATAGCACGCGGCATGGATACGCTCTCCCGTCTCGCCCAGACCATCGCGCAACGCCGCGCGGCCGATCCGTCGCACAGCTATGTCGCCAGCCTCCATGCCAAGGGCCTGCCGCAAATCGCGCGCAAGCTGGGTGAGGAAGGGGTCGAGGCCGCCATTGCGACGCTGTCGGGCGATGACGGAGAACTGGTCGGAGAGGCGGCGGACATCCTCTTTCACCTGCTCGTCGCGCTGGATGCGCGCGACATCGATTTTGCCGAGGTCCTGGCCGAACTCGACCGGCGCGAGGGCGTGTCGGGAATCGACGAGAAAGCCAACAGGAGCGCATGATGCCGATCGACCCGACGCTGCCTTTCGACGACGACAATATCTTCGCCAAGATCCTGCGCGGGGAAATCCCCTCGTCCAAGGTCTATGAAGACGATTGGGCCTATGCCTTCGAGGATATCAACCCGCAGGCCGAAGTACACACACTGGTGATTCCCAAGGGCCGCTATGTCAGCTGGGACGATTTCAGCGCCACCGCGAGCGCGGAAGAGATCGCCGGCTTCGTCCGCGCGGTCGGCCAGGTCGCACGCGACAAGGGGCTGGTCGAACCCGGCTACCGTATGATGGCCAATATCGGCGCGCATGGCGGACAGGAAGTGCCGCACCTGCATGTCCATATCTTTGGCGGTGAGCCGCTGGGGCCGATGATCGCCCGGCGATAGGGCCCACGGGGGCGACAGGCGCGGTCGGTTCGATACGGTTTGCGCACCCGAATAAGGTTGACCGAATCCCTGTCGCCGGTTATCGGGCCGCTTGATTTCGACGCGTCGGGACACCATTTCCGGCGCGCATTTATTTCCAGAGAGACATCATGAAGATCCGCAACAGCCTCAAGTCGCTCAAGGCCCGTCATCGCGATTGCCGCGTCATCCGTCGCCGCGGGCGCACCTATGTCATCAACAAGACCAACCGCCGCTTCAAGGCCCGCCAGGGCTAACTAGCGCGTCGCCCGCTGGGCGGCAGTCTAGCAGATCGGCCCGGCTCCGAGAGGAGTACGGGCCGTTCGCGTTTGAGGTGATGTGATGCAGGTTGAAGCCGTCGTATTCGATGTGGGCCGCGTGCTTTACCAATGGCAATTGGCGCATCTGTTCGAAAAGATCGTCGCTGACCCCGACCGCCTTGCCAAGCTTCTCGGCGAAGTGGTGACCGAGGAATGGCACTTCGAAGCCGATGCCGGGCGATCGCTGGCCGACATGGTCCCCGAACGGATCGCGCTTTACCCCGACTTCGAAACCGAGATCCGCGCCTATGCGGCGCGCTTCAACGAGACCATTCCAGGTCCTGTGCCGGGCAGCCATGCGCTGGTCGAGCGACTCGACGCGCGCGGCATGCCGCTATTCGCCATCACCAATTTCGGGGCCGAGTTCTGGGCGGGCTTTCGCCCCACCGCGCCGATCTTCGACCGCTTCGGGCATATCGTCGTCTCGGGCGAGGAAAAGCTGGCCAAGCCCGACCCGGCGATCTTCGCGCTGGCACAGGACCGCTTCGGTAAGCCCGCCGAAGCCATGCTGTTCATCGACGACAATCGCGCCAATGTGGATGCCGCCGCGGCTTGCGGCTGGCAGGTCCATCATTTCACCCATGCTCCTGCGCTCGAGGCGGATCTCGCGAGTCGTGGGCTGATATGAAAAAGGCCCCGGCGATCGAATCGCCAGGGCCCGCAAGGTAGCCACCCGAAGGAGAGGGGTGGAATCGGGTACGGATCAGCCGTTGCACTGCGCCAGCTTGTCGGCCTCGAGGACCTTGTCGTCCGCAGTGAACGCGGCGATTTCGCCATGTTCGCGCTGGAGTTCGCGGCACATGCGCAGCGGGCGCGAGCGGCCCTTCTGGGCGACGCAGGTCGTGCCCTGGCAGATCCAGGCGACGCCGCCGGCCACGGTGGTGGTCCGTTCGGCAACCGGCTGCGCCAGTTCGACGGTGTAGAAGATGCCGTTCGAACGGGCTTCGGCAGCGGTCGGCGTGAGCAGCGCGCCAAAAGTGAGCGAAGTGTAGGCAAAAGCGGCAGCGATAACGCCGATATTGATTGACCGGGGGAGGGGGGAGGTCATGGGGAAGTCCTTCCTGATTGCAATTATATCAACAGGGCTTGCGATCGACACAATTGAGTTTCATTTAGCAACCTGTTGCGGGAGGGCGGTCTAGTGCTATAGGTTGCGTAATGCAACCCACATATCTAAAAATTTGGCAAAAGCCGATTATTCGCTAGATAGGTTGCTGGAAAAGGACTGAATTTATGGGTGACATCCGCGAACCGCTCCGTGAACTGACCGAATGCGGCCTGCCGCAAGCACTCGAAGTCATGGGCGAGCGATGGTCATTCATGATCCTGCGCGCCAGCTTCAACGGCCTTCACCATTTCGAGGAATTCCTCAGCGAACTGGGGATTGCGCGCAACATCCTGTCCAATCGGCTGGCCAAGCTGGTCGAGCACGGCATCCTCAAACGCGATCCCTGCGCCGATGACAAGCGCAAGATCGAATATCGCCTGACCGACAAGGGACTCGACCTGCTCCCGGCCATGGTCGCATTGCGCCAGTGGGGCCAGAAATACGGCGCCGAAGTGGTCGAGAACCCGGTGCTGGTCGACGAGCGTGATCGCCTGCCGATCGGCCCGACCGCGATTCTCAGCCATGACGGCCGCATCCTCGGCCCGGCCGATCTCCATTTGGTCGAGCGCGCCAATCTCGGCATCCGCGCCGATGGCAGCAAGGCCGAAGCCGGCGCGGCGCTGAAGCGTGGCGGCGTGGTCGACATCGCCAGCGCCCGCAAGGCCAAGAGCGCGGCCTGAACGACTCGGTCGAGCGTACCGCCGACGGACGCTATATTATCGTTCGCGGCCGCCTGTGGCGCGCCAGCAATCCCGCCTTGCCCGAGGCCGAACGCCAGCGTCTGGTCGATCGGCTGATGGATGCCCGCCGCGCGGTGGCGGCGGCCAAACGCGCGCAGGATGCCGCTGCCGAAAGCGCAGCCCGCGCCCAAGTAGACGCTGCAAAAATCGCGCTGGGTGAGCGCGGGCCGGTGTGGTGGGACGACGGCGCGCCCGATTACAACCGCCATCTGCTCAAGAACACGCCCTATGCGGAGGCAGTGCCCGAAACGGATTAATTGCGCAGCCGTCGCCGCGCCGCTTCACCCGGATCGATCTCGTAGGAGATCCTGATTCGCACCCATTCGCCGACCATCGGGCGTCCCCCGCGCTGTGGCGGGCGAACCTTGAATTGCCACGATGCCGCCAGCACCGCCTGGCCAATACCCGACCCTTGCGGCGATTCGCCCACGACCACGCAATCCTCGACGCGGAAATTGTCCACGGTGCGGCAGTCGATCAGCCCCCAGCCGGGCCCCTGCGCGGTCGACAGATATCCGGCCAGCTCATCGTCATAAGGCCGCCGATACCACCGCGCGGCATAGAGCGGTTCGCCGTTCGGCCCGCTGCCAGCGATCCGCTGCGAATCGCCGGGTGAGGATGTGACCGGCGGACCATAGGCCTGCGGCTTTTCGGGTGGGGCGGGCGGCGCTTGCTGCGGGATGCTTTCGAGCGAGAAATCATTGCGCAGGACCGGGCGCGGTACGGGCAGCGGCGGGGTGACCTGCGGGCGAGGCTGCTCTGCGGCGTCTTCGGGCTGCGTCTGCGAGACCTGCGGCTGTGCCACCTCGGGAATCTCGGCGGGGGTGGGTGCATCGGCGACCGCTTCCGCCTCGTCCTCCGACGAGGTGGTGAAAGCGACCAGCGTATCGGTCATGGCGACCACTTCGCGCTTCACGCTGCCAAGCGATAGCAGCACCAGTACCAGCAGGATCTCGACTGCCAGCGCGAGACCGAGCGCAGGGATCCGCTGGCGCCATTCGGGCGGCAGGTCGTCGTATCGCTGCCGCAATCCGGCGATCGGAGAGGCGGGTTCGGTCACGGGAACAGGGTTTCTCGAAATCGCGGTGTCTCGCCGGTTACCAGCACGCGCCGGTCGCACATCTACGCCCCACATCTGCGCGCATGGGCGATTGCGCGCGCGCCTTCAAGCAAAGACTGCGGCTGGTAACGTTTGCCGCGCCGGCCCCGCCGAACGCCGCAGTGGCACCGTGACGTCATTGTTAAAACGATCTCAACAAGTCGCTGTCACAAAGCACCATTGTAACGAATCCACCCAGCAGAGCCGGACCTGCCTTGTGATCGAAATCGAAGTTCAAAACGAGACGCACCAGGATGTGCACCGCATCAAGGCGATGGCCGTGCCGCGCATTGGCGAAGGCATTCGCCTGCGCGAGCCCACCGGCCAGTGGGCATCCTACGATATTCTCGACGTGTGGTACCAGCAGGCCGAATATGGCGAAGTCTGGGTGCCCTATATCCACGTGCGAATGACGCCTGACGAGATGAAAACCGCCGAAATGGCGCGCGTGAACCCCTTGGTCGACAAGGGACAGCAGGTGCCGATCGAGGATTTTCTCAAGAAGTTCGAAGGCGACCACGAGCACGAAACCGTCAAGCTCAACCTCGACATGAGCGAGGACGTCTGAGGTTCAGGCGCGTGGCGGTTGCCGCCGATAGCTGAGCGCTTCGGCGACATGGATGCGCCCGACCTGCTCGGTCCCCGCCAGATCCGCGATCGTCCGCGCAACTCGCAGCATCCGCGTATAGCTGCGCGCCGATAGCCGCATTGCGGTGGCGGCCTGCAACAACAGCTTCCGCCCGGCCTCGTCGGGTTCGGCGAATTCCTCCAGCGCGCTGCCATCGAGCTCGGCATTGGTCCGCACGCCGGTTGCCTCTGCACGATTGGACTGGAGCCGGCGTGCTGCCGCGACTCGCGCGGCGACCTGTTCGCTGCCCTCCGCAGGCGGGGGCAACGCCAGATCGGCGGCGCTGACCGGATCGACCTCGACATGCAAATCGATGCGGTCGAGCATGGGGCCCGAAACCTTGCCTTGGTAATCGGCGGCGCACCGCGGGGCGCGGCTGCAGGCCAGCGCGGGATCGCCCAGATGGCCGCAGCGGCACGGGTTCATCGCCGCGATCAACTGGACATTGGCGGGAAATGTCACGTGCGCATTGGCACGCGCGACATCGACCTTGCCCGTTTCGAGCGGTTGGCGCAGCGAATCGAGCACCGCGCGCTGAAACTGCGGCATTATGTAGCAAGCGCACCAATGCGTAGGCGGTTGTCCGCCTTGGTGGTGGTGGTTGTCATCGTTTGTGGGGTGTTAGGTCACGCGTCCTGTGATGAATCTTCGGACGGAGATTTCTTCGGGCGCATAGACGCGAGATTCCATGCTGTCGGGAAACATTTGCTCGACAAAAGGGTCGGCATCGTTTCGCTTCAAGGCGAAGCTATACTCGCTGTAATGCCAAGCCCCTTCGGGATCGATCTTGTAGCGCACAACCACCCCAATCCTTATAAAGAATATGAGCGGCTCCGGGGGCGGGCGATTGGGCAGAATCAAGGCCTGAAGGTTTTTCCCAGAGAAGCTTGCGGTGTCGCCGGGTATCATGGAAAATGTCTCAACCCTATCGGAGGGCTCGGCTTCTCTAAACCAATCCCGCACATCGTCGCGTTCGCTCGTGCGGGTGATAAAACACCTCAAACTGTAGGCGACCTGATGAGCAACCATATGGCCTACATTCTCAAGGACGATCTCGTAAAATGCGCTCGCCGCTTTATCGAGTTTTTGGAACTGCACATTGGTGCACGAAGCCTTGATCCAGGGCCTTTGCGCACTCTCAGCAATGTCATTTTGTCGAACCATAGCCTTGGTGGCGTCTCCGGTGTCTTTGACCGCCTCGCGGGTGAGGGCAACTTGCTTCCAGATAAGCACCGTGCCACCGATGGTGATGAGGGTTCCGAAGGTAGTGACTACAAGGAGCCAAAAGGCCCATTCGGCCATCTGCCTTTGGGCCTGAAGGTCGCGCTCATCCCGTTGGTTTTCGTGATTGGCCTTTATAGCCTTTTCCGCGCACTCTCTGATCCGCGCCGCACTAACGAAGCGATCACAATCGGCTATACGCTCGTCGGTGCGGTCTGCATATTCGGTAGTATATCGCTGTGTTTCAGCCTCCTTAAAGCCTAACAGAGAGCCGAGATTGAAGGTAAAAGCTGCAAAAATAATCAGAGCTGCGACTAGTCCAAACGCGCTTAATCCAACCGCAGTGTATCGACTCCAATCGCGCTCAGACATTGAACAAGAAACACCGCTGTAAATTTGCCTCGGCTGATCTTGTTACGAATATTCGGTTCAGAGTCCATCACGCCTTGATCTGCGAGCAATCCGACCAGCTGCGCATAGGTAATGCCCTTGCGCTTCAATTCAGCTTTCAGGAGGCCCTTCACGCGATCCTCCCATTCTTTATCCTGCACTGCGGACATACCGCCTCCTGTGATTGCGAATATCACTATAGGCGATACGTTTGCCATTGACAAGGATGCATGATGTAACTATAAACGATGCATAGGCATTGGAAACGGTTACATGGCACAGCATTTTCTCCTCTCTGCAAAAGCTCGCACGCTCTCGCTGGCGAAGGTTTATCGCATGGGCGAGGACGCGGCTTACGGCCTGTTCTGTGAGATGCGTTGGCCCGAAACCGAGGGTGAGGCGGTGTGCCCGCGCTGCGGCTGTGCTGACAGCTACTTCCTTAAGAGCCGCCGCAAATACAAGTGCACGGCCTGCTATCACCAATACAGCGTCACCAGTGGCACCATCTTTGCCTCGCGCAAGCTGTCTTTCACGGATTTGCTCGCAGCGATCGTCCTGTTCGTGAATGGGGCGAAGGGCATGAGCGCCCTACAGGCGAGCCGCGATCTGGACGTTCAATACAAGACCGCCTTCGTGCTGTTCCATAAGCTGCGTGAAGCGATGGCCCGCGAGTTCGGCGATACCAAGCTTAACGGCGTGGTCGAGATCGATGGTGGCTATTTCGGCGGCTATGTGAAGCAGGAAAACTACAAGGCCGACCGCAAGGACCGTCGCCTGTCATTCAACCGCTCGGGTAAGCGCCAGTGCGTTGTCATCATGCGCGAGCGCAAAGGCCGTTCGCTTCCCTTCGTGGTCGCCAATGAAGGCGATGCCGTTCCGTTTGTCCGCGATCATGTCGGCACCCTCGCCACCATCCACGCCGACGAAGGCACGGGTTGGGATGCGCTGCACGCTGGATGGGACACCCGCCGCGTCAATCACTCGATTGCGTTTAAGGACAAGGGCGTTTGCACCAATCAGGCCGAGAGCTTTTTTAGCCGCCTCCGCCGCATGGAAACCGGAACGCACCACCACATCGCGGGGCCGTATCTCAATGCCTATGCCAACGAATGCGCATGGCGCGAGGACATGCGCCGCGTTGACAATGGCTCGCAAGCCATGACATTGGCAAGCAATACTATGGCTGTGGGGGTTAGCCGTCAGTGGGCAGGATATTGGCAGCGATAGTGCTGTTCGTAGCGTTTCTATTCGCTGCGTATTCAGGCGCAGTTCAATGGCTCTCTGGCATTCTGCGCATCATACCCGCACCAACTGAGCACTGGGCGACCATCATCGGTGATGTAGCGTGGCCGATTATGATTGCGTGGTTGGTTGTGAGGTTCCGCCAGTCATTGCGGCGCATAATCGAAATTTTGATTATTCGCTTCAAAAGGGACGACATCGACATTGGCAACGTATTGAAGGTTACGCGCAATTCGACGCTGGTGCCGCTGCAGGCGGATAGCGACGACGCATCAAGCGATGCATCCGTCACCGAAAGGCTACTTGAATATATTAGCGACAGCGCTAACGTTCCGATTGTCGCAGCATGGTTGAACCAACAAGGACGTGATGCGTTAGATCTTAGAGAGTTCATAACTCTCACCGAGTATGCCGATTTGCGGCAGCACGCATATCAACAACTGATTGAAGGAGGCGCATGATGGCTAAAACGTTTTTCACGAACGTCTCTGAGAAGGCGCTCGAAGGCATTCGCAACATGTATGCTGAAACCGGCTCGAAGGTTTCGGCCATCTATGATCAGAAAACGGGCGAATACACGGTGGTCGTAATGCATCCCGAAAAGGCGCCGATAGCGGCTTAGCGCGTTGTGATAATGTGATCACAACGCGCCTTCACCTTGAATTTACCGCCCTCTTGGCCCTGTCGCTACTAGGCTTGGCGCTATGGCTTTTTAGCTAGGCTCCACACCAGAAGCCCACGAGGCCCGCTCCGAGACGACACCAGCGCCCGCTCCCGCAAATTGCGCAGCGCCGCCCCTATCCGCTTGTGCATGGCCTTCTGTAGGCCGCTGTCGTTCACGTTTAGCTCGCGCTCGGCCATGAGGCGCAGCGTGATGGCCCGTGCATCCATAGGCCCTTCCTTGCGCAGCATGGCGAGGATTGAGCGCGTTACCTGCCCCTTGAACGCCCTGTGACGGGGAGGGAGCGGCTTAGGCTTGATCTCGTCTAGCTCTATGTCTGGCACGAACATGCGCAGGGCCGCGTCTATGTGGTCCATGTTGATGAACGCTTGGCGTAGCTGATCCTGCAATGCGTCGATCTGCCCGGCGAGTTCCCCGCGCTTATCGCGGAGGGCGGTGATTGCGTGCGTTGTAACCATGCGCGATACCTACGACACTTGCAGTGATGGCGTAAGTCGGGTATTTGGTGCGTCTGCTACATAATGCCGTGAAACTCGGGCAGTTCGTCGAGGAACAACACCCCCAAATGCGCGAGGCTGACCTCGCCCGGCTTTACCCGGAGGCCGCCGCCGGTGAGTGCCGCCATGCTCGCCGAATGGTGCGGGGCGCGGAACGGGCGCGCGCGGCTGATGCGGCCCTCGGCCAGCGTCCCGGCGACCGATTGCACCATCGACACTTCGAGCGCCTCGGCCGGGGCGAGCGGTGGCAGGATGCCCGGCAGGCAGCTCGCCAGCAGCGATTTGCCCGCGCCGGGCGGGCCGATCATCAACAGATTGTGCCCGCCGGCCGCCGCGATCTCGAGCGCGCGCTTGGCGGTCTCCTGTCCCTTGACCTGTTTGAGATCGCCGCCGCCGACCTCGTTTTCGACCACGCCCGGTTCGGGATCGGGCAATTGCTGTGTGCCCTTGAGGTGGTTGAGCAGGCTTGCAAGATCTGGAGCGGCGCAGACCGGCACCTCGCTCGCCCAGCGCGCTTCGGAGCCTTGCGCGCGTGGACAGATCAGGCCGACCTCGGCCTCGCTCGCGTGGATCGCCGCCAGCAGCACGCCGGGCGAGGGCACGATCCGCGCGTCGAGCGCCAGTTCGCCCACCGCGACCCAGTCGCCCAATTGCTCGGCATCGGTCACGCCCATCGCCGCCAGCAGCGCCAGCGCAATCGGCAGGTCGTAGTGTGAGCCTTCCTTGGGCAGGTCGGCGGGCGAGAGGTTGATGGTAATCCGCTTGGGCGGCAGCGCCAGGCCCATGCTGGACAGCGCGGCGCGCACGCGTTCCTTGCTTTCGCCGACCGCTTTGTCGGCCAATCCGACGATATTGAACTTGGGCAGACCGGGCGCGACCGAGCACTGCACTTCGACGCTGCGCGCCTCGAGCCCGAGATAGGCCACGGTTTTGACCAAAGCGACCAGGATTAATCCCCACCCCCGCAATCACCCGTATCTGATGGCGCGAAAGCCCCGGTTTGTCGAGGGTTAACGGGTTCACAGTGGAGGTGAAGCAGCATGGTTAACAGCGAGTTAGCCATACCTCTTGAGTCACTGGAAAGCGCCCGGGCGGCAAAAGATTGCCATGTTCAGAATTGCAGCAATCCTTCTTTCCGCCCTTGGTACCCTGATCGCCGCTCCGGTGGCCGCACAATCGCTGACACTCGTCAGCCTGCCGGTCGTCTATGTCGCCAGCCCGGTCGTCCAGCAGACGCACCAGGGCCGCGCCGTCGCGCCGACCGCGGTGGTCAGCTCCAAGGCCCAGCCCGAGCGGCAGAGCCTTGCCGCGGTCCGTCCGCAGACCTACACGCCCGCCGCGCTGCCGGTGTGGAAGGCCCCCGCTTTCATCGACCGCCGCTTCCGCGACTATAACCGCGGTCTTGCGCAGTACGGCCCGTTCCGCGTTATCGACGCGCGCCGCGTGGCGCTGGTGGGCGAAACCGATGCCACCACCCCCGGCTATTTCCGCGCGATGATGCGCGACTTTCCCGGCATCGAGCAGCTCGACATGGTCGAATGCCCGGGCACCCGTGACGACCGCGCCAACCTCAAGGTCGGCCGGATGATCCGTGCCGCGGGCCTCGTCACCCACGTTCCCGCCATCGGCTCGGTCCGTTCGGGCGCGGTTGAACTGTTCCTCGCCGGTGTCGACCGCGACATCGCGCATGGCGCCGAATTTGCCGTGCACAGCTGGATGGACGCTTATGGCCGCGAAGCCGACGATTTCGCGCTCCACGCTCCGGAGAACCGCCAGTATCTCGACTATTACCGCGAGATGGGTATGAGCACCGACCAGGCCCGCGCGTTTTACGATTTCACCAATTCGGTTCCGCATGCGCGTGCCCTGTGGCTTGGTGCGAGCGACATGCGTCGCTGGTCGGGTCGCCCGCAGCAGGCCAAGACGCCCGCGCGGAGCAAGGCCGCTCGGCCCGCCCCGACGCTGGCCTATGCCGACGTCACTTTTTCTTGACGCGAGGGGGCGGTTCGCCTAGGCGCGCGGCCCTGTAGGTGGTCGCTCGCAGGGGCGGCCCTTTTTGCTGGTCCGAATCACTCGAGCCGGCAGCCAACCGAAATCTTTTGTAAGGACGATCCGATGAAGCGGACATTCCAGCCCTCGAACCTCGTGCGTGCACGCCGTCATGGTTTCTTCGCCCGCAAGGCTACCCCGGGTGGCCGCAAGGTCCTGCGCGCCCGTCGCGCCCGTGGCCGCAAGAACCTCTGCGCGTGATGTGACGCGTCGCGCTTCAGGCGCGGCGACAATCACAGCACACTGGCGGGCTCCCATTCGGGGGCCCGTTCGCGTATCTGCCATCCATGCATCCGAGCCTCTCCGTCATCCGCAAGCGCGCGGACTTCCTCGCGGCGAATCGCGGGCTGCGGGTCGCGCGCCCCGGCTTCGTGCTGCTCGCGCGGCCCAATGACGGGCAGGGCAAGCGCTATGGCATTACCGTCACCAAGAAGATCGGCAATGCGGTGGTGCGCAACCGAATGAAGCGCCGCTTTCGCGAATTGCTGTGGGCCGCGCTGCCCGAAGCCGGCCTCGTGGATCACGATCACATATTGATCGGCCGCGAGGGCGGGATTGAACGCCATTTCGACGCCCTGCGCGCGGAACTTGCCGCCGCGCTCGCGCGCGCCGCTGAGGGCAAGGGCGACCGTCCGCGCAAGCCGCGCCACAATCGCAGCCGCCGCGCATGAAATATCCGCTGATCTGGATCGCGCGGGCGTGGCAATTGGGGCCGAGCCTGCTGCTGCCGTCGACCTGCCGTTACCATCCCTCATGCAGCCAGTATGCGATCGAGGCGCTGGGAAAATACGGCGCGATCAAGGGTGGATGGATGGCCTTCAAGCGTATATTGCGCTGCAACCCCTGGGGCGGCCACGGCCACGACCCGGTGCCCTAGTACTGTCTTGACAGGCTAAGACACCACCCCACATTCTGACTTTCGACCGGACAAAGACGGGACCGACCTTGGACAACCATCGCAATCTGATCCTCGCCATAGTGCTTTCCTTCCTGCTGTTGCTGGGATGGACCTCGGCGATGGACTACCTTTACCCGCAGCCCGAACAGGCGCTGGTGGAGGACCGGGCGGATACGCCGAGCGAACGGGCGAGCCAGGCGGCAGACGGGGCGGCAACGCGGCATTCGCGCACCGGCGGCCTCGTCGATCCGGCGATGCGCGCGCAGGAAGTGGCCGATCTGAAGACCGCGCTGGCCAGCCCCGACCGGCTGCCTATCGACGCACCGCGCGTGGCGGGGTCGATCAACCTGCGCGGCGGGGTGATCGATGACATCGTGCTCAAGGGCTATAACGAGACCACCAGCAAGGATAGCGAGCCGGTTCGCATCTTCTCGCCGAGCGGCACGCCCGCGCAGCAATTCGCGCAATTCGGCTGGGTCGGTTCGAACCTCACGGTTCCCGGCCCGCAGACCTTGTGGGAAGCCGATGGCGATGTCCTGACCGCCGACACGCCCGTCACGCTGACACATGACAATGGCGAAGGGCTGACCTTCGCCATCCGCTATTCGATCGACGACAAGTTCATGGTCACCGCCGAACAGTCGGTTGCCAATAGCGGCGGCTCCCCCGTCGTCATCCAGCCATTCGGCCTCGTCAATCGCACCAGCCGCACCGCGAGCGAGGATCTGTGGATCGCGCATTCGGGCCCGATCGGCGTGTTCGGCGACAGCGCCGATTACGATGTCGATTACGACGATCTCGACGATGACCAGCGGATCTCGCCCGAAGGCCGCACCAGCTGGGTCGGTTTCACCGATATCTACTGGCTCGCCGCGCTCGTCCCGCAGGACGATACCGCGCCCGAAACCACCTTCCGCGCGCTGGGCGACGAAACCTATCGCGCCGACATGATCTACGAACCGAGCAATCTGGCTGCGGGACAGGCATACACCGTCACCTCGCAGCTCTATGCCGGGGCCAAGGAAAGCGTGATCCTCGACAGCTATGAGGATGCCGGCCTGCAGAAATTCGGTCTCGCGATCGACTGGGGCTGGTTCCGCTGGTTCGAAAAGCCGTTCCTGTGGCTGCTGCGCACTATCTACGACGCGGTGGGCAATTTCGGCATCGCCATCATCTGTCTGACGATCATCGTGCGCGGGGCCATGTTCCCGATCGCCCAGAAGGGCTTCGCCAGCATGGCCTCGATGAAGGCGATCCAGCCAAAGATGAAGGCGCTCCAGGAGCAGTACAAGGACGACAAGCCCAAGCAGCAACAGGAGATCATGGCGCTCTACAAGAAGGAGAAGGTCAACCCGGTCGCGGGCTGTCTGCCAATGCTGCTCCAGATCCCGGTATTCTTCGCGCTGTACAAGGTGCTCTATCTCGCGATCGAGATGCGTCACCGCGACTTCCTGTGGATCACGGATCTGTCCGCGCCCGATCCGGCCAATCTGGCCAATGCGCTGTCCTATGTCGGGATCGAGGTGCCGCAGTTCCTGATGATCATCTTCGGGCTCGGGGTGCTCGGTGTCCTGCTCGGCTTCACCATGTGGCTGACCTTCAAGCTCAACCCGAGCACGCTCGATCCGATGCAGCAGAAGATCTTCGACATCATGCCGTGGATCCTGATGTTCGTGATGGCCCCGTTCGCCGCGGGCTTGCTGCTCTACTGGGTGACCTCGAACATCCTTACGCTGGCGCAGCAGAAATACCTCTATTCGAAGCATCCGCAGCTGCGCGCCTCGATCGAAGAGGACAAGGCGAAGAAGGCCGCCGAAGCGGCCAAGGCGGGCTCGTGACCGAAGCCGAAGCTGCCGAACAGGCCGCGCTCGAACGGCGCGCGGGCAAGCTGTTCTCGGGCCGGGTGGATTTCCTCCTCTCGGCGCCGCAGCTCAAGTTCCTGCCCGAACCGACCGTGCCGGAGATCGCCTTCTGCGGGCGCTCGAACGTCGGCAAGAGCTCGCTGCTCAATGCGCTGACCGGGCGCAAGTCGATCGCACGCGCCTCGGTCACGCCGGGCCGCACGCAGGAACTCAACTTCTTCGAAGTGGGCGAACCGACGCTGTTCCGTCTCGTCGACATGCCCGGCTACGGCTTCGCCAAGGCACCGGTCAAAGTGGTCGAGAAGTGGAAGAGCCTCGTGAAGACCTATCTGCGCGGCCGGCCCGTACTGGCCCGCACGCTGGTGCTGGTCGACGGCCGCCACGGCCCCAAGGATGTCGACCGCGAGATGATGACCATGCTCGACGAAGCCGCGGTGGGCTACCGCGTCGTGCTGACCAAGGCCGACAAAATGAAGGCCAGCGAACTCGCCAAGGTGATCGAGGCGACCGAAGTCGAAGCCCGCAAACACGTCGCCGCCTATCCCGAAGTGCTCGTCACCAGCGCGGAAAAAGGCATGGGCATCGGCGAACTGCGTGCGGCTGTGCTGGGGGACGCGGGGGTTTAGATCAGGTTCGGACGATCGTCGTCGTCGATCGGCTACCGTCATTCATCGTGCAGGTCTCTTGCAGTTTACGGTAGTCTGCCTCAATCCGCGCGACACACCGGCCGTGCCGACCGATGTTGTCGCTGTAGCTGTAGCGAACCACGGTTCCTTCGATCCGACCCTCGGCTCGGCCGTGGATGGGTTCCTTGAAGCCCGGGATAGGGGTGCCTTGGGTCACGAAACTAAAGGCATTCCCGTTTTGCGTGATCCGCAGGATCGTACCATAGCCATCGACCCATTCACCCGTAAGGTCGCTGTTGGACACGCGTTTTGCAGTCTGCTGCGTAGTTTGCACTGGTAGGCTGGTCGCTGCGCGCGACACGGTGCGAGTGGCCTGCGTCAAGTCTTCTTGGCTCTTCGACACTTCCCGTATCGCGGTTTCAAGGACTTGCGTTGGCGCCTGAGACTGCTCGCTGGCCTGTGTAAGAGCTCGGTTCGCGGTTTCCAGGCTGCGGTTGGTGTCACCGAGTACTGCCTCGGTCCGCTTGAGTTCGACATTGGCCTTTTCGAGGCGCTCGGAAAGGCTGAATATGTAGAAGATGGCAATGCCCGCGCCGACCAGTGTGGCAAGGATGCCAAGCGCGAACATCGGCAGCACAGCCTTGCTCGATTGGCCGAGTTTCTCGGTTAGATTATGTAAGGATTCCAGATCGTCTTCGGAAAAGCGGCTGGTCATTTCCCGGACTCAACTTCTGCGAGCCGTTGGATGATCGACGAAATCAGGTCGAATGACTTGTTGAGGAAATAGGAAACCCGTGCGGCGGATGCGGCGATCAAGCCAGTGGCTCCAAAAATCAGCGAAAGATCAAGCGCGCCGACCCCGTCGTCGTTGATGAGCCGAACGATGGCGATGACCAATAGGATGAATGAAATCAAGGCGCTGACCAGATAGAGATAGCGCTCGATCGCGAACATTCGCATCAGACGTTCGAGCGCGTCCAACGTACGGTTTACCAAGTCGTTGCTGTTCGACACAACAATGCCTCCCCAAAGAAGGCAATAATGCATAATATGGGGCAAATTGAAAGAGCGGGTGATTTCGGGAGATTTTGACTGCCGCGCTGGGAACGACTTTTCTTTCAGGTTGCGCACATAATAATCGCCTAACTCGCAAACAGCATCGCGTCGTCGGCGAAGGCTTTCATCTCCAGCGCGTTGCCGCTGGGATCGCGGAAGAACATCGTCGCTTGTTCGCCGGGCTGGCCCTTGAAGCGGATGGTGGGTTCGATGGCGAACTCCACGCCCGCCGTGGTCAGGCGCTCGGCCAGGTCCTGCCAGTCACCCATCGCCAGTACGATCCCGAAGTGCGGCACCGGCACGCCGTGACCGTCGACATGGTTGCTCGCGCGGTCGCCCGCCTGGCCGGGGGCGCGATGCGCGACGATCTGGTGGCCGTAGAAATCGAAATCCACCCATTCCTCGCTCGACCGCCCCTCGGTGCAGCCCATGATCGCGCCATAGAAGCGGCGCGCTTCGGCAAGATCGTGGACGGGGAAGGCGAGGTGGAAGGGTCTGAGCGACATATCTACTCCGTCGCCCCTGCGGAGGCAGGGGCCTAGACAAGCTCGCTTGCTGGCACATCGGATGCGGATTGCAAAGCGCGCTGCGGGGCGGACAGCTTATCTGGATTCCCGCCTCTGCGGGAATGACGAACCGGGGCCGGGCGGCCTTGTCCGTTCAGTCTCGACAGTGCCGGGCCGGGCCTCTACCGCCGCCCCACGCAAGGTGGGTGCACACATGAAGCTGATCATCGGCAATAAGAACTATTCGAGCTGGAGCCTGCGCGGCTGGCTCGCGGCCAAGCAGTCGGGTCTATCGTTCGAGGAAATCACCGTCCCGATGTTCGGCAAGCAGTGGGATACGCTCAAGAGCGAGGATGGCGGCACGCAGCCCTCGCACGGCAAGGTACCGATCCTGTGGGACGAGGAAGCGGTGGTGTGGGACAGCCTCGCGATCCTCGAATATCTCGCCGACAAGGTCGGGCGCGACCGCTTCTGGCCCAAGGACGCGGTGGCGCGCGGCATGGCGCGCTCGATGGTCGCGGAAATGCATTCCTCCTACCATGCGCTGCGCGGCGAATGCCCGATGAATGTGCGCAAGCAATTCGAAGGCTTCACGCCGAGCGAGGCTTGCCGGCAGGACATCCTGCGCATTCTCGGGCTGTGGGCGGAGGCGCGGAGCCGCTTTGGCAGTGGCGGACCCTTCCTGTTCGGCACGTTTGGTGCGGCAGATGTGTTCTTTGCCCCCGTCGTGTCACGGTTCATCAGCTACCAGATCGCCGTGCCCGGCTTCGCCGCCGCTTATATGCAGGCCTTGTGGGAGCATGAGTGGTTGCAGGCATGGATCGAAGCATCGGAAAGCGAAGAATGGGTCATCGAGCAATACGAAACGGTTGGCTGAGCGCATGCGCCGCGCTGGCGGCGCTGGTGCTGCCCGCGCAGGCGCAGGCCTGGGGCTTCTATGCGCACACGGTCACCGCCGATATCGCGATCGAGAACGTGCGCCCCGAAACGCGCGAGCGAATCGCGCGGCTGCTCAAGGCCTCGCCGCTGCTGGGCACGCCCCAGTGCGATCTGGCGAGCCTGCAGGATGCGAGCGTGTGGCCCGATTGCCTGCGCGGCCAGTACTGGCGCTGGGGCTACACCTTCGCGTGGCATTACCAGACCGAGCCGGTGACCGAGGAATACAACGCGCGCAAGAACTGCTCGGGCTTGGGCTGCGTCAGCGCGCAGGTCGAGCGTAACCAGCGTATCCTTGCCGACGAGAGCCTGCCCGACAATGTCCGGGTCGAAGCGCTCGCCTTCCTCGTCCATTTCATCGGCGACATTCACATGCCGCTGCATTCGGGTGATCATGACGACCGCGGCGGCAACGACCGCGAGGCTGCCTATGGCATCGTCCCGGGGCTCAATTTGCACCGGGTGTGGGACGGCCCGCTGGCCGAACGCGCGATCAGCGGCAATCCGCCGATCGCGCGCCGCTATTCGGCCGCCGAGCGCGCCGAACTGACGGGCGGCAATGCGGCCGACTGGGGCCGCGAGAGCTGGCAGATCTCGCGCGATTTCATCTATCCCGAGACCTTCGGCTGCGACCCGTGCGAGGGCGAACTGCCCAGCGAGACCGCACTGTCGCAGGAGCTGATCGAACGTTCGGCCCCGATCGCGCGGCGCCGCGTGCTGCAGGCGGGGCTGCGCATGGCGGAATATCTCGACCGCGCTTTCGAGCCGGGGCCGCTGCCCGAAGAGGCGCGCGACTAGGGCAGGCGCTCGGTCGGATAGCGGGTGCCGTCCTTGTGGGCATAGCCCTCGGCATCGAAGACCATGTCGATATCGGGATATTCGCCCGAATCCACTTCATTGCTGCCACCGCTGACGACCACGAAGACGCAATCGGCAGCGGAGCGGTTGTGCAGCCGGTGGCCATTCTCGACCCCTGCGGCCCATGCAACGACATCGCCGGGGCGGATCACGACCTCGCCCGTATCCTCGATCAGCACGGCCTCGCCTGCGAGCATGACCAGCAACTCGTCCTTCTGCCGGTGCCAGTGTCGCTGCGAGGAGAAGGCATCGGGCTTCAGCACGACATGGCTGGCCCCCAGATGGGTCAGCCCCGCCACAGGTCCCAGCCGGCGGTACCAGCGCCCCTGCACTTCGGCATCGTAGGGGGCGGGGTAACCGGTCGCTTTGGTCTGGGGGATCGCGTCGAGATCGAGCTTGGGCATCGCTGCGCACTCCTGCTAGCGGACACAGCATGACTGATGTTCTGGATCTCGCCAAGCGGCTAATGGCTGCCCCCAGCGTCACCCCGGCTACCGGCGCGGTGTTCGATGCGATGGAGGCGATGCTCGCCCCGCTCGGCTTCGCAGTGACGCGGTTCACCCGCGGCGCCGGGGATGTGGGCAGCCCCGAGGCGCCGGTGGAGAACCTCTTCGCGATCCGCCGCGGGCCCGCAGGCTCGAAGCACTTCGCCTTTGCCGGGCATCTCGACGTCGTCCCCGCCGGTGGCGGCTGGACCAGCGAGGCCTTCGATCCCGAAGTGCGCGGCGAACTGCTCTATGGGCGCGGCGCGGTGGACATGAAGGGTTCGATCGCCTGCATGGTCGACGCGGCGGCCAATGTGCCTGCCGAAGCGGGGACGATCAGCTTCATCATCACCGGTGACGAGGAGGGCCCCGCGCTGCATGGCACGCGCGCGCTGATCGATTTCATGCGCGAGCACGGCCACCAGCCCGACCTGTGCCTTGTCGGCGAACCCACCAGCGTCAACCGGCTGGGCGACATGATGAAGATCGGGCGGCGCGGTTCGGTCAATATCTGGCTCGAAGTGCGCGGCACGCAGGGGCATGTCGCCTACCCGCACCTGGCCGACAACCCGATCCCCAGGCTGGTCGCGATGCTCGCCGAACTGGACGCGCTGGTGCTCGACGAAGGCACCGACTGGTTCCAGCCGAGCAATCTCGAAGTGACCGAGATCGACGTGCCCAACGATGCGCACAATGTCATCCCGGCACTGGCCAAGGCACGCGTCTCGATCCGTTTCAACGATACGCATTCGGGCGCGTCGCTGTCGGAGAAGGTCGGCGGAATCGCGGAAAAGCACGGCGGCACCGCGCTGCCGATCATCAGCGGCGAACCGTTCCTGACCCCGCCGGGCACATTCAGCGACACCATCGCCGCAGCGGTGAAGGCGGAAACCGGGGTCGATCCCGAACCCTCGACCACGGGCGGCACCTCGGATGCGCGGTTCCTTCGCGCAGTGTGCCCGGTGATCGAATTCGGACTGGTCAACGCGACCATGCACAAGACCGACGAAGCGGTGGCGGTCGCCGACCTCGCGGCGCTGAGCCGGATTTACGCGCGGATCGCCCGCGACGTGCTCGCCGGGTGAACGGGCGGCCCCTCACAAGGCTTTGCAAGCCGCAATAACTGCGGCATGAATCCGCGCGCGGCAGTGCCGCTCGCAAAGACGACAAGATAAGGGGTTGGGGATTTGCTGAAGACCTGGTTCGAGATTCCGCTGTGGCAGCGCGTGATCACTGCGCTCATTCTCGGCGTGCTCACCGGCTGGGCCTGGGGTCCGGAGGCAGAAAGCATCAAGTGGATCGGCGATTTCTTCATCAAGTCGATCAAGATGCTGGTCGTCCCGCTGATCTTCTTCAGCCTCGTTTCGGGTGTCGCCGCGATCGGGGACTTGCGCAAGCTCGGCGCGGTCGGTGGACGGGCGATGCTGCTGTTCGTGGTGACCGGGCAAATCGCGGTCTGGCTGGGGCTGGGCCTCGGCACGCTGGTCCAGCCGGGCGCGGGGCTGGATACCGATGCGATCCAGAAGGGCGCAACGCCCGAACCCAACGAGACCTCCGCGGTGGACATGATCCTCTCGATCGTGCCCGAAAGTCCGGTTCAGGTGATGGCCGATGTCGCGGTGCTGCCGCTGATCGTGTTCAGCATGCTGATCGGCATCGGCATCCTGATGGCGCGCGAAGACGGCGTGCCGGTGCAGAAGGTGTTCGATAGCGGCGCGGTGATCATGCAGAAGGTCACCATGATCGTGATGGAGCTGACCCCCTTCGGCGTGTTCGCGCTGATGGCGTGGGTGGCGGGCACGCTGGGCCTCGATGCGCTGGTCAGCCTCGCCAAGCTGGTCGGGCTCAACTACCTCGGCTGCCTGCTGATCATCACGCTGATCTACGGCAGCATGATCAAGTTCCTCGCCAAGCTGCCCGTGCGCGACTTCTTCCGCGGTATCCTCGACGCGATGGCGGTCAGCTATTCGACCGCCAGTTCCAATGCGACGCTGCCCGTGACGCTGCGGTGTGCGGAGCGCAATCTCGGCGTCTCGAACTCGGTGGCGAGCTTCGTCATCAGCCTCGGCGCGACGATCAACATGAACGGGACCGCGATGTATCTCGGTCTCGCCACGCTGTTCGGCGCGCAGATCTTCGGGGTCGACCTGTCGATGGGCGATTACTTCCTCATCTCGATCCTCGCCACGCTGGGCGCGGTCGGCGCGGCGGGTATTCCCGGCGCGGGGCTGATCATGATGGCGCTGGTGTTCGGCGCGGTCGGCGTGCCGCTCGAAACGATCGCCTTCGTTGCCGGCGTGGACCGGATCATGGACATGATGCGCACCACCACCAATGTCAGCGGCGATGCCGCGGTAGCGACCACGGTGGCGGTGATGACGGGCGAGATCGACAAGCGTGAGATGATCTCCGCGGACGATGTCTAGCTGGGCGGAACTCAGTCCCTATTCCCGTGCGCTGCGCTTATCCCTAGGTTTGATAGCGCTGGCTCCGCTATGGTTTGGGCTTCCCACAATTTTGGATAGTTTGGGCGTCGAAGCTCGGAATCGCGAGCCTGTGCTCTTTGCGTTTCTCATCATATTTGGAATGGCAAGCCTCGCTTCTCTGCTGATCCGATGCCGAAACTGCGGACGATCACTCTTCGTGAACGACTACCTTTGGGGAGTTGTCACATTGCCCGGTCCTGTGCCTGCGAAAGTTTGTTCGAAGTGCGGAACTGATCAGACAAGGGCAGTTGATTAAGGCCCCTTGGGCTTCTCCAGCGCCTTCTTGCGATAGCTGCACAGATCGGCCACCGGCCAGCGCCAGCATTCGTGCGTGCGCGCCTTGCAGATGTAGCGGCCGTGCAGGATCAGCCAGTGATGCGTGCCCAGCCGGAAGGGCTGCGGCACACGCTTTTCCAGCTCGGCTTCGACCGGCTCGGGTCTCGTCGGGATTGGCGTTGCGATCTCCGTCAGTAATCCACCAATTGCGGTTCACGCCGCGACCGGTTGCAGCTCCTCTTGCTCCGGTTCGGCTCGGTCACCCGCGATTGCAGCCAGCCAAAGCGCGCCGATGTGCCGGTCGAGCTCGGGCGGATCGAACGGATCCAGCCCCGAGCCCGGATAGAAGGTGACCTCGCCGAATTTCGGCTCGCCATCGATCTCGTAGAAATCGATCCGCGCAAAGTCGAAGGACCGCGCCAGCGTTTCGGCCGCAGCCAGCATCCGGTCGAGATTGGCCGGGGGAGGCGAGGGAAGTTCGTCCGGCATCGAGACCTGCGCCCATGCCCGGTCATACAGCGTCCAGCGGTGATTGCGCCCACGGTCGAGATGCACCTGCACGAGGCTGGCCCGGCCGCCGAAGACATAGATCTTGTAATCGACCGGCAGCCGGTCGCCGCTCCCGAGGAAGGGTTCGACGATGTAGCCGCGCGGGAGGTCGCGATAGGCCCATTCGTCGAGCCACAGGCCATAGGGCCTGCGCGTCCAGCGTGCAGCCCGGCGCCGCGCCGCCCGCCAATCCGCAGCGTGATGGCAGACCACGTTCTGGTTGCAGCCATGGCTGGCCTTGAGGATGAAGGGGAAGGGCGCGGGCGGGTGCTGCGGCAGCACGCTCCCGGTCCAGCGCGTGGGGATGATCCATCGTTCGCCCAGCATTTTGGCCGCCTGGTGCTTGGCAGAGATCTTGTCGACCCACACTGGCAGCAGGGGATTGCGGTCCTCCAGCTTGCGCTGCTGCACCAGCTCGGTGAAGCGGCGCGGCTGGCGCAGGTCGGGCCAGCGGCGGTGACGCCACAGATAGGTGAGCCCGATCCGGACCTTGGGCACGGGCAGGAGCCAATGCGGGAGGGAGGGCAGCTTCCGCAGGTCCATCGTCAGTGATACGCCGGTCGCAGGTTTGCGTTCCGCACGGCGTGAACCGGAAAAGGGGGCGGGAGCCGTTGCACCTAGCGCCCCCTGGGCTTCTCCAGCACTTTCTTGCGATAGCTGCACAGATCGACCACCGGGCAGCGCCAGCATTCGGGCGTGCGCGCCTTGCAGATATAGCGGCCGTGCAGGATCAGCCAGTGATGCGCACCCAGCCGGAAGGGCTGCGGCACGCGCTTCTCCAGCTTCGCTTCGACCTGTTCGGGCGTCTTGCCCTTGGCCAAACCCGTACGGTTGCCGACGCGCAGGATATGCGTGTCGACCGCGAAGGTCTCCTGCCCGAACCAGCAATTGAGCACGACATTGGCAGTCTTGCGTCCGACGCCGGGCAGCCGGACGAGGTCCTCGCGCGTATCGGGCACTTCGCCGCCATATTCGTCGACCAGCAGCTGGCTGAGCGCGATGACGTTCTTGGCCTTGGAGTTGAAGAGGCCGATGGTCTTGATGTGCTCCTTGAGCCCGTCTTCGCCCAGTTCGAGCATGCCCTGCGGTGTCTCGACTTCGCGAAACAGCGCCCGCGTCGCCTTGTTCACCCCCACGTCGGTTGCCTGCGCGGAGAGCGCGACCGCCACCACCAGCTGATAGGCATTGCCATATTCCAGCTCGGTCTCGGGCGCGGGGTTGTCCTCGGCGAGCCGGCGGAAAAACTCGAATATCTGGTCCTTGGTCATAATCTGGCGGTCATTCGGGGATCGAGCCTTCGATGTCTTCCAGCGCGCGGGCCATCGCTTCGCGGCGGCGCTGCATCGCATCGCTGAAGGCGGCGGCGACGATGCCCGTCGGCAGCGCCACCAGCAGCACCCCGCCGATGGCCACTATCGAACCGATCAGCCGCCCTGCGGTGGTTACCGGATAGACATCGCCATAACCGACCGTGGTCAGCGTGATCACCGCCCACCACAGCGCACGCGGGATCGAACCGAACTGCTTGGGCTGCAGGCTGCCCTCGATCCAATAGAGCCCCGCCGCGCCCAGCAGCACCAGCACCAGCGCCAGCGTGGCGCAGACGATCAGATCGTAGCTGCGTTCGCGCAGCGCGGCGCCGATTTCGCGCATCGCGGCGGAGAAGCGGCTGAACTTGAGGATCGAGACGATCCGCAGCAGCCGGATGACGCGCAGCACCGCAGCATTCGCAATGAAGAAGGGCGCCATGCTCACTGCGACCACGATCAGGTCGATGATCCCGATCGGCGACAGGATGAAGCGCCAGCGCTTGGCCCAGGCGGAACCCGGCCCCTCTCGTTCGGGCGCGGCATAGATGCGCCCGAGATATTCGACGAGGAAGATCGTGCCGAAGACAAACTCGGCGATCAGGATTTCGCGCTGGTAGGGGATGCGGATCTGCGGCTCGGTCGCCACGATCCCCACCAGCAATGCCAGCAGGATCGTCCACACCACGAAGATGTTGAGCCCCGTCAGCCGGCCGTTCGGCCACGAGCCGATATGCAATTGCCGGTGCAGGCGGGCGCGCAGGGTCACAGGCTCAAATCCCCAGCACCTGGTCCATCGAATAGCGGCCCGGATCGCGCCCGATCATCCATTCGGCCGCGCGCACCGCGCCGCGGGCGAAGATCGAGCGGTTCTCGGCGCTGTGCGACAGGGTGATGCGTTCTTCCTCGCCCGCCAGGATCGCGCTGTGCTCGCCCGCCACGGTGCCGCCGCGCAGGCTGGCGAAACCGATCGCGCCTTCCTCGCGCGCGCCGGTGTGTCCGTCACGTCCGCGTTCGGAATGGCCGGCGAGGTCGATCCCGCGCCCGCTGGCCGCAGCTTCACCGAGCAGCAGCGCGGTTCCGCTGGGGGCATCGACCTTGCGCCGATGATGCATCTCGAGGATTTCTATATCCCAATCGGGCCCGAGCCGTGCGGCGGCCTCGCGGACCAGATGCGCAAGCAGCGTCACGCCGAGAGAGGTATTGCCCGTCTGCAGCACCGGCACTGCGCGTGCAGCGTCGTCGATCGCGGCGTGATGCCGCTCCTCCAGCCCGGTCGTGCCGATCACCAGCGGCACGCCCGCACCGATCGCGGCATGGAGGTTGATGCACAGCGCGCCGGGGGTCGAGAAATCGACCAACACCTCGCTCGCATCGGCCAGCCCCGCCGCGTCGCCGCCCTTGTCGATCCCGCCCGCCAGTTCATGCCCGCTTGCACCGATCACGGCGGCAAGCGCATGGCCCATGGCGCCTTCGCACCCGATAATCCCGATCTGCGCCATTGTTTCCCCTATCGGCCACGGTTCATGGCCGGTCTTTGACTTGCCCTACCGCATCGCTACTTGAGGGCAAATGACCGATATGCGCAACATCGTGATCCTCACCGGGGCCGGCATCTCCGCCGAAAGCGGGATCGATACCTTCCGCGATGGCGGCGGCCTGTGGGAACAGCACCGGGTCGAGGACGTCGCCACGCCCGAGGCGTTTGTGCGCGATCCCGACCTCGTGCTGCGCTTCTACGACCAGCGGCGCGAGGCGATCCAGGCCAAGCAGCCCAATGCCGCGCATGAGGCGATCGCGCGGCTCGATGCGGAATGGGACGGCGAGCTGCTGGTGGTGACGCAGAATGTCGACGATCTGCACGAACGCGCCGGCGCGCGGCGCGTGCTCCATATGCATGGCACGCATCTCAACGCCTGGTGCACTGCCTGCGACACCCGTTCGCGCTGGACCGGCCCAATGATCGACCGCCCGCCATGTCCCGCTTGCGGCAAGCCCGCGCTGCGGCCCGATGTCGTGTGGTTCGGCGAGATGCCTTACGAAATGGAGCGTATCCATGCCGCGCTGTGGCAGGCGGATCTGTTCGTCTCGATCGGCACTTCAGGGGCAGTCTACCCCGCGGCGGGCTTCGTCCAGGACGCCCGCGAGATGCGCGTGCGCACGCTCGAGCTCAATCTCGAGGCAAGCATGGGATCGCGCTGGTTTCACCAGTCGCGCCATGGCCCGGCGACGCAGGTGGTCCCCGAATGGGTCGCGGAAGTCCTAGGCGGCTGACCCGCAGGCGCTACACGCCGGGTCCTTGGTGATGGTGAAGCTGCGCATGCCGGGCTTCAGCCCGTCGAGCAGATGGACCCGGCCCCAATCGGCCTCGCCCAGCGCGCTGACCCCGTCGAGCAGGATGCGCACTGCCTGCAGCGCCGCGAAGGTCGCCACCCAGCCGGCCATCGCGCCAAGCATCCCGTCTTCGGCGCAGGTGTCGCAATCCTCCGCATCGAAGGCATCGCCGACGAAGCAGCGGTAGCAGGGCTGGTTGGGAAGGTGTCCGGCAAAGGCACCGACCTGCCCCTGAAAGCGACCGACCGCCGCCGAGAGCAGTGGAACGCGCTCGGCCACGCAGGCATCGGCCACCGCCAGCCGGGTGGCGAAATTGTCGGTCCCGTCGAGAATCAGATCGGCATCGACCACCAGTTCGTGCGCATTGTCGCGCGTGATCCGGCGGTCGCTGATGGAGACATCGAGCGCGGCATCGAAGCCGGTCACCCAGCGCTTGGCGATCACTGCCTTGCCATGGCCGACATCGCGTTCGTTATACAGCGTCTGGCGCTGGAGGTTGCTGGCATCGACCCGGTCGTCATCGACCAGCGTCAGTTTCCCGATCCCCGCGCCGGCGAGATATTGCAGCGCGGGCGAACCGATCCCGCCGAGGCCTACCAGCACCAGATGCTTGCCCGCCAGTGCGACCTGCCCCGCGCCGCCCACTTCGGGCAGCACGATATGCCGCGCGAACCGGTCGAGGCGGCCGGGCGGCAGGCTCATTCCACTTGATCCTCGGGCTCGGGCAGCCGCTCGCGGCGAAAGCCGTGCATGCCGTGCCACCATTGCAGCGCGATCACCGCGCCCTTGGCGGGCTGCAGCGTAGCCAGCATGAAAATCACTGCCAGCGGCAGGATGATGGCGAGGATTGCCATGCTAGACAGCGCGAAATCGCTCGCCAGAATGATCAGGACCGGCGCGAGCAGATGGCCGGTGACGAAGATCGAGACATAGGCCGGAAAATCGTCCGCGCGCTGGCCCGAGATATCGAGGCCGCAGGCGGGACAGTGGTCATGCGGTTTGAGCCACCGGCGGAACATCCGCGCTTCGCCGCACCGCGGGCACCGGCATCGCGCGCCGCGCCACAGCGCAGCACCGAAGGAGGCGGGCAGGGCGATATCGGCGCGCGGGGCGGCGGGAGGTGTCTGCGGCATGCAGGCTCTTTGGCGCGCGGGATGGCGCCTGTCGACAGCTCTGTTCACAGAGCTGTCGAAGCAGTGTGAATGGGGTGGGGAGGAAATGCGCGCGGGGGCGCGCTTATCCCGTCAGCTTTCGAGCTGCCGGAGCAGGCTGCGCACATCGCCGTCCATATCGGCATCGCGCTGGCGCAAATCCTCGATCAGCCGCACTGCGTGGATCACGGTCGAATGGTCGCGCCCGCCGAACTTGCGCCCGATTTCGGGATAGCTGCGCGGGGTGAGCACTTTCGACAGATACATCGCCACCTGCCGCGGGCGAACCACGGCGCGCGCGCGGCGCTTGGAGCTCATCTCGCTGCGGTCGATCCGGTAGAACTGGCACACGGTGCGCTGGATCTCGTCGATGGTGATCCGGCGGCGGTTGGCCGACAGGATGTCGGTCAGCTGTTCCTCGGCCAGCTGGAGCGAGACTTCCTGCCCGGTCAGCTGCGCATAGGCGATCAGCTTGTTGAGCCCGCCGACCAGTTCGCGGATATTGCGCGTGATGGTGCGGGCGAGGAAGTCGAGCACGTCCGCGGGCACATCGAGCGGTGCGAAACGCGTCAGCTTGGAGGTGAGGATCTTCTTGCGCAGTTCGATGTCCGCCGCCTGGATATCGGCGACGAGGCCCATCGACAGCCGGCTGAGCAGGCGCGGTTCGACCCCGTCGAGCGCTTGCGGTGCGCGGTCGGCGGCGAACACCAGCCGCTTGCCTTCGGCGAGCAGCGCATCGATCGTGTAGAGCAGTTCTTCCTGCGCGCTGGCCTTGCCGATGATGAACTGGATATCGTCCACCAGCAGCAGGTCGAAGCTGCGCAGCCGGGCCTTGAATTCCAGCATCTGGTTGGCTTTCAACGCCTGGACGAACTCGACCATGAAGCGCTCGGCGCTGCAGTAGAAGATGCGGCTGCGCGGATGCGCCTGGAGGAAGGCGTGACCCGTGGCGTGCAGCAGGTGCGTCTTGCCCTGGCCGGTAGCGGCCTTGAGATAGAGCGGGCTGAACTGCGGTTTCTCGGTGGCGCCCATGCGCTGCGCGGCGTTGAACGCCAGCACATTGGCTTCGCCGGTGATGAAGGCGGCGAAGGTGAGGCTGGGGTCGAGTCCGACCGAGCTGGTGAATCCGGTATCGCCAAGCGTGTCGGCACCGATCGCCATCATCGAGGTATCCGCCCCGTCATTGGCCGGGCGGCGCCCGTCCGAATGGAGGCGCAAATCGGCGACCTGGCGGCGGCCGGGATGGACCTGGATACGCACGTCGCGCACTTCGCTGCGCGCGATCTTCCACGCCAGGCTGAGCCGGTCGGCAAAGCGGTCCTTGACCCAATTGGCGCTGAATTCGGTGGGCAGGAACAGGTCGAGTGTACCGCTGTCCTTGTCGATCCCGCCGACCTGGATCGGCTTGATCCACTGGCTGTGCAGCTGGTGACCAAGATCCTTGCGCAGGCCCTGGCTGATATCGGCCCAGTCCGCCGCCAGGTTCACCGCCTCTTGATCTTCCATGAAATCGTCCTGTGCCTTGCGCGAACCAATGTCTGATGCCTTACGCATTCTTGTATCATCCCCCGGTGAACGCCGCGGCGCCACTCGTTTGCTTCTAACATTGGCAAGGCCGGGCACAGCATCGCCTCACTCCGGAATCGGTGTATCCGAAGGTCGCCCTCGCTCGTCGATAATCTAAAGGTCCGGGCTGTCCCGCCCCGAACCGAGAGCCATTGTGTAGGTCGCTCGCCGGATGAGTCGCAAGGGGGATAACTGCAAAAAATCTGAAATATACTTGTTGACTCACGTGTAAGCCGCAGGCCCCCGTTCAAGTGACGGATATTACTTGAGTTCGCTCAAATATACGCTGCGAATCGTGAGTTTCGCGTGGGTTTTGTTACGGGATCATTTCAGGCCAGTATCGGAACGCAACTGAAACACGACAAAAGGGCCGCCGGTTAACCCGACGGCCCCACGAATACTGTCGCAGCCGGTCCCGGGACCGGCGAATCTCTTAGAGCGAAGCGACCCGCTTCGTCAGGCGGCTCATCTTGCGCGCCGCAGTGTTCTTGTGAAGCACGCCGCGGGCAACACCGCGCGCCAGTTCCGGCTGCGCGCTCTTGAGCGCCGTCTGTGCGGTATCCTTGTCGCCGCCTTCGATCGCGACTTCCACCTTCTTGAGGAAGTTGCGGATGCGGCTCATGCGGGCACCGTTGACTTCGGCGCGGTTTGCGTTGCGACGGATGCGCTTCTTGGCTTGCGGCGTGTTGGCCATGTTTGTCCTCGTCAGGCCGCACGGCATGCGCGGCGGGAAATCTCGTAAGTGCGTGCGAAAAGGCGGCATGGGCCGCCGGAAAGCGGCGCACTTAGCGGCGCGCCTCCGAATCGTCAAGCAAATCGTCGACCATTCGCGGAACCGCGTGCATCGGCTCCGGCAGCGCCTATATGGTCTGTCCCAGATGAAAGGACAAGCCGTGAGCGACAAGCCCGAACATACCGCCGCCGAATGGCGCGAGAAGCTGACCCCCGAGCAATTCCACGTGCTGCGCGAAGCCGGGACCGAGCGCGCCTTTACCGGCAAATACGACAAGCATTACGATGCCGGCGAATATTACTGCGCGGGCTGCGGGCACAAGCTGTTCGAGAGCGGCGAGAAGTACAACAGCGGCTGCGGCTGGCCCGCCTTTACCGCCCCTGCCGAAGGCGAAGCGGTGGACGAGCACCGCGACGTGTCGCACGGGATGATCCGGACCGAGGTGACCTGCTCCAATTGCGGCGGGCATCTTGGTCATGTCTTTCCCGACGGCCCGCCCGATCGCGGCGGTCTGCGCTATTGCATCAACTCCGCCGCGCTCGATTTCGAGCCCGAGGATTGAGCCGCCGGACCGCGGAGGGTTCCGTTCACGCTTGGTTAGACCTCGCCATGCGAGGTCGGGACACTTATAGGGCGGCGAGCAACAAGGGTGCCAGCATAATCAATGGATAGACGAGGGAGCCGCCGCAAGAGCTCGGCGCGCAAGGAACGCGCTGCCCGGGCGGCAGCGGACAAACCGCAAAGCTGGTTCGCGCGCTGGGCCCGGCGCCTGGTCGTCTGGGGCGGTGCGCTGGCGCTGCTCGTGGCGCTGTTCCTGGCGCTCGCCGTGGCGTTTTCCGCGCGCTCGATGCCGACCTATTACCAGCTCAAGGCCACGCAGACCGCGCAGACCATCGTGGTGCGCGCGCGCGACGGGACCGAGATCGTCGAGCTTGGCCCCAGCTTCGGCAAATGGCTGACCTCGGACGAGATTCCGCAGGTGATGAAGGATGCGATGATCTCGGTCGAGGACCGGCGTTATTACTCGCATTTCGGGATCGACCCCTGGCGCACCGGTGGCGCGATTATCGAAGGGCTGACCGGCACGCGCGAGCGCGTCGGCGGGACCTCGACGCTCACCCAGCAGCTCGCGCGTAACGTCTTCCTCAACAACAACCGCTCGCTCGACCGCAAGCTGCGCGAGGCGATCCTCGCGATGGCGCTGGAATGGAAGTTTTCGAAGGAACAGATCCTCGAGCTCTATCTCAACAAGGTCTATTTCGGCGGCGGGGCCTATGGCATCGACAGCGCCAGCCGGAAATTCTTCAGCCATCCCGCGACCGAGCTGTCGGTCGCCGAAGCGGCAATCATCGCCGGGCTGGTCAAGGCGCCCAGCCGCTATTCGCCCACCGCCGATGTCGACGCCGCGGTCGGCCGCGCCAGCGTGGTCCTGCGGCTGATGAAGGAACAGGGCCGCATCGCGCCCGATGTCACGGTCGATCCCAGCGCGGTGAAGCTCAAGGAAGAGGCGGGCCAGAATTCGGTGCGCTATTTCACCGATTGGGCGCTGCCGCAGCTCGACATGCTGCTGCCCGAGACCTTCGAGCCGATCGAGGTCTGGACCACGCTCGATGTCGGCATGCAACGCGCCGCCACCGCCTCGATCAAGTCGAACACCCCCGATGGGGCGCAGGGCGCGCTGGTCAGCATGGACCGCGACGGGGCGATTCTCGCGCTGGTCGGCGGCACCGATTACGTCGCCACCAATTACAACCGCGCCACCGATGCGCTGCGCCAGCCGGGCTCGGCATGGAAACTGTTCGTCTATCTCGCCGCGCTCGAGGCGGGTTACACGCCCAACGACCGCGTGGTCGATACGCCGGTCGAGATCGACGGGTGGCGACCGCGCAATTCGAGCGGGCGCAATGTCGGCGAAATCGACCTGCGCACCGCCTTTGCCTATTCGATCAACACTGTGGCCGCGCAACTGGGCAATGAAGTCGGCTTCGGCACCGTCGCCTCGATGGCCCGGCGGTTCGGCATAACGACCGAGATCAACACCTATCCCGCCATGGTGCTGGGTTCGAACGAAGTGCGGCTGATCGACATGACCCGCGCCTTCGCCGTCGTGTCGGGCGGCGGCGGCTCGATCGAACCGCATGGCATCCTCAAGGTCGAGACCGCCGATGGCGAACTGCTCTACCAGCACGAGCCCGCGCGCTCGTCGCAGCTGGTGCCCGATTATGTCGCCGCCGGGATCACCGATCTGTTGCAGACGGCGGTTGCCACCGGAACCGGCCGCGCGGCGCAGATCGGGCGGCCGGTGGCGGGTAAGACCGGCACCACCAGTTCGAACAAGGATGGCTATTTCGTTGGGTTTTCCAGCGGGATCACCACCGGCGTGTGGATGGGCCGTGACGACAATTCGCGCGTCGGCGGGCTGCAGGGCGGCACCGCGCCCGCGCGCGCCTTCGCCGCCTATATGCGCTATGCGGTCAAGGATCGCCCGGTGGTCGAATTCGACACCGATCTCCAGCTGCCCGAATGGCAGCTCGAACCCGACGATGAATATATGCTCGGCGACCCGGAGGACTATTACTTCATCGACGAGCAGGGCAATCTGATCGAACCGGGCACGAGCGACGGGTCGCGCGGCGATCCCTTCGCCGACGATTTCGACCGCACGCTTGATCCCATGCGTCCGCGCGCGCCGGTCGTGCCCGCGCCGCGCGCACCGCAGCAGCCGCCACGCGGGGCCGATGGCGCACCGCAGGCGATCGGGGACGATTTCCTCGACGAGGCAACTGGCGGGCGGCGCGAACCCGCGCAGCAACCGACCCCGCGCCCTACCAACTAGAGTGATCGGGCAAAGGGAAAGGGCGGTCCCCCAGCGCTGGGGGACCGCCCTTTCCTCAACGGCATCTTCCTTACCACCGCGTAATTTTCTGGCTGCTATGGTGCTCAGAATTACTGCAATAGCAATTGGAGATGACTATTTGCAGGCAATTAAACGAATAGCTTCTGGATCGCTCTCCAAAATTCCGCAGCATCGAGAACGCCATTCATATCCTTGTCACTGACTGCAAAAAGAGTGTTTGCTTCACCGAAGTCTAATCCGCAGTTCGGCATCACGAACGCGGCGAACTCACTCTGGTCAACCCAACCATTACCATCTGCATCCGCCTCTGAAAATGCCGCCGCGTCACAAGTGCTTTGCCCATTCGCCGAGGCGCTTGAAAGTGCAACCGCTGCGCTGGCCATAAAAATTAATCGTTTCATGATGCTCTCCTTGATCGCTTACAAAAAACGAAGTTGCAGGCATTCCGCCAGAAACGAAGTAATAGGGCCATCCCATCATTCAGAATGGCTGCCTACCAGTATCTCCTATTTGCATTCGAATCACCGAGTTGATTAGGGCGCTAACCTATCCTTTAGGCAGATGCTTGGCTAACGAAGCGCTCAATAGCGAAGGCGAACCGGAACGGAAACTTCGTCTCCACCGCGCGTGCGGATGCGCAGCAGGATCGCCTCCCGGTTTTCTTTCTGAGCCTTGCTCAGCTGCTTCTCGAGGCCCTCAACCGAGTCGATGGCTGCGTAATTGGCGGACTGGATGATCGTTCCCCGGCCAATGCCCCGACGCGCGGCATCCGCCGACGGGTCCACGGCCATCACGACCACTCCGCCACTATCGGGGCGCACGCCCAATTCGCGGGCAAAGCGCGGGTTCATCGGCAACACCTGCACTCCAAGGACCTCGGATATCAGATCGTTTGAGGATTCGGGTGCCATGTCGTCTTGTGCGCCGTCTCCGTTCTCTTCGAACAGGCGTTCCTGCTGGCGCATCTCAGCAAGCTCTTCTGCGGCGGGCAGCCGTCCAAGCGTCACATTGATGGTCCGCTCGCGCCCATCGCGCAAGATCTGCATGGGTACGGTTTTGTTGGGCGAGATATTGGCAATTACATAGGGAAGCGACTGGTCGGCGGAAATAGGTTTTCCGTCCACGCTCAGAACGACATCGCCTGCTCGCAATCCAGCCTTATCTCCGGGCTGATCCGCATAAACCCGTTGCAGCAATGCGCCACGCGCACTCGACATGCCCAGAGCGTCGGCGATGTCTTCATCCACGGCGTTCATTTCAACGCCGAGATAGCCGCGCATGATTTCCTCGCCAGACACGAGCGAGTCGATGATCGGCTTGGCAGCCTCCGCTGGGATTGCGAAACCGATCCCCACGCTGCCTCCGGTCGGAGAAATGATCGCATTGTTGATCCCGATCACATTGCCCTGCATGTCGAACAGCGGGCCGCCCGAGTTTCCACGATTTATGCTCGCGTCGGTTTGAATGTAGCGCTCGTAGGCACCGCCTCCATAGGGACGCAACACCGCCGAGATGATCCCGCTGGTCACCGTGCCGCCTAGATTGAATGGATTGCCGATCGCAATCACCCAGTCGCCGGCCCGCGCATTCCGGGAATCGCCGAACTCAACAAAGGGAAAGGGTTCGCGACGGTTTACCTTCAGCACGGCGAGGTCCGATTGCGGGTCGGTTCCAATCAGTTCGGCATCGTACTCGGTGCCGTCAGCGAGGGTAACGGTGATTTCCTCAACCGTCCCACGCGTGCCCCGCCTGCTCGTAGGCGGGGCGACGACATGATTGTTGGTCACGACATAGCCATCGGCCGAAATGATGAAGCCCGAGCCCAGCGACTGGCCTTCGCGATATTGCGGTTCCTGTTGCTGGCTACCGCCGCGGCGGTTGAACAGGCCTTCGAACGGGGTACCGGCGAAGGGATTGCCGCTACTGCCCGATACCTCGATCCGCTGGCGGGTCGAGATATTGACCACTGCGGGCTGCAATTGCGCGGTCAGGTCGGCAAAGCTTTCGGGAGCGCCGGCACGCGGTACGACGCGGGCCATGTGGCTGTCGTCGTTCTGGGCGACCTGGGCGCCGGCCGGGTAGCCGGTCGCGAGCGAGATCGCGGCGCCGCCTACCAGCAGCGCGCTCGTCACGGAATATGCATATCGCACGGGCTTCACGTCCTTTTCGTCCTCTTCTCTAAATTGCAGGTGCCGCGGTCGGCAGCGAAGCTACCGCCGTGGCGACCTGGCGTTCCGGCGGGCGATTTTCGCCCCCGCCGGTGAATGCCATTTGAACGGCGCGGACGCCGCTCGACGAACCGTCAACGACGCCCGCGGAACTGCCGCAGATACTCATTGTCCGGCGACAGGATGATGCTGCTTTCCGACGGGTTATCGCCATTGGAGAAGGTCGCGTCATAGCTCTGCATCGCGCGGTAGAAATCGTAGAACTCGGCGTCCTTGCCAAAGGCTTCGGCGTAGATCCGCGCGCCTTCGGCATCGGCTTCGGCGCGGATGATCCGCGCGTCGCGGCTGCCCCCGGCCCGGATCGTGCGGGCTTCGCGTTCGCGATCCGATTCCATCCGGCGAAAGGCCGATTGCAGCGGCGCTTCGGGCAGGTCGGTGCGCATGATCTTCACATCAACCACCTCGGCCCCGTACTGCCGCGCCTGGCGGTCGAGATTGGTGCGGACATTGGCCAGCGCGCTGCCGCGTTCGGCGGTCAGCATGGCCTGGAAGGTCCGGCGGCCCAGTTCCTGGCGCAGCACCGAGTTGAGGATCGGCTCGAGCGCATTGCGCACGCCATCGGTCGAACCTGCGCGTTCGACCATGCGGACCGGATCGGTGATACGGAACCGCGCATAGGCATTGACCAGCAAGCGCTGCTGGTCGGCCGAGAGAACCTCTTCATCGGTCATCTCGAGATCGAGCAGGCGCTTCTCGACGCGGTTGACGCTTTCGATAATCGGCATGCGGAAATAGAGGCCCGCGCCGGTCGTGCCATTGGGCGTATTGACCGTGCCGACCGGCTGGCCGGTGCGGATGATGACGACCTGTTCCTCTTCGGGAACGACATAGGCGCTCATCATGAAGGCGATCACCGCCACGGCGAGCGCAATGACCCAGTTGCGGTGGTTCTGCAGGAAAGTGCTCATCTTACTGGCCCCCCGGTGCCGTGACAGTGGTCGCGGGCTGCTGCGCCCGTCGGCGAATCTCGGGCAGCGGCAGATACGGGGTCACATTGTCGGTTTCGACGATCGTCTTGTCGGTCTGGCTCAGCACACGCTCCATGGTTTCGTAATAAAGCCGCTGGCGCGTCACCTGCGGGGCGAGGCGGTATTGCTCATAAACCTTGTTGAAGGCTTCCGCCTCACCTTCGGCCTGCGCCAGCACCTGCTGGGCATAGCCGCGCGCCTGGTTACGCGCCGCATCGGCATTCTGTTCGGCGACCTGCACATCGCGGAAGGCATCGACGACCTGCGCGGGCGGATCCGCCTTTTCGATTTCGACGCCCAGCACGCGGACGCCCGCGCCATAGCTGTCGAGCGTTGCCTGCATGCGTTCGCGCACGTCGAGTTCGATCGCCGCACGGCCCTGGCCCGAGAAGGTCTCGTCGAGCTCGGTTTCGGCGACCGAGGCGCGCATCGCGGCTTCGGCGGCTTCGTTTATCGTCTCGATCGGGTCGACGACGCGGAACTTGTAGCCCTCGAGGTCCTTGATGTTCCAGCGGACGATATAGCTGAGATCGACAAGGTTCTGGTCGCCGGTCAAGATCAGTTTGACCTGGCTGTCACCGCCCGGAATGCGCACCGAACGGACGCCTTCGACATCCTCGACATCGACCGTTTCGATCGGGAAGGGGGCGGTGATCTGCAGGCCCGGGCGCAGCGTGCGGGTGTACTCGCCCAGCGTCTTCACCACGGCCTGCTGCTGCGGACCGACAAGGTGGAAGCTGGTCGCGAGCAGGCCGAAGACAATGATCCCGATGACCGCGATCGGGAACCAGCTCTTGCCGCCGGGACGCTGGGGAAAGCGGAAATTGGGACCGCCGGGGCCGCCGCCGCTGCGGCGCGGGCCTTCGGGGCCGCGGCTCTTGAAGATATCCTCGATATTGGGCGCGCGGCGGCCATCTTCCCCGCCACCCGGCGGGAGCCAGGGGTTGCGCGGACCGCGAGGTTTGTCGCCGCCCTTCGTGCCCTCCGGCTTGTCGCCCTCTCCGTCATCCCCGGAGCCGCCGCCCCAGGGGCTTTTGTTGCCCGCCATTGCCAGGGAAATCCTCTGTCCGAACCCGTCAAAAATTCTCATGTCTTTCCTTATAGGTGCACCGCCACGGAAAAACAGGGGTTGCCGCGCGCTTTTCGATGCTACAGCAGCCGCGCACATGAGTTCGACCGATCCGAAATCGCTGCTTCCCGCCAGCCTCGCCGACCGCGTTTCCGCGCTGACCATCAAACAGGGCCGGGCGATTGCCGTGGTCGATGCCGCCGGTCTGGGCGAGCAGGAGCGCACCGATATCGAACGCGCGATCACCGATATCCTCAGTGAGCGCGACGATGTTTCCGAAACCCGCGTAGTGATGACCGCCGAGCGCCGCCAGCGGCGGCTGATCGCCGTCGGCAGCGGCAAGGGCGGGGTGGGCAAATCGACGCTGACCGCCAATCTGGCGATCGCGCTGGCGCGGCTGGGCCACAAGGTCGGGCTGGTCGATGCCGATATCTACGGCCCCTCGCAGCCGGTCATCCTGGGCAACCAGGGCAAGAAGCCGATCGCGCGCGATGAGAAGCTGGTCCCGGTAGAGAGCGAGTTCGGCATTCCGGTGCTGTCGATGGGCCATCTGGTCGAACCCGGCCGTGCGCTGGCATGGCGCGGGCCGATGGCGGGCAATGCCCTCACGCAATTGATCGATGCCCATTGGGGCGATGTCGACACGCTGCTGGTCGATCTGCCGCCGGGCACGGGAGATGTGCAGCTGACCATGCTGCAGCGCTTCAAGCCGCTGGGCGCGGTGCTGGTTTCCACGCCGCAGGACCTCGCGCTGATCGATGCGGCGCGCGCAGGCCAGCTGTTCGACCAGGCCAAGGTGCCAGTGATCGGACTGGTCGAGAATATGGCCGGCTATGTTTGCCCGCATTGCGGCGAATTGTCCGATCCCTTTGGCAGGGGCGGGGTCGAAACTGCCGCCGAGCGGCTTGAATTGCCGTTCCTCGGCCGGATCCCGCTCGACCTTGCCATTCGCGAGGGCAGCGATCGCGGCCAGCCGCCCGCCTGCGGCACGGATGCGCTTGCTGCGCCGTTCCACGACATCGCCGCCAAGGTCGACGCATGGATTGGCGCGCAAAGCTAGGCGCACTTCCCGTAACGCGGCGCCAGCTGATTGCGGGCGCAGCGGTCGGCGGGGGGCTGGGCGTAGCCTGGTGGTTGTGGCCGCGCCATTATACCAGCCCGCTGACCCCCGGACCCAATGAACGCGACTTCGGCGGCTGGATTACCATCGGCCGCGACGGAGTGGTCACCGCGGCGGTGCCGCAGCTCGAAATGGGGCAGGGCGTCACGACCGTGCTGGCACAGGTGGTGGCGGTCGAACTGGGAGCTGACTGGCGCCAGGTCGCGGTCGAACCGACCCCGCCCGCGGGGCTTTACGCCAATATTCCGCTGGCCGCGAAATGGGCGCCGCTGTGGTCCAACCTGCCCAGCCTCGCCAGCGATCCCGCGAGCCAGCTGGCGGAGACTTACGCGCGCAGCAATGCGTTTGCCGCGACCGCGGACGGGACCTCGCTCGCTGCGTATGAATTGCCGCTGCGCGAAGCCGCGGCGACCGCGCGCGCGCTGCTGGCGATGGCGGCGGCCGAACGCTGGGACGTGGACTGGGAAGAATGCCTGGTCGAACGCGGCTTCGTCCGCCACGCCGAACAGCAACTGGGCTTCGGCGCGCTGGTGGCGGAGGCCGCCGAACTTGATCCCCCCGATCCGCCGCCCCTTCGCGTAGCGCCTGCGGGCGAGGATCCCGTGCCCGCCGAGGCCGAACTGGCGCCCGATTTCCCTCGGCTCGACCTGCCCGCCAAGGTCGATGGCAGCTTCCTGTTTGCCGGTGACATCCGCCTGCCGGGAATGGTCTTCGCCTCGATCCGCCACGGGCCGCTGGGCAAGCCCGACCTGTCGGGGTTCGAAGCGGCGGGGGTCGAGGGGCTCAACGGCCTGGTCGGGGTGGTGAAATCCAGGCGCTATCTCGCCGCAGTGGCCGAAAGCTGGTGGGTTGCCGAGCAGGCGCTCAAGGCGATGCGCCCGGTGTTTGCCGGACCGCCCGCGGTCGAAAGCGCGGCGGCGCTCGATGCACTCGGCGAAGCGCATGGCACGGTCGAGCCCAGGCGCACGCTGGCCCTGGGCGATGCCGACGAATTGCTCGCGCGCCCCGACTACACACAGACCTATGCGGTCGGCCCCGCGGTCCATGCGACGATCGAAACCGCCAGTGCCACCGCGCGCTACGATGGCGGCAAGCTGGAACTGTGGATCGCCGCGCAGGCCCCCGAACTCACCCGGCGTGCGGCAGCCAAGGCGATCGGTATCGCGCCGCATAATGTCGTGCTCTATCCGACTGCGGCAGGCGGCAGTTTCGACGCGCGACTCGAACGGCGTCACGCGATCGAGGTCGCGCAGATCGCCAAGGAGATCGGGCGCCCGGTCCAGCTGACCTGGCCGCGCGCGCAGGAATTGCAGTCGCTTCCCGTACGCACTCCGGTCAGCGCGCGGCTCGAAGCGGGTTTCGAGGCGGCCAGCGGCGGGCGGATTGCCGCCTGGCGGGCCCGACTGGCGATGCCGGCCACCGCGCGCGAATTCGGCTATCGCCTGTTCGACAACAAGACCCCGCAGGCCGCGTTGGAGCAGGCGGCGGGCAAGGCCGATGCGCTGGCGTGCGACGGCGCGCTGCCGCCCTATGGAATCGAGCATGTCGCCATCGACCACCTGCCGGTGACCTTGCCTTTCCCGACCGGGCGGCTGCGCGGCAATGCAATCGCCTACAACGCCTTCTTCATCGAGAGCTTCATCGACGAACTGGCCGAACGCGCCGGGCGCGATCCGATGCTCTACCGCATGGAAATGCTCGGCCGGATGCCGCGCATGGCCGACACGCTGCGCCGCGCGACGCGGCTCGCGGGATGGGACGGCGGCCGCCGCGGCACCGGTCAGGGGCTGGCGATGGTGCGGATGGGCACGCCCGATACCGGCGGCCGGATCGCCTGTGTCGCGCAGGCCGCGCTGGGCGAAGGCGGGGTGCGCGTGACCAAGCTGCATGTCGCGGTCGATATCGGGCGCGTGGTCAATGCCGATATCGCGCGCCAGCAGGTCGAGGGCGGGCTGATCTTCGGTCTGTCGCTCGCGACCGGGTCGAGCGTTGCCTATGAGGAAGGCAGACCGGTCCCGGCCCGCCTTGCCGGTCTGGGGCTGCCGACGCTGACGGATTGTCCCGAAATCGTGGTCGATTTTCTCGCCAGCGACGCCCCGCCCTTCGATCCGGGCGAACTTGGCGTGGCGGTGGCGCCCCCCGCTATCGCGAATGCGCTTTACTCGGCGACCGGAGTGCGCTTTCGCCGCCTGCCATTGCTTTCGGAGGGTCTATGACCTGGCAAGAACAGAAATTACCCGCCGACCATCCGCCGGTGAAATCGGGCAAGGTCGGCGTGCTGATCGTCAACCTCGGGACGCCCGATGCCCCCGAAAAGGGACCGGTGAAACGCTATCTCGGTGAATTCCTGTCCGATCGCCGCGTGGTCGAAATCCCGCCGATCGCCTGGCAGCCGATCTTGCGCGGAATTATCCTCAATACGCGTCCGAAGAAAAGTGCGCATGCCTATCAGCAGGTGTGGACCAAGGAAGGTTCGCCGCTGGCAGTCATCACGCGCGACCAGGCCGCGGCAATGCAGGCCCGGCTGGGCGACGGGGTCATGGTCGACTGGGCGATGCGCTATGGCACTCCGGCGATTCCCGAACGCATCCAGGCGCTGATGGACGCCGGGTGCGAACGGATCCTGCTCGCTCCGCTCTACCCGCAATACTCCGCCGCCACGACCGCGACGGTTGTGGACAAGGCTGCGGACAAGCTGCGGGAAATGCGGTGGCAGCCCTCGCTGCGCACGCTGCCGCCCTATCACGACGATCCGGCCTATATCGATGCGCTGGCACAGGATCTGTCGCGCCAGCTCGATGCGCTCGATTTCGCTCCCGAAGTGCTGCTGTTAAGCTTCCACGGCATGCCGCGGCGCACGCTGGAACTGGGCGATCCCTATCATTGCCACTGTCAGAAGACCTCGCGGCTGCTGCAGGAGCGGCTGGTCCGGCCGGGCCTGCGGTTCCGCACGACCTTCCAGTCGCGCTTCGGGCCGGCCAAATGGCTTGGCCCCGCGACCGACGACACCTTCGCCGAGGAAGCACAGGCGGGCACCAAGCGGCTGGCAGTCGCTGCGCCGGGCTTTTCGGCGGATTGCCTCGAGACGCTGGAAGAGCTGGCAATCCAGGGACGCGAACAGTTCACCGACGCGGGCGGAGCGCAGTTTGCCGCGCTTTCCTGCCTCAATACGTCCGCTGCCGGCCTGGGCATGCTCGAAACTTTGCTGCGCCGCGAATTGGCGGGGTGGATTCCCGCGTAAAACCTACTTACAACAAAGTAAGTTGTAAGGAGCTACCTAATGGCCACGCTTGCCCCGCACCATCCTGCCGAGACCGCGCCATCGCATTGGCAGGAAGGCAATCCTGGCGATGATGCGCTTGCGCATATTCCCGGTGAGGGAGGCTGGCCGATCGTCGGCAACACTTTCAAGATGCTCGCCGACCCGCATGGCCAGACACAGCGGATGGTCGAAAAATACGGCCGCGTTTACAAGAACAAGGCCTTTGGTGGCTGGAACGTCGCGCTGATCGGGGCCGAGGCCAACGAGATGCTGCTGATGAACCGCGACAAGATCTTCAGCTCCGAACAGGGCTGGGGGCCGATCCTCGACAAGCTGTTCCCGCGCGGTCTGATGCTGATCGATTTCGACCATCACCGTGCCGATCGCCGGGCGCTGTCGATCGCGTTCAAGCCCGGCCCGATGCGGCATTATGCGGACGCGCTGAACCGCGGCATCGCCAAGCGGGTCGAGGAATGGGGCGGCAATGGCCCGAACGCCGAAATGCTCTTCTATCCCTCGATCAAGGAACTGACGCTGGATTTGGCTGCCGACAGTTTCATCGGCATTCCGTGGGGCCCCGAGGCTGACCGCATCAACACCGCCTTCGTCGACATGGTCCAGGCCAGCGTCGCACCGGTGCGCAAGCCGCTGCCGTTCACCCAAATGAAGCGCGGCGTCGATGGCCGCGCCTTCCTGGTCGATTATTTTACGCGCGAAACGCATCGCCGCCGCGCCGAGGGCGGCGGGCAGGACATGTTCAGCCAGTTTGCCACTGCCGAATACGAAGACGGCAGCCTGATGCCGGTCGACGAGGTGGTCGACCACATGAACTTCCTGATGATGGCCGCGCACGACACTATCACCTCCAGCGCCACTTCGCTGCTGTGGCTGCTCGCCAAGCATCCCGAATGGCAGGACCGGCTGCGCGACGAAATCGCCGCGGTCACCGGGGGCAGCGATGCCAATGGCCGCCCGCGCGATCTCGAATATGACGATCTGGGCAAGCTCGACCTGACCGAAATGGCGTTCAAGGAAGCGCTGCGCTTCGTCCCGCCGGTGCCGTCGATGCCGCGCCGTGCGCTCAAATCCTTCGAATATGGCGGCTATCACATCCCCGCGGGCACGCATGTCGGGATCAACATCCACTATACGCATCACGACGAAGAGCATTGGGACAATCCCTACACCTTCGATCCGATGCGCTTTACGCCCGACCAGGTGAAGACCCGCCACAAATACGCCTGGGTCCCCTTCGGCGGCGGCGCGCATATGTGCCTCGGGCTGCACTTCGCTTATATGCAGGTGAAGATCCTGCTGGCGCAAATGCTGCCGCGCTACCGTATCGAACTTGCGGCGGGCGATCCCGAATGGCAGGCGTGGCCGATCCCCAAGCCCAAGGACGGGCTCAAGATCAAGCTTACGGCGATCTGACTCGGTTTTATCGGGCATCCTCGCTCACGCGACCTGACGGTCGCGTCGCTGCGGGCGGCCAGTCGGCCTTGCCTCGCCTGCGGCGCGGGGAATCTCGCCGAGCGATCGAGTAGTGCTAGCCCCGGCCCGGAATGAGGGCCGGCAAGGGCGACTGCCCGCCCGCAGGGGTCCGTAGCGAAGCGGAGGAACAGCCCCGAGGACGCACCGACGGATGTCGGTGCGCAACCGGAACATCATTTCAGAAATCGATCGCGATGCCGTCCTTCACCCAGTCGCCATAGCGCGTCGGGCTGAGCTCCTCGTCATCGCTGCCCTTCCTGGGCGCGGGCGGGGCGTCGTTGGTCCAATGGGCGGGCTTTTCGAACCCTGCGGGGCGGGTGGTGGCGCGTTTGGGCATGGTGCCAAGATGATGCCGCTGGCGGCTTTGTGCAAGTGCGGGTAGGGGCGCGGCCATGGCCCAACCCCAAGGTATCCACGCACGCCGCGCCGCGCTGCGCCTGCTCGACGCCGTGTTCCGCCGCGGCGAGACGCTCGACATCGCCTTCAACACCGCGACCAAGGATTTGCGCAAGTTCGAGGACAAGGCGCTCGCGCGCGCCATCGCCAGCGAAGTATTGCGCTGGCTGGTCGATCTCGACGCGCTGATCGACAACGCCACCAAGAAGCCGCTGCCGCACGACGCCAAGGCGCGCATGGTGCTGCGGATGATGCTTGCGCAGTGGCTGCGGCTGGGCACGCCGCCGCATGCGGTGGTGGCGACGGGGCTCGACCTGCTCGCGGGCGGTCCGCGGCGGCTGGCGCATGGCGTGTTCTCGACGCTGACCAAGCGCGAAGCGGTGCTGCCTGCCGCGCCGACGCTGCCCGCCGAAGTCGCGGCGCGCTGGGGTGAGCGGGCCGAGGCGATGGCCGCCGGTCTTGCCGAACCACCCCCGCTCGACCTGACGTTGCGCGATCCAACCGAAACCGCGCACTGGCAAGTCCAGCTTTCCGCCGACACCCTGATGCCCGGCCACCTGCGCCTGCCGCGCGGCGCCAATGTCGAGACGCTGCCCGGCTTTGCCGAGGGTGCGTGGTGGGTGCAGGACCTCGCCGCTTCGCTGCCTGCGCGACTGCTGGGGCAGGGCACCGACGGGTCAGGGGGGCGCCATGTGCTCGACCTGTGCGCCGCGCCGGGTGGCAAGACGCTGCAACTGGCGGCGCAGGGCTGGCAGGTCACCGCGCTCGATATTTCCAAGCGCCGGCTCGACCTGCTCAAGGCGAACCTCAAGCGCACCGGGCTGAAGGCCAATACCGTCCGCGCCGATGCGCTGAAATGGGAGCCCAGGCATCAGTTCGACGCCATCCTGCTCGACGCGCCCTGCACCGCCACGGGCACCGCCCGCCGCCATCCCGATGTGCTGCACCGGATCGGTACGCGGCAGATCGAGGAGATGGCCGAACTCCAGACCGCATTGCTGCAACAGGCGCAGGGCTGGCTCAAGCCGGGCGGCACGCTGGTCTATGCGACCTGCTCGCTCGAACGCGAGGAGGGCGAGGACCAGACGGACGCCTTCGCTATGCCCTTGGCTCCGGTCCAGCCGGACGAATTGCCGGCAGGGCTGGCGGCTACTGCTGAGGGCTGGATCCGCACCGACCCCGGCATGCTCTTTGAAGCGGGCGGCCTCGACGGGTTCTTCATCGCCCGCTGGCGACGCGAAGCCTGATCATTCGCCGATAAAGTCCCCGACTTCGGTGATGAAGAAGTCCGGATCGGTCATCAGCAGATAATGCGGCGCGGTCGCGCTGGCGGACAATTCGATTTTGCCCGCCGCGCCAAGCCGGTCGACATAGGCAGCCGCGCCGTCATAGGCGGTCTTGGGATCGAGCTTGCCCTGCAGCACCAGCGTGGGCGGGAGGCTTGCGGGTATCCGTCCCAGCGCCTCGCCCGCATCGTATGTCGGGAAGCCGCCCGGCAGCAAATGGCGGGGCAGCGGGCTGGCGAACAGCAGTCCGGCCTCCTCTTCGGCGATCATCTCGGCGGTCAGATCGGGGCGGCGATTGTTCTCCGACCGGCTGATCAGGCTGACCAGCGGGATCGAGGACCCGAATTGCGGAAACGCCGCGAACCGCGCCTGTACGCCGCCCAGCTGCGCTTTGGCATGATCCAGCCACGCGGTCTCGCCCCGGCGCAGACCGGCAATCACATAGGGCAGGATCGCGCGCGTCTCGGGAAAGTCGATCAGCGCTGCGAGCAGATATTTCGGGTTCGCCCCGAGCGGCTCCGACAGGGCCGGATCGGCGAGGAGGTCGGCCACCGCCTGTTCCAGCGGGCGGTCGAAATACCGGCTGCACTCGGCGCTTGCATCGCATTGCCGCAGCACCTGCCGCCCGATCGTATCGGTGACTTGCGAGCGGCGGCTGAGGTCGTGGCGCATATCGTCATCCGCGGGAACGAGCGAATCGAGGATCACCCCGTCGAGCGATGCGGGCGGGGTGACCGCCAGCGTGCGCAGGACCAGCTGCGTGCCATAGGAAACACCATAGAGATAGCGCCGGTCTCCGCTGCCCAGCTCGCTCATCAACAGCGTGATGTCATGCGCGGCATTGGTGATGGTGAAGGATTGCGTGCGCTGCGGGTCGGCATGCATCGCGCCGATACAGCTCTCCCATTCCGCCCCCTCCAAAGCCATCCCGCCGTCGCTTTGCGCGCTTTCCTCGGCCGGGCACAGCCGCGCCGAATAGCCCGTGCCGCGGTGATCGGGCACGATCAGGTCGAAGCCCGGCGCTGCCGCGCGCAGCGTGTCGATGAAGGGGTAGAAGGAGGCCCCCGATTCGCCCGGCCCCCCGGCGATCAGCCAGAGCTCGCCTTGCGCGGGTCCGCGCGCGGGAATCTTGCGCACGAACAGGTCGATCGCGTCCTGCTCGGGCGCCGCATGGTCGAGCGGGGCCGATACCAGCGCGCATTGCGTGTCGGCGAGCGCAAGATGCGACCCCGCGTCCGCGCACGCCGCAAATGCCGCTTCCGTCCCATCGCCGCCCACCTGCGCCTGCGCTGCATGGGGAAGGAGCAAAGCGGTCAGGACGGCGAGGAAACGAGAGGCTGTAGGCAAGGTAAGTTCCTGCAGGAAAGGGATCAATGCCACCCGGGAGGTCATGGCTTCAAAAGCAAAGCCATGTTCGACGACCACCCCAGTCACCCCGACCGGCGGCTAGACCTCGGCAATGCGATAGTCGATCCATGTGCAATCGCGTCCCGCTTGGCGCAGCTGCATCCTTACCCAATCCGCATCGCCCACGGCCCGCTCGACCGTGAAGGGTACGCCCAGTTCTACATAGCGGTCGAAGCGCATCTCGGCATCGGTGACGCGGAACGACCGGCCCGCGCGCAGCAGGCTGACGAATTGCCGGGCGACTTCGGCCAGATGCGCCGAGTTCACATGATCGCCCGAGCCGTCGAGCCAGGGATGGGCGGGCGGCATGGCGTTGGCGTGGTCGAGCAGGCCGGTGGCGGCGGTGCCGTCGAACGGGCCGAGGAAGGGGAATTCGCCCGGTGCGATCCCGAGCGCCTCGCGCGCGGCATAGGCGAAGCGGTCCGATCCGAGCTCCTCCCCGCGGTCCTTGGCCTCCTTGCGCCATTTCGCGAAATCGCGCGTGCGGAATACCACGCCGCGACCATCGAGGTGGCAGATCGGCGCATCCTGCGCATCGTAAAGCTGGATCGAGAAGCTTTCCTTGCCTTCGATCTGCGTCCGTTCATAGCGGCCGCGGGCCATCCGCCCAGCGCCGGGTTCACCGCAGCTCCAACGGGTCCAGGTCAGCGCCGACCATTTGTCCGGGTCCCATCCGCCCAGCGCCATGGCATTCTCGACGCCGAGCCAGTAACTCGCCGCCTGGATCGCGCCCGGGTGATGCGGGCCGATCAGCGTCCACGGCCACAGCGCATCGTCCTGCGAACAGGCGAAGACGACGCTGCCGTCCTCCTGAATGGCATGGCCGTGGGTGAAGGCCTTGGTAGGTGTTCCCGGCATGGCGCCGACAATTGCAGCTTGCGCGCTTTCCTACAATGTCCCGCGCGTGGCGGCTGTGCCGGATGCCGCGCGGCTCCTTCCCGATCGCGAAATCAGCCCCGGCGCGGTCGCTCCGTGGGACCCGCGGGATTTTTTCTCAGGCGTCTTGCTTGAGATACTTCTGGAAGCTCCTGCGCAGCTTCATCAGCTTGGGCGGAATGACCGCCTGGCAATAAGGGTTCCGCTGGCCTTCGCCTTCCCAGTATTCCTGGTGGTAATCCTCGCCTGGATACCATTCGCCGCCCTCGATCGTGGTGACCGCCTGCTGGCCGGGGTGTTCGTCGTTCCAGCGTGCGATTGCAGCGCGGGCTTCGTCTTCCTGCCCCTCGAGCGGGAAGATCGCGCTGCGGTACTGCGTGCCGACATCGTTGCCTTGCCGGTTGAGCTGGGTCGGGTCATGCGTTCCCAGGAACACGTCGAACAATTGCGCCAGCGTGATCTGTTCGTCGTCGAAAGTGACGCGCACGCCCTCGGCGTGGCCGGTGTTGCCGGTGCAGACTTCCTTATAGGTCGGATCGGGCTGGTGCCCGCCGATATAGCCGCTTTCCACCTTATCGACGCCGATGACGTCCTTCATCACCGCTTCGGTGCACCAGAAGCATCCGCCGGCAACGATCGCCTGTTGTTGTGCCATACTCGTCAATCTCCTTGTGCTCAGCAGATAGGAAGCCGTCTTCGCCTTGTCATCCACCCGCGGCAGGTCCAGAACGCTGCCGGATGAATTGAGGAGAGGATTTTCCATGCGTCTTATGCTGACCGCCGCCGTTGCCACCCTGGTCGCGGCACCGCTTGCCGCCGACAACCACGCCGCCGATCTCGAAACCGTGCTCGCGGCAGATACGCGCAGCGACGACAGCGCGCGCGACCAGTACCGGAACCCTGCCGAAACGCTCGAATTCTTCCAGGTTGCGCCTGATATGACGGTTGCCGAATACGGCCCGGGGGGCGGCTGGTACACGCGCGTATTGGCGCCCTATTTGCACGGCACGGGCCGCTATATCGCCTTCGATCAGGATAGCGACGGCGGCACCTACAACAGCCGGGCGCAGGAAGCGCGCGCCAAGGGCTGGACCGAACGGTTCAAGGCCGAGGTCGCCGAAATGACCGGTGTCGAGGCGGATGCAGTGACTGCGTTCGAGATCGATGAAATGCCCGAAAACCTCGCCGGTACGGTCGACCGGGTGCTGATCTTCCGCTCGATGCACGGTCTCAATATCGGCAATGCGGCGGATGATGTGCTCAAGGCAGCGCGCATGATGCTCAAGGACGATGGCATGGTTGGCGTGGTCCAGCACCGCGCGCCCGAAGGCGCGAGCTACGACGATTATGGCGCGCGCCAGCGTGGCTATATGCGCAAGCAGGATGTGGTGGCGATCTTCGCTGCCAACGGCTTCGAACTGGCCGGCGAAAGCGAGATTAACGCCAATCCGAACGATCCGGCCAACTGGGAAGGCGGCGTTTGGACGCTCCCGCCGGTGCTGCGCTACGGCGACCAGGACCGCGCGAAATACGAAGCGATCGGCGAAAGCGACCGCATGACGCTGCTGTTCCGCAAGGCGCAGTAGCCATTGTCTGGACGGCGGCGGCTGCCTATCTCGCGCGCATGAGAAAGCTGTCCGTCGCCGTCCTGCAATTGCCGCTCGCCCGCCCCGAGCCGGCCGACAACATCGCTGCCGTGTCTGCGCTGGTGGAAGAAGCCGCGGGCAAGGGCGCGCAGGTCATCCTGCCGCCCGAACTGTTCGCGGGCGAGTATTTCTGCCGGACGGAAGAGGAAGAGCTGTTCGACCTCGCGCATCCCACGCTCGAAAGCCCGAGCGTGCAGGCGATGCAGACGTTGGCGGCTAAGCTCGGCGTGGCAATCCCGACCAGCTTCTTCGAACGCGACGGGCAGCACTATTACAACACGCTGGCCATGATCGGCCCCGATGGCGCCATCATGGGTACCTATCGCAAGAGCCATATCCCCGACGGGCCCGGTTACGAAGAGAAGTACTATTTTCGCCCGGGCAATGACGGGTTCAAGGTGTGGGATGTGTTCGGCACGCGCATCGGCGTGGGGATCTGCTGGGACCAATGGTATCCCGAATGCGCGCGGGTGATGGCGCTCAAGGGCGCCGAAGTGCTGTTCTATCCCACCGCGATCGGCTCCGAACCCTATGACGCCGATCTCGACACCAGCCGCATGTGGCGCCGCGCGATGATCGGCCATGCGGTGTCGAACTGCATGCCCGTATGCGCTGCGAACCGGATCGGGCACGAAGGCCCCGCCGACCGCCAGCAAAGCTTCTACGGCCACAGCTTCATCAGCGACGAATGGGGCGATCTGGTCGAGGAATTCGGCGGCTCGGGCGAAGGGGTGCTGACCGCCACGCTCGATCTCGACCGGGCGCGCAAGCACCGTGCGGGGATGGGCTTCTTCCGAGACCGCCGCCCGCAGCTCTACGGGCGGATCAGCGAGGATATCTGAGCTTGGCTGCGGGCATCGACCAGGCACGGCTCGACGCTCTCTTCACCGCCGCGCTCGAAGCCGCGATCGCCCGGATCGAAAAAGACGGGACGTTTTTCCCGCTGGTGTTCGAACTGCGCGCCAATGGCGTCATCCAGAATGTCGCAGTCCTCGAGACCGGCGCCATCGAAGGCGCGCAGGGGGTGCTCGACCGGCTGGTCCAGGTGCTCCGGCCCCGCGCTACCGATCAAACCATCCAGGCAGCCGCCATCGTGCTGTACCGCAGCGCCGAGCCGGCGATCGAGGTGCGGCTGCGGGCGGCGAATTATTCGCGCGACGTGGCAGCGCCTTTCACGCTTGCGACCACCGGCGTGTTCCGGCGCAGGCGCAAACTGATCCTGGGCGAATTCACTTCCCGCGAAGCTGCGAACGAGCTGTTCTAGCCGCCCGCCAGCTCCTTCAGCACGATGCTCCAATGGTCGAGCCCGGCGTAAAAGGCATCGACCCGCATCCGTTCGTTGAGGCCATGCGCATAGATGTCCTGCGGCCGGCTCGCGCCTGCGCCGATGGCCACTGTGTCGTAACCCAGCGCGCGGTAATGCATCCCGTCGGTCCCGCCCGAGGACATCGTCGGGATCATCGGGATCGCCTGCCCGAAGCGTGCGGTGAGCGATTTGGCGAGCGCATCGCGGACCTCGTCAGGAAAGGCGCTCATCGGGCTTTCGGTCGCCTCGGCGCGCTGCGTGACAGTGATCGCTTCATTGCCGATCGCCCGCGCAAGCGCGGTCTTGACCGAAGCCACCCCTTCGCCGGGGAAGACCCGGCAATTCACCGCGGCACTGGCCGATTGCGGCAGCGCGTTCTCGGCATGGCCGGCGTCGAGCATGGTCGCCACGCAGGTCGTGCGCAGCGTGCCGACATAGCCCGGATCGGCGCTGATCAGCGCGATTGCATCCTCATCGGCGGGGTCGGCGGCAAAGGTCCGCATGGCCGCGCCAAGTTCGCCCGGAATGCTCTGCCCGAGCGCGCCGAAATAGCTGCGGGTCAATGCGCTCTCGCGCACGGGAAATTGAAGCTGCGAGATCCGCGTGAGCGCGCCCGCGAGGTCGTAGATCGCATTGTCACCGCGCGGGCGCGAGGAATGGCCACCCGGATTGGTCGCGGTGACATCGAAGGTGACATAGGTCTTTTCCGCCAGCTGAACCTGCTGTGCGAGCGGGGAAAAATCGTCCGCCAGCCCGATCCCGCCGGCATCGGAATTGAGGATATAGGCGGGGTCGACATTGTCCGCCACCCAGCGGGCTTGCGCGCGGGTGGAAACCATGCCGGTTTCCTCGTCACCCGAGAAAACCAGATAGAGATCGCGGTTTGGTGTCCAGCCCTCTTCCTTCAGCCGAATGAAGGTGCCGGTGAGATTGGCGATACCGTATTTGTTGTCCTGCGTCCCCCGGCCGAAGAAATAGCCTTCGTCTTCGACCAGCGTGAAGGGATCGCGCTCCCAGTCTTCGGGCAGCGCGTCGACCACATCCATATGCGCGAGCATGACGATCGGCTTCGCATTCGCAGAGCCATCGCCGCGGTAGCGCACGACCAGCCCCTGCGTCGGATCGCCTTCGCTGTCGTAATCGGTGACCAGCAAATCGTCCCTGGCAAATCCCGCCGCCGTCAGGCGAGTGGTAAGATAGGCGACCATGTCGTCCATCTGCCCGTGACCTGCCGCCGTGCGGAAGGCGATGATATCGCGATAGATGTCGTGCACGGGCTGCTCATGCGCGGTCAGGTCGCGCGGGGCATGATCGTCCGCCACTGCCTGCCCTGCCATGGCCAGCGCACCTGCTGCCAGAATCGCCTTGATATTCATTCGCCTGCCGCTCCCGTTTGGTACTTGTCGGCGGGGACGCTAGGGCGGGGGCATGGGCGAGGCAAGCGAGCATCGATATCTGGTGGCGCTGGGCTCCAACCGCCGGGTGCCGGGGCTGGGCGCGCCGCGCGCGGTGCTGGCGGCAGCGGTAGCGGCGCTGGCCGAAAGCGGCTGGGAGGTCGAGGCGGTTGCGCGCGTGATCGAAAGCGCGCCGGTCGGCCCGTCGCTGCGGCGCTACGCCAATGGCGCGGCGATCATCACGGGCGATCTCGCCCCGCCCGACGCGCTGGAGAATTTGCAGGACATCGAGCGCGCCTTCGGTCGCAACCGGCGCGGAGAGCGCTGGCGGTCGCGCACGCTTGATCTCGACATCGTGCTGTGGAGCGGCGGGGCCTGGCACGCCAGCGACTTGGCCATCCCGCATCCGCTATTCCGGCAGCGCGCCTTCGTTCTGCGCCCCGCCGCCGAGATCGCGCCGCACTGGCACGATCCGGTGACGCATCTGACGGTGCGCCAGCTGGCCGCGCAGCTTTCCTGAGCGCAGGCGCGGTATCGGCCGCATCACCGGCTTGACCACCTGCGACAGCGCCCCTAGGTGGCACGCCGTGGTCGGGCCGTTAGCTCAGTCGGTAGAGCAACTGACTTTTAATCAGTAGGTCGCTGGTTCGAACCCAGCACGGCTCACCACATTGAATTCCGCCCCGAGGCCGGTGCGCCGGCACCCATAGTCCGGAGCCGTCATCCATGAAAACCCGCGCCGCAGTCGCCTTTGCCCCCAAGCAGCCGCTCGAAATTGTCGAGCTGGATCTGGAAGGGCCCAAGGCAGGCGAGGTGCTGGTCGAGATCATGGCCACCGGCATCTGCCACACCGATGCCTACACGCTCGACGGGCTCGATTCCGAAGGCATCTTTCCCAGCGTATTGGGCCATGAAGGCGCGGGCATCGTGCGCGAAGTGGGCGCGGGCGTCACCAGCGTGCAGCCCGGCGATCACGTGATCCCGCTGTACACGCCCGAATGCCGCCAGTGTAAATCGTGTCTCAGCGGCAAGACCAACCTGTGCACGGCCATCAGGGCCACCCAGGGCCAGGGGCTGATGCCCGATGGGACCACCCGCTTTTCCTACAAGGGCGAGCCGGTCTTCCACTACATGGGCTGCTCGACCTTCTCCAATTTCACCGTGCTGCCCGAAATTGCGGTCGCCAAGATCCGCGAAGACGCACCGTTCAAGACCAGCTGCTATATCGGCTGCGGCGTAACCACCGGCGTCGGCGCGGTAACCAACACCGCCAAGGTGCAGGTGGGCGACAATGTCGTCGTGTTCGGCCTCGGCGGGATCGGGCTCAACGTGATCCAGGGCGCCCGGCTTTCGGGTGCGGGCATGATCATCGGCATCGACATCAATTCCGACCGCGAGGAATGGGGCCGCAAGTTCGGCATGACCCATTTCCTCAACACCAAGGGTATGAGCCGCGACGAGGTCGTCGCCAAGTTGGTCGAAATGACCGACGGCGGCGCCGATTACACCTTCGACTGCACGGGCAATACCGAAGTCATGCGGACCGCGCTCGAGGCCTGCCATCGCGGGTGGGGCACCAGCATTGTCATCGGCGTGGCTGAAGCGGGCAAGGAAATCGCCACGCGGCCGTTCCAGCTGGTGACCGGGCGCAACTGGCGCGGCACCGCGTTCGGGGGAGCGCGCGGGCGTACCGACGTACCCAAGATCGTCGATTGGTATATGGACGGCAAGATCGAGATCGACCCGATGATTACCCATGTCCTGTCGCTCGAGGAAATCAACAAGGGCTTCGACCTGATGCATGCAGGGGAAAGCATCCGCAGCGTGGTGGTATACTGATGGCAGACAAGATTTATTCCGATGCCGCAGCGGCGCTCGACGGCGTGCTGCGCGACGATATGCTCATTGCCAGTGGCGGTTTCGGCCTGTGCGGCATTCCCGAGCGCCTGCTGACCGCGATCCGCGACAGCGGAGTGAAGGGGCTGACCTTCGCCAGCAACAATGCAGGCATCGACAATGAAGGCATCGGCATGCTGCTGCGCACGCAGCAGGTGAAGAAGATGATCTCTTCCTATGTCGGCGAGAACAAGGAGTTCGAGCGCCAGTTTCTGTCGGGCGAGCTTGAGGTCGAATTCTGCCCGCAAGGCACGCTGGCCGAACGCATGCGCGCCGGCGGCGCGGGCATTCCCGGCTTCTACACCAAGACCGGTGCCGGCACGCAGGTCGCCGAGGGCAAGGAAGTGAAGAGCTTTGCCAATCGCGACGGACAGATGGAGGACTATATCCTCGAACGCGGCATCTTTGCCGACCTCGCTATCGTCAAGGCGTGGAAGGCGGATGAAACCGGCAACCTCATGTTCCGCAAGACCGCACGCAATTTCAACCAGCCCGCGGCGACCTGCGGCAAGGTCTGCGTGGTCGAGGTCGAAGAGATCGTGCCCACGGGCAGCCTCGATCCCGACTGCATCCACCTGCCGGGCGTCTATGTCCAGCGCATGATCGTGGGCGCGCCGTACGACAAGAAGATCGAATTCGAGACCACTCGCGAAAGGGAGAGCGCCTGATGCCCCAGGAAGCAGCAGGCTGGGACCGCAACCAGATGGCCGCGCGCGCCGCGCAGGAATTGCGCGATGGCTATTACGTCAATCTCGGCATCGGCATTCCCACGCTGGTCGCCAATCACATTCCGCAAGGCATGCATGTCACGCTGCAGAGCGAGAACGGAATGCTCGGCATCGGGCCGTTTCCTTACCCCGACGAGGTCGATGCCGATCTGATCAATGCGGGCAAGCAGACCATCAGCGAACTGCCGCACAGCGCCTATTTCGACAGCGCGGCCAGCTTCGCCATGATCCGCGGCGGACATATCGACCTGACCGTGCTGGGCGCGATGGAAGTGGCCCAGAACGGCGACATCGCCAACTGGATGATCCCGGGCAAGATGATCAAGGGCATGGGCGGCGCGATGGATCTCGTCGCCGGGGTCAAGCAGATCATCGTGGTGATGGATCACACCGCGAAGGACGGCAGCCCCAAGTTCATCCCCGAATGTACGCTGCCGCTGACCGGACAGAACGTGGTCGACATGATCGTGACCAATCTCGCGGTGTTCAAACGGCCCGACCACGGCAGCGCATTCCGCCTGGTCGAACTGGCGCCGGGCGTGACGGTCGAGGAAATCGCCGAGAAGACCACCGCGAAGTACGAGGTGGCACTCTAAACGTGGTGGGGGGTCTCGAGACGGTCGCGGAAAACCGCAGCCACGCTGGCGTACAGGGCGTTTACCGCCATGCCTCCACCAGCACCGGGACCGAGATGACTTTCTCGGTCTTCGTCCCGCCGCATGAAGCAGGCGAGAAATTGCCCGTGCTGTGGTTCCTCTCGGGGCTGACCTGCACGCACGCCAACGTCACCGAGAAGGGCGAATACCGCGCTGCCTGCGCCGAGCACGGGATCATCTTCGTCGCGCCCGACACCTCGCCGCGCGGCGAAGGGGTGCCCGATGACGAAGCCTATGATTTCGGGCAGGGCGCGGGCTTCTATGTCGATGCGACGCAGGCGCCCTGGGCGCAGCATTTCCAGATGCGCAGCTATATCGAACAGGAACTGCCCGCGCTGCTGGCCGAGCATTTCCCCGCGGACATGCAGCGGCAGGCGATCACCGGCCATTCGATGGGCGGCCACGGCGCGCTGACCATCGGCCTGCGCAATCCCGACCGCTTCCGTTCGATCAGCGCCTTCTCGCCGATCGTCAGCCCGCTGAACTGCCCGTGGGGCGACAAGGCGCTGGGCGGCTATCTCGGCGAAGACCGCAGCGACTGGCGCGAATACGATGCCTGCGCGCTGATCGACGACGGAGCGCGCCATGCGAACTTGCTGGTCGACCAGGGGACGGCGGACAATTTCCTCGAGGAACAGCTCAAGACCGATCTGCTGGTCGATGCCTGCAAATCCGCCGACATGCCGGCGGACATCCGCATGCAGGAAGGCTACGACCACTCCTATTACTTCATCTCGAGCTTCATGGCCGAACATGTCGGCTGGCACGCGCGGCATTTGCAGGGCTGAACGCTGGGCGGGATAGATTCGCGCCCGCCATGCGTTGGGGCAGCATGATACTCGACACTCCCTGGCCAGATACAATCGCCCGCGGCGTATTGCTGGCAATTGCCGCCATCATCTGGGTGGTGGTGCTGATCCGCCTCAACGGGCTGCGCTCGCTCTCCAAGATGACCAATTTCGACTTCGTGATGACGATCGCGCTCGGCAGTCTCATTGCGGGCGCGGCGCAGGCGAGCGACTGGAAAGCCTTCGCCCAGGCCATGGTCGCAATGGCGGGCCTGTTCCTCGTCCAGGCGACCTCGGCGCGGCTGCGCAAGACCTCGGATCATGTCGAGGACCTGATGCAGAACGATCCGGTCTTCCTGATGCGCAACGGCAAGTTCTGCGACGATGCGCTGACGCACACGCGCGTTGCCAAGAGCGATCTGGTCGCCAAGCTGCGCGAAGCCAATGTGCTCGATCTAGGACAGGTGCGCGCAGTGGTGCTCGAGACCACCGGCGACGTGTCGGTGCTGCACGGCGACCATCTCGAGGAGACGATCGTCGAGAACGTAAAGCGCGTCTAGCGGCGGTCGAGCCAGCGGGCGAAGGCGACCCCGCCGGTAATCAGAAACGGCACCAGCACCAGGCTCAGTACGACCTTGGCGATGATCTGCCCGATCAACAGGTTGGTGATCGCGAACTGGCCATAGAAGGCGAGCGTGATGAAGATCACCGAATCGATCGCCTGGCTGAGCGCCGATGCGATCGCTCCGCGCGCCATCAGCGACAGCGTCGATGCGCCCTCGGACGAACCGCGCAGGCGCGAGAAGATCCAGACATTGAGCAGCAGCGAGACGATATAGGCGGCCGGTCCCGCCAGCCACACGCGCCATAGCGTCGCATGGACGCGCTCGAACGCGGCGAGGTCGTCCCCGCGGAACTGCGACATCTCGGTCGAGGCGGGGAGCGAAAGGACCAGTTGCATGAGCAGCGAGGCCACCAGCAGCGGGATGAACCCCCACCACACGATCCGGTTGGCCAGCTTCTCGCCATAGAGCTGCGCCATCGTGCTCGAGATCACCACCAGCAGGAGGAAGGCGAAAATGCCCGATTCCACCGCCAGGTCGGTCGGCCACAGCTGCACCTGCTTGAAGGCGAGCACGCCCGCCAGCACCGTCATCCCGCCATAGAGCAGCGTGTAGACGAACTGCCCCAGCGGCATGGCAGCAGCGGCGAGACGGGTCTCGTTGGCGGGTTCGGTCATCACTCGGCCTCGACAAGTTTGGTGGACGGCGAGGCCGTCGGCGGTTCCCGAAAATTGACTATTGCGGCAGCGCGCGCAAGACAGCGGCTGATTTCATCCGCAATTAGTCCTCCCCGAAGGGAACCCGATGTCGCCCATCCTGATCAATCTCGTCGGTATCGTGGCGATCCTGCTGCTCGCCTTTCTGCTGTCGACGGGCAAACGCCGTATCAGCCTGCGCGTGGTCGGCGCGGCCTTCGCGCTGCAGACGCTGATGGCACTGCTGGTGCTGCGGACGCCGTTTGGCGTGCAATTGATCCAGTCGCTGTCCAACGGGGTGATCGCCCTGCTCGACTATTCCAAGGTCGGGATCGAGGCGGTGTTCGGGCCGATGGGAGCCAATCCCTTCACCAACACCTTCGTGATCGCGGCGCTGCCGGTGATCGTGTTCTTCGCCGCGATCGTATCGATCCTGTACCACTGGGGCATCATGCAGCGGCTGGTGCGCTGGGTCGGCGGGGTGATCGGCTGGATCACCGGCATCAGCAAGGTCGAGGCACTGGGGAGCGCGGCCAATATCTTCGTCGGCCAGTCGGAAAGCCCGCTGGTGGTGCGCCCCTATCTTGCCGCGCTGACGCCCAGCCGGCTGTTCACGCTGATGAGCGTGGGCATGGCGGGCGTGGCGGGGACCATCCTTGCCGCCTATGCGAGCTTCATTGGCGCCGAAGCGGTGCCCTTCTTGCTCGCCGCCGCCTTCATGTCCGCGCCCGGCGGCATCCTGATGGCCAAGATCATCATGCCCGACGACGAGAGCGACTTGGCCCGCGATGCCGCGCAAATGTCGGGCGTCGACCCCGAGGGCGAAATCGTCCTGCCCGCCTCGCGCATCAGCGCCGAAGGTCCCGCCGCGCTCACCGAAAGCGGCAAGCCGCATGAAGTCGAAGTCGCCGAGACCTTCGAGGAAGGCCACCGGCCCGCCAATATCATCGAAGCCGCCGCGCAGGGCACGCAGACCGGCGTCAAGCTGGCCGTGGCCGTCGGCGCGATGGTGATGGTCTTCGTCGCGCTGGTCGCGCTCGCTAATGGCATCCTCGGCGGTATCGGCGGCTGGTTCGGCTTTCCCGATGTCAGCTTCCAGCAATTGCTCGGGCTGGTGTTCGCGCCGGTGATGTATCTGATCGGCATTCCGTGGGAGCAGGCCGGTGCCGCGGGCGGGCTGTTCGGGACCAAGATCGTCCTCAACGAATTCGTCGCCTTCATCGAACTGGGCGCGATGGACGCCAGCGTGCTGACCGATCGCAGCCGGGCGATCGTCACCTTCGCGCTCTGCGGCTTCGCCAATTTCAGCTCGATCGCGATCCAGATGGCAGTGACCGGCGGGCTGGCACCCAACCAGCGCCCGGTAATCGCCAAGCTCGGGCTGCGTGCGCTGGCGGCGGGCAGCCTCGCCAATCTGATGAGCGCGGCGCTGGCGGGACTCTTCCTGCCGTATTAAGGGGCGCAGCCATTATGACCGATTCGAATACCGATATCGCGGTCGTGTCGCTGGCACAGCCGCTCGACTCCATTGCCGCCGAACTGGGCCGCAGCTTCGAGGAATACGGCTTCGCCGTGGTTCGCGACCATGGCATTCCGCAGGCGTTGATCGACCGCGCGGAAACGCTGGCGAAACAGTTCTTCGCGCTCCCCGACACGGTGAAGCGCGCCTATCACGTCCCCGGCGGCGGCGGCGCGCGCGGCTATACGCCGTTCGGGACCGAGAAGGCCAAGGACGCCAAGGTCCACGACCTCAAGGAATTCTGGCACGTCGGCCGCGAACTGCCCGAAGGCCATCCGCTCGCCGAATTCATGGCCGACAATGTCTGGCCCGAAGAGATCGAGGGCTTCCGCGACACCTTTTCCGAACTCTATGCGGCATTCGAGACCGCCGGTGGCCGCGCGCTCGAAGGCATCGCGCTCCATCTCGGCCTCGATCGCGACTTTTTCGCGCCCACAGTCGAGGATGGCAATTCGGTGATGCGCCTGCTGCGCTATCCGCCGCTCGAGGGCGAAGAAGCCGAAGGCGCGATTCGCGCTGCCGCGCATGGCGACATCAATACCATCACCCTGCTCCTCGGTGCCGAGGAAGCCGGACTCGAACTGCTTACCAGGCAGGGCGAATGGAAGGCGGTGGCCCCGCCCGAAGGCGCGCTGGTGATCAATGTCGGCGACATGCTCGACCGGCTGACCAACGGCAAGCTGCGCTCGACCACGCATCGGGTGGTCAATCCGCGCGGGGAAGCGGCCTATCGTGCGCGCTACTCGATGCCGTTCTTCCTGCACTTCCGCCCCGACTACGTGATCGAGACGCTGCCCTCGTGCATCGACCCCGAGCATCCCGGGAAGCGGCCCGAGCCGATTTCGAGTCACGAATTCCTGCTTCAGCGCCTCCGCGAGATCAACCTCGCCTGAGACGCTGCCGACCTCAAAAGTAGTTGCATTTATGTACCAGTTCCCGAGAGAATTGGTTTTGTTGCATTTTTGCAACTAGGTTAAGTGGCGGAAATCCAAGCAATTTTTATTGCGCTGCAGCAGAGCGTCTCGCAGGTGCAATACATGTCTTGATCATGTCATAAAAAGATCGCTTTGGCGCAACGTCCTCCCCGCAAAGGGAGCTGGCTTTGACGTACCAGCCTACTTTTAACGAGACGAAGGGATCCTCTCGATGAAGTTCAAATATCTCCTGGCCGCATCGGTGGTCAGCACCGCCAGTGTAATGGTTGCCGCCCCGGCCGCCGCTCAGTCGACCGGTTCGGTCGATTTCGACGACACGGTCATTATCGTTTCCGGCGCACGCGAAACGGGCGTTGGCGGTATCGAAAACCCCAACACCACGAAGGCCAAGCAGGTCCTCGGCGAAGAAATCATCCGCCGCCAGCGCCCCGGCCAGACGGTCAACGACATCGTCAACCTGGTTCCGGGTGTCAGCTTCCAGAACAACGATCCCTGGGGTTCGTCGGGTGGTGGCTTCACCATCCGCGGCTTCGGCGCTGACCGCGTGTCGCAGACGCTCGACGGTCTGCCGCTGAACGATTCGGGCAATTACGCGCTCTACACCAACCAGCAGGTCGACCCCGAAATCCTCGAATCGGTCAGCGTCAACCTCGGCACGACCGACGTCGACAGCCCGACCGCTTCGGCCACCGGCGGCACGATCAACATCCGTACCCGCGAGCCGGGCGATGACTTCGGTCTCGTCGGCACCATCACGGTGGGCGATGTCCTTACCTCGGGTGCCACCGACACGCTTTACAGCCGCGCATTCGGCATGGTCGACACTGGCGACATCACCGGCCTCGGGACCAAGGCTTTCGTTTCGGCCAGCTACACCACCTATGGCGTGCCCTACAATCCGTACGGCCGGATCAACAAGACCCAGCTCAACGGCCGCATCTGGCAGGACCTGGGTTCGAACGGCGACTTCATCGCCGTGTCGGGTCACTGGAACGTCAACCGCAACAACTTCGCCGGTTCGGAAAGCCTCGAGGCGCTGCTCGCCCCGGGTGCGGACGATCGCCGCTTCTCGATCTACGAAGACGGTGGCGAGTACCCCTGCACCGTCGATCCGCGCGTCGTCGCTGGCGGTCCGGGAAGCCCGGGTGATTCCGTCGACTATGACGACCGCAATGGTTGCGGCGCTGCGTTCTATCGGCGCTACAATCCGTCCGATACGGGCAACATCCGCGGTGCTTCGCGGTTCAGCATCACCGACGCGCTGACCTTCACCTTCGATCCGAGCTACCAGTACGTCAAAGCCAATGGCGGCGGACCCGACGATCTTCGTGAATCCTTCTTCACGGTCAACGGTGGGTCCTACACCGGTGCCTTCAACGGCGGGTACTACTTCGGTCGTGACCTCAACGGTGACGGCGATCTCGACGATGAAATCGCCGGTAACGACCCGAGCCACACGCGTACCGACCGCTATGGCGTGGTCGCCAATTTGATCTACGACATCAACGACGATCACCGCGTTCGCGTCGCCTACACTTGGGACCGCGCACGTCACCGTCAGACCGGCCAGATCAGCGCGATGCTTGCCAATGGCGAACCGATCGACGTGTTCCCGATCGATGCCCCGCTGCTCGATGTGAACGGTAACGAGGTCAACAAGCGTGATCGCCTGTCCTATGCGATCCTGCATCAGGTCTCGGGTGAATATCGTGGCCAGTTCGGCGACCTTACCACCGTGCTCGGCCTGCGTGCACCGTTCTTCAAGCGCGAGTTGAACCAGAACTGCTTCACCACTTCGGCAGGCGGTTTCGTGGATTGCCCGGCAGCGGGTCAGGACCTCTCGAACTATGTGAACGAGGCGAATAACGACGATCATGCCGCGCCGCAGTCGCGTACCTACAATTACGACAAGCTGCTGCCGAACGTGGGTCTGACTTACGAATTCACCCCGACCGTTTCGATGTTCGGCAACTACGCCAAGGGTCTTTCGGTACCCGGCACCGACCCGCTCTACGACTCGCTGTATTTCGCCGACGCCGATATCGCGCGGCCGGTTCCCGAAACCACCGACAGCTTCGACCTCGGCCTGCGTTTCCAGAGCGGCAATATCGAGGCACAGATCGGGGCCTACTACACCCGTTACCAGAACCGTCTCGCCGTAGCGTTCGACCCGGAAGCCAATGACGGCGAAGGTGAAAACGTGTTCCGCAACCTGGGCCGGGTCGACAAGTACGGGATCGACGGATCGATCTCCTGGCGTCCGACCTACAACTCGCTGCTCTACGTTTTCGGCTCGTATAACGACTCCGAAATCAAGGACGACGTGCAGGACGGCTTCGATGTCGGCGGTAACCCGGTCTTCCTCCCGACGGGTGGCAAGTCCGAATCGGGTTCCTCGAAGTACTCCTTCGGTGCCCGCGGTCAGGTTTCGTTTGGCGATCTCGAATTCGGTGCGCAGGTCAAGCACACCGGTCCGCGTTACCTGAACGACACCAACCAGCCGATCGACGGCGAACTGCCTGACGGCACGCCGTTCACCTTCGATGCCAAGACGCCGTCTTACACGCTGGTGGATCTCGACGTTCGCTGGACGATCACGGAAAACCCGTTCGGCAAGGACGTCGCTCTGCAGCTGAACGTGACCAACCTGTTCGACGAGTACTACATCGGCTATTTCGGTGGCACGCTCGACGACTTCGGTTTCGCACAGATTGGCGCGCCGCGTGCCGCCAGCCTGTCGCTGATCTTCGGCTACTAAGATAATTGGCATGGGGCTCCGCCCCGTGTGCAGACTACGGGGCGGTCCTCCTTCGGGAGGGCCGCCCTTTTTCCATGCCGCTGGACCCGGTCGGGCGGCTTTGCCATGATCGCACGATGGCTGAACCCGCGACCCGCTATGCGCAAACCAGGAAGCGTCTCAATCCCTGGGTGATCGCGCTGATCGCGCTGATCCACCTCGGCCTGTTCTACCTGCTGGTACGCGCGCTGGCGCCGACCGCAGTCGCCGGGGTCGAACGCTCGGTGGTGTCGGCCTTCACCGTCACGGTCTCCGCGCCCGAGGAAGAACCCGAACCGACCGAACCCGAGCCCGAAGGCGCGCAAGGCGATCCGGGGCGCGAGGCAGTGCCCGATGCGGTTACCGCCCCCGAGCCCGAGCGCCGGATGCGCGAAGATCCGCCGGCGCCGCGCGCATCCTCGACCGGCACCGCCGACACGGCTGGCGCGACCGATCAGGGGCAGGGCACCGGCCGGTCGGGATCGGGCGAGGGTACGGGCAGCGGCGAAGGCGGCGGCGGCCAGGGCGGCGGCGCGGCGACCAAGCCGGTGCTGACGCGCGCGATCACCGATGCGAGCGCCTTCCCGGTACCGCCCGGCGGACGCCAGGCGCGGATCGGCCAGTCGGTGATTGTCAGATTGTCGGTGTCGCCGCAGGGCCGCGCGACGCGCTGCAGCATCTATCGGCCCAGCCCGTTTCCCGAAACCGATGCGGCGGTCTGCCGCTTGGCGCTCGACCAGCTACGCTTCGAACCGGCGCGCGATGCCAGCGGCAATCCGGTCGCGGCGACCTTCCACTACCAGCAGCGCTTCTTCAATTAGCCGCGCTGCGCAGGTGGCTAGTTGTCCCTGTCGTAGCTGCCGATGATCTCGACCAGCTCGTCCTTGCCATAGGGCTTGGTCAGCAGGCCCGATGCGCCCAGTTCCTCCACCCGGTCTTGCATTTCCCCGTAACCCGTCGCCAGCCAGAACGGCACGCCCATCTCTCTGAGCTTGGCGGCTACCGGTTCGCTGTTTTCCTTGCCCAGATTGTAGTCGAGGATGGCCAGTTCGGGCCGGCTCTTTGCCAGCGCGTCGAGCGCCGCTGCGACCGAGCTTTCGATCTGCACCGTCCCGATCCCGATTTCCTTGAGGCAATCCTCGGCATCGAGCGCGATGATCATGCTGTCTTCGACCAGCAGCACACTTTCGGGCAGCTTATCCAACCGGGCGTCCTTTTTCTGCTTGGCCGGCGTACTGCGTTCGCCATCGCGCGAGCGCCATTCGACGTAGCGCGCGGGGATGCAGAACCGGGCTTCGACACCTTCCAGCCGGTAATTGATCTCGGCGGTGCCATCGAGTTCGTAGGGTATCGAGCGTTCGGTAATCGTGCTGCCGAAGCCGCGACGGCTGGGCGGCTTGACCGGCGGCCCCCCGCGTTCGCGCCACTGCGCGCAAAAATTATCCTCGTCATCGCGGCTCACTTCCACCTCGAGCCTGCCCGATGAATCGCTCAGCGAGCCATATTTCGCCGAATTGGTGATCATCTCGTGGATCACGAGCGCCATGACCGTATAGGCCTCGGGCGCGATCATCGCTTCGGGGCCGTGCAGGTCGAGCCGGTCGCGGCTGCTCGCGACATACGCATTGGCCTCGGTCTCGATCAGCTCCGAAAACGGCGCGTGCGACCAATTGCCCTTGGTAATGTTATCATGCGCCGAGGCGAGCGAGGCCACCCGGCCCGCGACGATTTCGACGAAGCTCTCGATATCGCGCGCATCGCCCTTGGACTGGTTGATCAGCCCGCGGATGAGGTTGAGGATATTGCGCACGCGGTGGTTGAGCTCCGCGATCAGCAATTCCTGCTGCTGCTGCGCGCGGGCGCGTTCGGTCACCGCCTCGTCGGTCAGCCGCAGGATGATTTCGAGCAGCGTGACGCGCAGGCTCTCGGCAATCTCGATCTCGGCACGCGACCATTTCTCGGCACGGCCCTCGACGGTTTCGCGCCAGGCCTCGAAGCTCTTGCGCGGGGTCAGCCGGTCGCCATTGGGGCCGGTCTCGACCGGTTTTTCGGGGTTGCCCGCCCAGGTCACGGTCTGGGTGAGCGGCTTGCGCCACAGGATCAGATAATCGCGCGGGGTGCGCGATACCGGGATGACCAGCGCGCCCGTTGCCCGGTCGGCAAACCGGGCAGCGGGCGGCAGGCGTTGGGCAATCGCCTCGGTAGCGAGCAGCTTGCTTGTCGCAGTGCCGTTGAGGCTAGAAACGATCGCGCGGAATTCTTCTTCATTGGGGGCAGACCCGCGCGCGTCGTAAATGTCCTCGACGAAAATGCTCACCCCGTCATGCGGGATGACCTGCTGGATGACCGGCTCGATCATCGGCAGGCTGGAAGATAGCGGCGTCCCCGCGGCGACATCGCGCATCAGCCGGGTGTGAACCTCGCGACCCATCTCGCGCCGATCGGCGCTCTGGCGCGCCAGCGTACGGTCGAGCGTCAGCGAGAAGAACTCGGAGAACAGTTCGGCTGCGGTGCGCTGCGAATAGGGGAGCAGCTTGGGCCCGTAATGGTGGCAGGCGAACAGCCCCCACAGCTTTCCGCCGATAATGATCGAGATCGACAGCGAGGCACCCACGCCCATATTCTTGAGATATTCGATATGGATCGGGGAAACCGCGCGCAGCGTGCTCATGCTGAGGTCGAGCGGTTCGCCATCGAAGGAGACGCCGGGTTCGACCGGGACGGGCTCGGCTTCGACATCGGCGATGATGCGGAAGCGGTTGCGGACATAGAGCGCGCGCGCTTGGTCGGGGATGTCCGATCGGGGGTAGCGCAGGCCGTGGAATTTCTCGAGATCGTCGCGCGCGGCTTCGGCGATGACTTCGCCCGAGAGGTCCTCGCGGAAGCGATAGACCATCACGCGGTCGATCTGCAGCGCCAGCCGCAACTGGCGGGCCGCTTCGTCCACCAGCGACTCCACTTCGGTATGCTTTTCGAGCCGGGTCATGATCGGCCGCAGAATGCTCAGCTGGCGGTTGAGATCGCCCGCCGCATGCGGTTCGATCTCGATCACCGTATTCCCGCCCGAACTGTGCAGCGCGCAATCGAACAGCTCGTCGCTGTCGAACAGCGCGAGACCGAACAGCCGTTCGACCTGGTCGGGCATCGACAGCGCGGCGGCCGAACTGCGCAGCTGCTGCAACGCCTCGCGCGACAACAGCCGCGAGAGACGGTCACCGATCTCGACCGTGCGGCCGGTGCCGAACAGGGCTTCGAGATTGGTCGAACGATGCGCGACGAACCAGTCGGAATTGACGGCGATGAGCGCGCCGAAACCCTGGATCCGGCCGAGCTGGTGGATCGGTTCGCGATCGCAATTGGAAAGATTGACGTCCTGCGGATTCATTTAAGCGGCCTCGCGTGCGAGGCTGTCGGCCACCGTCGCGTTGAAGTGGGAAAAGGTGGCTTGCGCCGCGCGCAATGCGGCGTCGTCCGTGTCGATGGAATGCGGTCGTTCGAGCGCGGGCAGCAGGCTTCGCCAATAAGTCGTCATGCCGCTGTCGGACAGGAAGTCGACCGGCCAGTCCACCTTGTTCTTGACGAGCCGCGCGAGGATTGCGCGATTGCCCAGTGACGAGCCCGCCAGCACCCAGCACACGCCCAGCGCGTCGCTGCCTGCGGGAGGGGCGAAGGTCGGGATGTCTTCGGGAGCTATACGGCCCAATGCGGCGATATCCTGCGCCAGCAGCGTGCTCTGCCGCGGCGGCGGGGTGCCGGTCCCGGCCAGCCAGCACTCGACGCCAACGCGGGCGCGATACTGGATATCGAGAAACGCCGCATAGTCGCGCACGTCGCCTGCCACCAGCGCGCCCAGACGCGTATCGAGCCGGTCGTGGCTCGCTGCAGTTCCGGTCTTGAGATAATTCCTGGTGGAGCCACGCGCCCCATTTGCTACCGGCATTCGCTCGGCCTCGCTTCCCGTCTTGCCCCTGTGCGGAAATCCCATGGCTTCCGCAATCGGATTCCTAATCCGCCCCACCGCAAAGCGCTCCGGAACGCAGATCGTTCCGCAGTTCGGGAAATTTCTCGGGACTGCGCTCGAGATTACTTTGGAGCGATCAATTTCTGGCCCTGCTGGCGGATCGCGCTGGCGACCATCGGCTCGACGAAGGACAGTGCGGGGGGCAGGTTGACCTCGAACACCACCTGATCCTCTTCGATGATCACGCAGCCGTCGACGCCTTGGCCCATGGCCTTGACCGCCAGATCCATCCGGTCCTCGCTGGGCCAGCTGGTGGTGACATCCGCCATGCCGCCGGGGATATACTGGCCGATCTCGTGGCTGTGCGACTGGAGGCGGCGGCGTACCTCTTCCTTGCCGAGACTGTGGGAAATGGGAACGCGCATCAGTTCTTATGCTCCAGTTGGGGGCTGGTCTGCGCCCCTTCGCCGAATTTGTAGTCGAGATAGCGGTGTTTGATCGCGAGATCGTCGAGCGATCCTTCGGCCAGCTGGCGAGTGATCGAATCGATCTCGCCGCTGATCTTGCCGAGACTGTCGGTCAGCTGCTGGTCGGGCGTCGCGCCCGCGCGTTCTTCCTGGCGCAGATGCGCCGGAATCCGCTGATAGCTATCGATCATCTGCGGCAATTGCTCGCCCACCAGGCTGCGTACTTCGCGCGCCTTGGGATGGTTCTGGTCGAGCCCGTCGAGCTGCAACCCCAGCGCATCGAGCTGGACACCCATGTCGCCGACGATCTGCGCGGCGGGCGGGGGCAGGGCGGGGCGCTGCGCCTCGAGCCACAATTCGGTGCGACCCACCATCTGCTGGACATTGCCCTTGTTGATGTCCGCCCGTTTGGGCGTTTTCATCTTGGGGTAATTGGCAAAGACCGCGATCGCGACCACGCTGGCGAGGACCAGTCCCATCACGCCGACAAAGCCGATCCCGTCGAGGACCAGCCCCAGCGCGCCCATGCCCACCCACACGGCAAACAGCGCCAGCGCGATATTGCGGATTTTCTTGGTGAAATGGGTGCGCTTGGCACTGGCCGAACCCTGACCGATCGAGGGCGCGCGGCGGTGGCGGCCACCTTCGCGGTTGTCGCGCACGAGCGCCTTGCTCTCGGACAATATACGGTCGCTGTCGCGGGTGAGGTCGTTCACGGTGCCGCCCTCAGCCCTCGATGCTCAACAGGCTGCTTTCGGCAACCTGCTTCTGTGCCTGCGACTGGCCTTCGGCGCGGGCGATATAGCCCTTCGACTTCTCGACCTCGTCGGTCAGCAGCGTCACGGTCTGCTTCATGCTGTCGAGCGCGCGCAGCTTGAAGCTGTCGACCTCGTCCATCGTGTCGTAGATATTCTGGAAGGCGCGTTGCAGCGTTTCCAGCGGGATCGTGCTGGCGGCGGCCTGCTCGTGGATCTTGCCGGTCTGGTCGCGCAGCAGCGTGCTGGTGCTGTCGATGATGCCCGCAGTGGTTTCATTGAGCGCGGTGATCTGGCCCAGCACGAGGCGCTGGTTGGTCATCGCCTCGGCCACGGTCACTGCGGTGCGCAGCGCGCCGACAGTCGTGGTGCTGGCGCGGTCGACGCCCTTCACCAGCTCGACATTGTTCTTCTTCACCAGGTCGAGCGCGAGATAGCCCTGCACGCTCACCGCCATCTGGGTGAGCAAATCCTGCGTGCGCTGGCGGACATAGAACAGCGCGGTTTCGCGCACCGCCTTGGCCTTGGCCGGATCAGTCGCGTCGAGTTCGGCGGCCTTTTCCTCCAGCTTCGCATCGAGCGAGTTGGAGATGTGGATCATCTGTTCCAGATTGCCCATCGCCTCCCACAGCTTCTGCCGTTCGACGTCGATCGCGGCATTGTCCATGATCAGCTCGTCCTTGCCGCTCGACAGATTGTTGAGGATCGACTGGATATGCGTCTGCGCGCTCTGGTAGCTGCGGAAGTAATTGGTCAGCTTGTTGCCGAAGGGAATGATCCCGAGGATCTTGCGCGGGCCCGACAGCTTGCCGCGCTTGCCGGGATCGAGATCCTCGACCACGCGGCGCAATTCGGAAAGATTGGCGCCGACGCCTTCATCCTTGTCCATCGCGCGCACCGGGCGGTCGAGAAAGCGGTTCGACATGCCCGCCGCGGCCATGATTTCCTTGCGGCCCATATTGGTCAGCTGGTCGACCTTCTTGCCGAATTCGGGCGAATTGGCGTCTTCCGCGATCAGGTCGGCGACGAAGCCGTCGACCTTGGTCTGCAGCTTGCTTTTCACCTCTTCCGAGACGGGTACGAGACCGGCGGCCTTTTCGGGCGCAACCTCGGGCACCGGATCGGGCGGCGTCAGGTCGAACGCGGTGTCGGTGGCGGTCTGCGTTTTCGTTTCGCTCATGGGCGCGGGTCTCTCCAAGCGTCTATGATCCTGTATTAGGGTGGCAATACACGATCTTCAAGCGCGCAGTCGCGCGGCGCGGCGATAGTGCCGCGCCGATGGCGGCAAGCGCAAGGCAATTCTGTCGGTTATAGGGCCCGCAGAAGACCGCGTTCTCGCAGGTGTCAGGCGGCGAGGTCGAGCGGGACGATTTCGCCCGCAAGATACTGCTTTTTCGCCTTGGCGCGGCTGAGCTTGCCCGAACTCGTGCGCGGCAGGGTGCGCGGCGGGACGAGTTCGACCACGCAGCTCATCCCGGTCACGCCGCGGACCTTGTCGGCGATCTGGTCGCGCAGCTTGATGCGTTCCTCGGGATCGGAGACGCGGCAATGGACCAGCACCGCAGGCGTTTCCTCGCCATTGTCGGTATCGACCGAGAAGGCGGCGATGTCGCCGTGGTTGAAGCCCGGCAATTGCTCCACCGCCCATTCGATGTCCTGCGGCCACAGGTTCTTGCCGTTGATGATGATCATGTCCTTGGCGCGGCCGACGATGAACAGATAGCCATCGGCCATGTAGCCCATGTCGCCCGTGTCGAGCCAGACGTCCCCATTGCCCTTGGCGACGAGGCAGTCGGTGGTCGCCTCCTCGTTGCGGAAATAGGAATGCATCACGCTCTTGCCGCGGCACCAGACCTTGCCGATCTGGTGGTCGCCCTTGACCGCATCGTTCTCACCGCGGATTTCGACCTCCATGCCCGGGATCGGTTTGCCGCAATTGACGATGGCGCGGTACCGCGCCGGTTTCGACAGGTCGCGCGGGCGCCCCGACAGGCGTTCTTCCTCGACCAGTTCGACGCGGATGCCTTCGCCCGGTGGCATGACGGTCACTGCCAGCGTGGCTTCGGCAAGCCCGTAGCTGGGATTGAAGCTGTTGGCCTGGAAACCGGCGTCGGCAAAGGCGTTGACGAAATTCTGCATGACGTCGGGCCGGATCATGTCGGCCCCGTTGCCCGCCACGCGCCAGCGCGACAGGTCGAAGCGGTCGGCGACCTGGCTCTGGCTGGAGATACGGCGGGCGCAGATATCGTAACCGAAAGTCGGCGAATAGCTGAGCGTGGTGCCCTGGTTGCGGCTGATCAAATCGAGCCAGGCCAGCGGGCGGCGCGCGAAATGTTCGGTGCGCAGGTAATCGACCGAGACCTGGTTGGCGACCAGCGACAGGAAGCAGCCGACCAGCCCCATGTCGTGATACCACGGCAGCCAGCTGACCACGCGGTCGTTCATGCCGATTTCCATCGATTCGGCATGACCGCGCAGATTGTGCAGCAGCGCCTCATGCGTGACCGCGACCCCGGTCGGGAAGCGGGTCGAGCCCGAGGAATACTGCAGGTAGCAAATGTCTGCGGGCTGCGCTTCGGGCAGATCGACGGGCGGGGCCGGGCGCTGCGCGAAATCGTCCCAGCTTTCGCCGCCGCAACCTTGCCGGTCGGCCGCAGCTTTCGCCATTTCGGCGATTTCGCCGGGATAGATGAGAATTGTCGGGTCGGCGCTCTTCAACTGGACCGAAAGCTGCTCGATATAGCTTTCCTTGCCGCCGAAAGTCGTCGGCAGCGGCAGCGGCACGGGCCAGGCGCCCATCAGCGTGCAGGCGCAGAACAGCGCGGCGAACTGCGGACTGGTCTCGGCCACCAGCGCGACGCGGTCTTCCTTTTCGATCCCCATCGCCACGAGCCGGTGGGCCGCTTCGAGCGCGTCCTCGCGCATCTGCGCATAGGGATAGACGCGTTCGAGCGTTCCGCGCATGTCGTGGAAATTGAGGCCCTTATCGCTGCGCGCAGCGTATTCGATAGCCTCGTTGAAGGTCGCGAAATCGGAACGGCGACGCGGCAGGTCGCAATCGTTCGGCGTCGGCGTCAGTACGGCGTCGGTCATAATTATCGGCGATACCCGTGAATAGCTGGGGCCTTGCGGCTTCCCTCATTGCTTGATGTCTCACACGATCTGGAAGATCGCGCGCTCTCCCATGTTTCCCAATCTTAAAGGAGTGTGGCAGGAATATGGCCGATGGATGATGAACGCGCAACATCGGGCCGCGCTCGCCGCCGGGCAAAACCGCTTGATCGCACGCGGCTGGAGGAGCTCGCGGTCTCCTATGTCGCGCGATTTGCGACCAGCGCGGGCAAGCTGCGCGCCTATTTGCAGCGCAAGCTGCGCGAACGCGGCTTCACCGAAGACGAAGAGCCCGATCTCGATAGGCTGATCGCGAAATTCGTCGACCGGGGCTATGTCGACGACGAAGCCTATGGCCGCGCCAAGGCGAGCGACCTGGTGGCGCGCGGTTATGGCGCGCGGCGGGTGGACCAGGCGCTGCGGACCGCCGGGATCGACGAAGACCTGCGCCATGCGCTCGAACCCGAAGAGGCGCAAAAGCGCCAGGCGGCGGTGGTACTGGCACGCAAGCGGGGCTTCGGGCCATTCGGGCAGCAGTCAGACTTGGGGCCCGAAGAAGCGCGCAAGCTACGGGAAAAGCGGCTTGCCGCATTGGTGCGCGCGGGCCATGATTTCGACATAGCACGGCGCATCGTCGAGGCGCGCACGGTCGAGGAGCTTGAGGGATGGGTCGCAGAAGCACGGGACGAGGAGCAGTGAAGCGCCTGGCCGCGATGGCGGGGCTGGCCGCGCTGCTGGCCTGTTCACCCCAGACGCAGGCCGAATCGTCCGCAGAGTCCGCTGGTGCGAGCGCCGCGACGGCGACGACGCACCCGATCTCGGGGCTCAAGGTGATCCCGCTGACCGTGACGACCGAAAAAAATGGCCAGATCGCGATTGCGGCGGAACTGGCCGATACGCCCGAAGCACAGACGCGCGGGCTGATGTTCCGCACCGAGCTTGGCGATCAGGAAGGGATGATCTTCCCCTATGACGGGAGCACGGCGCAAAGCTTCTGGATGAAGAACACCCCGCTCCCGCTCGATATCATCTACATCGGCCCGGATGGGCGCATCAGCAATATCGCCGCGATGACCCAGCCTTATTCGCTCGAACCGGTCTATTCGGTCGGGCCCGTGCTCGGCGTGCTCGAACTGCGCGGTGGCCGGGCGGCAGAACTGGGCATCGCCCCGGGCGATCTGGTCGAATGGTAGCGATCGTCCGCCGCAGGACGCCCAAGTGCGCCGATGCGCACGGCGGCGCTTGAGGCCCGGCAAATAAACGGCTAATCGCGCGGCCATGAACATCCTCGGCAAGATTTTTACCTGGTGGGACGGCGCCACGATCGGCACGCTCCTGTGGTCGTCGCGCAATGGCGAGCAGGTTGGCACCGACGCGCAGGGCAACAGCTATTACCGCTCGAAGAAAAAGACCGGTGACGGCCGCGAACGACGCTGGGTGATCTATCAGGGTGCCAATGATGCCAGCCGCGTGCCGAGCGAATGGCACGGCTGGCTGCACGGCTCTTTCGACGACGTACCCGAGAGCAATCTGCCCGCGGCGCGGATCTGGGAAACCGATTACACGCCCAATGCTACAGGCACCGCGACTGCCTATCGCCCCGCGGGCGCGCTCGAGCGGGGTGGACAACGCGCCCGCGCGACGGGCGATTACGAAGCCTGGTCGCCCGAGGCGTGACGATGCGCGGGGCGCTTGCCCTCCTAGCCACGGCGGTGCTGGTCGCGGCCTGTGACCAGCAAGCGGACGCGCCCGCCGATGCGACCGCGACCGCGATTCCCGAGGACTTGCAGCAAGGCGAGCTGCCCGCTCGCCCCGCCGCCGAAGCGGGGCTGGGCACGCCGATGGCAGAACGGGTCGCCACACTCGGCCTGCTCAACAAGCGCAACAATGTCAGCCAGGACCTCGAACTGCGCCCCGGCGAGCAGCAGCGGGTCGGCGATGTGATCGTCCGCCTGCAGGCCTGCGAGCGCACCGCGCCGTGGGAAATGCCCAAGGAAACGGGCGGTTTCGTGCAGGTGCTGGTCAAGGAACGCGGGACAGAGGACAATTTCCGCAAGGTCTTTTCGGGCTGGCTGTTCAAGAACTCGCCCAGCCTCAACGTGGTCGAACACCCGATCTACGATGTGTGGATCAAGGACTGCGTGATGGATTTTCCGGGTGAGGAAGACGCGCCGAATCGCGCGACGACATCGGGCAGTTCGTCCGCCGGATAACCGTCCAGCCGGGCCATCATCTGCATATATTGCGCTTGGCTGACCGCCACTGCGCCCATCGTGGCCAGGTGGTCGGTCATGAACTGGCAGTCGAGCAGCGCATAGCCCGCCTCGCGCATCGCCGCGACCAGCCACGCCAGCGCCACCTTGCTGGCATCGGGCGTGCGGCTGAACATGCTTTCGCCGCAGAACACCCGGTCGAAACCGACGCCATATAGCCCGCCGACCAGCGCGCCGCCCTGCCAGCATTCGATCGAATGCGCATGGCCCGCCACATTCAGCGCGTTGTAGCTGGCTTCTATCCGGTGGCTGATCCAGCTTTCGGCGTGCTCTTCGCGCGGAGCCGCGCATTCGGCGATGACACCGGCAAAATCGGCATTGCAGGTCACGCGGAAGCGATCCTGCCGCAGCGTCTTCTTCAGGCTCTTCGACACGCGGAAGCCATCGAGCGGGATAATCGCGCGTTCGCGCGGCTCGACCCAATAGACTTCGGGATCGCTGCGATGGTCGGCCATCGGGAAGATTCCGCCGCGATAGGCACGCAGCAGCAATTCGACCGGGATCCGGGATGTGGCGGGGGCATGCATTGCGGTCCCTGTTATCACTTCCGCGCGTCGGGCGATATGCACCTTGCCAAGTGCGGTCGGCCCTACTAATGCGCCCCCTTCCTGCAGGGGTGTAGCTCAGCTGGTAGAGCATCGGTCTCCAAAACCGAGGGCCACGGGTTCGAATCCTGTCACCCCTGCCATTTCTTCTTCGATGACTTGTCGTTGCCGCAAGCGCGGCCTATCGCGCGGCAGATGACAGAAGACGAAAAGCGCCGGCGCGGTATCGAAGATCGCAAGTTCTATGCCGCCAAACAGGAAGCCCGGTTCGAAAAGCAGGGCCTCGAATCGCAGACCCCGCAGACCGAGCACCCCAGCTACAAGCTCGCGTTCCAGGACAAGGATTTCCTGCTGCGCGAGGAATTGCGCCCGGTGCGCTTCCAGCTCGAACTGCTCAAGCCCGAAATGGTCCTCGACGAGGCCGGCGTCGGCTCGACGCTGGTGATGTATGGCAGTGCGCGGATCCCGCCTCCCGAAGCTGCCGATACGGCGCTCGAAGGCGCGAAGGACCTGCCCGATGAAGAACGCGCAATCGTCGAGCGGCTGGTGGCCAAGTCGAAATATTACGGCGAAGCGCGCAAGCTGGCCAAGATGGCGACCGAGAAATCGATCATCGAAAACGGCAAGCGCCAGTTCGTCGTCTGCTCGGGTGGGGGCCCGTCGATCATGGAAGCCGCCAATCGCGGGGCCAGCGAGGCGGGGGGCGAGTCGATCGGCCTCAACATCATCCTGCCGCACGAACAGGCGCCCAACCAGTATGTGACGCCGTACCTGTCGCTCAACTTCCATTATTTCGCGCTGCGCAAAATGCACTTCCTGCTGCGCGCCCGTGCGGTCGCAGTGTTCCCCGGCGGCTTCGGCACGTTCGACGAATTCTTCGAACTGTTGACCCTGATTCAGACCGGCAAGATGAAACCCATCCCGATCCTGCTGTTCGGCAAGGAATTCTGGTCGCGCGTGGTCAATTTCGAAGCGATCGCCGAAGAAGGCACGATCTCGAAGAAGGACCTCGATCTGTTCCGCTGGTGCGAAACCGCCGAAGACGCATGGGAATATCTGTGCGACTTCTACGATTTGGGCTGCTGATCGCGCTCGCTGCGGTTGCGCACCGCGTGATGGCCCAGCGGGCCTGAGCCCTCGCCAAAGCCCGGCGCCTGCTCGATCGCGGCATGGGTAAAGGCGCGCGCGATACGGATTGCATGGGTGAGCGGCTGGCGATAGCCGAGCATGGTCGCCAGCGCGGCGGACAACGTACACCCCGTGCCATGCGTGTGCCGCGTTTCGATCCGCGAATGCGCGAAGCTGGCGTATTTGCCGCTGGGTGAGGCGATCCGGTCGACCACCTGCGTTTCGTCGCCTGCATGCCCGCCCTTGGCCAGCACCTGGATCCCGTGCCGGTCGGCAAGCTCCTTCGCCGCCTCGAACATGTCCTCGTCCGCGATGGCCGTGCGGCCGGTCAGGACCTCGAGCTCGGGCAGGTTGGGAGTGACGATGGTCGCGATTTCCATCAGCGCGGCGAAACCGGCGATCGTCGCCTCGTCCGCCAGCACCGAGCCGCTGGTTGCGACCATGACCGGATCGAAGACGATGGGGCCGGCAAATGTGTCGAGCCGCTGGGCCAGCAGCCGCGCGGTCTCGGGCGATCCCAGCATGCCGATCTTGATCGCGTCGGCACCGATATCGGACAGGCAGCTTTCGACCTGCTCAAGCACGAATTGCGGCGACAGCGCCTCCACCCCTTGTACGCCGAGGGTGTTCTGCGCCGTCACCGCGGTGATCGCGGTCATCGCATACCCGCCCAGCATGGTGATCGTCTTGATATCCGCCTGGATGCCCGCGCCGCCCGAACTGTCGGAGCCGGCGATCGAGAGGATACGCGGGGTCATGGCGTCGCTCACCCGGCGAACTTCCGTTTCGTGCCCGGCGGGAATTTCTCGTGCAATTGCTTCGCGCGGGTCGGGCGGTCCATCAACTCGCCGCCGCAATTGGGGCAGACATCGTCGAGCGCTTCGGCGCATTCGGTGCAGAAGGTGCATTCGAAGCTGCAGATGAACGCACCGGCGTTTTCGGCCGGAAGGTCGGTCCCGCAGCGTTCGCAATCGGGGCGCATTTCGAGCATCAGGCGGCGTCTTTCACAGCGGCACAAATCCGGTCAACCACGGCCTCGACCTGGCCTGCATCGTCACCCTCGGCCATGACCCGGATGACCGGCTCGGTCCCCGAGGGGCGAATAACGAGGCGGCCCTTGCCCGCAAGCTCCTGCTCGGCCTCGGCAATGACCTGCTTGACCGTGTCGCTCTCGAGCGGGGTGCCGCCGGCATAGCGCACATTCTTGAGCACTTGCGGGACCGGGTCGAAGACATGCAGCAATTCGCTGGCGGGCTTGCCCGACCGGACCAGGCTCGCGAGCACGCGCAGCGCGGCAACCGTGCCATCGCCGGTGGTGCCGTGATCGGTCAGGATCATATGACCCGATTGCTCGCCGCCGACATTGAAGCCGCCTTCGCGCATCCGCTCGAGAACGTAACGATCGCCGACTTTCGTTCGCTCGAGCGTCAGGCCGAGGCTAGCCAGGTAGCGTTCGAGCCCCAGGTTCGACATCACCGTGGCAACCACGCCGCCGCCGGTCAGGTCGCCGCGTGCGTGCAGGCGGCTGGCGATCAGGCCCATCAGCTGGTCGCCATCGACCGCCTCGCCCTGCTCGTCGATCACGATCAGCCGGTCGGCATCGCCATCGAGCGCGATGCCGATGTCGGCGCCTTCTTCGACCACGCGGGCCTTGATCGCATCGAGCGCGGTCGACCCGACGCCGTCGTTGATATTGATGCCATCGGGCGCGACGCCCATGGCGATGACCTCCGCACCCAATTCCCAGATTGCGCTTGGGGCGACCTGATAGGCCGCGCCATGCGCGCAATCGACCACCACCTTCAGCCCGTCGAAGCGGATGTCGCTTGCGACCGACTGTTTCACCGCGTGGATATAGCGGCCACGCGCATCCTCGATCCGGCGCGCGCGCCCGATCCGGTCGGGCTCGACCAGCAGCGGTTCCTGTTCGAGCAGGCGTTCGATCGAGGCTTCGGTCTCGTCCGACAGCTTGAACCCGTCGGGGCCAAACAGCTTGATGCCATTATCCTCGAACGGGTTGTGGCTGGCGGAAATCATCACGCCCAAGTCGGCGCGCATCTCGCGTGTCAGCAGCGCGATGGCCGGGGTGGGCAGCGGCCCGGTCATGATCACGTCCATGCCGACACTGGTGAAGCCCGCCACCAGGGCGCTTTCCATCATATAACCCGACAGGCGCGTGTCCTTGCCGATCACCACGCGGTGGCGGTGCTCGCCGCGCAGGAAATGCGTCCCCGCCGCCTGGCCGACCCGCATCGCGGTGGCCGCGGTCATCACACCACTGTTGGTGCGTCCGCGAATTCCGTCCGTCCCGAAGAACTTGCGCGCCATAGATCGATGAACTCCCTTGTGTCGCGGCCCCAATGGCGCGAATGTGCGCACAATAAAAGACCGTTCGCCCCCCTTTTCGCGCGCAATATCGCGGTTATGTGCAACCACGCGCTTGTAGGGGCGTTAGGGACGCAAGTACGAAATTTGTTCACACCAACCCAAGAGGGGACAATCCATGGCTTTTGAGCTGATCGACCTGCCTTACGACGACACCGCGCTGGAACCGGCGGTTTCGGCCAAGACGCTGTCGTTTCACCACGGCAAGCACCACAAGGCCTATCTCGACAAGACCAACAAGGCGATCGAGGGCACCGACCTCGAAGGCAAGGACCTCGAAGCGGTGATTGCCTCGGCGCGCGACAGCGACCAGGGCCTGTTCAACAATTCGGCGCAGAGCTGGAACCACGGCTTCTACTGGCACTCGATGGCGCCTGACGAAACCAGCCCGTCGGACGAGCTCAAGAGCATGATCGACGAAGTCTTCGGCTCGGTCGACGGCGTGAAGGAAAAGCTCGCCGAACGCGGCGCCGGCCACTTCGCCAGCGGTTGGGTCTGGCTTGCGGTCAAGGACGGCAAGCTGACCATCGAGGAAACGCATGACGGCGACACGCTGGCCGACCTCGACGGGGTGAACCCGCTGCTCGTGATCGATGTGTGGGAACACGCCTACTACCTCGATCACCAGAATGCCCGCCCCGCCTATCTCGATGCGGTCAACGGCAAGCTCAACTGGAGCTTCGCGAGCGAAAACCTCGCGCGCGGTACGACCTGGAAGTATCCCGGCTAAGCCGCACGGCATCTGACGAATACCGAGCCCGTCGCCAGCAATGGCGGCGGGCTTTTGCTATGGGGCGGGCGCGTCGGCCTTGTCCGCTTCGTCGAGCAGGCTGGTCGCGAACAGGGGTTCGCCGAAGATGAAACCGACGAGGTTGGGGCGGCCTATATGGTCGAACAGCGCGGTCAGCATCAGCAGGATCGGGACCGACAGCAACGCACCGAACACGCCCCAGATCCAGGTGAAATAGGACAGCGCGATCAGGATCAGCACCGGGTTCATCGTGAACCGCGCGCCGAGGATCGACGGGGTGATGAAATTCGCCTCGACCGTATGCAGCGCAAGATAGGCGGCCGCCGGAACCAGGCCGAGCACGATCGTTTCGGTTGTTCCGATCCCGAACAGGCTGAGCAGTCCGACCATCACGATCGGGCCGACATAGGGCAGGAAATTGAGCAGCGCGGCCAGCCCGCCCCACATGATCGGCGCATCGACCCCCAGCGCCCAGGCGCCCAGTGCGACCACCAGGCCGACCATCGCATTGATCCAGCCCACCGTGAGAATATAGGCGGCAACCCGGTCCTGCACTTCGCGGATCACGCGCGCGGCCTTGATGCTGGTGCCGAAGCTGGCGCGGCCGAACAGCAGCCGCTGGCGCAGGCGGACGCGCGCCTCGATCATGAAATAGGCCATCAGCAGCGTCAGGATGGTTTCGATAATCAGGCTAGGCGTGGCGAAAGCGACCTGTTCGAGCAGGCTCGGCGCTGCCAGCACCACTTCGCGCGTGCCGTCGGTATTCATCAGCGCACCGAGCTGTTCGTTGAGCGCGGCGACCCAGGCGAAGCGCTCGCGCAATTCGCCGAAGCGCGCCATCACGCCCTGCGCCATCGCGGGAACATCGTCGAACAGGGCGACCGCTGGCTGCAGGATCAGCGCCAGCGCGAGCAACAGGATCGCGAAGAAGAACAGCAGCGCGGTGAGCGAGGCAAGGGCATTGGGCAGGCCCCAGCCGTTAAGCTTGTCGGCCAGCGGCGACAGGATCACCGTCAGCACCAGTGCGGTGACCACCGGCAGGAACACCACCGAACCGATCGACAGCACGAAGGGCAGCGCCAGAAACAGGCCCAGGCCGATCAGCAGGACCAGCGACGAAATCAGCCGCAGTTCCTGTTCGGCAAAGGCGAGCCTGCGCGACCGGCGGGCGGGGGCGGGCGGGGCGCTCTGCTCGGGAGGCTGGGTGTCGCTCATCGCTATCTATCTGCCTTGCGCGGCAAATCGTGACAAGCGGCGCAGCGACGAAGTTATTCTATCTGCGGCTGCCACCCTGGCCTGCGGCGACATCGTCGAGCTCCTCGAGGATCGCGCGGTGCGCGGCGTGGTCATCGATCGAGCGCTTGGGGATGTTGCCTTCGGCGAGCATCGAATTGAGCGCCGCACGGGCGCGTCCGACGCGGCTCTTGATCGTACCCACGGCACAATCGCAGATCGTCGCGGCTTCCTCGTAGGAAAAACCGCCCGCGCCGACCAGCAACAGCGCTTCGCGCCGCTCGGGCGGTAGCGTCAGCAGCGCGCGGTGCATGTCGGACAGGTGGATCGGTTCTTCCTGGCCCGCCGGCGCGGTCAGTACGCGTTCGGCGACCGTCTCGTCATATTCGCCGCGAAAGCGGTTGCGACGCATGTCGGTAAGATAAGCGTTGCGCAGGATCACGAAGGTCCAGGCGCGCATGCTGGTGCCCGGCTGGAACCGCTCCTGCGCCGCCCACGCCTTGAGCAGCGTTTCCTGCACCAGGTCGTCGGCCATGTCGGCGCGTCCGCACAACCCGCGCGCAAACGCGCGCAAGTGGGGCACCACCTCGGTCAGCTCGCGCTTGAAATCGGCTGCATCGGCGGCCGTCCGTTCCTCGGCGGCCATCAGTTCTTGGCGTCCAGCTGGTCGAGCAGGTTCTGGAAGCTGTCGGGCAGCGGTTCCTCGACTACCGAATCATACAGCTGCCTGAGGCCGTTGGCCCAATCGGGGTCCTTGCCGCGGCCGCCTGCGCGGGAACTCGGGGGCGGTCCGCCGGCGGGCGACCGCTGCGGTTTTTTTGGTGTGTCGGAGTTCATGACGTGAAAGGTAGTACCCTCTTCTGGTTCTCGCTAGGGGGTGTTCCCGTTGGCGAGAGCGACGATCCCGGATGTGCTTCGCACAACGCGCGGATCAAACGCGGGTTCCCGCAAGTTGCAAAGTGGAACCAAACCCGCCACGCGGCATACTAGAAGGCCGGGTAAATCGACAGGGACAAGAAGCTGGTCAGCGAAGAACTCCAACGCAAGGGACGCCGCCGGCGTTGGCTGATCGATTATCCGCGCGGAATTCCCGTGCTGATTTTCGTCCTTGTGACCGGCATCACCGTGCTCAGCGTGTTCGCGATCGAGCGCGGCGAAAAGCAGCGCGATGCCGCCGATGTGGCGCGCAAGGCGCAGGCCATGACCTCGGCGATCGAACGCCGTGCTTATACCAGCTCCGCCTATCTGCGCGCGGGTGCAGCGTTGCTGTCGACGCAGGACGAGGTGACCCCCGAACTGTTCCGGCGGTTCGTTTCCGAATTGCGGCTCGATGCGAATTATCGCGGTGCCGAGGGCATCGGCTGGGCCCCGGTGATCGAAGCGGGCGAGGTCGAGGCGTTCGAGAACCGGCTCGGCGTCAGCCGGGTCGAGGAAAAGCGCGTTTCGCCGACGATCGAGGACCAGCCGCGCGATATGCTCACGCCGATCCTCTATCTCCAGCCCGACACCGTCCGCAATCGCCGGGCGCTGGGCTTCGACATGTATGCCGATCCGATCCGCCGCGCGGCGATGGATCTGGCGGCGGCCAACGACCGGCCGACCGCAAGCGGGCCGATCGTGCTGGTGCAGGAAGGCGGCGGCAGGGAGGCAGGCTTCCTCATATACATGCCGGTCTACGACGGGCTCAGCAGTACGCGCGGGCTCAAGGGCTTCATCTACAGCCCGTTCAACGCCACCCAGTTTCTCGATTCGGCAGGCGAACTGGTGAGTTACGACGCGGTCGGTGCACGGTTGCTCGATGGCGAGACGCCCGCGCGCATGTCGATGGCGCAGAGTGAAGGGTGGGTCGAGGGCCGCTCGACCGAAACCCGCGAGGTCAGTCTGGCCAACCGCGCGATGGTGCTCGAAGTGCAGTCGGCACGCGCCGAGGGTCTTTCCTCGATGTCGATGATCACCTTGCTGTTCGGTCTGGCCGTTGCCAGCCTGCTGATGCTCGTGTCGCGCCTGCTCACCCAGCAGACGCTAGAAGACCGGCGCGCGATCAGCTGGTTCGAGGAGCAGAACTCGATCCGCAATTCGCTGACCCGCGAGCTCAACCACCGGGTCAAGAACACGCTCGCCAATGTGCTGTCGATCGTCTCGCTGACCCGGCGCCGGTCGGACGATCTCGACGAATTTGCCGAAGGGCTCGACGGGCGCATCCGCGCGCTATCGGCCACGCATGATTTGCTGACGCAGTCGGAATGGGGGACCACGCCAATCCGCTCGGTGATCGAGGTCGAACTGGCGCCCTATGCGCGCGACGAGGATCACAAGCTCGAGCTGATCGGCCCGCACACCGAACTCGCGCCCAATGATGCGCTGTCGCTGGGGCTGGCGATCCACGAACTGGCGACCAATGCCGCCAAATACGGTTCGCTCAGCATTGCCGGGGGCAGCGTGTCGGTCTGCTGGAGCCAGCTCAACGATACGCTGGCGAAGATCGAATGGATCGAAAGCGGCGGGCCGCCGGTAACGAAGCCGCAGCGACGCGGGTTCGGCACCGATTTGATCGAGAAGATCGTCGCGCATGAATTGCGCCACCCGGTCGAGCTCAAATTCCATCCCGAGGGTGTGCGTTGCACGCTGATGGTGCCCGTTCGCGAACCGAGCGAGTTCGAACTGCGCCGCAAAGGCCCCGGTGGCCGCAGGAACTGACTGCCGCCGTCTCCAACGACAGACCCCCAAACGAAAAACCCGGACCTTGCGGCCCGGGCTTTCCCCTGTTCGATTGTCGGCTGGCGCTCAGCCCAGCGGACGGCTCGATCCGAAGAACAGCGCCTGGCTGATCGCGGCGCGGACCGTCTGCTCCTGGAACGGCTTGGTTACGAGGTAGGTCGGCTCGGGCCGGTCACCGGTCAGCAGGCGTTCGGGGTAGGCGGTAATGAAGATCACCGGGACGCTGCTGATGGCGAGAATATCGTCCACCGCATCGAGGCCCGACGAACCATCGGCCAGCTGGATATCGGCAAGCACGAGACCGGGAGTTTTCTCCGCGACCACTTCCTGCGCCTGCGTACGCGTGGCAGCCGTCCCGCAGACTTCGTGGCCAAGCGAGGACACGAGGTCTTCGAGCTGCATCGAGATCAGCGGCTCGTCTTCGATGATGAGCACGCTGGTCGACGATTCACGGTCGATCTCGGAAATGGCTTCCTGCGCCAGACGTTCGATGTCGTCGGCTGCCATATCCATGATTTCACCCGCCTGGTCGGACGAGAAGTCCTCCAGCGTGGTCAGCAGCAGCGCCTGGCGGTTGAGCGGCGTAACCGATTTGAGCCGGTCCTGCGCAGCGCCTTCATGGCGGTCGTCGCCGACGTTTTCCGGAACATCCAGATAGGCGCTCGACCAGACTTTGTTGAAGGCCCGGTAAAGCGGCACACGGCCGCCTTCGAGCGATTGTTTGAGTTCGCTATCGGCCAGAGCGGCTTCGAGCGTGGCACGGACAAATGCGTCTCCCGTAGCCTGCGAACCCGTCAGCGCGCGCGCATAGCGGCGGAGGTACGGCAAGTTACGAGCAATCTGATCACCAAGTGACATTTAGACCCCTTCCTTAAGGTGCGCGCTTCTAACGTCCCGTATGGCAGTAGGTTCCAAGTCGGCGGCCCGCAAGCTGCGGTTTGACAAACCCGGCTTTCCGAGCGCATCCCGCGCGCAATTCGCTGTCCCAAGGAGATCAGTGCGTTGCACGAGATTGCCGATCCGATCGCCTGTCGCGATTGCCCGCTCCAGTCCTGTCCGGGCCTCAGAACGCTCGAAGAACACCAGCTTGCCTATATGCAGCGGTTCAAGGATGGCGAAGTTGGCCTCCTGCGGGGCGATACGCTGATCGAGGAAGGTATTGCGCACGACCGGCTCTATACCGTGCTCGACGGTGTGCTGATCCGCTCGCGCACGCTTGCCGATGGGCGGCGGCAGATCCTCAACTTCATGTTCCCCGGCGACCTCGTCGGCTTGCAGGGCGCGTTCGATGCGCCGTCGAGCCATGCGATCGAAGCGCTAATCGATGCGCGGCTGTGCCGGTTCAAGCGCGGCGATTTCGTGGACCTGATCTCGGCGCACCCGCGGCTGGGCTACGATATCACCTGGCTCGCCGCGCAAGAGGAGGCGGCGCTCGAGGGCCATATCGTCTCCCTCGGCCAGCGCAGCGCCCGCGAGCGGGTAACCTATCTGGCAGTATGGTTGCTCGACCGCGCGCAGGCGACCTGCCTCGCCGGCGACGAGAATATCGTCGCGCTCCCGATCACGCAGGCCCAGATCGCCGACATGCTCGGGCTGTCGCTGGTGCATACCAATCGCACGGTCCGCCAACTCCACCGCGAGGGGCTGGTCGACTGGAAATCGCGCGCAATCCGTGTGCCCGACCTCGCCAGGGCCGCCGACTTCGCCCAGTTCGACCGCGATAGCGAGACGTGCAGGCCCTTCATTTAAAGCGTTTTTTCGCGGGTCCCAAAAAAAATGGACCGGTGTGGGAACCCTCTTTTTGGCGGCGCGTATTCTCTATGTCACCGCCGAGACCCCCCCTCCCGTCCAAGCGGCTGGTGATACGATCCCGAAAGGCCTCCGTTGCACGGCAACGGAGGCCTTTTTTCTGTCTGGCGACATTATTCGGCGCCAACACGGCAATCCGCGTGCGGAAAAGTATCGGGAAACGGGTAGGGTTTAGCGCAGTGCGCCGCGCAGGCGGGAGATGATCCCGCGCCGCTTCGGCTCCCGCAGCACGTCGATGAGCACTGCGGCATCATAGGGCTTTTCCAGCGTGCAGCCGAGCGCCGCGATATCCTCGGGGATGTCCTGCGGCGCGCCGGTCGAGAAAATGATCCGCGGGCTGTTGGGTCCAAGCGTGCGGACCAGCTCGGCAATCGCCCAGCCATCGTCGCGATCCGCGAGATGGACGTCGAGCACGATCGCCCCGGGGCGCTCCTGCCGCAAGTGCTGCATCGCCTGTTCGGTCGAGGATGATAACGCGACCTGCGCCACGCCCGCATCGAGCAGCGCCTGTTCCAGAACCATGCCGAGGACAGCGTCATCCTCCACCACGAGCACGTGGTCCGGCAGTGTCTCGGCTGAGACTGTCTGGGAATGCTGCGTCATCGGTTCTCGCAAGGCTTCGCGACAAGGATGCCGCGTCTATTCTGCCAACGGGACAAGGCCTTGCACAGTTCCCGGCGTATGGCGTTCAGGCGTGGACCGTGGCGCAATTGCGACAGCCGCCCGGATTCAGGTCGCCAGCGCCTTGCGGTAGATCGCATATTCGCGGTTGACGCTGCTCTGGATCGCATCGGCGATCGCCTTCATTCCCTGGTTGTCGTCGAGGATCCAGCCGATCTCCGCGCGCGTGGTGGCGTATTTCGCGGTCGCGGTTTCGCGGATCTGGCTGATCATCATGAAAGCCAGCTGGCTCGCCAACCGCGAATTGTGCAGTTCCCGGCGCACTCCCATCAACGGCACGCGCATGCCCGCGTTCATCGGCTTGCGCATCCAGCGCAGCAGATGGAACCAGCCGAACGGCAGCAGCCGACCCTTCACTCGGCGCAGCACGCCGTTCACATCGGGGAAGGTCAGCATGAAAGCCACCGGCTTGCCATCGAGTTCGGCGATCATGTTGAGTTCGGGATGGATGATCGGTTTCAGCTTCTTGCCGGCATAGGCGATCTCGGCATTAGTGAAGGGCACGAACCCCCAATTGTTCGACCATGCGTCGTTGAGGATAGTCAGGATTGTTTCGACTTCCTCGTCCCAGCGCGAAATGTCGACCGGGCGCACGGTGATGCGGTCGTTGCGCTGGCCCGACTGCACGATCCGCTGGATCAGCGGCGGGAAACCATGCGTCACGTCGAGGTGGTAGGTCAGCAGCGTCTTCTCGCGGACATAGCCGGCGCTTTCGATCCAATGCTGATAGACCGCCGGATGATGGCCCATCATGATCATCGGATCGTGATCCTGCCCCTTCACCAGCAGGCCCGGTTCTTCCCAGATCGACATCGAGATCGGGCCGATCGCGCGGTCCATACCCTGTCCGCGCAGCCATTCCTCGGCCGTGCGCAGCAGCGCATGCGCAACCGCCTCGTCCGCGGCATCGAAATAGCCGAACATGCCCGCACCGGGCCCGAATCCCTGTTCGCGCGGCAGTTCGAGCGCAAGATGGTCGATATGCGCCGAGATCCGCCCCACCGCCGTGCCACCGCGGCGCGCGACGAACAGCTGATGCGAGGCGTGGCCGAAGAACGGGTTCTTGGCAGGGTCGACCAGTTCGAGCTGTTCGGACCGCAATTGCGGGACGGAATGCGGCTCGCGCGCGGCAAAGGCGCGGCCGATATCGACGAATTCGGCTCGTCCCGTCTTGCCCTCGACCGGTTCGACCACCACATTCCCGTCAGACATTCACGCACACTCTCGTTCAGCTTGGATTAGCCCTGTGTGCGCTAGCTGTTCTTTGTCAAGGAAGCCAAGGTAGCGATCACTATGATCGACAGCGCGCGCTGTATTGCGCGCGTGTTTTCGGCTAGGGGCCTCCCAGGAAATTCGATTATGACCGTGCAACAAACCAGCATTCCGGGTGCCGACCTGCTTTCGCGTCGCGACGCGGGATCGGGCTGGCATGCCCAGATTCCCGACGACAAGACGATGCTGCGCGCCGCGCGCGACCTGACCAAGGATATCGCCGCGCATCGCGCCGACATCTATTGGACCGACATGGTCGGCTCGGCGCTGGTCGGATATGGTGCGCTGGCGGGCGCGATCCTGACCGGCAGCCTGCCGCTGGCAATCGTGCTGGGCGTGGTGTCGGTGCTCGCGCTGTATCGCGCCTTGCTGTTCATCCACGAAATCTCGCATTTCCGTAACGGAGCGCTGCCGGGCTTCCGGACCGCGTGGAACGCGCTGGTCGGCGTGCCCATGCTGACGCCGTCCTTCATGTATGAAGGCGTCCACACGCTGCATCACAAGCGTACGCAATATGGCACGATCGAGGATCCCGAATACCTTCCGCTGGCGCTGATGAAGCCGTGGAGCCTGCCCGCATTCGTGCTGATCGCGCTACTCGCGCCGGTCGCGCTGCTGCTGCGTTTCGCAGTGCTCGTTCCACTGGGAGCGATCATCCCGCCGATCCGCCGGCTGACGTGGCAGCGGCTCAGCGCGCTTGCGATCAATCCCGATTTCCGCCGCAAGAACCCCGAAGGCGACCTGCGCCGCCGGGTGATGCTGCAGGAAGCGGGCGGCATGGTGTGGAGCTGGGCGCTGATCGGCAGCGTCTTCGCCTTTGGCTGGAAACCCCTGCTGGTCGCGCTGGCGGTGGCTTCGGTGGTCGCGCTGCTCAACCAACTGCGTACGCTGGTCGCCCACCTTTGGGAGAACGAGGGCGAGGCGATGACCGTCACCGCGCAATTCCTCGACAGCGTCAATGTCCCGCCGCCGGGCCGGATCGCCGAAATCTGGGCGCCGGTGGGCCTGCGCTATCATGCGCTGCATCACCTGATGCCCTCGATGCCCTATCACTCGCTGCCCGAGGCGCATCGCCGCCTGGTGGGCGAGCTGGCGACCGATTCGAGCTATCACGGGGCCAACCATGCGGGGATGGGGGTGCTGGTCGCCCGCATCGCGCGTAACACCATGCGCCCGCGCGGCTGATCGCGCGCTGCACCAGCTTCATCCGGTAGCGAGGCTGTCAGCCGAGAAAGTGGATCATCGCGATGCGCCGCTCGGCGGGCAGTCCGGCCTCGATCTCGGCCGCGATTTCTTCCGCCAGCCGGGGGTGCGCGGCTAGGTCCGCCACTTCGACAAAGCCGATCCGCGTGTAGAACGGTCCGTTCCACGGCAGGTCGCGGAAGGTCGTCAGCGTCACCGCGCGGAAACCCGCATTGCCCGCATCGATCAGGCAGGCGCGCAGCATCACCGCGCCGATCCCCTCGCCCTGGCAGTCGGGATGCACGTCCATTTCGCAAATATGCAGTTCGCGGCCGCAAGGCTGGGCGGCGAGGAAGCCGACGATCCGCTCGCCCATTTCGGCGACGAGGCAATGGCCGCGCGCGATTAACCGGCGGTATTCCCCGGCAGAACGAACCGCATCGAAATCGATATTCGCGCAATCGGGATCGCCCGCGAACAGCACCGCGGCGGCGCGTTCGACAGCGGGTAGGGCTTCGGCATCCGCGGCGCGCGCCAGCCGGATCGAGAAATCGCTCATTCCTCGGTGCGGATGAGCACCGTCTCGCCGATCAGCAGGAACAGGAAGAACGGCGCCCAGGCCGCCAGCGAGGGCGGGTAGCCGCCGAAACTGCCCATCGCCAGCGCGGCATTGTCGATCACGAAATAGGCAAACCCCAGCGCCATGCCGATCACCGCGCGCACGAACAGCTGCCCTGACCGCGCCAGCCCGAAGGCGGCGACCGCGCCCAGCAGCGGCATCAGGAAAGCCGACAGCGGCCCCGATATCTTGTGCCACCACTTGGCGCGCAATTCGGAGGTCCGCCGCCCCGCGCGTTCGAATTCGGCAATCGAATTGGTCAGCGTCCAGAAGGGTTCGGCGTCGGGGTCGATCTTGGCCAAGTCGATCTGGTCGGGGGTCAGCCCTTCGCCCACCACCATGGTGGCAGGCTGTTCGGTCACCGCATTCTGCACGCTGAACCGGGTAATCCCCTCGAGCCGCCAGCCGGGGCTGGCATAGCGCGCGCTATCGGCCTGCACCTGTTCGACGATCATCCCTTCGTCATTGCGCTGGTACCAGGTGACCTTGCGCATGGCGATCGCATCGCCCGAACCCGCGAGATAGGCGGCAGTGAGGATATTGCCATTATCGGTCAGATAGACATTGGTCCGCACCCTGCTGTCGGTCGGGATGGGGCCGAAATCGACCGCTTCCCACGCCTTGAGCGTTTCGGTCGAACGGGTGACCACGCGCTCGTTGAAGCCGAAGGTGACCAGCGACACGATGCCTGCGGTCAGCAATAGCGGCGCCAGCACCTGGTGCGCCGACAGCCCCGCCGCCTTCATCGCGATGACCTCGCTGTTCTGGTTGAGTGTCACCAGCGTGATCAGCGTCGCCAACAGCACCGAATAGGGCAGGAAGCGCGAGATCAACTGCGGTATCCGCAGCCCCGCATAGGTGAGCAGTTCGCCCTGGCCATTACCCGGCACGGCGAGGATTTCGCCGCTGCTCGAAAGCAGGTCGAGCATCATCAACACCAGCACCAGGACGAACAGCATGGCCGCGATGCGCACGGCAAAGAGCTTCGCCAGGTACAGCGTCAGCGTGCGCGAGGGAAAGAAGTCGAGCTGCATGGGATCCTGCTATTCGGCGGCCGCGAGGTCGATCTTGAGCCGCCGCCGTTTGAACAGCCGTCCGACACGCTTGGCGATCTTGTCGAACCAGATTTCCAGCGCGCCGATTGCCTGTCCGCCGGGGACATGGGCGACGCGCCAGTACATCCACCCGATCAGCGCGGCAAACAGCAGGAACGGCCCCCACAGCGCGAGGAACGGGTCGAGCCGGCCGAGCGCGGCGATATCCTCGCCGTACTGGTTCACCTTGTGATAGGCGACCACCATGATGATCGACAGGAACACGCCCAGCGCGCTGGTCGATCGTTTGGGCGGCACGCCCAGCGCCACCGCCAGCAGCGGCAACAACGCCATCATCACCACTTCGACCAGCCGGAAGTTGAAGCTCGCCTGACTGGCATCGCGTTTGTCGTCGGGTTGCTCGTCGCTCCACCCGACGCGAAGCAGTTCGGGAAGGATATATTCGCGCTCGGCATCGCCGCGTTCGCGGAACTGTTCGATCGCGGGCAGGTCGATCGGCAGATCATGGCGGGTGAAGGTCAGTACGCGCGGCGTCTGGCTGCCCGTGTCCTGCACGATCGTGCCATCGGTCAGGCGCAGGATGATCGTGTCGGGGCTATCGGTGGTGGCGAGGAAGGCGCCTTCCTTGGCGGAGATCGACAGCACCTGGTCCTGATCGTTCGCCACGCGCGCGAAGATGCCCTTCAGCCGCCGCCCGTCGTCTTCGCTTTCCTCGATCCGCAGCGCCATGCGATCGGCCAGCGTGGTGAACTCGCCGACCTTGATCGACGCGCCCAGCGCCCCCGAGCGCAGCTCGTATTCCATCTGCTCGTAATAATAGCGGCTGACCGGCTGGATGAAGAACACCAGCGCGACATTGACGATCATCAGCACCGCGGTGATCGCGTAGGGCACTCTTAGCAGCCGCCCGTAGCCCAAGCCCACCGCGCGCAGCACATCGAGCTCGCTCGATGTCGCCAGCTTGCGAAAGGCGAGCAGGATGCCGAGCAGCAAGCCGAGCGGGATGGCGAGGCTGGCATATTCGGGCACCAGCGCGACCAGCATCTTGAACACGACCCCGACGGGGCCGCCCTCGATCGCAACGAAATCGAACAGCCGCAGCATCTTGTCGAGCACGAGCAGCGAGGCGGCGATGGCGAACACCGAAAGCATCGGCACGATCACGAGCCGGAAGATATACCGATCTATGCTGGGCAGGAATCTGAGCAAGGTTTCGCCGGTCAGTTATTTTCGCCGGACGCCCTAGCGCGCTTTTGTGCGCAGGTCATGCCCCTTGTGCCGCGCCGCAGGGCTCAGGCTTTCTCGAGCGTGCACTGCAGCGGATGCTGGTTCTGGCGCGCGAAATCCATCACTTGGTGCACCTTGGTTTCGGCGACCTCATAGGGGAAGATGCCGCAGATGCCGACGCCCTTCTGATGGACATGCAGCATCACGCGGGTCGCTTCTTCCATGTCCATCTTGAAGAAGCGCTTGAGCACGATCACCACGAATTCCATCGGCGTGTAATCGTCGTTGAGCAGCAGCACCTTGTACTGGCTCGGCTTCTTGGGCTTGGCGCGGGTCTTGGTGGCAATGCCGACCTGACCATCGCGTTCGCGCGTGTCGTCATTCTCGTCGGCAGCGCAGATCGGGAAGGGTGGCAGAATCTCGGTCATTGCGGAGCCCAATATCGTATCGCATCGCCAAATCGCAAGCCGCGAGCGGCGCGCGCTGCCGATTGCGCGGCGGGAACCGCGCGCGGCGACGGCAGGGAAGGATAGAAAAAGGGCCGGATGGCAAATGCCATCCGGCCCACGGTATCCAATTTCACCGAGCGAGGGAGAGAGGAGAGAGCCCGGCGGAATTGAAGCTGGTTGGCGCCGTTCAGGCGGCCTTGCCGACCTTTTCGGCAGCAAGGCTCATGCGGTTCGACATCGGGGCAAACGCCTCGTTGACGAGCTTGAGCATGGTCTCGGTGTTCTTCGACGTGGTCGAGACCATGGCGTCGAAATTGCGGCGGGCAATCTCGCCCTGCAGCTGGAACATTTCGGTCGGCGACTTGATCGCGGCGAACTTCTTGACATCGTCCTGCGTGGTTTCGGCAGCCGACTTGGCTTCCTCGACACAGGTACGGCCCATGTCCTGCATGCCGCCGGCAAGGATTTTGCCCGATTCCACGAGCGCTTCGAGATTGCCCTTCTGGAACGCGACAGCTTCCTTGGTCATCTCGGTGCCCTTGTCATAGGCCGACTTGACGCGGGCCTGCATGTCCGCAGCCAGTTCCTGGGCTTTGGCGGTGTATTCGGTGGTGGTGTCGTTCTTGGCGGTGGCCATGATGGTTTCCTTCAACTGGGGGATCGGGGTGGTCGGGGCAGCAGCGGCCTTCTCGGGGGCAGCCTTGGACGTCGGGGCAGCGACCGGCTTCTTCACCGGTGCGGCCTTCTTGGCGACGGCCTTTTTCGGTGCGGCTTTCTTCACCGCGGCCTTCTTCGGCGCCGCTTTGGCGGGCTTCGCGACCGCCTTGGCGACCTTTGCGGTATTCACCGGGGCCGCCTTGTCCCCATCGACGGCCTGCGCGACCTTCGTGGTGCTCACCGTGGCGGCGGCATCGATCTTGCTCGGACTCTCGGCCATGGGAAACCTCACTTTTGTTGCACTGCACAAAATAGGCATTGCAACCGCGAAGTCAAGCAGATTTTGTGCAGTGCACAATAAAGCGCAGTGGCGCGTTCGTGCCGCTGTCAGCGCGTCGCGACGTAGCGTCCGGGCGCGTCTTCGATCGCGGTGTCCCCGCGGCCACCCGGCTTGCGCTTACCCTTGGCAGGCACCGTCGCGCCGTCCTGTTCGCGCAGCCAGTCGATCCAGTCGGGCCACCAGCTGCCCTTGTGTTCGGTGGCGCCTTCGCGAAACTCGGCCAGGCTGCGCGGGGTCCCGTCATTGGTCCAGTACTGGTATTTCTGCGCTTCGGGCGGGTTCACCACGCCGGCAATGTGGCCCGAGCCGGCCAGCACGAATTTGAGCGGGCCGGTGAAATGCTCGGTGATCCGCCAGACGCTCTCGGCAGGGGCGATATGGTCTTCCTTCCCTGCCTGGATATAGGTCGGGGTCGCAACCAGCCCGAGATCGATCGGCGTGCCGTCGACGCTCAGCGCATCCGCCTCGACCAGCCGGTTGTCGCGATAGAGGTCGCGCAGATACTGCTCGTGCCACTTGGCGGGCAGGTTGGTCACATCGCCGTTCCAGTGGAGCAGGTCGAAGGCCGGGTAGTTCTCGCCCAGCAGGTAATTGTTGACCACGTAGTTCCAGATTAGATCGGTGCCGCGCAGCAGGTTGAAGGTCGCCGCCATGTAGCGCCCGTCGAGATAGCCATCGGCGGTCATCGCCTTGACCACACCCAGTTGCGGATCGTCGACGAAATTGAGCAGCTCGCCCGCCTTCTCGAAATCGACCTGCGCGGTGAAGAAGGTGGCGCTGGCGACCTTGTCCTGCTCGCCGCGGCGGTGGAGCAGCGCGAGCGTGGCCGCCAGCGTGGTCCCCGCCACGCAATAGCCGATGGCGTTTACCGCCGGGGTGCCCAGCCGCGTGCGGATATGGTCGATCGCGTCGATCTGCGCGCGGACGTAATCGTCCCACACCACGTCGCGCATGCTGGCATCGGCCGATTTCCAGCTGACCATGAACACGGTCACGCCCTGTTCGACTGCCCAGCGCACGAAGCTCTTCTTGGGGTTGAGGTCGAGGATGTAGAAGCGGTTGATCCACGGCGGGAAGATCACCAGCGGCGTTTCCATCACCGTGTCGGTGGCCGGCGAATACTGGATCAGCTGGTAGAGCGGGGTTTCGTGGACGACCTTGCCCGGCGTCACGGCGATGTTCTCGCCCAGCGTGAAGGCGCTGTCATCGGTATGGCTCAATTGCCCGCGCCGCAGGTCGGCGAGCAGGTGCTCCATGCCGCGCACCAGATTGTCGCCGCGCGTCTCCAGCGTCCGCTCCATCACTACGGGATTGAGCAGCGGGAAATTGGACGGGCTCGCCGCCTCGGTGATGGTCCGGGTGGTGAAGCGCAGCTGTTCGCGCTTCTCGTCCGACAGGCCTTCCATCCGGTCGACCATCTCGGCGACCCGTTCGGCAAGGAACAGATAGGTCTGGTGGATCAGCGCATAGGCCGGATGCGCGCGCCAGCGCGGATCGGCGAAGCGGCGGTCCGAACGCGGCAAGTCGGGTTCGCCCTCGGCGACCGGCTGCCCCTCGGGGCTCATCCCGTATTGCCCGAGCACTTGCTGCCACAGCGCCATGCCTTCCTGCATCAGCGCCTGCTGCCGCGCCGGATCGGCGAGCGGCATCTGGCGGTACCAGTCATCGGCCATGCGCATCCAGCGCGCCGGATCGAAATAGGCGGCGAAGGTCTGCGGATCGCCCAGCTGCTCGGTCTGGTATTCGAGCCACATGCCCTGCAGCTTCGTCCCGACTTCGGCCCAGTGCTGCATGTCTTCGGGTTTCAGCGCCGTGCCGGTGGTCGCTTCGGTCAGCGGCGCGAACAGCGCCCGCGCAAGTTTGGCCGGGGCTTCGAACATGTTGGTGAAAGGATCGGGGCCGTCGTCGGTCATCATCGCTCCTGCTTGCTGCCAAGCGTCTGTTGGGGGGACAATAGGATATTCCGCCGCCGCATGCACGCGTGCCGATTGCACCTGCATGATGAATAGGTAATCAGTGTGACTCGCCCACAGCCCGAAAGAGCCATGATGTCCGACGAATTCTACCGTATCAAGCGCCTGCCGCCCTATGTCATCGCCGAAGTCAACGCGATGCGGCATGCGGCGCGGCAGGCGGGGCGCGACATCATCGATCTCGGTATGGGCAATCCCGACCATCCGCCGCCGCAGCATGTGATCGACAAATTGTGCGAAGTCGCCGGCAAGCCCAGCGCGCATGGCTATTCGCAATCGAAGGGGATCCCGGGCCTGCGCAAGGCCCAGGCCAATTACTACGCCCGCCGGTTCGAGGTCGAACTCGATCCCGAAAGCGAGGTGGTGGTGACGATGGGATCGAAGGAAGGCCTGTCGTCCATGGCCACCGCGATCACCGCGCCGGGCGATGTCGTGCTGGCGCCCAGCCCGTCCTATCCGATCCACACCTTCGGCTTCATCATTGCCGGGGCGACCATCCGCAGCGTGCCGACCACGCCCGACGAATATTACTGGAAGGCGCTCGACAACGCGATGGCCTACACCGTGCCGCGGCCGACGGTACTGGTGGTCAATTATCCCAGCAATCCCACCGCCGAGACGGTCGATCTCGCGTTTTACGAGCGGCTGGTCGCCTGGGCGCGCGAGAACAAGGTCTGGGTCCTGTCCGACCTGGCCTATTCGGAGCTCTATTACGACGGCAAGCCGACCCGCTCGATCCTCGAAGTGCCCGGCGCGAAGGATGTCGCGGTCGAGTTTACCTCGATGTCGAAAACCTATTCGATGGCCGGCTGGCGGATGGGCTTTGCGGTCGGCAACCCGACGCTGATTTCGGCGCTGACGCGGGTGAAGAGCTATCTCGACTACGGCGCCTTCACCCCGATCCAGGCGGCCGCCTGCGCCGCGCTCAACGGGCCGCAGGACGTGGTCGAGGACAACCGTGCGCGCTACCAGCACCGCCGCGACGTGATGGTCGAAAGCTTCGCCCGCGCAGGCTGGGATATTCCCTCGCCGCCCGCCAGCATGTTCGCCTGGGCCAAGCTGCCGCCGGGGTTCGAGGAAATGGGCAGTCTCGAATTTTCCAAGCAATTGCTCGAGCATGCCGATGTCGCGGTGGCGGCAGGCGTCGGCTATGGCGAGGAAGGCGAAGGCCATGTCCGCATCGCCATGGTCGAGAACGAGCAGCGCATCCGCCAGGCCGCGCGCAATATCAAGCGCTTCCTCGCCGAACACGCGCGCCGCTAGCGCCCAAGATACATCCGGATCGGGTGCATCTGCCCGCTATCCCGGTTTGCAAATGAATTCCCCTACTTAGTCTCTGAATCGTATCGGAGAACCGAGAGGGGCGATTCGTGAGGGGGCCGACATTCGTATGGCTGTCGACCAGCCCGATTGTTCCGATCCGGTGGGATTTGCGGTTGGCGGACTGGTCGATGACCCACGCGCGCGAAACCGGAGGCTTGCCCGGCATGCTCGATTGGCGCGCGGCCAGCAGGCTGCGCGACTGGCGCGAACTGGCAGCGCGCGGGCGGATCGTCGCGGTCGGCGTCGATAATGCGTGGGAACGTGCGCGGCTGCTCGATCACGGGCTGGGCGATGCGCTCGACAGTCAGGTCGCGCATGTCGAACTCGATGCGCGGCTGTCGCGGATCGACGCGCAGGCCGCCGAGCTCCCGCGGCGCATCCAGGCCGGCCCCGTCCTGCTCGACCTGTTCCACCGCGACGGGCGGCTGGACGGTCGCTGGCTCGGCCTGCACCCGCGCGAATTCGCGCTGCTCTGGCGGCTGGCGGAAACCCCCGGTCAGCAGGTGACGCGCGCGCAATTGCTGCGCGATGTCTGGCGGCTCGACCACGTGCCCGAAACCAATTCGCTCGAAGTGCATGTCTCGCGGCTGCGCGCCAAGCTCCACGTTTCGCGCTGCGGCTGGCTGGTCGAAACCCACCCGCAGGGGGGCTACCGGCTGGCGGCCGACAGCGTCGCCCCGCCGCTTGCCTATTCTGCCTGATCGCCCGCGGCGCAACTGGACTTGTCCCGCCCGATGGCTACCAAGGTGCCAAGGGATATTTTCGGAAGAGAGGCACTGCCATGAATTTCAACGACCGCGTTTCCATCGATCTGGCCGACAATGGCGTGGCGCAGGTGCGCTTCACCCGCGGCGACAAGATGAACGCGCTGGACCCGGCCCAGTTCGAGGCTGTGCTGGCTGCGGGCGAGGCGCTGCGCGACATGCCAGGCCTGCGCGTGGCGGTGCTGTCGGGCGAAGGCCGTGCCTTCTGCGCGGGTCTGGATACCGCGAGCTTCGGCGGCGAACCGGCGGGCTCGGCCGCGCTGGTCGAGCGGACGCATGGCAATGCCAACCGCGCGCAGGAAGCCGCGATGACCTGGCGCAAATGCCCCGTGCCCGTGATCGCCGCGGTCCACGGCGTATGCTTCGGCGGCGGGCTGCAGATCGCCAGCGGCGCCGATATCCGCGTGGTCCACCCGCAGACGCGCATGGCGGTAATGGAAATGAAATGGGGCCTCGTGCCCGACATGGGCGGCTATGCGCTGTGGCGCGGGCTGGTGCGCGACGACACCTTGCGCGAACTGACCTACACCAATCGCGAATTTGTCGGCGAAGAGGCGCTCCAGCTCGGCTTCGCCACCATGCTCGACGAGGACCCGCTGGCCAAGGCCAATGCGCTCGCCGAAACCATCGCCAACAAGAACCCGCAGGCCATCCGCGGCGCCAAGCGGCTGTTCCGCGTGATGCACGAAGAAGGCGAGGACGCGATCCTGATGGCCGAGAGCGAAGAACAGGACGGCATCATCCGCCAGCCCAACCAGATCGAGGCGGTGATGGCCGAAATGCAGAAACGCGCGCCGGTGTTCAAGGACGTGTGAGTGGCGGCGCTCCGGCTGCGCGCGTTAACATAGCTATGACGATCTGCGTCTAAGCACGCCGGTATGCAGCAATTTCCGCAAATCATTCGCCACATGTCCGGATGGGTCGTGCTCTGTTTTGCACTGGCAGTCTCGGGGTGTTCGCTCACCGACGATACGCCAGCCTATCGCTATCGCCTGACGGTGGAGGTCGATACCCCTGATGGGGTGAAGACCGGGTCGAGCGTGATCGAGGTGGATACCCAGGTAGCGGGCGGATATTCAATCCCGACCCCCGGGCGGGTCACCAACCGCCTGCGCGGCGAAGCGGTGTCGGTCGATCTCGGCGAGGATCAGGTGCTGTTCGCACTGCTGCGTTCGGAAGCCGACATTGATTGGGCGGGACGGGTGATGTATCGCCTGTCTCCCCAGTACACCGGCGAGAATGCTCTTCGGGACGGATATCGGAACATGCTCCGGCATCGGCCGGAAAGGACCGTACCGCGCCATTTTTCCCGCATCGACCGGATGGACCAACGCTCGGCCTATCCGATGCTGGTAACCTTCGGCGACCTCGACGATCCTACCAGCGTTGAACGAGTCGACCCCGACGATCTGGCCGCTACCTTTGGCGAAGGGGTCCGCCTCAAGCGCATCACTGTGCAGATTACGGACGATCCGGTTACGAGCGGGATTGGGCAGCGTCTGGGGTGGCTGAATCGAACAAAGGCCACCCTTTTATCGAGGCCAAGAGATACGCCGATCGGTCAACTCCCGATCGAATATCAGGTTGGCAAAATCTCATTTGTGCGAAGTGATGGTCAATGAAGCGCTATGTTTTCCTCTTGCCGCTCCAATCCCAGCGTTCGTTCGCGACCCATATCTTACCGCCGTGCCCAATCACCCCGCCCTCGGGATAGCGCAGGCCGAGGCATAGCCCAGCCCGCGCTTGATCGCGGGGAACAGTCTGCCGCTGGCGGCGGCGAGCGTCATTTCGGTGCGGACGGGGCGCGAATGCTGCGCCTCGATTGCCTCGCCCAATTCGGCCGCGCGCAGGATGTCGCCGCTGGCGATGGCCTCGCCAAAGCCGAAGGCGAGCGCATCGGACTCGCATTCGGGCTGGCCCATCAACGCGTTTTGCAACCGGTCCTTGTCCATGCCGTCGGCTAGCGCGAAATTGCGGACGATCTCGACGCAGGGCCCGCAATCTTCCGCGCGGGTCGAGCCGAGCCGCGCCATGTGGATCATATCGCTGGGCGCATGGTAATAATGCCCCGCCAGCACCATCGCGTGCTGGAATTTCTCGACCGCAAAGCCGCCCGCATCGGACAGATCGTCGTAATAGGGCTCGGCATTGCCGACCATCCGCTTCATCCCGTTTACGAAGACCCCCTTGGGCAGGGGCACGGGCGAGACGCGCTGGCGGCCGAACTGGATGCCGATAGCGACCAGCACCACCAGCGGCGGGCCGAGCACGCCGGGCGCATCGCGCCAGAAGATGCCGGGGCCGCAGATCCCGGTGAGTACTTCGTAAATATGCAGCACGCCATGCGCGCCCAGCCACGCCGCGCCGACCAGCGCGCTGCCCCAGCGCAGCCCCGGATTGGCCGCTGCGAAAGCGATCAGCGCGCCCGAGACGAGATAGGCGATCCCGATATCCCGGATGAAATGCGCATTGGCCGGACCGCTTGCTTTGACCGTGTCCACGAACTGGTACCAGCCGAACGGGTCGGTGAGCATGAACAGGCCGAAGACCAGTGCGAACAGCGCCACAAGCGCCAGCAGGACTTGCACCAGCCGATCGAGCGCGTCAGGTTTGCCATACATTATCGGACTCCCTATATCCGGATATTGAATATCCATTTAAAGGAGGCCGCGCAAGAGGAATGTCGGGCATGCGGATCAACAAGGGCGTCGAATGGGCAGGCCATGCCTGCGCGCTGCTGGTGCCGCTGTGGCCCGACAAGGGCTTGCCGCTCTCCGCGCTGGCCGAATTCCACGCGCTGCCCGAGCCCTATATGGCCAAGCAGATGCAGGCGCTGGCGCGTGCCGGGATCGTCACCGGTGGGCGCGGGAGGAGCGGGTTCTACACGCTCGCCCGCGCGCCCGGCGATATCACGCTGCTCGACATATTGCTGGCGGTCGATGGCGACGAGCCGATGTTCCGCTGCAGCGAGATCCGCCAGAACGGTCCTTGCGCCAGCAAGCCCGCCGATTGCAAAGTGCCGTGCAATATCGCCGGGGGGTTCTGGCGCGCGGAGGAAGCCTATCGCGCCAGCCTGGCGCAAGTCGATCTCGCCACACTGGCGGGCGCGGTGGCCGCGCAGCTGGGCCCGGAGAAAACCGCCCGGGCAGGCGCATGGATTTCCGGCAATGTGCGGACGCGCGGCTGACCCGCAGGGGTTGGGGGCAGTGGTAAGGGGGTAAGGGGCCGGCGCGGATCGCGGGCGCTTGAGCTTAGCCCAGCGATCGGGCCTCGCGCACATAGGTGAAGTCGCCTTCACCCGACCAGTCGCGGCCATCGGGGTGCCGCAGTTCGATCCCCGCAAGGTCTTCTGCATCGGCCAACCACATATTCACGCCCATCATGGTGTTGCCGTGCGCGGCGATGGCTCTTTCGGTCAGGACGAAATGGCTCGTTGCGCCGCATGTCGGGCAGAATTGCACTTCGGCATTGGGCTCTGCCTTGTCGGCCCGGCGGTATCCTTGCGCCTGGCCGTGAACGGTGACCTCGGAGGGGTGGAAATAGGCCCATCGTGCACCCGTCTTGCTGCACAATGTGCAGTTGCATTCATGGATGAATTCGGGCCGCTTTGTCAGCTCGAGACCGATCTGGCCGCACAGGCAGGACGTTTTTATCATTCGCGGCTGATAGCGCTGGCGGCGCGCGTTTTGCACCCGAATTCGGACACCCCCTCGCTGGAATAGCTATGCGCCGCGTGCCGGGTCGCGTTCTCGCTCATCCACCGGCCGCTCGAAGACCATCCCGGCGCTGGGCAATTCCGCCGAGCAGCCGTCGAAGCCTGTTGCCGGAGCGCTGACCGGGCAGGATGAATTCCGCGATGGGACCGGAATGGACCAAGTGGCTAGCCCGAAGCTGATGGGTTGAGCCGGGTCAGTTCGCGCATTCATCCGGTATATCGACATTCGCTCGACGAGCCGGGAAGTATATCATCGAATAGATGGGACCGTTTTGGGCATAATTTTACTCCCTTCGAAGAGTGGGTGTCCATGGACGCTGTAAATATTCGAGTGTATAAAGGAAAAACTACGCCGACTCGAAGATCGCATTCGCACCGGGTTTTCGCGTTTTAAGCTCGTCTGCGCGCTTGATAACTTGGATACATCTTGTCGGCCTGGCCAACAGGAGGATGTTGCAATGGCTCTTCACCACGCATTCCGCACTAGCGCTCGGAATATCGCCGATGTTCACAGCGCATATAAGCAAAGCGTCATCTTCGTTAACAACGAAGCGACCGGCGTTTACAGTTCGCAGCTCGGTGTCCTGAACACGCTGCCTCCCGACTGGCAGGATTTCGTCAACGCGCACCAGGCCGCCCAGGCGGACGCGCTCGACTGGATCAACAATGTGATGGCGCGCCTGCTCACCGTCCCGGCCAGCGTCCAGGGCTATAACGCCACCATTTCCGCCGCCCTGCAGGACGCGAGAAACCAGGCCCAAGCGCTGGTCCAGAACCCGGGAAACGCCGGCGCCAAGTCAGCGCTGACCGCGGACCTGAACCTCGTCAAGTCGCAGGTCTCGCTGGTGCTTGCCTTCGTGTCGGGCACGCTCTCGGCCGTGCAGGATTACCAGAACAAGGTGCCGGATATGGCGCAACAACTGCAGACGATCGCGAACAAGTCGTCGGCCGACGCGGGGGCGGATCAGCAAAAGATCGACGAGCTGAACGCCGCGATCGAGCGGCTCAAGGCGGAAATCAAGTCCCTGACCGCAGCCATCGTTGGCCTCGCTATCGCCGACGGCATTGCGCTTACCCTGGGTGTGGTCGCCACGATTGCCGCGTGGCCTGTCGGGGCGCTCGCCTGGATCGTGCTCGGACCTGTCGTTGCGGTGGCCACTACGTACATCGCCCTCGATGCGATCAAGATCAAGGCGGACAAGGCGGAGATCGAAGCGAAGCAGGCCCAGATCACCGGGATCACCCAGGACGTCGCCGTGCTCCAGGGCATGGCGAAGCAATATGGGGATTTCGCGGCGCAGACGGCCGACGTGCAGTCGAACCTCAAGAATGTCGAGGCGGAATGGCAGACGCTCGACAACGAGGTGACGAACGCCGTGAACGACATTCAGGCCGCCATCGCCGATGAACAGGCGTGCAACTATCAGTCGGTCGCCGACGATCTGAACGAAGCCGTCGCCGCCTGGACAGATGCCTATAATCAGGCAGGCAGCCTGATCATCGACATCAACGTCAACAATGCGCAGCTCGAACCGGGCATGTCGCAGCAAGACGTGCAGGCCGCGATGGCCATTGGCCAGACGACCGATCTCGTGACCTATTTCAACCAACTGCAGACCGCGTAGATTACGGCTCGCGATGGTGGGGCCGCGCAGCAGACGGTTGCCGGGCCGGCATAGTAAGCCGTTCGCGTCATCCGCTACCATTAAGGGTGCCGGCTGTTTATCTCGGGCTTGGCTTGTGGGGCGCTGCCCCGCAAGCAAAGCGTTTGCGCCGCGCGCAAGGCGGCCCGGTACCGCATCCCCCCAGGCAATGATCGACAAAGCCCCGGCCTTACCCAAAACCCCTTTCCTACACGCGCCGAATTTGTCTTAACCTGGCGGATGACAGACCAACCGCACCCTTCCTCCTTCGTGCAGGCCGGTGACGACATCGCACCTGCATCGCTCCCCACACCTCCCGCCGACCCGCGCCATGGCGGCTGGACGCCCGCGCGGCAGGCCGCCTTCCTGCGCGAACTCGCCGCGACGCATAATGTCTCCGCCGCGGCGCGCGCGGTGGGGATGGGGCGGCAATCGGCCTATAAGCTGCGCGCGCGGCTGCGCGGGACGCCCTTCGACAGGGCCTGGGAAGCCGCCTTCGCCGCGCGCTTCGACGTGCTTGCCGAGGCGGCGCTCGACCGCGCGCTCAACGGAGTCGAAGTGCCGCATTACTACAATGGCGAACTGGTCGGCACCTCGCGCCGCTATGACGAGCGGCTGACGCTGGCATTGCTCGCCATGCGCCAGGGCCTCGTGCGCAAGCCCAGATACGATTTCCTGCCCGAAGCGGCCTTCGGCACCGGCGATCTGGCCGCGCTCGCGGATCGGGTCGAACGCGGGCCGCCGCACTGGCGGGGCGATGCCGAGGAAGAGCGCGAGGCGCGCTCCGAGGTCGAGGCCGACGGGGACCGGCCCGAACAGGAGGAAGCCGCCGATCCGGACGAGGGAGCGGGGGCGGGGGTGCCCGCCGAAGTGTCGCCCACCGATGGAGGCGGTATTACCGAGTAATTACAGCGGCATGTGATGGCGTTCCGGCGGGCGACAGGGTGTCGCCCTTGTCGCCTGCTTGTCGCCCGATCGGGTTCAGCCGAACACCGCCACGCATTGCATCCCGTCGAGCACCTGCTTGCCCTCGGCGTTCCACAGCCGCAGCCGTTCGGATGAATAGCCATGCGCCGCGTGCTGGCTGGCGTTCTCGCTCATCCACCACCCGTCACGGGTCGTCGGCGCGGGTTCGAGCAGGTTGAACGACCAGTTGACCGAACTGATCGGTCCCTGCCGCTTCATCGCGCGCATCGCGCCCGGCGGCAGCACATCGCCCAGCAGGATCAACTCGCTTACCGGGTCGAGCCCCTCGCGGTCGGTCAGCCGCGCCCAGCGCCGCACCACCGGGTCGCCGGGGCCCTGCTGCTCCTGCGCGCGGAGGATCTCGAAATTGTTCTGGATGAAGGCGGGGCCCTTGCCGTGCATCGCGCTCTCGGCTTCCTCGGGCGGACCGGGCCAGTCGGCGACCGGTGCGGCATCGTGCAGCGCATTGGCCTCGCGCTCGGTGCCGAACAGCCAGAAGGCGGTGAGCGTGCATTTGCCCTCGCACCAGATCTCGCTACGCACCTGCGCGACATTGCGGCCCTGCCGCACGATCTCGCGGCGCAGCTCGACCTCGGGGCCGGTGGGCGCAACGAAGGCGACCTGCGCCCCGCGCAAGGGTGGCAGGTCGGGAAAGGCCCGGGCGACCGCGGTATAGGCGATCAGCGCCGACGCACCGCCATACAGCGTGCGCCCCTGCATCCAGTGGTCGAGCCCGGAAAAGCGCGTTTCGCCGCCTGCTGCGGTGATCGGATCGAGGAGGTTGGCAATGCTCATGCGCAGGGTCATTGCGCCTATCCCGCCACGCGTCCAGACTGACGTTACGTAAGGCGCGACGAGGCGATTGCCTTTGCCCGCGAGAATCGCTAGTGCGCCGCTTCCCGACCGAGAGGCCGGGCGAGGCCCGATGGCGGAGTGGTTACGCAGAGGACTGCAAATCCTTGCACGCCGGTTCGATTCCGGCTCGGGCCTCCACTTCCCGCGCACACCGCGAAAGTGCCGCTTTAGCTCAGTTGGTAGAGCACATCATTCGTAATGATGGGGTCACAGGTTCGAGTCCTGTAAGCGGCACCACGACTTCCGCCTCACCCCATGCCCGCGCGATTTCCTCAAGCCGTGACCGTCCCTCGGTGGGGCGTGCAAGATTCAGCATGACAATTCGCGTGGGAGGATGTTAAGGCCTTGCTTATCACAAGGAAGAGGCCCGGATAACGGGCCCGGCGGATCGCTGATTAAATCGACGAGTGCATGTACTGTGCTGTTGGGGGGCGATCCGAATGGGCTTTGGCCAGCGTATCTACACGAATTTGAATAGCGGCGATGGGCCCGCGTTACACCGCGCACGCACGGTCTTGCTGGCCGGGGTGGGGGCGTTCGCGCTTGCCAATCCCGCGATGGCGCAAGCACAAGCGGTGCCAAGCCGCAGCGAGCTGACCCCGCCGCAAGCACGCGAGCCGGTTGCGCCGCCCACCACGCTGACGATCGACGGGGGAATGGAGCGCTCGCCCTGCGCGCTCGACGCGCCCGATCTGGCCGACATCACGGTAACGCTCAATGCGGTGCGCTTCATCGGTGCGGACAAAGCGCCCGAAGTCGACCTGACCGGAGCCTACGAGAGCTATGTGGGTCGCGAACTGCCCGTATCGGTGCTGTGCGATGTCCGCGCGGCGGCCAACCAGCGGCTTCAGCAGGCGGGCTATCTCGCGACGGTCGAAATCCCTGCGCAGCGGCTGTCCAATGGCGACGCGGAAATGCGCGTTGTGTTCGGCCGGGTCACGGCATTGCGGGTGCGCGGCGATGCGGGGCCTTCCGAGCAATTGGTGGCGACCTATCTCGAACCGCTGACGCAGGATGCGGTCTTCAACACCACGCGGGCCGAGCGCTATCTGCTGCTCGCCGACGACCTGCCGGGGGTCGATGTTCGTCTCTCGCTGCGCCCTGCCGCAGGCGGAGCGCCGGGGGATCTGGTCGGCGATATCGCGGTGATACGGCGGCGCGGAACGCTCGATCTCAATGTCCAGAACTTCGGATCCAAGGCGCTTGGCCGGTTCGGCGGGCTGCTGCGCGGCGAGGTCTATGATCTGACCGGGCTCGGCGACCGGACCAGCGTCGCGCTGTTCTCCACCGCCGAGTTCGAGGAGCAGCAAACCGTCCAGCTCCGGCATGATTTCGCGATCGGCGGCGATGGTCTGCGGATGTTCGGCCAGTTCACCTATAGCTGGACCGACCCCGATCTCGACCTGCCCGGGCTCGATGTCGAATCCGAAACGCTGTTCGCCTCAGCGGGGCTGTCCTACCCGATCCAGCGCAGCCGCAGCACCTCGCATATCCTGAGCAGCGGATTCGATTACGTCGACCAGGACCTGACGGTGAACGATCTGCGCCTGACGCGCGACCGGGTGCGGACGGTCTTCCTGCGGGTGGATTCGCTCTACGCCGATCCCGCCAGCATCGCGGGCACCAATGGCTTCAGCGCCTTCGAACCCCGGCTTGGCGCGCGCGGCGCGATCGAGCTGCGCCAGGGGATCGACATATTCGATGCCACCCCCGATTGCCGCACCGATCCGCGCACCTGCATTGTGGCGGGTGTAGCCCCCAACCGGATCGAGGCCGATCCCACGCCCTTGCTGGTACGGATCGAAGGCGAGGCCGATTACCGGCCCATACCCGATGTGCGTTTCTCGCTCGGCATGAATGCACAATTCTCCCGCGATCCGCTGCCCGCCTTCGAGGAATTCTCTGCGGGCAATTATTCGCTTGGCCGCGGCTATGACCCGGGCAGCATTCTCGGGGATAGCGGCTACGCGTTGTCGCTGGAAATGGGCTACGGTTCGCTGGCGCCCGATGGCCTCGCCGAACTGGCGTGGGAAGGCTATCTCTTCACCGACATGGCCTGGGCCTGGAACGAGGACCCGAGCCGTTCCCCGCTCAATCCCGATCGCCTGTGGTCGGCGGGCGGCGGTATCCGCTTTGCTTATGGCAGCGCGCTGCAGGCCGATGTGGCTGTCGCAGTGCCGCTCGAGAAACCCGATTTCGCTGCCGATCGCGGAGACGTGCGCGTGCTCGTTTCGCTCACCACCCGCCTGCTTCCCTGGAGGTTCTGATATGGCCCGCTCGATCAATCATCGTCTGCCCCTGCTGCTTGGCGGCGCCGGACTCGCCATGGCCGCAGTATTGGCGATCCCTTCGCAGGCGCGGGCAGATGCTTTCAATGGAGCTCCCACAATCGTGCGGGGTACCGTCGATATCGATCGCTCGGTCACGGATGTCGACACATTCACGATCACTTCTGCAACCGCGGTGCTCGACTGGTTCCCCTTCGAGGATGACCAGGGCAATGCGCTGACCTTTCTTCCCAATGGTGCGACAGCCTATTTCCAGGACGGACCGGGGCAGGGCGGGTTTGCAGTCCTCAACCGCATTCTGCCTTCGACCAATGGCGATGTGGTGGTGTTCCAGGGGTCGGTCATCTCGCGTCTCCAAGACGCCAACGGAGGATTCTCCACTGGCGGGACGGTCGCCTTCTATTCGCCCACCGGGATCCTAGTTGGCGGCACAGCGGTGTTCGATGTCGGCCAGCTTCTACTGACGACTCTCGATGCCGATCTCGACAGTTTCGAGAGCTATGCTGCGGGTGGAGCGCTTGAGCTGACTGGAACGCAAGGATCGACCGCGGGCATATCGATCACGCCGGGGGCTCAAATCACCGCGGCGGGCGAAGGCAGTTATTTCGTCACTGCCGCACCGCAAATTTCGATGCAGGGCAACGCCAATATCAATGGCTCGACCGCCTACATTGCAGGCGAGCAGGTCAACCTGACCTACAATAGCGGACTGTTCGATATCGAAATCCCGGTTGGGACGAGCGTGGCCACGCCAATCGACCATCGCGGCGTCACCGGCGGCCCGTCGAGTCTGGGCGCGGGCGACAACCATGTGATTTACATGGTCGCGCGCGCGGTGAACGATCCGATCACCATGCTCCTGCGCGGCAATCTGGGGTTCGACACCGCGGTTAGCGCCGGAGTCGATAATGGCGATATCATCCTGTCCGCCGGTTATGATGTCTTCGGGCGCGATGTGGAGACCGGTGGGGTCGATGACGGAGCGGTGGCAGAATCGATTTCGGTCACCGGTGCCGCCAACCTGACATCAAGTGTCTTCGCCGGGGCGACGGGCAATTTCAGCGTCACGTCCAATGCCGGCGCGATTGATTTCGAGGATGGCCTCACGGTCGAGGCGGCACGTGCGATCTCGCTCACCGCGACCAATGGCAACGATCTTACGATCACCGGGGATGCCGATTTGCTGGCCCGCGGAACCATCGCCACCTCGGGCGACGTGATCGGCGGAACGATCGACCTTATTGCACGCCAAGATGCGACACTGAAGATCGCGGGTGCGCTGACTGCCGACGCCACGCCGGTGCAGGATAATGGCGCGGCGACCGGAGGCGAGATCGAACTGAGCGCGAACGGGGGCTCGCTGTCGATCGATGGCGACGTGATCCTACGCGCCCGAGCGCTCGACCAAACGACCTCGGGCGGGCTTGGCAATGGAAACGGTGGCAGCGCTATCTTGGCTGCACAGAACGCCGGTGTCATCGAACTTGGCGCCACCTTGTCCGTCGATACGTCCGCCTTCGGCAACGGGCGCGTCGGTTACAGTGCCACCGGCGGCAGCAGTGAGATCGTCGCGCAGAGCGGCGGGATCATCGATGTCGTCGGGAACGCGACACTGACAGCGATCGGTAGTGGCGGCGATGCGGACGGAGCGGTGGGCATCATCGACGGCGGTGCAGGGACCGGCGGATTGGCGAATGTCGAAGCCGATGGCGGGGCAATCACTTTCGGCGGCACGCTGACACTCAATGCGTCGGGTACTGGAGGACGTGGCGCGAGCGTGTTCGGCGGCGGTCCTGGTGATACCGGGGGGCTGGGTCAGGGCGGCGAGGCGTTGATCAATGCCCTTGACGGGACCATCGACATCGCTGGGACCACGACGCTGCAGGTTCCGGGTTCGGGGGGCATCGGTGGTGCGGGCGGCGCAGGCATTGGTGGTGTCGGGCAAATATACGCCACTGGTACAGGGGCGATTACGACGGCCGATGTTGTCGGCTTTGCGATTGGCACCGGCGCCGCTGGGTCCATTGCAGCCGGGGGCGATGGCAGCGCCGGTCGCGTGATCATCCTGACCGAAGGCACCGGCGACGTAAATGTCGGGGGAGATGTGGATTTCCAAGCCACCGCATCTGGCGGGGATGGACAGGCGGGCGGAGATGCGACGGGGGGTATAGCCGGGATCTACGCCACCTACGGTAGTATCAGCGTCGATGGATCGGCCGCGCTTTCTGCCAATGCCTCGGCCGGAGATGCGTCGATTGGCTTCGGTGGCACCGGCGGCAATGCGCTGGGCGGCACCGCCTATATCCAGGCCGATGGTTCGCAAACCCTCTCCGCCAGTCTTACGATCGCCGGCGATGCATCGATGAATGCCTCGGGTGTCGGCGGCGACGGCGGCGAAGGTGATGGCAGCACGATCGGCGCGGGCGCCGGCGGCAACGGTACGGGAGGCACATTCCAGGGAACACCCGGTACGGGCGGCGCCTTCGCACTCGCCGGCCGCGACAATGCCACGCTGACGGTCGGGGGCAGCACCGCGCTTTCGGCGAGCGGTTTCGGCGGCACGGGCGGCACCGGCGGTACCGGACAGGTCGGCGGAGCCGGTGGCGCGGGCGTGGGCGGTACCACGCAGGCCGGCACATTCAGCGGCGGCGGCGACGGATCGCTCGGCAATGGCCGGGCGCAGTTCGATATGCTGACGCTCGAAGCAAGCGGCAATGGCGGCGATGGCGGATCGGGCGCTGTCGCGCTTGGTGCGGGCGGAATTGCCGCGGGCGGCTTCGCGGGCGTGTTCGCCAATGGTTCGCAGGTCGACGCGGGGAACATTTCGACTCGCGCCGATGGCACCGGCGGGGCCGGTTCGACCGGCGGGGACGGCTTTGGCGGCAATGCCGGGATGGGGATCGTCGGTGGCACGCTCAACGCGCTATCCGTCATCGGCAGCGCGCAAGGCACCGGCGGCAGCGGGACGACCGGCAATGGCGGCGCCGGGCGCGCGGGTGACGTCTCGATCGACAGCGATTCAATCCTCAATGTGACTGGCGACATCCAATATTCCGCGATCGGCAACGGCGGGGCTTCGGAAACGGGCGATGGCGGTCTGGCTGAAGGCGGGGTCGCTAGCATAACCACTTCGGACACCGCGATCCTCACGGTCGGCGGCGATGTTATCCTCAATTCGCTTGCGAATGGTGGGGGCGGGGCTGTCGGCGGGAATGCTACAGGCGGAACAGCCTTCCTCGACGTATTGGCGGGCACCACGACCATCTCGGGCACAACCACTCTCGATGCGAGCGCCTTCGGAGGCGGGTCGAGTGACGGCGATGGCGGGAGTGGGACCGGCGGTCTGGCCTATGTGCACAGCCGGACCGGTGGCAGCCTGTCCTTCGGGGATGCAACCCTCACTGCCAATGGGTTCGGCGGCTTCGACGCGACAGGCGTGCAATCAGGCGGTGCAATTGGCGGCCTGGTCCAGGTTCTGGCGAGCGCCGAGGCTGCTATCGAGGCGGATTTCCTGCGGCTGGAAGCGCTTGGCGCGGATACGGCCGGGGCGTTCGAGATCATCGCCAATGGCGGGACGATCGGACTCGATCAGCTTGTCGCGCGGGCGACCGGCGCCAGCGCTGGGGATGCGTCGCTGATTCGTGCTGCGGGCGGCGCGATCCCGATAACGGGATTGGCGCAGTTCGAGCTCACCGGCGATCTCGACATCGTCACGGCGAACGGCGGGCTGATCGGCGGACCAAGCATCGGCGATCCCACTGCCGCCATCTCCATCGATACCGGTGGTACCGTGACGATCGATGGCGACAATGACGACCAGATCGGCTTCGGCGGGCAGGATGTGTTCATCCTTTCCAGCGAACTCGACATTCTCGCGGGGGCAAGGATCGGCGCCGAGTTTCTCAATCTCGTCGTGTTCGGCAACGACGCGACGACCGTGCTTGGCGGAACCGGCGATACCGGGGGTTACACGCTTACCCAGGCCGAGCTTGAACGCATCGACGCGAGCGCCGCCTATTTCGGCGCCTCTTTCGAAGGCATGGCGTCGGACGATCTGCTGATCCGTGACACGACCATCTTCGGGTCGCTGGACGATGGCGTGGCCAGTGTGTTTATCGGCGCAGGCGGAGTGGCCCGCGTCGAAGGCATCCTTGCCTATGTCGATGCGGCTCCGACCGATGAACTGTCCATCCTGGCACAACGGCTCGAAATCGTGACCCCGGGAGGGATCGGCATTGTCGATTCGCAGGACAATCCAACCGGGCGGTTCAGCTTCTTCGGCAACGACTTCTGGATGGCCGATGCGGACACCATCGCGCAGCTTCGCGACGACGTCGGCTTTGCCGGCCGCGACGCGCTGCTGGCAGCCGCCGCCGCGGGCAGTTCCGATCCGCTTGGATATTTGCGCGCCGGCGATGTCCTGCTCGCGGTCGGCAGCAGCCTGCTGGTTCGCAATACGGGAACGAGCCAGGCTCCGGCGGGCATTACCGTCACCGGAGGTTTGTCGATCGCCAGCTTCGAAAATGACGACCAGCAAACCCCCTCGGGCGGAGCGCTTGATGTCTTCGCCTACGGCCGCCAGTTGAACGGCGATGGCAGTTTCGTGACCGGAGAGGATTTCTTCGCTCTGGTCGAGTTCAGTACCGATGAGGACCTCGACGGACTGTTCACGACCTACACCGACGCGTCGCAATTCAACGATTGCACGATCAACACCGCGCAATGCGCCGGGGTCGAACCGCCGCCGCCCGATACGCGCGAGGAGGTGCTTGAGGAGATCGACCAGAAAGCGCCGGCGGCTGCGGTGACGACCACCGCAGCGATCGCAACCGCACCGGTCGAGCAGAGCGAACAGGACAGCAATGTCGAGTTCGGAGCCGATTTCCCAGGGCTGCTCAGCGCCTCGCTGATCGGCAAGCAGGGCGCGATCGACGATCCGGTCGCCAGTGGCGGAGATATCGCGCTCTATGGCGCGGGCGAAGAAGCCCCCGAGCAGGATGATGAGACCGCGGAGGATTCCGATGAGCAGTAAAACCTGGACCGTATTGGCGGCCTGCAGCGCCGCAGCAGTGACGCTGTCGGCTCCGCTTCAGCCCGTTGCTGCACAGAATGGCGAGCGTCCGGTCAGCTATAGCGACACCTTCCCGATCGGGGCCAATGGCCTGTGCGAAGCGCAGATCATGCCGCCGCAGCCAGGGGCCGGATTGTTCGATCGCGGATATACGATCGTCTGCCGCGATGCCGCAGCCCCTGTAGGCACGCTCTGGGTTCTTCGCGATGCGCAAGGCGCGAATGCGCAGGCGCGGTTCCTCCCCTCGGCCGAATGCCGCGAAGGTGACGGAACCGCCGTACCCGACGCGCTGGGGGACAGCCAAAGCTATTCCTGCAGCGATAGCGATCTGGGGACGCGGCGCGTCCTCGTGGCGGGCAAGCACGGCGGGAAGCTCTATGCCGGTGAGGCCATTACCGCCTATTCCGATGCCGTGCGGCTCGGGATTGCCACGCTGGTCAACGATCGTCCTGTCCAGGGGAACGTCGAGATCCCGCTTACCGAAACCGGGGACGCGGTCGCCTTTGCCCGCGCACAGGCGCGCGCGCTCGCCTCGGATGCGGTGATCGCCGAAGCCTACCGCCGCAGCAATAGCGGCGATTTCGCCGAAGCCGCCGAATTCTTCGCCGCGACTGCCGCCACTGCAGAAGGCGACAATGCCCTCGAAGCGCGCCTCAATGCCGCGCTCCTACAATCGAACCTCGGCAATTATGCCGAAGCCTCCAGAGGTTTCGCGAGCGTGCGCGGGCAAGTCGGCGGCGATCCGGTGCTGGCGCGGCTGCTGCGCAATTATGAGGCGATCGATGCATTGAATGCGGGGGCGCCGCAGGTGGCGCTCGACATCATCGAGCGCCCGCTCGCAACCGGCGCGACGTCGCAGGATGCGCTGGCGGGCCAGGAAATCACCGATGCGCTGGCCGCACGGCTGTCGGCCGAACAGACGAGTGCGCTGGACGAAGTCGGCGGGCTCTCCGCGCTCGAACGCGCCGATCTGCTCGACGGGCAGACCGACTATCTCGGCGCGACCGCGCTGCGTCTTCTGGGGCGCAAGGGTGAAGCCGAGCAGCGCTTGGCCGATGCCGACAGCGGCCTGGCGAGTGTCCGTAATGGTTCGGTCCGTTCGATCCTGTGGCTGCGTGCGCAGGTGCTGGGCGAACTGGCCGACCTGGCCGAGGACAAGAACGATGCGGGTGCTGCCGAGGGCTATCATGGCCGAGCGATCGCGCTGCTTGAGACCAATTACCCCAATTCCCCCGCACTGCTGAGCAGCAAGGCGCAATATGCGGGCTATCTGGCGCGCAGCGGGCGGAGCGACGAAGCGCTCGCTGCCTATCGCGATCTGGTGGGCGATGCGCAGGGCAAGCCGACGCCAGCCCTGCGCCGTTTGCTGGTGCCGTTCTTCGATCTGCTGACCCGGGACGGGGATGCAGACGCGGAGGCTGCGGCGGACATGTTTCTTGCCAGCCAGCTGCTGCAACGCCCGGGCCTGGCGCAAACCCAGGCGGTGCTTGCACGTGAGTTGTCGGGCGGGAGCGACGAAGCCTCGCAACTCTTCCGCAAGGCGGTCAATGTCGGGCGTTCGGTCGAACAATTGCGCAATCGTGTGGCGCTGCTCGAAGGGCAGGCGGTTGCCGATCCGCTGGTTGCCGAACGGCTGACCGCGCAGCGCACAGCGCTCGCCCAGCTCGAGACGCAGCAATTGGCGATACAGGACAGGCTGGGCGAATATCCCCGTTTCCGCGCGGTATCTGATGGCCGGGTTACGTTGGAGGAATTGCAGGGGACGCTGCGGCCAGGCGAAGGCTATCTCAAGCTGGCGACGCTGGACGGCGCGACCTTCGCCATCTTTGCCACGTCGGAGATGGCGCGCGCCTATCGCGCAGGTGTCGATCCCGAGGCGCTCGAGGCCGAGGTGGACGATTTGCGGGCCACTATCGCCTATGTCGAGAACGGGCAGACGCTGACCTTCCCCTTCGACATCGAAAAATCGCGCGCGCTGTACAAGGCGCTGCTCGAACCGGTCGATGGTGAGGTGAAAGCGCTCGACCATCTCGTATTCGAACCCGATGGCGCGATGTTGCGGCTGCCTGCGAACCTGCTGGTCGCCGATGACGCCAGCGTCGATCGCTATGTCGAGCGGATCGCGCAGGGCGGCGACGACTACGACTTCACCGGGACCAACTGGCTGGGGCGTGCGGTCAGGATCACGACCACCGTGTCCCCGTCGGCCTTCCGCGATGTCCGCCGGGCCCCCGGGTCCTCCGCGGTCCGCGAATATATCGGGTTCGGCGAGAACACGCCGCTGACCCAGGGGCGCGGGACGCTCGGCACGCGTGCGGCGCTGGCTGGCGGGGCCGACTGCCTGTGGGCGCCGTCGATCTGGGACTATCCGATCAAGGCCGACGAGCTTTACGCTGCCTCGCGCAGCCTGGGTGCGGGCACCGCACAAGAGCGGATCGTCACCGGCGACACCTTTACCGATACCGCGGTTCTGGGGATGGAAGACCTCGATCAGTATCGCATCCTCCATTTCGCCACGCACGGCCTCGTAACCGCCCCGCAGCCCGAATGCCCGCCGCGTCCGGCGCTGCTGACCTCGTTCGGGGACGAGCAGTCCGATGGGCTGCTGTCCTTCGCGGAAATCTTCGATCTCAAGATCGATGCCGATCTGGTCATTCTCTCGGCCTGCGACACGGCCGGAGAGGCAACGCTCGGCGCTACGCGCGAAGCGGGCGTCAGCGGCGGCGGGTTTGCCCTCGATGGATTGGTCCGCGCTTTCGTCGGTGCGGGCGGCAGGACCGTCGTCGCCAGCCATTGGCCGGTGCCGGACGATTACGATGCGACGAACCGGCTGATCGACGGCTTCTTTGCGGTGACACCGGGAACCTCGCTGGCCGAAGCCATGCGCCAGTCGCAGCGCCGGCTGATGGACCAGAGCGAGACCTCGCATCCGTTCTATTGGTCGGCATTCGCGATTGTCGGCGATGGCGGGGCGCAATTGCGCAACTGAGTCCGTCCGACAGCCCGGGACGCTCCCGGACAGCCGACGCTGAAACGAAAAGGGGCGCCGTGTGGCGCCCCTTTGTCTTATCTCAGCGGGAGGGTCCTACTTCAGCGGGAGGATCTCGCCGATGATGTAATCGGCGGCTTCCTCGGGGGTCATTTCGACCGTGTTGACGCGGATCTCGGGGCTCTCGGGGGCTTCATAGGGACTGTCGATCCCGGTGAAGTTCTTGAGCTTGCCTTCACGAGCCTTCTTGTAGAGCCCCTTCACATCGCGCGCCTCGGCCACTTCCAGCGGCGTGTCGACATGGATTTCGATGAACTCGCCGCTATCGATCATGTCGCGCACCAGCTGGCGATCGGCCCGGAAGGGGCTGATGAAAGCGGTGAGGACGATAAGCCCTGCATCGGTCATCAACCGTGCTACCTCGCCGATCCGACGGATGTTCTCGATCCGGTCGCTTTCGGTGAAGCCGAGGTCCTTGTTGAGACCGTGGCGGACATTGTCGCCATCGAGCAGGAAGGTGTGGCGGTTCATGATCGCCAGCTTCTTCTCGACTTCGTTGGCAATGGTCGACTTGCCCGAGCCCGACAGGCCGGTGAACCACAGCACACGCGGCGTCTGGTTCTTCATCGCGGCGTGATGGTCGCGCGTGATGTCGGTCGCCTGCCAGTGGACGTTCTGGCTGCGGCGCAGGCTGAAGTGGATCATCCCCGCCCCGACCGTATGGTGGGTGATCTTGTCGATCAGGATGAACCCGCCCAGCGCGCGATTTTCGGTATAGGGATCGAACACGATCCGCTTGTCGGTGGTGATTTCGCACACGCCGATCTGGTTGAGATGCAGTGTTTGCGAAGCGAGATGTTCCATCGTGTTGACGTCGATCTCGAACTTGGGCTCGGCCACGGTCACGCTGACCATTTGCGAGCCAAGCTTGAGCCAGTAGGCGCGTCCGACCACCAGCGGTTCGTCATCCATCCACACGATCGTCGTTTCGAACTGGTCGGCGACTTCGGGCGGGCTGTCGGCGGTCGCGAGCACGTCGCCGCGCGAACAGTCGATCTCGTCCGCAAGCGTGATCGTCACCGACTGGCCGGCAACTGCTTCGTCGAGTTCGCCATCCATGGTCACGATCGACTTGACCGTGCTCGTCTTGCCCGAGGGCAGCGAACGCAGCTCGTCACCCGGCTTGACGGTGCCGGTGGCGATCTGGCCCGAAAAGCCGCGGAAGTCGAGATTGGGCCGATTGACCCACTGCACCGGCATGCGGAACGGTTTGGCCTGATTGGCGGTATTGTTGACCTCGATGGTCTCGAGGTGGTCGATCAGCACCGGGCCATCATACCAAGCGGTGTTGTCCGAGCGCGTGGTGATGTTGTCGCCCGCGAGGCCCGACATCGGGATGGCGGTAAAGCTTTCGATCCCGATGCTCTTGGCGAAGGCCGCGTAATCGGCGACGATCGCGTCGAACCTGGCCTGATCGTAATCGATGAGGTCCATCTTGTTCACCGCGAGCACCAGGTTCTTGATGCCGAGCTGGTGGCACAGGAAGCTGTGGCGCTTGGTCTGGACCAGCACGCCCTTGCGCGCATCGATCAGGATGGCGGCGCAATCGGCGGTCGAGGCCCCGGTCACCATATTGCGGGTATATTGCTCGTGTCCCGGGCAGTCGGCGACGATGAACTTGCGTTTCTCGGTCGCGAAAAAGCGATAGGCCACGTCGATCGTGATGCCTTGCTCGCGCTCGGCGGCAAGCCCGTCGACGAGCAGGGCGAAGTCGATCTCCTGCCCCTGCGTGCCGACTTTCTTGCTGTCGTTCTCGAGCGCGGCAAGCTGGTCTTCGAAGATCATCTTCGAATCGTAGAGCAGCCGGCCGATCAGCGTCGATTTGCCGTCATCCACGCTGCCGCAGGTGATGAAGCGCAGCATCGACTTGTTCTGGTGCTGCTCGAGATAGGCCTCGATATCGTCGGCGATCAGCGCGTCGGTCTGGTAAATGGGATCGGTCATCAGAAATAACCCTCCTGCTTCTTCTTCTCCATCGACGCGTCGCCCGCGTCCTTGTCGATCACGCGGCCCTGCCGCTCGCTGGTGGTGGTCAGCAGCATTTCCTGCACCACTTCCTGCAAGGTGGCTGCCTCGCTCTCGACCGCACCGGTCAGCGGGAAGCAGCCCAGCGTGCGGAAACGGATCGAACGTTCGGTGATCTCGGGCCGGTACCCCATCACGGCCTCGAGCCGCTCGAGGTCGTCGGCCATGAACAGCCCGCCTTCATACTCGTAGGTCGGGCGCTTGGCGCTGAAATAGAGCGGCACGATCTCGATATTCTCGGCCATGATATATTGCCAGATGTCGAGCTCGGTCCAGTTGGACAGCGGGAAGACGCGAATGCTCTCGCCTTTTTTCTTGCGCGCATTGTAGATGTTCCACAGCTCGGGCCGCTGGTTTTTCGGATCCCAGCCATGCGTCGCGGTGCGGAAGGAGAAGATGCGCTCTTTCGCGCGGCTCTTTTCCTCGTCGCGGCGCGCGCCGCCGAAGGCGGCATCAAACCCATGCTTGTCGAGCGCCTGCTTGAGCCCCTCGGTCTTCCACATGTCGGTGTGCAGCGGGCCGTGGTCGAAGGGGTTGATCCCGCGCTCCTCGGCCTCGGGGTTCTGATAGACGATCAGGTCCATCCCGGCGTCGCGCGCGGCCTTTTCACGCAGCTTGTACATGTCCTGGAATTTCCAGGTCGTATCGACATGCATCAGCGGGAAGGGCGGGGGCGAAGGGTAAAAGGCTTTCTTGGCGAGATGCAGCATCACGGCGCTGTCCTTGCCGATCGAATAGAGCATCACCGGCTTGTCCGCCTCGGCGGCGACTTCGCGCATGATGTGGATGCTCTCGGCTTCGAGCCGCTGGAGATGGGTCAGGGTTTTGGGATCGGTCATGAAGGGGTTCCTCAAGTCTTGCCCCTCGCTTACCGCTCCACACAAAGGATGGACCTCCCATTTGGGAGGTAGTAAGGCGATTGCATGCGCATCCCCAATCTCGGCGAGACGGAGCTCCTCGTACCGCTCCATTCGGGCGTGTTCGAACAGCCCATGTGGCAGACCTTCCTGCGCCAATTGCGTCGGGTATGCGCGGCGGATGGCGTGGCGATCCGGTTGCGTAGCGCGGGCGAGGAGGGTCTTGTCGCCCTGGCCGATGGTGTTGTTGGTGCGTTCGCCGATAGCGATATGCGCGAGGCGCGGGTCTATGCGGGGGAAGAACTGGGCAATCCCGATGGCGCCTTGCGTGCGGTGCGTGTGGGAAGCGGCGATCTGAGCCTCGTGCTGTGTGCCGCCGCGCCACAAGCGCCCGGTGCCGAGATCGCCAGCCTGCTATCGGCGCTGGTGCCGCATCTGCGGGTGGCGCTGCAGGTGGTCTCCGCGCTCGAACGCGAACGCGGCCGGGCTTCGGTCGGCGCGGAAGCCTTTCGCCGGATGAATTTCGGCTGGATCGCGGTGGACCGGCGCTGCCGGATCGTCGATCTGGATGCCCAGGCGGGCCGGCTGCTCGAACGCTCGGGTGCGCTGCGGCGCGGCCCCTACGATCGGCTGGTTCCCGGCTCTCCGGCGGTCGATCGCCAGCTGACGGCACTGGTCCGGGCGATGGCGACCGACCGGCGTCACCGTCCGCGTGCGATCAATCTCAGCCAGGACCCGTGGATCGATATCCTCGTCGCGCCGATGCGGGTCGATGCGCTGGCGGGCGAGGGCAAGGCGGTCGCGGTGGTCTATCTGCGCGGCGACCGGTCCTCGAGCGCCGACCGGCACGAACAATTGGTCGACCTGTTCGATCTCACCCCCGCCGAAGCGCGGTTGGCATGGTCGCTGGCGCAAGGGCTCTCGATCACCGAGGCCGCGCAGGCGCACGGTCTGACGGTCGAGACCGCGCGCTATTATTCGAAGAAGATCTACGCCAAGACCGGCGCGCGCGGACAGGTCGATCTGGTGCGCAATATCCTGACCGGGGTGCTGGCGCTGGCCTAATCGGTGCGTGCGGACAGGTCGGACCAGAAGGCATCGGCGCCGCGCGTCATGACACTCTCCCCGAGCTTGCCGCTCCAATGCGCGTCATTGCCGAATTCGGACCGCCATTGCCACAACCGCCGCGTCAGTGGGTGCAGCCCGTATTCCTGCGTGAAGCCGATCGCGCCGTGGACCTGATGCGCGACTGTCGTGCCCACTTCGACCGCGCGATTGGCGCGCAGCTTGGCGGCGGCGATCTCGAATTCCGCATCCCCGCGATCGAGCGCCTGCGCCGCTCCCATCGCCGCGCAATTGGCCGCCGCCGCTTCGCAGGCAAAGCTCGCCAGCGACTGCTGGACCGCCTGGAACTTGCCCAGCGGCTTGCCGAACTGCACCCGCTCGTTGGCATAGGCGACCGACAGCGCCAGCGCGGCGTCGAGCGCCCCGGCGATCTGCGCGGTGCGGGCGAAGGCCATCAGGCCGAACCACTGGTCGCTATCCTGTTCAACAACGCGCGCGATAGTCACGTCCGGCAGGTCGATCCCCAGCGCGTGATAGCCCGCCAGCCGGAAGACGATCAGCGCATCCATCCAGCTGCCGCCGAAACCGCCATCGTCTTCGGGCACCAGCAGTGCGTGCAGGCCGAGTTCGTCGAGCCGGTCGCCGTCGCGCGCCATGGTTGCGTCAGGACCCAGTTCGGCGAACAGCGGATCGGTCATTTCTGCCAGCATGCGTCTGGTATCGCTCATCGCAGCCCCAGCCCCCGGGCGATGATGCCCTTGATGATCTCGCGCGTGCCGCCTCGCAGCGAAAAGCTGGGGCTGACCTGCAAAAGGTAGAAACAGACATCGCGCAGGGTGGCGGCATCTGCATCGGCAAAATCCGCCGCCGCCTGAACCAGTTGCGGGATCGCCTGTTCGTAGGAATTGCCAAGGTCCTTGACCATGGTGGCCTCGAGCGCGGGGTCCTCGCCCCGTGCCAGCTTGGCCGCGACCGACGCGCTCATCAGCCGGAGCGTCCAGGCATCTGCCGTCAGCCGACCGATCAGCTGCTGCAACGCCATGTCCTGCCTCGCACCGGCGTAGCGGACCAGTTCGAGGAATAGCACCATCGAGGACAGGTAGCGTTCGGGCCCGGCGCGTTCGAGCGAGAGCTCGGCGGTGGCCTGCTTCCACCCGTCGCCTTCGGTCCCGAGCAGCGCGGTTTCGGGCAGGCGCACATCCTCGAAGAACACCTCGTTGAATTCATGCGCGCCGGTGAGGTCGATGATCGGTTTCACGGTGACCCCGGGCGCATCCATCGGGATGACGAATTGCGACAGCCCCTGCTGCCGCTCGCTCCCCGCTTCGGTCCGCACCAGCGCGATCATGAAATGGCTGACATGCGCGCCGGTGGTCCAGACCTTCTGGCCGTTGAGCACCCAACCGTCGCCATCGCGCCGCGCCGCGGTGCGCACCGATGCGAGGTCCGAACCCGAATTCGGTTCGCTCAACCCGATGCAGGCGAAAGCCTCGCCCCGCGCGATTGCGGGCACCCAGCGGCGCTTCAAGTCTTCATTGCCCAGCCGCAGCAGCAGTGGCCCGCTTTGCCGGTCCGCGATCCAGTGCGCGCCCACCGGTGCGCCCGCGGCGAGCAGTTCCTCGATCACCACATAGCGTTCGAGCTGGCTGCGCTCGTGCCCGCCGTATTCGGTCGGCCAGGTCATCCCCAGCAGGCCCGCATCGCCCAATCGCTTGCTGAAACCGGCGTCGGCCTTGGTCCAGCAATTCGCACGGCGGACCGGGTCGCGCTCGCCATGCGCGGCCACCAGCGCGCGCACCTGTTCGCGCAGGTCCGGCGCGGTCTCGGGCCAATCGACGGCTTCGGTAACGAAGGTCTGCATTGCTCTCCTCTTCGGCGCCTCTCTCTCCAATTTGGCGCCGCACCGCAAGACCCGTTGCATCGAGCAACGAATTTCGACAGTGTGATGCCAAGGGACGAATCCCAGATTTGCGCGAGGAGAGAGACATGACCGACTACAAGAACCTGATCGACGGCAAGATGGTCGATAACGGCCAATGGCTCGAGGTGCTCAACCCCGCCACCGAGCAGGTCGTCGGCCGTGTGCCGTCCTGCGGCAAGGAAGAACTCGACAGCGCGGTCGCTGCCGCGCGCCGCGCGTTCACGCAGTGGAAGAAAACCACGCCCGAGGAACGGCAGAAGGTCGTTCAGGGGATTGCCGCCGCAATCAAGGAAAACGCGGACGAGCTCTACCGCTTGCTGACTTCCGAACAGGGCAAGCCGCACACGCAGGCGCAGCAGGAGATTTACGGCGCGGCAGGCCTCGCCGCCGCGCAGTCGACGCTCACGCTCGACGATGTCATCAACCAGGATGACGATACCCGCCTCTCGCGCACGCGGCGCGTACCGGTGGGCGTGGTCGGCGGGATCGTACCGTGGAACTTCCCGATCATGATGGCGATCCAGAAGATCGTCCCTGCGCTGGTTGCAGGCTGCACCATCGTGCTCAAGCCGTCGCCGTTCACGCCGCTGACCACGCTGCGGATCGCCGAACTGATCAAGGATGTGGTCCCGGCGGGCACGGTGAATATCATCACTGGCGAAGACACGCTCGGCCCGCTCATCACCGAGCACCCCGACATCGACAAGATCACCTTCACCGGCTCGACCGCGACGGGGAAGAAGATCATGGAAGGCGCATCGGGCGATCTCAAGCGCATCACGCTCGAACTGGGGGGCAATGACGCGTCGATCGTGCTGCCCGACGCCGATGTCGAAAAGGTCGCCGAGCAGCTGTTCTGGTCGAGCTTCTCCAATGCGGGCCAGGTCTGCATCGCGGCCAAGCGGATCTACATCCACAAGGACATCTACGACGATCTGTCGCAGGCGATTGCCGCTTACGCAAAGACCGTGGTGGTGGGCGATGGTTCGCAGCAGGGCACCGGCGTCGGTCCGATCCAGAACAAGAAGCAGTACGAACGCGTGCTCGACCTCATTCAGGATGCGCGCGACAACGGTTACAAGTTCCTCACCGGCGGTGAGAAAGACCCGTCGGGCACCGGCTATTACGTGCCGATCACGATCCTCGACAATCCGCCCGAAGATGCGCGGATCGTGGCCGAGGAACAGTTCGGCCCGGTCATGCCGCTGATGAAGTTCGATACGGTCGACGAAGTGATCGAGCGGGCGAACAATTCGGAATACGGCCTGGCCGGCGCTGTCTGGACCAAGGACACCGACAAGGGCGTCGAGATCGCCGAACAGCTCGAGACCGGGACCGTCTGGATCAACGAATTCATGCAGCTTTCGCCCTTCGCGCCGTTTGGCGGGCACAAGCAATCGGGCTTCGGCGCCGAATACGGCATCGATGGGCTGAAGGAATTCACCTACCCGCAGGTGATCACGGTCAAGCGCGACGCCGCCGTCTGACCGTCCGACCTAGTCCGGGCGGGGAGGGCCGAAGCCACCTCCGCCCGGGGTCAGGATCCCGAATGTATCGCCGGGCTGCATCTCGGCAGAGGCGGTCGCGCCCAGATCCTCGCGCGAGCCGTCCGCGCGCTCGACCCAGTTGCGGCCCGGCGCGGCATCATGCCCGCCGCAAATGCCGCGCGGCGCGATCCTCCGCCGGTTGGCGAGCATGTTGGCGTGCATCGGTTGGAGGAAGGTGATCCGCCGCTCCACCCCGTCGCCGCCGCAGAATGTGCCGCGCCCGCCCGAGCCGTGGCGGATCGCGAACGTCTCCAACCTTACGGGCAGGCGGGTTTCGAGAATTTCGGGATCGGTCAGCCGCGAATTGGTCATATGCGTCTGTACCGCGTTGGTGCCGTCGTGGCCGGCCCCTGCGCCCGAACCGCCGCAGATCGTCTCGTAATATTGGTCGGTCCCGTCGCCGAAAGTGAAGTTGTTCATCGTCCCCTGGCTGGGTGCCAGGCGGCCGGTCGCCGCAAACAGCGTGTCGGTGACCGCCTGGCTGGTCTCGACATTGCCCGCCACCACCGCCGCTCCCGGTTGCGGGTCGAGCATCGAGCCGGGCGGCACGACCAGTTCGATCGGACGCAGGCACCCATCGTTCATCGGGATGGCATCGTCGATCAGGGTGCGCACGACGTACAGCGCCGCGGCGCGGGTAATCGATCGCGGCGCGTTGAAATTGTCGGGTAGCTGATCGCTGGTGCCGGTGAAGTCGAACACCGCCGAACGGTTCGCATGGTCGATGCGGATCGCAACCTTGACCACCGCGCCATTGTCCATCGGATAGGCGAAATCGCCGTCCTGCAGCCGGTCGAGCAATCGCCGTACGCTTTCTTCGGCATTGGCGAGGACATGGCCCATATAGGCCGCAACCACCGCAGGGCCATTGTCGCGCGCGGCAAGGCAGAGCAGTTCCGCCCCTCTCGAGCAGGCGGCAAGCTGCGCGCGCAAGTCGGACAAGTTGCGATCGGGATTGCGCGCGGGGTAGCGGCCCGACGCCAGCTGATCGCGCATGGCCTGTTCGCGAAACGCGCCTGCATCGACCAGCAGGAAATTGTCGATCAGGACGCCTTCCTCCTCGATCGTGCGGCTGGTGGGCGGCATCGATCCGGGCGCGATCCCGCCAATGTCCGAATGATGCCCGCGTGCGGCGACGAAGGCATCGGGCGCATCGCCCTTCTCGCCATAGAACACCGGCACGATCAGCGTGATGTCGGGCAAATGGGTCCCCCCGCGATAGGGATCGTTGAGCACATAGGCATCGCCGCGCCGGAACCCGCGCCCGTCGGCCCGCGCCCCGCGTGCCTCGATCACCCGCGCAATGCTGTCACCCATGCTGCCGAGATGCACCGGGATATGCGGTGCATTGGCGATCAACGCGCCTTCCGCATCGAACAGCGCGCAGGAGAAATCGAGCCGTTCCTTGATGTTGACCGAGGTCGCGGACGATTGCAGCAAGACGCCCATTTCCTCGGCGATGGCCATGAACAGATTGTTGAAGATCTCGAGCCGGACCGGGTCGGCTTCGGTGCCCAATGCGCGGTCGCGGTGCAGCGCTTGCGTGCGCGTCAGTACGAGGCTTCCCTCCTCGGCAATCTGCGCCTGCCAGCCCGCTTCGACCACAGTGGTCGAACCCGGGTCGATCACCAGCGCGAGGCCGTCGACGCGGTCACCCTGAGCCATCGTAGCGCGCGCGACCGTGTGCCAACTGCCCGACGCGGTGCCCGATGTGGCAACCGGTGACGGCTGGACGTGACCAAGGCCGCCGCTCCGTCCGCTGGCTTCCACGCTCAATGCCTCGACGATAATCGGGGCTTCGGCGTCGGAATAGCCGAACCGTTGGCGGTGGAGCGCGCGAAAGGCGTGGTCCATCGCTCCAGGTTTCTCGCAGGGGATGGGGAGCAGGCTGTCGCTGCCCGCAAACCGCAGCCGCGCATGGCATTCCACCGTCACCGCGTCCGTCGCGATGCCTTGTTCGGCCAGCGCCGCGCGTGCATCCTGTTCGAGAGCGCGCAGGTCGTTGGAGAAATCCTCCTCCAGACCGCGCACGATGCTAACTTCGTGGATCGCCTTTACCGGCGCCAGGCCGATGCCATAGGCCGAGAGTATCCCCGCGAGCGGGTGGACCAGCACGGTCTCCATGCCCAGCTCGTCGGCGACCCGGCAGGCGTGTTGGCCCCCGGCACCCCCGAAGCAGGCGAGCGCATAAGCGGTTACGTCGTGCCCGCGCGCCACACTAATCTTGCGAATGGCATTGGCCATATTGTCGACCGCGATGGCGAGAAAGCCCTCGGCAATCGCGGCGAGGTCCTGCGATTCGGGCAGCGCCGCTGCCACTGCCTCGAGCCGTTCTCGGGCTGCATCGGGATCGAGCGGCTGGTCGCCGCCCGGACCGAACACGTGGGGGAAGAACGCCGGGTCGATCCGACCAAGAAACAGGTTGCAGTCGGTAACTGTCAGCGGTCCGCCCTTCCGGTAGCAGGCGGGGCCGGGATCGGCGCCCGCGCTGTCGGGCCCGACGCGGAACCGTCCGCCGTCGAACTGGCAGATCGAGCCGCCCCCGGCAGCGACGGTATGAATCTGCATCATCGGGGCCGCGACCCGGACGCCCGCGACCACGCTGTCACCGGTCAGTTCGTACTCGCCCGCATAATGCGCCACATCGGTGCTGGTCCCGCCCATGTCGAAACCGATCAGCCGGTCGTGCCCGAGCGGGGTGCTTGCGGCGACCATGCCGACCACTCCGCCCGCGGGTCCCGACAGGATGGCATCCTTGCCGCGAAATGCGCCGACTTCGGCCAGCCCGCCATTCGATTGCATGAACCGCAGGCTTTTCGTGTCGGGCAGCCCCGCCTGCAGCGTGTCGGTATAGCGCCGCAGCACGGGCGAGAGATAGGCGTCCACCACCGTCGTATCGCCGCGCGGGATCAGGCGGATAAGCGGGGCGACTTCATGGCTGATGCTCACTTGTGCGAAGCCGAGTTCGCGGGCGATCCGGGCCAACCGCTCCTCGTGCCCGCGATATTTCCAGCCATGCATCAGGACGATGGCGAGCGCATCGAAACCTTCGGCGCGCAGCGCGGCGAAATCGGCCCGTGCCGCCCCCTCGTCGAGCGGTGTCAGTACCGTGCCGTCGGCGCCCACACGTTCTGCGATCTCGATGACCCGGGCGGGCAATTGTTCGGGCAGCACGATATGGCGCGCGAAGATGTCGGGCCGCGCCTGGTTGCCGATCCGCAGCGCATCGCCAAAGCCGCGCGTGATCGCCAGCGCCAAGCGTTCGCCCTTGCGTTCGAGCAGGGCATTGGTCGCGACCGTGGTGCCGATCCGCAATTCGGCAATCGGCGCAGTGCCATGCTGTTCCATCAGCCGGCGGACCGCCTCGCTCGCGGCATCGGGATAGTGATCGGGGTTCTCGGACAACAGCTTGTCAGTCACCAGCGCCCCTGCGGGGGTCACTGCGACGACATCGGTAAAGGTCCCGCCGCGATCGACTGCGAAGCGCCATGCGCCGGTTTTCGCTTCTCCGCTCATGGCCCCTGGTTTCGCACGCCCGACGAACCATTTCAAACGCTTCGCACGTTGGATTGGCGCGTGGCGAGCGGGCCGAGCGCCCTTCCTGCGGCAAACCCATACGCGCCGTTAACCAATTATCGCTATTTGCCCTGACGAGGGCGAGCGCGATCTCGCCGATATCGAGCCGGGGGGTCGTCGATGCAACAGCTACGCCGCATGAGCGTTCAAACCAAAGAGACGAATAGCAATCCAGCCGATTGGACGCGGGGTTACGTCGCGCCCGGGTTCGAACCGGTTGCGCATGCCTTCGCTGCCGCGATCCAGGCGCGCACGGCGCTGGGCGCGGCCTGCACGATCATCCATCATGGCGAGACCGTGGTCGACCTGCAGGGCGGGTGGCAGGACAAGGCGCGCACACAGGAATGGCAGCGCGACGATGTTGCGCTTATCTATTCGCTGACCAAGGGTATCACCGGCATGGCGGGCGCGGTCGCGGTATCGCGCGGACTGTTCGCCTATGACGAGCCGGTGGCCGATATCTGGCCCGAATTCGCAGCGCATGGCAAAGGCGCGGTCACGGTGGGCGAGGCACTGTCCGAACAGGCCGGCCTTTCGGCAATCGACTTTTCGCTCACGCTCGACAATCTGGGTGACGAGGACGCCATCTGCGCTGCCATTGCGCGGCAGAAGCCCCACTGGACCCCGGGCGATTACGCCGGGAACCACGCCTATACGCTGGGCTGGATCGCCAGTGAATTGATCCGCCGCCGCGACCCGCAGCATCGCAATCTCGGTCACTTCGTTGCGGACGAACTCATCGCACCGCTGAACGCCGACGTGTTTCTCGGCCTGCCCGAGGATTTCGATCGCAGCCGCATTGCCCGGATCGAGGGGTTCGGGATGCAGGACCTGTTTATCCATCATTCCACCATGCCCTGGCCGCTGACCTTCAAGATGTGCCTGCCGGGCACGCTGGCTTTCCGCACGCTCAACAATCCGCTGCTGCTTTCCGGACCGGGGGCGCTGGATTGCGAGGACTTCTGGCGTGTGGGCCAGGGCGCGGCGGGCGGCATCGCTTCCGCTCGCGGGCTGGCGATGCTCTATCAAGCCTTCGCCGAGGGCGGCGCGAAACTGGGAGTGACCCCCGCGGTAATGCAGACGCTGTGCGCCGGCCACGCGCACCCACGCAAGGGTCTGAAGGACCAGGTCCTGACCGCCGACATGTATTATTCCCACGGCTTCGAAAAACCCTTCGACAGTTGGGAATATGCCCGCACCCACAGCGCCTTCGGCAGTTTCGCGGTGGGAGGCTCGCTTGCCTATGCCGACCCGGACGACGGGGTCGCCTATGCCTGGATCACCAACCAGCTCGGCACCGGCAAATGGGACGACCCGCGCGAGAAGATCGTGCGCGACGCATTCTATACCTGCCTGGAGAATACCGCATGAGCATTGCCCAGATCGTCCTGTCGGACCTCCACCTCGGCGCGCGCGACAGCCTGCTGACGCATTTCCATGGCGGCGGCGAGGTTGCCGATGTGCCAAGTGAGGTGCTGCTGTCTTTCGCCGATGGGCTGCGGAAAACGCTGGTCGATGGCGAAAAGCCGCAGCTCGTCCTGCTCGGCGATGCGCTCGACCTCGGGCTGTCGCCCTTTGGCGATGTGTCGAAAAGCTTCCTCCAGCTGATCGATGCCTTTTTTCCCAAGGACGGGCGCGAGATATTCCGCCGCGATATCGTTTATGTTGCGGGCAATCATGACCATCATCTGTGGCGCATGGCGCAGGATCACCGATTCATTACCGCCTTGCAGGCGAGCGAGATGCCGGGCGATCTGGAACCCATCACGCCGATCATCGGCCAGCCGATGCACAGCTGCCGCCTGATGGAATCGCTGATCGCGCGCCGCCCGCATCTGGCGGGAGCTTCTGTGCGCATCGCCTATCCCAATTGGGGCCTTGCCGATCGCGATACCGGCCGCGCAGTCGTGATGCACCACGGGCATTATCTCGATGGCATGTATCGCGCGCTGTCCAACCTGCGCGGGTTCCTCGACAATGGCGAGGCGCGGCCTGCGACCATGCACCAGCTCGAGGCGGAGAACGGGCCGTGGATCGATTTCCTGTGGTCAGACCTCGGCAGCGCGGGCGATATTGGCGGGGCTGCCGGGTCGCTTTACGAGACCATGCTCAGCGCCGGCGCGAGCCATGACTTTGCCGAAAGCGTTGCCCGGCGGATCACCGGCGGGCTGAATTCGAAACTCGGCATCGATCCCTCGATGCAGCTCAAATACGGCATCACGCTCGACAATCTCCTGCGCGCCGGCGTCGATTTGACTGCAGGCCGCGCGGCAGAACGCCAGCGCGAAGGCTATGGCCATGTGCTCGGCGAAGCGGAGATCGACGATATCGGCTGGTATCTCGGTACGCCCATGGCGGCGCAATTGCGCGACGAGCTGGGCGAACTGCCGACCGAACTGCAGTTCGTGTTCGGTCATACGCACAAGCCCTTCCAGGACGAACTGATGGTGGAAGGGTACCAGCGCCCGGTTGGCGTGTTCAACACCGGTGGCTGGGTCCTCGACGAACCGACGCTGATGCCTGTGCAGGGTTGCGCGGCGATGCTGGTGTCCGACGATCTCGAAGTCGCCTCGCTGCGGCTGTTCAACGATCCCACCGACGGCACGATGGCGCCGGTGCGGGTCGAAGGCAGCGGGCGCGTTTCGCGGCTGGTGGAAGAGACGGGCAACGCCGTCGAGCGGGCTGCGAGCCACTGGTCCGATTTTTCGCGCGTGGTTCATGCGCGCATCGTTGAAGAAGCAGATGCGCGGGTGCGCCACCTGCTCGAAACATCCGATGAATCCCTGCGGGAGGCGGCAGAATGACCATGCAGAAACGCATCGCGAAGAGCCTGGATCAGGCAAAACAGCATTACACCGTCCTGGTGATCGGGTCTGGCTATGGCGCAGGCGTTGCCGCGTCGCGGCTGGCACGCGCGGGGCAGGACGTCGCTGTCCTCGAACGCGGCAAGGAACGGCTCCCCGGCGAATATCCCAACAAGCTTGCCGACGCGCAGGACGCGATGCAGATCAATGCCAAGGGCGGCCGGATCGGTGCGGCCGATGCCTTGTTCGAAGTGCATGTAAACGACGATCAATATGCGCTGGTCGGCTGCGGGCTTGGCGGGACCTCGCTCATCAACGCCAATGTCGCACTCGAACTCGACAAGCGGCTGCTCGACCAGGCGCATTGGCCCGCGGCGCTCCGAGAGCACGAGCACGAGATCGACACCTATTACGAGCGCGCCCGCGAAATGCTCGCACCCAACCCTTATCCCGACAGCTATCCGACGTTGGGCAAACTCGACGCGCTAGAACACTCGGCCGAGAAGATGGGCAAGCGCTTCTACAAGACGCCGATCAACGTCACCTTCGAAGACAAGACCAACAAGTTCGGGGTGCCGCAGCCGGCCTGCACCAATTGCGGGGACTGCGTATCGGGCTGCAATGTCGGCGCGAAGAATACCACGCTGATGAACTACCTGCCCGATGCCGCCAATCACGGTGCGGAAATCTTCACGCAGGCGAAAGTGCAGTGGGTCGAGCGCGAGGGCGAGCGGTGGCGTGTCCATCTGGAGCCCAATGGCGTCGATGCGCCGCAGGGCCCGACCAGCATCACTGCCGACCATGTCATTCTGGGCGCGGGCACGCTCGGGTCGACAGAGATCCTGCTGCGCTCGCGCGAGAAGGGTCTCGCGCTTTCCGACCGGCTGGGTGCCAATTTCTCGGGCAATGGCGATGCGTTGGGCTTCGCTTACGACAGCTATCTCAAGGCCGAAAAGGACGAGGACGATACGCTCACCGCACAGCCGCTTTATGCGATCGGCGTGGGGGCTTCGGATGTCGCGAAGGAAGCCTATCCTGGCCCCTGCATCACCGGCGTGATCGACATGCGCGGGACGAGGGACGTGACCGAGGGGCTGGTGATCGAGGAGGGCGTTGCCCCCGGCATCATCGCCACTGCGCTCGCCCCGGCGTTCTTCTTCGGCGAGGCACTGGCCGATGGCTTCACCCGCTTCGGAATGGACCAGGTCAAGCCGCGCCTGATGGATGCCAAGGCGATGGGCGAAGCGGTACAGACCGACCCCGGCAGTATCGCCGAATGGGCCTATAAGGGCCCGATGTCGCGCATGCAGACCTATCTGGTGATGAGCGTCGACGATTCGGGCGGCCAGCTGGCGCTCGATGACGACCGGTTGACGATCCACTGGCCGGGCGCAGGCGAACAGCGCACCTTCCGCCGCGACGATGACAAAATGGCCGAAGCGGCGCGTGCGATCGACGCGCAATATTTCTCCGATCCGCTGTGGAGCGACCCGTTCGGCAAGAAGCTGATCACGGTTCACCCGATCGGCGGCTGCGGCATGGGCGACGATGCGGCCACCGGCGTGGTCGATGACACCTGCCGTGTCTTTGCAGGCACTGCGGGGACCGATGTTCACGAAGGTCTCTATGTCTGCGACGGTGCCGCGCTGCCCGGCTCGGTCGGCGTCAATCCGCTGCTGACGATCACCGCGGTGGCCGAACGCGCTATCGAGAAGCTGGCGCAGCGGCAGGGCTGGACCATCGACTTCACACTTGGCGAGGAAGGGCCGCTGCCCCAACCGGCGCCGGTCGAGGAAGCCTCACCAGACCCGATACTTGCCCCGCGCGGCGATGGCCTGCGGCTGGCAATTGCGAAATGGGTAGCGGGCCATGCGATCGAACCGGTGGCCCAGTGGATCGAGAAGGCCGCCGAGCATTTCGAGAGCGGCGCGATCAACGAAGGCAAGGCGGCGATCCGCCAGCTGGTGATGAACCATCCCGAAGCGATGGCCCCCGGGCTGTCCTTTACCGAAACGATGGCCGGTCATATCAGCGACGTCGGGTGCCACCACCGTCCCTGCGGCCATGTCGAACGTATCCGCGACGATTACGCCAATGGCGAGGCGTGGGGCCGCACGCATGGCGGCGACTGCCACTTCAGGCTGACCGTGACGACCGAGAACCTCCATCGCATGATCGAGGAGAAGGAGCACCGTTCGCGCATTACCGGCACCGTCACGGTCGCCGCGCTGTCACCCGATCCGCTGCCGGTGCGCGAAGGTACCTTCCGCCTGCTGGTCGCCGATCCGACGCGCGCCGAAAGCTGGACCATGCTCTATGATATGGTGCTCGACGGTCCCGCGGGGCCGGTCCATTTCCACGGCTTCAAGACGCTCGAGCAGCGCGGCAAGTCCGATCCCTGGACCGATCTCACCACGCTGTTCGTCACGCTGCGTCATGGGGAGGATGCCAGCGGCGAGTTGATCGGTCGCGGCGTGCTTAAGCTGGGGATCGACGAATTCATGCGCCAGCTGACGACGATCGAGGTGCACGATACGGGGACGCTGGTTGCGCATGTCGTGAAGCAGATTCCGCGCGCCAAGAAGGCGATCGATACCTATTTCGTCGCCAAATACGCGGGCTTCTTCGCGATGACCGTATTCCGCTCCTATGGCGGGATGCTGGCCACGCTCAACGATTTCGCCGCCAAGGATGCGGCCAAGCTGGTGGACCGCAAACTGCGGCTGCCACCGCCGGAAAAGCATTTCGTGCCCACCGAAGACGGGGCGAGCATCGGCCTGACCCGCTATCGCGGCGGCGCGCGCGGACCGCTGGTTCTGGCGCCCGGCTTTTCGGTGCGCGCGTCCAGCTTCGCCACGCCGACGGTCGAGGAAAATCTCGCCGAAAGCCTCGTGGCGCAGGGTTACGATGTGTGGCTGTTCGATTACCGTGCCAGCGCAGATGCGGGCAATGATACCGAACATCCGCCCGAATTCACGATCGACGATATCGCGCAGTACGATTGGCCGGCTGCGATTGCGAGGATCCGCAAGGTCAGCGGTGCCGACAGCGTGCAGGCGATCGCTCATTGTGTGGGCTCGATGAGCTTACTGATGGGGATTGGCGCAGGCTGGGTCTCGGGCGTGCGCTCGCTCATTTCCTCGCAGCTTACGCTGCATCCGGTGACCGATTGGCTCAATTACATGAAGGCCGATCTTGGTGTGGCGGGGACGCTCGGACAGATCTCGCTGCTCGACGGGCATCTCGACTTCGTCAGCCAGGGCACCGAGGCCGATTACGAGATCGACGCGATCGCTTACCAGATTCCCGTACCCGAGGGGCAGGCGTGCAAGAACCCGACCTGCCGCCGCGTGTTCGGCGTGTTCGGTCCGAGCTGGGACCACAGCCAGCTGGGTCACGATACGCATCTGGCGCTGGGCAGCATGTTCAGCCGCGTATCGCTCAAGCCGTTCGAGCACTTGCAGGAGGTCATGCGCAAGGGGCTGGCAGTCGATGCCGCGGGCCAAGCCGTTTATACGAGCGACGACGCAGCGCGCCGCCTGGCGTTGCCGATCAGCTTCCTGTCGGGTGCGACGAACAAGCTGTTCTATCCCGAAAGCGGCCAGCGCACGCGCGTCTGGTTGCAGGGGAATAACAAGCCCGAGCTATACCAGCAGCGGATCGTGCCGAATTACGGCCATATGGACCTGTTCATCGGCCATAACGCGCACCGCGATGTGACGCCGGTCATTCTCGAGCAGCTTGAATGGCTCGAAGGGCGCGCCCACGACGCTGACCAGCAGGCAACCGCCTAGGGGCGGAGCGGCCAGGCCCGCGGCTTACGTGGGTTTGGCCTTGGTAGCATTCCAAGCCCCCATCGAGCCGAGATAGACGTCGAGTTTCGCGAACCCGCGACTGGCGAGCCAGCCCGCGGCGACGGTCGCCCGCATCCCGCTGGCGCACATCAGCGTGTAGTGCGCGGCCGGATCGAGTTCGCGATAGCGTTCGTTCAACTGGCCGACATAGATATGCTGCGAACCCTCGATCGCGCTTGCCGAGCGTTCGTCGGCGTCGCGCACATCGAGCAGCGTCCAGCCCGCGGGTGGGCTGTCGAGACGGCGCGCCACTTCGGCAGTTCCGATCATCGGTATCGTTGCCATATCGCGGCCCTGTGCCGCAGCAGGAACGACACCGACATAGCCGCCGATAACATTGTCCAGTGCGATGCGCACGAGATGGGTCATGGCGGCGGCAAGCTGATCTTCGTCGGAGCCTATCAGCGCGATGCTCTCGCCCTCGCGGATAAACCATCCGGCGAAGGCGGAGATCATCCCGACCGGCAGGTTCATCGCGCCGGGCAGATGCCCCGCCGCATAGGCCAGCGGCTCGCGGATATCGACGAGGTGATCGACCTCGATCGCGGACAGTTCAGCCAGTGGCAGGCGGCGCGGGCGCATGACCCGCGGGGCCGGATCGCCGCCGCTGAGGTTGAGCCGTTCCATCAGTCGGAAATAGGGTGGCTGGTAGTGGTTCTCGCCGACCTTGAAATCGATGAACGCCTCGCGGTCGGCGAATTGCAGCCGCGGATTGTTGGCGCGTTCGTGACCGACAGTCGAAAATTCGCGTTCCGCCATGCCCGATCCGCAAACCGAACCGGCGCCATGGGCGGGATAGAGAATGACCTGGTCGCCCAGTGCCAGCACCTTGTGCAGCGAATCGTACAGCAGCCCGGCGACTTCGCGTTGGCGATCGGGATAGAAATCGGTGCGGCCGACATCGCCGACGAACAGCGCATCGCCGGTGAACACGCCGACCGGGCCGTTGGGATACGCGGTGTCATGCAGGACGAAAGCGAGGTGATCATCGGTATGGCCAGGCGTTTCAAGCACGCGAATGGTCAGCTGGCCGATTTCGAACGCGTCGCCTTCGCGCGCGGTTTCGGCATAGACGACATCGGCTGCGGCGTTGGGGCCGTGCAATACCCGCGCGCCGGTAAGCGCTGCGAGGATCGGTGCGCCCGATACCAGGTCCTCGTTCCTATGCGTTTCGAAGATATGGGTGATCTCGAGCCCTGCGGCGCGCGCCATTTCGACGTAGCATTCGCAGTCGCGGCGAGGATCGATCACCGCCGCCTTGCCGCCGGATCCGACCAGGTAGGACAGGTGCGACAGGCCGGGCGTCTTGATTTTTTCGAGCAGCATTTCGTTCTCCTAGCACGGGCGGGCGGAACCGGCGCAAACCGATCCCGCCCGTATCATCGATCGGGTCGGACCAAGCTTAGTCGATCGCGACCGTGCGCAGATAGGGCCGCAGCGTGGTGAAGCCCTGCGGGAAGCGGGCCTTGGCATCCTCGTCGGATACAGAGGGCGGGATGATCGCCGCCTTGCCGTGGTGCCAGTCCGCCGGGGTCGCGACCCCGTGCTTGTCGCTGAACTGCAGCGCATCGATAGCGCGCAGTATCTCGTCGAAATTGCGGCCGACGCTCATCGGATAGGTCATCGTCAGGCGAACCTTCTTGTCGGGGTCGATGAGGAAGACCGAACGGACTGCCGCAGTCTCGCTCTCGTCGGGATGGATCATGTCGTAGAGCTTCGCGATCTTGAGATCGGCGTCGGCGACGATCGGGAAAACCAGATTGGTGTTCTGCGTGTCGTTGACGTCCTCGATCCACCGGGCATGTTCGGCGGCGGTGTCGGTAGACAGGCCCAGCGGCTTCACATTGCGCTTCTCGAACTCATCCGCGAGCTGCGCGGTGCGGCCCATCTCGGTGGTGCAGACGGGGGTAAAATCGGCCGGGTGGCTGAAGAAGAACACCCAGCTGTCGCCCGCCCATTCATGCAGGCTGATCTCGCCGTTCTGGGTATCGACGGTGAAGTCGGGAGCAGTGTCGCCGATATGGAGGCTCATGTGCAAATCCTTCGTTTCGAGTGGATGTGCACCTTTTATGCGCGTCTTTGGCAATCGTCCAATTCGAATTTACGATTGCATTAATCGAGTAATCGAATTCACTTCGGTTGAAGCATCGAAGGCGTAAATTGGTTCGATACGCGTGGATCAATTATCATGGAACTATAACTAAGTGCCTGTTGGCTCACCGCCGCGTCAGGTCTTGAGCCAGAACCGGATGATGTAGGCGACGGTGCCGAGCACGGCGATGCTTGCCGCCCAGATCACCGCCATCCAGCCAAGCCGCTGCCACAGCGGGCGCTCGTCCGGTCCGGCCATCAATGATAGCCCTCGTCGCCCACCTTGCCGCGGAAGACCCAATAGGCCCAGGCGGTATAGGCGATGATTAGCGGCATGGTGATGGCAACCCCGACCAGCATGAAGATCTGGCTGCGCTCGGGCGCGGCAGCGTCCCAGATGGTCAGGCCCGGCGGCACGACATAGGGCCACATGGTGAACCCGAGTCCGGCCATGCCGAAGAAGAACAGCCCCAGGCTGAGCCAGAACGGCTTGCTGTGCCGCTCGACCGACAGCGAGCGCAGCAGGGCGATGGCGACGATCCCGGTCAGGATCGGCACCGGCGCGGCGAAGAAAATCTCGGGCGCGGTGAGCCAGCGTTGGGCATAATCGGTATTGAGGAATACGTTGTAGAGGCTGACCCCGCCCATCAGCACCAGCGTGGCCCAAGCGGCGCGCTTGGCCAGTTGGCGCGCGTGATGCTGGCTGTCGCCATCGAGCTTCCACACCAGCCAGGTCGCGCCGAGCAGGGCATAACCCGCCACGGTGCCGAGCCCGGTAAGGAGCGTATAGGGCGTCAGCCAGTCGAACCAGCTGCCCGCATAGGCACGGTCGACGACCTCGATGCCCTGCAATAGTGCACCCAGCGTCATGCCCTGCGCCATCGCCGCGACGAAGCTGCCGCCGGTGAATGCCGCGTCCCACAGCCGCCGGTGCCCCGGATCGCGCCAGCGATACTCGAACGCCACCCCACGGAACACGAGGCCGAGCAGCATGGCGATGATCAGCGGATAGGTCGCCGGCAGCACCACCGCATAAGCCAGCGGAAAGGCGGCGAGCAATCCGCCGCCGCCCAGCACCAGCCAGGTCTCGTTACCGTCCCAGACGGGGGCGATAGAATTCATCGCCCGGTCGCGTTCGGGCCCCACTTCGAAGGTCGGAAAGAGTATCCCGATGCCGAGATCGAAGCCGTCCATCACGACATAGGCGAATACGGCAAAGGCGATGATGAACGCCCAGATGACGGTAAGGTCGAAATTAACGGCCATCGGTCGCCTCCTCGTGATCGCGTGGCAGGGTGTCGGAATGCCTAGGGTTCTGCGACGGGCCGGGGGTGATGCCCGCGGTCCGGATGGGGCCCGTGTCGCCGCGCTTGACGCCCTTCTCGCCGACATGCGGGGGACTGTGCATCAGGTGGAGGATGTACCACACGCCCGCGCCGAAAACGGCGAAATAGACAACCACGAAAGCCAGCAGCGAGGCACCCACTGCGGGCGCGTCGAGCGGGCTGGCGGCATCCGCCGTACGCAGCAGGTTGTAGATCACGTAGGGCTGGCGGCCGACCTCGGTGGTGATCCACCCGGCGATGACCGCGACGAAACCACTCGGCGCCATGACCAGGGCGGCGCGGTGGAGCAGCGGCCAGTCGTAGAGCTTCTTGCGGACCCGCGCGAGCAGGCTCCACAGCCCCAGCCCGAGCATGGCGAAGCCGATGCCGACCATGATGCGGAACGACCAGAACACGATACCCACGGGCGGCTCCTCGTCATCGGGAATCGTATCTAGGCCCGCCATGGGCGCATCGAGATCGTGCTTGAGGATCAGCGAGGAGGCCTTGGGAATTTCCACGGCATATTTGACCCGCTTCTCCTCGCTGTCGGGAATGCCGAACAGGATCAGGGGGGCGCCATCGGGATGGCTCTGGTAATGCCCTTCCATCGCCATGACCTTCTGCGGCTGGTGTTCGAGCGTGTTGAGCCCGTGCATGTCGCCGGCAAAAATCTGGATCGGCGCGACGATCGCCGCCATCCACATCGCCATCGAGAACATCTTGCGCGCATGGAGGTTGGTGCGGTCGCGCAGCAGGTGCCATGCACCCACACCGCCGACGACGAAGGCGGTAGTGAGATAGGCGGCGATAACCGTGTGCACGAGGCGGTAAGGGAAGCTGGGATTGAAGATGATTTCGACCCAGCTGTCGCCCGGCAGATATTGCCCGTTTGCGCCCAGTTCGAAGCCGACTGGTGTCTGCATCCAGCTGTTCACCGACAGGATCCAGAAGGCCGACACAAAGGTACCTACCGCGACCATCAGCGTGGCGGCGAAGTGGAGCTTCTTGCCCACCTTGTTCATCCCGAACAGCATGACGCCGAGAAAGCCTGCCTCGAGGAAAAAGGCGGTCAGGACTTCATAGGCCATCAGCGGGCCGATCACCGGGCCGGCAATGTCGGAGAAGACCGACCAATTGGTGCCGAACTGGTAGCTCATCACGATGCCCGACACGACGCCCATGGCAAAGGCGATGGCGAAGATCTTGAGCCAGTATTTGAACAGGTCGAGATAGATCGACTTGCCGGTCTTGAGCCACAGCCCTTCGAGCACCGCGAGGAAGCTCGCCAGGCCGATCGAGAAGGCCGGGAAGATGAAATGGAAGCTCACCGTAAAGGCGAACTGGATCCGGGCGAGTAGAAGCGCGTCGACGCCTTCGAACATGGCTTTCCCCTATCTCACGGCTCGTGTAGCGGAGCGAACGCCAACAGGCCCGCCCGAATTACGCAATGGGTGTTGCATCGGATTGGCGTGCGGCGCGCCAGCGGTAGAAGGTTTTCTCCGAGATGCCGGCTTCGCGGCAGCTTTCGCACACGCCCTTGCCCGCGGCAATCAGCGTCTCGATCCGGCGGCAGCGGGCATCCTTGTCCGGTATCACCGCCATCAGATCATCCCCCGTGCCATGTCCGGAGTGGGCGTGTCGGGAGGGCCGCCATTGGCCGCGAGCTCGCGAAAGGCGCGGTTCTGCGACAGGAATACCTTGCCGTGCAGATCGGCGACGAAATGGGTGCGCTTGAGGCGGTCCATGACGGGTCCTTTGACTTCGGACAGATGGAGCCCGATCCCGGCATCGACCATGCGGTGATTGATCGCTTCCAGACTCTCGAGCCCCGAAGCATCGATTTCGTTCACCGCGCTGCACATCAGGATGACATGGCGGACCTCTGGCCGGTCGGCGACTTCTTCGAGCACATATTCCTCGAGCCAGCGCGCGTTGAGATAGGTCAGGCTCTCGTCGATGCGGATCGAGAGGATATAGGGGACGGTGAAGACGTGGTGCCGATCGATATTGCGGAAGTGCTCGGTCTCGGGAACGCGGCCGACTATGGCGGCGTGCGGGCGGCTGGCGCGCCACAGATACAGCAGCAGGCCGACCGCAACGCCGGAGATTACCCCCAATTCGACGCCCGCCAGCAGGGTGATGCCGATGGTCACCACATGCGCGGCGAAATCGGCCTTGGAATAGCGCCATAGCTGGCCCGGTGTTTTCAGATCGACCAGGCTGAGCACGGCGACGATGATCGTTGCGGCCAAGGTCGCGATCGGCAGGCTGAACAGCAGGGGTGTCAAGAACAGCCCCGCCAGCGCGATACCCACCGCGGTATAGGCGCCCGCCGCAGGCGTTTCCGCACCGGCATCGAAATTCACCACCGAGCGGGCGAAACCGCCGGTTACCGGATAGCCGCCCGAAACGGCGCTGGCGATATTCGACGCGCCGAGGCCGATCAGTTCCTGGTTCGGCGCGATCCGCTGGCGGCGCTTGGCGGCCAGCGTCTGCGCAACCGAAACGCTTTCGACGAAGCCGATGATCGAGATCAGCAATGCGGGCACCCATAGCTGCGCGATCAGGTCGAGATCGGTGGAGGGCAGGGCGAAGGGAGGCAGGCCCTGCGGGATCGCCCCGACCAGGTTCACGCCGCGATCACCGAGATCGAATGCAATCGCTGCAAGGATGGTGACTGCCACCGCGGCTACGGGTCCGGCCTTGGCCACGATATCGGCCGTATGCAATTTCAGGCCCAGCCGCATCAGCAAGGGTTTCAGTCCCTTGCGGACCCAGAACAGGAACAGCGTCGCGGGCACGCCGATCGCGAGCGTCCACGGATTGATCTGGTCGAATGCGGATGCCAGTCCGCCAAGCATCGCGGGCCAGGTATTGCCGCCCGCGCTGACGCCGAGGATATGCTTGAGCTGGCTGGTCGCGATGAGAATACCGCTGGCCGTGATGAACCCGCTGATCACCGGATGCGACAGCAGATTGGCGAGGAACCCCATGCGCAGCAGGCCGAGCACCGCCAGCATCACGCCCGACAAGGCCGCCAGCGTGATCGCCGCTTCGAGATAGAGCGCCGTGCCCTGCGCGGCGACCGCACCCGCCGCGCTTGCCGTCATCAGCGACACCACGGCAACCGGCCCGACCGCCAGCGTGCGGCTGGTGCCGAATATCGCATAGGCGACCAGCGGCAGGATCGAGGCATAGAGCCCGACCACCGGCGGAAGGCCCGCCAGCAGCGCATAGGCAAGACTTTGCGGGATCAGCATGATGGTGACGACGACAGCTGCCACCATGTCCTTGGTCAGGATCGCGCCATTATACGACCGACCCCATTCGAGAATGGGGAAATACTGCGCCAGCAATCCTGCGCGCTGGCCCTGTCCGGGGGCGCTGGCCTGCGCCACGCCTGTATCCGATTCCGGCCTATCCATCACGCGGCGGTCTTGACCTGCGGTTTGACCATCCATTCATGGCCCTTGAGCATGCCGTTCCAGTAGATCCACGGTAGCGCTTCGGACTTGAGCAGCCAGCTCAGCCGGCGCGGGCGGGTGCCGTCGATCAGCCAGGTGGGGAAGCTGGGCAGCAGCTTGCCGTCATAGCCGAACTCGGCGAGCACGATCTTGCCGCGCTCGACCGTCAGCGGGCACGAGCCATAGCCATCGTAATCGGCGACCGGCTGCTTGCCGTCGAGCACTGCCAGCGCGTTGACCGCGACGATCGGCGCCTGCTTGCGCGCGGCCGCGGCGGTCTTGGCATTGGGGCTCGACCCGGCATCGCCAAGACCGAAGACATCGGGATAGCGCACATGGCGCAGCGTGAACTTGTCGACATCGACAAACCCGCTTTCGGCATTTGCCAGGGGGCTGTCGGCCACGAATTGCGGTGCCACCTGCGGGGGCACGACGTGGAGCATGTCGAACGCGACCACTTCCTCGCCCGCTTCGGTCTTGAACGTGGCGGTCTTGGCGGGTCCGTCGACCGCGATGAGTGTCTGGTTGAGCTTGAGGTCGATGTCGTATTTCTCGACATATTCCATCAGTGCGGGGAGGTATTCCTTGACCCCAAAGAGCACGCCGCCCGCATTGCGGAACTCGACATCGATATTGTCGAGCACATGGCCATCGGCCCATGCATCGCAGGACAAATACATCGCCTTTTGCGGCGCGCCGGCGCATTTGATCGGCATGGGCGGCTGGCTGAAGATCGCCCGCCCGGACTTGAGGCCCTGCACCAGCTCCCAGGTATAGGGCGCGAGGTCATAGCGATAGTTCGAGGTCACGCCGTTCTTGCCGAGCGTGGCTTCCAGACCGGCGATCTTCTCCCACGCCAGGCGGATACCAGGTGCGACGATCAGCAGGCGGTAAGTGATCATACTGCCGTCGGCGAGGGTCACCTGGTTGCGCTCGGGCTGGAAACTGGCCGCGGCCTGGCGGATCCAGTGCGCGCGCCGAGGCATGACACTGGCCATCGGGCGACAGGTCACCGGCGCGTCGAACACGCCTGCGCCGACCATCGTCCAGCCGGGCTGGTAATAATGGTCCTCGGCCGGTTCGACGATGGCGATATCCAGCCCGGGACGGCGCCGCAGCATCGAGGATGCGGTTGCGATCCCCGCCGATCCGCCGCCGATGATGACCACCTCGTGGGAAATTGTCTGTGCCATGCCGATCTCTCCGGGAAATGTGGGGGTTAGGTGCCGAGCTGGGGGCGCAGGGCGGACAGGTCGTAGCCTGCCTGCCGTGCCCGCTCGATGCGCGCATCGGCGCTCAGCTGCTCGATATTCGCCAGCGTATCGAGCGTGATCGAGCGCGTGCCGGTGCGGCAATAGGCCAGGACCTTGCCCTCAGCTTGCTGGCGGACCTGTCTAAAGGCGGCGATTGCCTCTGCGGGAAACGCGCCGCCCGCCACCGGGATATGGTGAAAGGCCAGGCCCGCGCGTTCGGCGGCTTCGCGCATCTCGGCCACGGTGGGCTGGCCGTCCTCCTCGCCATCGGGGCGATTGCAGATGACCGTGCCGTAGCCGGCATCGGCCACGCTCTGCATCTCGGCGACCTGCACTTGCGGGGCGACCGCGAACCGCTCGGTGACTTCGTTAATTGTCATGCGCCCGCTCCTTCGAACAACCGGACAAGACCCATGCCCGCTAGCATGGCCATGATAAAGATCGCTGCCGATGCGGGCTCGATCACCAGCGCGGCGATGCCCGGTCCGGGGCACAGTCCGGCCACGCCCCAGCCGATGCCGAACAGCGCCGCTCCGCCGATCAGGCGCGGGGTAAGGTCGGATCGGGTCGGCAGGTGGAAATGCTCGCCGAACAGCGGCGCCGCCATACGCGGCACGAACCGCCAGGCGATCGCCATAACAATGACCGCGCCGCCCATGACGAAGGCAAGTGTCGGGTCCCAGGCGCCGAAGATGTCGAGAAATCCGCGCACGCGCGCAGGATTGGTCATCCCGCCCAGCGCCAGTCCGGCGCCGAACAGCGTGCCTGCGATCAGGCTTGGAAAGGTGATCCGGCTCATTGCAATACCTCCAGCCCCATCGCGTTCATCAGCGCGACGGTGGCAATGCCCGCAACCATGAAGGTCGCCGTGGCGACGATCGAGCGGCCCGACAGGCGGCTGACCCCGCAAACCCCGTGCCCGCTGGTGCAGCCGCTGCCGAGCCGGGTTCCGACCCCGACCAACACACCGGCCACCGCCAGCGTCAGCGGATTGGCGAACTGCGCGTCGATCCCGCCGCTGAGGAGCGATACGATCAGTGCGCCGAGCGGCAGGCCGATCACGAACATCCACGCGGCGCTGCGCGCGATCCCGCTACCCCCGAGACCGACTGCCTTCGCCGCCAGCCCGGAAACGCCCGCGATACGGCCAAGCCCCAGCAGCATCAGCGCTGCGGCAAGACCGATAAGTGCGCCGCCCGCCAGGCCGGCGAGCGGCGCAGCATCTGGAAATCCTGGCAACATCATACGGCGTTCACCGGGATCTTGATGTAGCTCACGCCATTATCCTCGGGTTCGGGCAGGCGTCCGCCGCGAATGTTCACCTGCACCGACGGCATGATCAGCTTGGGCATGTCCAAGCCCTTGTCGCGGGTGGTGCGCATGGTGACGAAATCGTCCTCGGTAACGCCGTCCTTGACGTGCACGTTCTCCTCGCGCTGCTGCTTGACCGTGGTTTCCCAGGCATATTCGTCGCGCCCCGGGGCCTTGTAGTCGTGGCACAGGAACAGGCGCGTTTCGTCCGGCAGCGACAGCAGGCGCCGGATCGAGCGGAACAGTTGATGCGCGTCCCCGCCGGGAAAATCCGCCCGCGCAGTACCGAAGTCGGGCATGAAGATCGTGTCGCCGACAAACGCCGCGTCGCCGATGATGAAGGCCATGTCAGCGGGCGTGTGACCGGGAACGTGAAGCGCAATGCCCTCGAGCTCACCGAGCTTGAAGGTCTCGCCATCGTCGAACAGCTTGTCGAACTGCGACCCGTCACGCTCGAAGTCGGTCCCGGCGTTGAACAGCTTCCCGAACACTTCCTGCACGCGAATGATCTCGCGGCCGATGGCGAGCTTGCCGCCGAGCTTGGTCTGCAGATAGGGCGCCGCCGAAATGTGATCGGCATGCGCATGGGTTTCGATCAGCCACGTCACTTTCAGATTATTGGAAGTGACGTATTCCACGATTCGATCGGCGGAACCGTTCGAAGTCCGCCCCGAAGCGGCTTCGAAATCGAGGACCGAATCGATGATCGCGGCCTCGCTGGTCTTGGGGTCATGCACCACATAGGAGACAGTATTGGTTGCTTCGTCGAAGAACCCGGCGATCGACGGGCGCAGGCCCTTATCGTCCTGTGCGCGGGCGATCTGCTGGGAGGCCGATTGTAGCGATTGATCGTTTTGCATGATTCTCACTCCATTCGATTACATAAACTATTTATATGTGTTGCGTTTCCGATGTCAAGTGGTATGCAGTCGAAATGACTCAACCTACTTCGACTGACAGTGGCGAGCGGATCGCCCCCGGGGCCGGCTTGCGGATCGGCGATATCGCCCCCGATTTTTCCGCCCGGAGCACTGCGGGCGACATGCGGCTGTCGGATTGCCGCGGCCGCTGGCTGGTCCTGTTCTCGCACCCGGCGGACTTCACTCCCGTCTGCACGACCGAGTTCGTGGCGCTGGCCAAGGCGGCGGACCAGTTCGCGCAGCGCGATTGCGATTTGATGGCGTTGTCGGTCGATAGCCTGTTCTCGCATTTCGCCTGGCTGCGGATGATCCGCGACCGGTTCGACATCGAAGTGCGTTTCCCGATCATCGAAGATCCCACGCTCGTCATCGGGCGCGCCTATGGCATGGTCGCGCCGGGCGATAATGACAGCGCCACGGTGCGCACGACCTTCTTCATCGATCCGCACGGCGTAATCCGCGCAATGACCTGCTATCCTGCCAATGTCGGACGCTCGACCCCCGAAATGCTCCGTACGCTCGATGCGCTGCAGGCGGTCGACAAGGATCCGGTGCTTGCGCCGGCGAATTGGGAGCCGGGAGAGAAGCTGCTGCGGCAGCCCAGCGCCAAGCTCGACGATGTCTTCGCGGCGAAGGATCACACCGACTGGTTCCTGCAGGAAGTGGGCCGGGGCAAGCGCAGATGACCGGGGACGAACTGGTCGACGCGCTCAAGGCGGTCGCGCATCCGGTGCGCCTGCGCATCCTGCAAGCGCTCGCCGGGACCGAACGCAATGTCGGCGAGATCGACGAGGTGGCGGACATCGGCCAGCCGACGCTGTCGCAGCAGCTCGCCGTGCTGCGCAATGCCGGGCTGGTGACGACACGCAAGGACGCCAAGCTGGTCTTCTACCGCATCGACGATCAGCGGGTCGCGGCGGTTTCGGCTGCGCTCGGCGGCCTGGCCGGAATAGACATCGCTCCCACGCGTCCGACCCGCAGCCCGGCCCCGGGCGTCGCCAACTTCGCGCGGCTTACCTGATCGGCCGTTCGCACGGGGCGGGGGCGAAACTTCTCGAAACGCCCAGGGCTGCGAGTTGCGCAGGTCGTTTACAGCTAAGGCGTGGCTCGCGGTGATCGTTGATCGGCGCTCGTGGCAACAATACCACCCGTAAATGCGGGCAGACGCCCTGCAAATGCGAATGACTTGCAATAGTGCGCGCGTCGCACTAGGCGGGCCTCCGAGCGAATCACGAGGGCCCCCATACAAGTGTCTCGACATCATTTTTCTGCTGCCGTCCTTGCTTTGACGGCCTTCCCCGCCAGCGCGCAGGCGCAGGTCGGTGGAACGCAAGCGGGCGCGCCTAGCCTGCCGACCGATCTCAGCGTCTGGGGCATGTTTGCGCAGGCCGACTGGGTGGTGAAGCTGGTGATGATCGGGCTAGTGCTGGCCTCGCTGGTCACCTGGACCGTGCTGGTCGCCAAGCATCTCGAACTCGCACGGCAACGCGAGAACGCCGAGCAGTGCCGCGACAAGCTCGCCGCCACGCAATCCCTGGCGCAGCTCGACCCCGCCTTCGCCGACCATCCGATCGTCGTCCAGGCGCGAGAAGAAATCGCCCAGTCGGCCGGGTCGCTTGACGACCGCGAAGGGCTGAAGGAACGGCTGGTCTCGCGGCTCGACCGGCACGAGGCGAAGGTTGCGCGCAAGATGACACAGGGCGTCACCATCCTCGGCACGATCGGGGCGACCGCACCCTTCGTCGGATTGTTCGGCACTGTCTGGGGCATCATGAACAGCTTCATCGGCATTGCCGAACAGCAGACTACCAATCTGGCAGTGGTCGCACCCGGTATTGCCGAAGCGCTGCTGGCCACCGCACTCGGACTCGTCGCCGCCATTCCGGCGGTGGTGATCTACAACCATTTTGCGCGCGCCATCGCGGCGCACCGTGCGGTTGTGGCGGATAGTGCGGCCGCGCTGCTGCGCGTGGTCTCGCGCGATCTCAGCCGTGGCACGCTGCCGGAGGGCAAGGCCTGAGATGGCGCTCCGGCTCGCCTCGGACAGCGAAGACCTCGCGGTCGCGCATGAAATCAATGTCACGCCGTTTATCGATGTGATGCTGGTGCTGCTGATCATCTTCATGGTCGCCGCGCCGCTCGCGACGGTCGATGTGAAGGTCGATCTGCCGGTGTCCAACGCGGCATCTGCAGCCAAGCCCGAAGCGCCGGTCTATCTGTCGCTGCAGGCCGACGGGTCGATCCTGGTCAATGAAGACGCGGTGCAACTGGCCGCGCTGGGTGCCGCGATCACCGAAGCGACCGCAGGCGACCGCGAAGAGCGGGTTTTCCTGCGCGCCGACAAGGCGATCACCTATGACGCAATCATGCAGGCGATGAACGCGCTGCGCGCCGCGGGCTATGTCCATGTGGCGCTGGTCGGTGCCGAATCCGGGGCAGCGGCGCAGTGATGCTGGGAGAGGCAGGACGCACCAATTGGATGCTGGGGGGCGGCGTCGCATTCGCCGGCCACGCAGCCGTGGTCGCGGGTCTGCTGCTTATCGGCACCACGCCGCCCAAGCCCATCGTCGAAGACCCGGTCGTCCTGCTCGAACTGCCCCGGCAGGCCGCCCCGGCGCCTGCGGCGCTGAACGAACAGCCGGTCGACGCGCTCCAGCCCGATTACGTACCGCCGCAGACTTTCCAGCCGCGCATCGAGGCACCGCAGGTCCGGGCGCCGTTGCCGCGCGATTTCGTCGCCACGCCGCCACCACCACCGCCGCTCCCCTCGCGGCGCAGCGTCACGCCCGCGCCGCAGCCCATCGCACCCGTCCAGCCCGCGCGCAATGCGCTGGCGGTCGCTCCCGAAGGCAGCGGCACCGGGACCGCCGCGACTGCGGGCGACGACCCCAAGGCCAAGCGCGAAGAGGCTGACTATTACGCGCTGTTAAGCGCGCATCTCAATCGCAAGAAGCGCTATCCGAGCGAGGCCAAGAAGGCGCGCCAGCAAGGCGTGGTGACGGTGCGGTTCACCGTGCTTGCCGATGGCCGGATCAGCGCCAGCTCGATCCGTTCCTCCAGCGGGCACGCCTTGCTCGACCAGGCCACGCTGGACCTGATGCAGCGCGTTGCGCCGCTGCCCAAATTCCCGCGATCGATGACCAAAGACAGCGTCACGATCTCGCTTCCTATCGACTATTCACTACGCACAAGATGATGATTAGAAAGGTTTTTCCATGAGGGATCGTAACCAGGGCGTGATCCGTCCGATCAGCCTGCGCGGTGCCGGACGGAGCACTGCAGTGGCGGCCATCGGCCTGTCGGCAGCGCTGATCGCCGGCAACGCCAAGGCACAGGATGCCAATGAAGAAGAGGAAGTCGTCCTCGACACGCTGCAGATCGAAGATGCCACCGCCGACGTCAATCCGAACGCGCAGCCGGGTGTGCCCTACAAGGCGCGCACTTCGGGCGATTTGCGCCGCGTGAAGCCATTGTCGGAAACCCCGCAGACGATCCAGGTGCTGACCGAACAGCAGCTCGAGGAACAGGGCGCGACCGATCTGCGCGACGTGCTCGACAACGTCCCCGGCGTGACCGTGGGTACGGGCGAGAACGGCAACGCCTTTGGCGACCGCTACATCATCCGCGGCCATGAAGCGCGCAGCGACGTGTTCGTCGACGGCCTGCGCGATCCCGGCATGACCACGCGCGAAACCTTCGCGGTCGACCAGATCGAGATCACCAAGGGGCCGAGCTCGAGCTTCGCGGGCCGCGGTTCGACCGGCGGCGCGGTCAATTCGATCACCAAAAAGGCCAGCACCGATTACCAGTTCACGCGCGTCGACGCCGGCATCGGCACCGACGATTATTACCGCGTGACGCTCGACGCCAATGTGCCGCTGACCGACACGTTCGCGGTGCGCGCCAACCTGCTCTACGGCTATGAGGAAGTGCCCAACCGCAACTTCTCCGACCGCGAGCGTTACGGTGCAGCCGTATCGGCGGCGTTCAAGCCCAGCGACACCTTCGAACTGGTGCTCGACTATTACCACCTCACGGCGGAAGATACGCCTGATCTGGGCGGCTATGTCCCGCGCCCGACCGGCACCGGCCCGAGCGATGTGACGGTCTACCAGCCGTGGGACGATGTGCCCAGTTACGCGCAGACCGGCGACTTCCTCGAATCCGATGTCGATACTTTCACCGGTCGGATCTACATCACCCCGTTCGACGGCTTCTCGATCGTCAACTCGACCCGCTATGGCGAAACCAGCAATGGGTACGTCCTCACCGGCCTGCGTGGCGGCGCCTATGATCCGGACACCGACACCTTCGCCCCGGTCACGCTGAGCAGCCATCAGGGCAATCAGGAAGTCGAGTATTTCGTCAACCAGTTCAACGTGATCGGCGAATTCACCACCGGCAGCCTGGCGCACAATCTGATCGTCGGCACCGAATATTCGAACCTGAAGGTCGCCAATGGCACCTATGACGTGACCAACAACGGTGCGACCAATTGCGTCACTGCCGGTCGTGGTGGTAGTCTCAACCCGAGCTATTGCATCACCGACGAAAACCGCAATGTGCTGTTCGGCGAAAGCGAAATCCACAACCTGCTGCAGCGCGACATCGTTCGCAGCGATGTCGACAGCGACTGGCAGGTCGAAACGCTGTCGGTTTATGCAATGGACACGATCGACTTCACTGACTGGCTGTCGATCCATGGCGGCATCCGCATGGACGCCTTCAGCTACAGCAATGTGGTCGACAGCCGCGGTACGGTGACGCCCTTTGGCTACAGCGATACGCTGTGGAACGGCCATGCCGGCGTTGGCGTGAAGCCGATGGAAGAGGTCTACGTCTACTTCAACTACGGTTCGGCCAAGAACATCAACGGCGGCGAATCCGACCTTGGCGGCAATTGCGGCTACGGCGGGATCTGCGTCGATGACGGCACCGACATTGGCGATGGGCGCCCCGAAAGCAGCGACAGCTTCGAACTGGGCGTTAAAGCCGACCTGTTCGACGATCGCTTCATGCTGACTGCCGCGGCCTTCCAGATCACCAAGGGTGATGTGTTCGAATCCGCCGGCGACGGGTACACTCCGGGCGGCTCGCTCAACACCGGTGAAAACCGTGTGCGCGGTATCGAGTTTGGCCTTGTTGGCAACATCACGCCCAAGCTGCTCGCGCAGGCGGCACTGACTGTGATGGAATCGGAAATCACCGATTCGAACGATCCGGACAAGATCGGTCGCCGTCTGAGCAATTTCGCCAACACGCAGTTCAGCGGCCAGATCCGCTACCAGGCGACCGATGCGATCGCCTTCGGCGGGACCGCGACTTACAAGGGTGCGCTATACACCGGTCAGCCCGACGATGCGGCAAGCTTCGTCGACGCGCTGGGCGTGCACACTTATCGCGTGCCGGATTACTGGACCTTCGATGCTTTCGTGAGCATGGACTTCAACCAGAACTTCGGTGCCCGTGTGAACGTGACCAACGTAACCGACGAGGATTACTACCTCTCCGGCTATCGTTCGGGCCACTTCCTCTACAAGGGTGACGAACGCCGGGCGACGCTCACGCTCACCGGCAAGTTCTGATACGGCGGGGCGCGGGCTTCGGCTCGCGCCCTGCCATCCTTTACGACAAGACTGTCCGCCATGCTGACCATCATCGAGAACCTGCTGGACGATGAAGAGGTGCGCGCCTTTCGCGACCGGCTGGCCGATGCCGACTGGCAGGATGGGGCCAGCACCGCGGGGACGCGGTCGATCGCGGTGAAGCAGAACCTGCAATTGCCGCGGCAGGATGCGCTTGCGCAGGAACTCGGCACGGCGATCCTGCGCCGACTGGGCCAGCATCCCGAATTCGTCTCGGCTTCGCTGGCGGAGAAGATCTGGCCGCCGGTGTTCAATCTCTACCAGGATGGCGGCCATTACGGCACGCATTCGGATGCCGCGCTGATGCGCTTGCCCGAAGCCGATCTGACCATCCGCAGCGATCTTTCGGCGACGCTGTTCCTGTCCGATCCCGACAGCTACGACGGCGGCGAGCTGATCGTCGAAGAGCAGTTCGGCGCACAGGCGGTCAAGCTCGCCGCAGGCGACATGGTTCTCTACCCCTCATCCAGCCTGCACCAGGTCGCGCCTGTCACCCGCGGGCAGCGGATCTGCGCGATCAGCTGGATCCAGAGCGCAGTGGCCGATACCTCGGCGCGTGCGCTGCTTTACGATCTCGACCAGTCGATCCGCGCGTTGACGCCCGACCGTCCGCAGGACGATGCCGAGATCAACCGCTTGATCCACATCTATCACAATCTGCTGCGGCGCTGGGCGCAGCCGTGATCGGCTGGCGCCGCGCGCTGCTGTGGCTCGTCCTTGCCATTCCGGCGGCGCTGATGATCCAGCGTTTCGTCAGTGGCGAGACGCTGGCGATGGACATCTACCACCCCAGCGGCGAGATGTCGGTGCGGCTGATGATCTGCGCGCTGCTGCCCGGTCCGCTGACCGATGCGCTGGGCCCCAACCGCTTCCTGCGCGGCTGGCTGGCGATCCGCCGCAATCTGGGCGTAGCCGCATTCCTTTACGCGCTGCTGCATCTCGTTTTCTACGTACTCGACATGCAGCTGGTGTCGGCGATGGTGGGCGAGTTGGCCTTTCCCGGAATCTGGACCGGCTGGCTGGCCTTCGCGCTGTTGCTGGTACCTGCTGCGATCAGCTTCGATGCCGCGATGCGCCGTCTCGGGCGGGGCTGGAAGCAACTCCAGCGCCTCGTCTATCCGGCTTTCATCTTGGCGCTGATCCACTGGCTGTTGCTCGATTGGGCATGGGGGCCAGCGCTCGTTCACCTCGCCCCGCTAGTGGTGGCATGGACATTGCGCATGGTCATGCGCCGCAGGACAATCGTTACCAGGAGTATCGCATGAGTTTTCGCCGGATCCTCAAGGCTTCGACCCTTTTCGCTGCCGTCGCGGCTGTCGGCCTCGCTGCCCCCGCGCAGGCCGATGGCGACATCACCTGCAAGGCCGGCCCCAAGGATGGCTGGCAGAAGATCTCCAAGCTGAAGAAGAAGGTCTGGCTGGAGGAATGGAAGCTGCTGAAAATGCAGGTCGAAGGCGATTGTTACGAAGTCTACGCCCGGACCAAGGAAGGCCAGTCGATCGAAGCCTTTTTCCACCCGGTGACGCTCAAGAAGCTGGTGGTGTTCCGCCGCGGCCAGGAAATCTACCGCGCCGACGGGTTTACCGGCTAGCGTTCGATTTGGTGTTGCCCCTCGCGCATGAGGGGCGGGCTAGGCAGTGTCACCAGACACGACGCGCGCGGCGACTTCGCCAAGACCTTCGAAGCGGGCGACCGCATGCTGACCCGCGGCAATTTCGTGGACGCCGGTGATCGCCGTCGGGCAGCCGATCCGCGAGATGGCCAAGGCCGCTGCGGTCAAGCGGTTGCCCCCGATACGGCACAGGCGAAGCCATCGAACTTCCCTGCGCGGCTAGTGACCCGCATTTCGGCCGCGTCTCCCGCCGAGTCTGATCCCGATGGTTGAAATGACGCTCCGCTTTGCGAGGTCACTTCGACACCGATTTCCTCGGCGATGCCCGGCCCGGGAGCCAGTGGCGGAGACGGAGGGAATTGAATTTAAAGCCTAAGTTACTGAGATTGCACAGCAATTTGGGGCATTCCGTGGTCTGTGCCCCCAAATGTGCCCCCAATTTTTGGGATAGCTTCTGTTTGCTGACGTGGGCTTCGAATTTGGCAACCAAGAGCAACTATAGCCTAGGCTGCTTTTCGTCTTGTGGCCTGCATTCGCTCGAAATTGTTGCCCCATAAGGCCTGGGGATCAGGATTTTGTTGCCCATCGACCTGAGTCGCTCCAGGTCTGAAATTGGGCGTTAGTGGACAGTCCGCCTCTGGCGCGGGACACACGGAAAGTCGCCCGCATTTCCGAGCACAGTCGATCCTGCGTGACAATCGCGCCATGCCACATTAGCGGATCGCGAGTGAGTGTTTCCCGTTCTGAGGCGGCCTCGGCAATCGTCCGCCCCGCCATGCCCGACCCTCGTCAGTTGATGCGCGACCTTCAGGTGTTCCGCGATCCAAAACCGGAGCGCAGCCTGTGGGAGCTTGGCATCACGCTGATCCCCTTTCTTGGACTGTTCGCCGCGATTATCGGAGCAGCGGACGCGGGTTACCTGCTCGCTCTCGCGCTTACTCCGCTCGCCGGACTGTTCCTACTGCGGCTCTTCATTATCCAGCACGATTGCGGCCACGGATCCTTCCTGCGGGAGCGGCGGAGTAATGACTGGTTCGGGCGGATGCTGGGCGTCTTCACCCTCACGCCCTATGATTGCTGGAGCCTCAGTCACGCGCGTCATCACGCCATGACTGGCAATCTCGACAAGCGCGGCTTTGGCGATGTCGATACGCTGACGGTGCGCGAGTATTGTGAGAGATCGAGGACCCAGCGGCTCGGATATCGCCTATACCGCCACCCGTTGACCTTGCTTGGCTTCGGCCCCGCCTACCTCTTTCTGCTGCGGCACCGTCTGCCAGTGGGATTAATGAAGGAGGGCTGGAAGTTCTGGATCAGCGCGCTGGGCACGAACCTTGCCACTCTCGCAATCCTAGCCGTGCCAATATGGTTAGTCGGCTTCGGAGTGACGCTGGCAGTATTTCTGCCGACTCTGCTCTTTGCCGCGAGCATGGGAGTGTGGCTGTTCTACATCCAGCACCAGTTCCCCCAAGCATACTGGGAAAGCAAATCCGACTGGTCCTTCGCCGAAGCCGCCCTGATGGGCAGCACACATTTAGATCTGCCGCCGGTTCTGCGCTGGTTCACCGGCAATATCGGCATCCACCACGTGCACCACCTTTCGAGCACGATACCGTTCCACCGCCTGCCCGAAGTCCTGAAGGCGCATCCGGCTCTACGCGATCTCAACCGCTACACGGCATGGGAGTCGCTCAGCGCGTTCCGTCTGGCTCTATGGGATGAGGAACAGCAGCGTATGGTGACGTTTGCTGAAGCCAAGAAGATGATGGGCTAAGCTTGCGCTTTTAAGTAGCTAGATCCGGCCCTGAACGCCGCTGAAGAGTGCCTCGGTAGAATTGAACTCAACCCACCAACGTCTCGCCGTAAATGTCCGGAACTGTTTGAGCGGGAATTCGCTGCGTCATCATGTCGCGGAGAAAACCTATGTCTCAAAATTCCAAAATCGGCGCCGGATTGGGCGGCGTCGTTCTTACCGCCGGAGCGATCGCGTTCGGAGCGTTCCTATCCAATAGGCACCAAAATCGCGGATATGACGATGCCGCGAACCATGCCAAACGCCAGCCTGAAGGCGACAACGCGCAGGCCGGTCGATCGGTAACCATCCGCAAGCCGCGAGCCGAACTGTTCGCATTCTGGTCGGACTTCTCCAACTTGCCGCAATTCATGGAGAATGTGGAAGCGATCGAAGCCGGCGCAGACGGAGCATCGACCTGGCGGATCAAGGCCCCCGCAGGCCAGACGGTCGCGGTGAAAACCGAAATCGCCAGCAAGAAGCAGAACGAGCTGATCGCCTGGCGCTCGGTCGAGGATTCCGAGATCGAGGCAAGCGGCGAGGTTCGCTTCGAAGATGCGCCGGGCGAGCGTGGAACCAGAGTCAGTCTTGTGATGGCCTACGACCCGCCCGCAGGCGCGCTCGGCCGAGCGGTGGCGAAGCTGTTCCTGCGCGAGCCGCAGGTCCAGGCCCGGCACGATCTGAAGCGTTTCAAGATGCTCATGGAAACCGGGGAAATAGCGACATCGGCGCGAACGCGGGACGAAACCCGTGCAGCCAAGCAGGAGAACGGATGATGCGAGCACTTACCTGGCATGGAACCAACGACGTTCGCGTGGACACGGTCAGCGATCCGGAAATCATCAATCCCCGCGATGCGATCATCAAGATCACCAGCACCGCCATCTGCGGGTCCGACCTTCACCTTTACGATGGCGTCATTCCCGGCGTGGTGCCGGGCGATGTGCTGGGCCATGAATTCATGGGCGAAGTCGTCGAGACGGGGGCTGCGAGCGATCTGAAGAAAGGGCAGCGCGTCGTCGTGCCGTTCACGATCAGCTGCGGAGGCTGTTTCCACTGCAAGCAGCAGCAATATTCCGCCTGCGACAATTCCAACCCGGCTGAAAAGCAGGATATGTCGGCGACGCTTTACGGCCAGCCGATGGCCGCGCTGTTCGGCTATTCGCACCTGACCGGTGGCTACTCGGGCGGACAGGCGGAATACGCCCGCGTGCCATTTTCCGATGTCGGCCCGATCATCGTTCCCGACCATCTGGAGGACGACAAGGTGTTGTTCCTCTCGGACATCCTCCCGACCGGCTGGATGGCGGCGGAAAATGCCGACATCCAGCCCGACGATACCGTTGCGGTGTGGGGCTGCGGCCCGGTCGGATTGTTCGCGATCCAGTCGGCCATCGTGATGGGTGCATCCAAGGTAATCGCGATCGATCACTATCCGAACCGTCTCGCACTGGCGAAGCAGCTGGGCGCGGAGATCATCGACTTCCGCGAGACCGATGTGCGCGAGGCCTTGATGGAAATGTCCGGCGGGATCGGCGTGGATGCGGTGATCGACGCGGTCGGCATGGAATCGCACGGCTTCGCCATCGACAACATGTTCGACGTGGTGAAGCAGAAGGTCGGCATGGGGGCGGACCGCGCGAGCGCGCTGAAACAGGCGATTCTCGCGGTCCGGTTCGGCGGCAAGGTCTCGATCCCCGGCGTCTATGGCGGGATGACCGACAAGTGGCCGCTCGGGGCGATGATGGAAAAGGGCCTGCAGGTCCGCGGCGGCCAGACCCATGTTCAGAAATATACCAAAAAACTGCTCGAGAAGATCGAGGATGGCACGCTCGATACCACGTTCCTGATCAGCCACCGACTGCCGCTCGAACAGGCGGCCGAAGGCTACAAGAATTTCAAGGAGCAGCAGAATGAATGGACCAAGGTCATTCTGAAGCCCGGGATGGAGAATTGATCATGGCCGGGAAGATCGACAAGCTGTCCGGGCTGTGCGTGATCACCGGTGCTTCGAGCGGGATCGGGCTCGAGCTCACGAAGCTGGCCGCCCGCGATGGCTGCGACCTGATCCTCGCCGCCGACCGTGATCTTGGCGCGGCCGAAGCCGCCGCGCGGCAGTGCGGTGCCGCAGGTGTCGAGACGGTCGAAGCCGATCTCGCCACCCGCGATGGCCTCGAGGCCCTCGTGACGGCGCTTGGTGACCGCACGCCCGATGTCCTGCTTGCCAATGCTGGCCACGGGCTGGGCGAAGCGTTCCTCGATCAGGAGTGGAAGGACATCGCCCATGTCATCCACACTAATGTCACCGGCACGACCTGGCTGTTGCACCATATCGGGCAGAAGATGCGGGCGAAGAATGCCGGCCGCATCCTGGTGACCGGTTCGATCGCGGGGCACATCCCCGGCGCTTTCCAGCTCGTTTACAACAGCACCAAGAGCTACATCGATTACTTCTGCTTCGGGCTGCGCAACGAGTTCAAGGATACCGACGTGGTCGTCTCGTGCCTGATGCCGGGGCCGACGGATACCCAGTTCTTCGACCGCGCCGGGCTCGAGAACACCGATGTCGGCAAATCGGACAGCAAGGACGATCCCGCCATGGTCGCCGAGGCGGGCTACAACGCCCTTCTCGAAGGCGACGCGCACACGGTCAGCGGCTTCATGAACAAGATCCAGGATATGTTCGCCGGCGTGATTCCCGACACGGTGCTTGCCCAGATGCACCGCCGGATGGCCGAACCTGACGATCGCTAGGGCCCCACGCTTTCGCCAATCGCAACAACCGAGGAGAACACCTATGCCTCTCACCGCCATTGCCCTGAACTGCTCGCTCAAGAAATCTTCGGACGAAGCAAGCTCCACCGACGCCATGATCGCCGTGCTGAAAGAGCATCTGGCCGAGCAGGATGTCGAACTGGCCGAAACCATCCGCATCGCCGATTACAATGTCCCGCCGGGCGTGACGTCGGACGAGGGCGAGGGTGACGACTGGCCAGGTATCCGCGAGAAAATCCTGAACCAGGACATCCTGGTCTTCGGCGGGCCGATCTGGATGGGCCAGATCGGGTCGGTCGCCAAACGCGTGCTCGAACGCATGGATGCCTTCACCAGCGAAACCGACGACCAAGGCCGGATGCCGAGCTTCGGCAAGGTGGCGATTGCCGCGATCGTCGGCAATGAAGATGGCGCGCACTGGAGCTCGGCTCAGCTGTTCCAGTCGCTCAACGACACCGGTTGGACGATCCCGGCGGGCGCAGCCTGCTATTGGGTCGGCGAGGCAATGGGCGGCACCGACTTCAAGGAGCTGGCCAAAACCCCCGACGCGGTGAACGAGACCGCGCAGATGTGCGCGATCAATGCCGCACATCTCGCCAAACTTCTCGGGGGCGACACCTACCCCGGGACGAAGACCTGACGGCCCGGCACGCCCACATTCCGTAATTTCTTGGGAGATCATCATGGGACAAGAAACCACCAACCAGATCGAGCCGCCCCTGCCTGAGCAACAACAGCGTGTCCCGGGCGCGACCGAGGCAATGCACCCCAAGCCCGACCACGGCGAAGACAGCTACGAGGGCTCCGGCCGTCTCGGAGGAAAGAGGGTTGTCATTACCGGCGGTGACAGCGGGATCGGTCGCGCGGTCGCAATCGCCTTCGCGCGGGAAGGCGCGGATGTCCTGATAGCCTATCTGTGCGAGGATCACGACGCGCAGGAAACGAAGAAATGGGTCGAAAAAGCCGGGCGCAAATGCGCCTTGATGCGCGGCGATATCAGCGATGCGGCGCATTGCCGGGCGATAATCGACCAGGCTGTCCGCACCTTCGGCGGGATCGACGTGCTGGTGAACAACGCTGCCCACCAGATGACTTTCGAGACATTGGAAGACATTCCCGACGAAGAGTGGGAGCGGACCTTCGCGACCAATATCCACGCGATGTTCTATCTCGCCAAAGCCGCTTTGCCCCACATGGGTGAGGGCAGTTCGATCATCAATTCGGCATCGATCAATTCCGACCAGCCCAATCCTACGCTGCTGCCCTACGCAACCACGAAGGGTGCGATCCAGAATTACACGACAGGCCTCGCGCAACTACTGGCAGACCGGAAAATCCGGGTGAACTGCGTCGCGCCCGGGCCGGTTTGGACACCGCTTATCCCCTCGACGATGCCGGAAGAGGACGTCGCGGAATTCGGGAAGGATTATCCGCTCGGCCGCCCCGCGCAGCCCGCCGAACTCGCGCCGCCTTACGTCATGCTGGCGAGCGATGAAGCGAGCTATATCTCGGGGGCTACAATCGCCGTTACCGGCGGCAAACCGATGATGTGATCTGTCGACTGCCCGTGCAGGGGGAGCGAAACAGCGCGCGGCGACCGGTTCGGAATGCCCGGACGGACATGCGATTCCGACGCGGACGCCTATTCGTCGGGCGACCTTCCGATTGAGCGCGCGATGTTGCGATCCTCCTTGCCGAACTTGTCCTCCGCAACCCGTAAGACCGTGATCATGATCAGGCTGACAACGGTCAGAATCGCCACCAGGGGCCATTGCGCAGCACCGCAGGCGATGCCCACCATGGTCGCTAGCCATAGATGGGCCGCCGTCGTCAGATTGTGGAGCTGGCCCTTGCTGAAGACGATCAGGCCCGCCCCGATTATCCCGATGAATGCTCCGGCTGCCTCGAACAGTCGCAGGGGGTCCATCCGCGGACCGTCGAGCTGATGGTATAGGGCCATGATCGACACGACCATGGCCGCTGCCGAGACACAGATCAGGCCATGCGTTCGCATGCCAGCGGCATGGCCGCGCCATTCGCGATCAAGCCCCAGCACCAGACCGAGAATCGCAGCCACGCCAAGCCGGCTGATGATATCCCAATCGAGCCATTCGAGGGATGTGACAGGGTTGAGTTCCATGGTTGGCTATTCCGCTTTCTGCCCGGGTCCCGGGATGGGGTCTTTGCGCTCGCCGCAAGCCGATAGGACATTCAACCCGAGTGCTGCAAATTGCCGGGTCGGATGCTCTCTCCTGTAGACAGCCGGGCAGTGCCCCTATGATAACCCGTTGCAAATGTGAGACAATCTCTTCGCTTGGCCCTTGCCTCATGCGGGGTTCCCCATACATTTTCTTAGCGCGGGCGGGGTCTCAACAGGACACGAGGAGAAACGTGATGGCGAAGGGAGACAAGGACAAATATACCGACCAGCAGAAGCGCAAGGTTGAGCACATCGAAGAGAGCTACGAGGACCGCGGCGTGTCGCAGGAAGAAGCCGAACGCCGCGCCTGGTCGACCGTCAACAAACAAAGCGGCGGCGGCAACAAGTCCGGCTCTGGCCGGGGCGGGCACAAGAGTTCGCGCGAAGACGGGGCGGAAAGCAAGTGATGCATAGTTACAAGCTGTGCGCTCGCGATGATCACGATTCAGTAATTGAAGAGATCGATTTCGAATGTTTTTCGATTGTCGGAGCTCTGGATAAGGCCAAGGCCATGGTCAAAGCCGGCCACGCCGATCTCTACGAAGATGGCGCGCCGATTTGTTCGATGGAACTGGTGGCGGAAACAGGCGTGTGGCTGGTTGGTAAGCCGCGGTCACCTGAATGCTAAACTAAATTTATAGCCGAGCAGCCCTTAGACCGCGGGTAGTTTCCAGCTCTGCGTCTGCTTTTCGAATTCGCCGCGCGCGGGAGATAAAAGGGCATCCGAAAGCAGCCGTGAACGTCCGGAATTAGGACGCGAAGCGGTCGGTCCGAAACGGGGCCGATAGTGGTCTGTCTGCTTTTAGCTAAGTATATCGAAAAGCTGCCTGAGCTTTACGCAGGGCATCACATTGCTCTGAAGAGCCCATTGAATCCTTATCTTGCATCATTAGGTCGGTCACAAGCTGAAGAGGGATGTTTCTGCGGGAGCGGCCTTGCACATGCTTCTGCAATCATCCCTAGCGAGCGTAGATGCCGGCGAGTATCGAGACCACTCCGGCGACGTAGACAATTAGCACGGCAATGCTGTCATAGCCCATGCGCAGCGCGTGTTTGTCACGCCGCTCGATAAGTCCGATCAGCACCAGCGCGGTCAACAGTACGCCGATCAACGCCGCCGTCATTGAGGCGCGATCAACCTGCCGCAGCACCGGCTCGCCCTGATCCAGCACATCGATGAACCCGATCAGGACAATGTCGAACATGTTGCCGCCTAGAATGTCTCCGATCGCCAGTTCGGCGCGGCGCAGCCGTACCGCCGCAATCGCCGTACTGAGTTCGGGAAGAGATGTAGCGAACGCGAGCAGGGTCAATCCAATCAGACCGGTGTCGACTCCGGTGTTTTCTGCGATGCCTTCTGCTGAGAGCGTAACCATCGTGCCGCCAATCAAGATCAGCAGTCCCATGCCGGAAGTGAGCAGCGCAATCCGCGCATTGGAAGCGGAGACCTTCTTGATCTCGCTGGTCTCGACTTCCGCTTCCATGGCCGGCACCCATCCGCTGACCGCGACTTCGCGGCTCAATTGGCGAATGCAGATGATGTAGGTGACCGTGATCAGAACTGGGAAGAACCCGATGCTTCCCGGCAGCGACCAATCGCCCACCATCACGCCGATGGCGGCGATGATGAGCAAGACGATGCTGACCAGAGCGTTGAGAATCGTACGCGGCCCCGGGACCGTGCTGGTCAGCGCTTTTTTGCCCATGAACAAGTCGGCGAGCGCAATCACGACGACTTGAAACGCCACTCCACCCAGCAGATTGTTGACTGCCATAGAGGGGTTGCCGGAAAGCGTGGCGACGGTGGTCGTCGATATCTCGGGCAAGGAAGTGACTGCACCCAGCAGAAGGACACCGACCACGGCCTGGCCGAGGCCGGACCGTTCGGCGATCTCGTCGGCATAGAGCGCCAGCTTGGTCCCGGCATACCATACCAGCGCCGCTCCACCAAAGAAGACGGCCGAGAGGACGGGCAAGGACATCGTGATGAAGTCAGGCATCAATCGAAGATTCTCCCAAATCCCCTTTGCCGACCTTGAGCTCGTGGACTGGGCTCATCTGTAGCGACACGGTTCAGTAGCGATGCAAGACGAAACGAGTGGGGGCCAACCCTGAAGGCAGGCCCCCAAGTTTCTTGGGTCTAGGTCACTTACGCTGTTTCATAATATTTGTGGACGCCAGACCGGAAATTGTCGTCGTAGGCTTTGCGTCGCTCCCCAGAGGTGAAGCGAGGTCCCTCTCGAAGAGTGTTTTCGTCAATGTTGAGATGGTAGCCGCCTAGGTCGGTATCGTAATCGAGTTTCGACCACGGGACACAGTGCCTCTCATCACCCATCCCCAAAAAACCGCCGACCGATAAAACTGCTTCGGTTGTTTGCCCACCACGCTTCTCGATCAAGACGTGATCGACGTGGCCGATGTTTTTCCCAGCGCGATCGAAAACGGCGGTACCTTCAACGCGATCGCTTGAGATAACAGCGGAATTCTTTTCTGCTTCAGTATCCATTTTCCCACTCCTTAGCTGAATTGCACCAGGCTTCTCGAAAGCACATCGAGAAGGGGCCGGTGCCACTGGAGAAAACGCTCCCGATCAAATGATGATCCGGAATCTTTGACACTGTCAGACAGGATGTTCGACAAGTGGGATGAGAGGACGGCAGGGGATTTGTTCACGGCGAGATTTGGATTGAGAGCGCCTGATGGTTCTCGTCATGCGGTTGTTTGAGAACCACTTCCATTGTTGTTGTGAGAGGGAATGATATTCTAGGTTTTGCGGCGGAGGCGAATCGCAACAGCGCGCCGGGAGCATGTCGCGTACTATCTTCAGCAAAGTGGATGTCTAAACGGCGAGGGCGGGGAACAAGAATTCAATTTTAAAGGTGAGGTTACCAATGAGCCACTATGTCTTGCATTCCTGGGACAAACGTTCTGCGCTGCGTGAAGAAATCGCCTTCGATAGCGTTTCAATCGCTGGCGCATTGGACAAGGCGAAGATGGTGGCGCGCGGGAACAAGGCTGACCTGTACGAAGATGGAAGCCCTATCTGCTCCATGGAACTGGTCGCCGAAACGGGGGTCTGGCTGATAGGTAAGCCAAACGAAAACGTGAAAGATTAACCAGGTTTGAGTGCATCGCTGTGGTCGGACTTATGTGCGCGTATTCGTCGACTGACCGATAGGCGTCGAAACGATTGCACATAGAATACCTCGCCGAGTCAGTTGCGGCTCAATTCCGAACTCGCTTTGATGCCATGAGATATTCGTGGATTGATCGGACGCCGGTTCAGAAGCGGTAGATTGCTTTGGAACGTGGTCACAAATGACCTGACGGCGCGTCCGCACTGCAACGGCAATTTGCCACCATATCGTCAGGACGGCACCCTCTGCCTTTCGATTGTGTCGCGCTTATGGACTCGGCGGCGATGCACGGTCGGTAAGTCCTTGGTCCTCGCCCACCGATCGCGCAGCTAGTAGGAACACCCCGAGCGCAGGTCCGTTAGGCACGCATGGAGCAGGCATCACTCCCTTCGTCGAACACAACTGCCCCGTGGGATATCGTCACACAGCCCGGACCGGTGCTCGTCGCGGCGATCCACGCAGGCCATACAATTCGGAAGTCGCTCAGGCCCTGGCTCGAGATCGGAGAGACCGATCGACTGCGGGAGGAAGATCCCCTTACCGACTTTTTCCTTGCCGCTGGCGATAGCATAATACGCGCCAACCGATCGCGGTTCGAGTTCGACCTCAACCGACCGCCTGAGAGTGCGGTAACCACCGATCCCGAGGACACCTGGGGCCTGCGTATCTGGGACCCCGCCCTGCCTAAGAAGGAAAAGGAGCTCTCCCTCGCGCTCCACCGGGAATTTTACGATCGGATCGCCGAGCTTGTCGAGGCGATGATCGCGGAGCATGGGCGGATCCTCGTGCTCGACGTGCACAGCTACAATCACCGGCGAGAAGGGCGCGATGCGAAACCGGACGATTCGGAGGGCAGCCCCGATATCGACCTCGGGGCCACGACGCTGCACAAGGATATTTACGGGGAGCTTCTCGACAGGTTCGCCGATGCCTTGCGCTCGCGTCCGGTGACCGGGCGGAGCCCCGAAGTGGGTACCAATGTTCGCTGGGAGGATGGCGGGCATTTCCCCGAATGGCTCCATGCCGAATATGGCGACGCCGCCTGCGTGATGACGCTCGAATACAAAAAAATATTCATGGACGAGTGGGGCTATTCGGCCGACATCCTCGCGCTGCAGGATTTGCGCGAGGGCTTTCTGGCGGCGGTGGACGAGGCGCGCGATTGGCTCGCCGCACACCCGGCGCCTGGTCTAGCCTCGCCCGAAGCGGGAGCGCGAGCATGACCGGCGTCGCCGGGGATAGAAGCCGCCCAAGCGAGGGCGGCGAAGCGTTTTGCGAAGCCGCGATCGATGTCGATCATGCGCTCGAGGAAATGGACCGGAAGATCGACTGGCTGGAGCGGCTGACCCCGATCAATATCGACGAGATCTGGGACGGTTTTCAGGCCTCGTCTTTCCGCTCCATGCCCGACAGCCGGTATGGCGAAGGGCTCGACCGGGATGCGCCGGTGCTACGCAGCGAGCTCTTCGCGCTGCCTGTCCGCGAGATCGAAAATCCGCTCATCGAGGCGCTCATGCTCGAGAAGCAGCGCGAGCTCGATCGCCAGATCGAACTGGTGCGTATGCGCGACAGGGATGGTTTCATCCTGGCGAGCATCGACCTGTTCGGGCACGTCAGCGAGCGGCTTTTCCAGACCGCGCTCGACCTGCTCGAAACCGTTCCGATCGTCCCGCCGGATGAGGAGGATGTCGGGGCCACCGAAATTTGTGAGGCGGCCGAGGCTGCCATCGCTGGCTATCGCAAGCTAGCGCCGGACTTCCGCTGCGAAGTCGTGGTCGACCCTACCCCGGGAACCTCGATGTACGTCTCCGCGGGCGATTTCCACGTCGCGCACGATTACCGCACCTCGCGCCACCGGGTGAAGTCGCTGATCGCCCACGAGATCGGTACCCATGTCGTTACGCGCCACAACGGACGGCGGCAGCCGCTGCACACCTTGGCAGGCGGGCTGTGCGACTACGATGTCCTGCAGGAAGGGCTTGCAGTCCTGAGCGAGTATCTCACCGGCTACCTCCCCGCCGATCGCTTGCGCCTGCTCGCCGCCCGGGTCGTTGCCGCGCACATGGCTGCCGAGGAAGAAAAGGGTGCTGAAATCTACGCGTGCCTGGTCGAAGAACACGGGATCCGGTCCAAAGATGCATTCGACACCGCGGTGCGCGCCAAGCGAGGCGGAGGGCTGACCAAGGATGCGCTCTATCTCAAGGGGCTAGAAGAGCTCCTCGCTTATCTGAGACACGATGACGAGTTCGAGATCCTGTTCCTCGGGAAGTTTGCATTGAAGCAATTGCCCAGTCTGGAAAAGCTGATCAATCAGGGCATTCTTCACGCGCCCGAACTGCTCCCCGCCTATGGCGAGGATGCGGCGGCTCGCCAGCGGCTCGCCGAGGCACGCGAATTACCGCTCAGGATGCTCTATCAGGAGAGACCCCGGTGACGGCCGAAAAGATCAAGCTGGCGTTCGTGGTCAATGATGTGGCCACCGAGCAAGACAATTACTCGACCATTCGTCTTGCTCGGAAGGCGGTGGCGCGGGGGCACGAGGTCGGGCTCATCGGACTTGGCGATTTCATCTACGACTGGGAGGATGGCATTTGCGCCATGGCTATTCTCAGCAAGATCGACGAGTTCGCGGACGATACTGTCTATCTTGCGCACCTGCAAGACACCGAACTCGAACGGACCAGAATTGCACTTAGCAACTGGGATGTCCTCATGCTTCGAAGCGACCCGGCCGAAGAACTAGTCTCGCGCAGCTGGGCTCCGTCATCGAGCCTGCTGTTCGCGCAACTTGCCTCGCTCGAGCGAACGATCGTGCTCAACGACCCACGCCACCTGACCGACGCGGTCAACAAGACCTATTTCCAAGGCTTCCCCGGCAGTGTGCGTCCCGAGACGACCATAACCCGCGAATCCGAAGAGGTGAGGCGGTTTCTTGATGCCCATGGCGGCAAGGGTGTGATCAAACCTTTGCAGGGCTCGGGCGGCCAGGGGGTTTTCCTCCTCGACAAGAAAAACCGCCAGAATCTCAATCAGATAACCGAAGCAGTCATTCGCGATGGCTATGCCATCGTCCAAGAATACCTTCCCGCGGCCAAGGATGGCGACCTGCGCATGATCACGCTGAACGGGCGCCCGCTCAAGGTTGACGACACCTATGCCAGCCTGCGCCGGTTTAGCCAGACCGAGGATCATCGGTCGAACATCTCGGCCGGTGGCGGAGTTGAAATGATGGCTCCCGACGAAGACGCGCTGGCGATCGCCGAAATCGTCGGGCCCAAGCTGATCGACGACGGGATGTATCTGACCGGGCTCGATATCGTGGGCGACAAGATGATCGAACTGAACGTGGATACGCCCGGCGGGATCAGTTTCATGGAAGATCTCAGCGGGGTGAATTTCAGCGGCGCGATCATCGACGATCTGGAACGCAAGGTCCGCCTGCAGCGTCAATATGACGGCACGCTGACCAACCGTCAGCTCGCTGTTATATAAATCTATAGACCTCTAGCTTTTCATTCTTAAGGTTAGGTTCCTCATCCGGTCGGCAATCCTGCAGGATCAAAACTGCCTTAGCTATTCAGGCATTATTGGGCCGGACCGTTACAATGTAACAAAGCGGATGAAGATCGCGGCGCTCAACCGCGCCTCTTCTCCGCATTCTCGGCCATATCCTCGTCGAAATAACAATCGAGGCGCTCATCGCTCGTTGGCCTTGTCGAAAAATCTGCAGGACCTCACTGTGTGACCATGCATTTATCAGGTACCACGACCATAAGCTGACCGGAGACAACTGCTGTACGATTTTCTGCCATATTGCGGAAAGGCTCCAAATCCCAGCGGTTGGCTGACGCACTGGAATTTCGCGCCCGAATTGCTCATGTGTTTTCTGGCTTTGGCGGCGGTCGTTCACCTGAAGCCCGGGCGATTGAGGAAGGGGCCCATATATGCCGTGACGGTCGTATTTGGTGTACTTTATGTGAGCCCTTTCTGCGCGCTTGGTTCGGCGCTTTTCACAGTGCGTATCACTCATGACGTCATACTGGCGGCGATACTCGCCCCGCTCTTCGTCGCGAGTTTCCGGATCGAGGAAAAGGAGATTTCCGGCGGATTGACTTTCTGGACTGTTATTCACGGCCTGACGTTCTGGCTCTGGCATGCGCCCTCCCTGTACGAAGGGGCTATGAACAACGATGCTTTGTTTTGGCTTATGCAGGCTAGTATCGTGGCCACGGCGGCAGCATGGTGGGCCAAGATCGTCCGATCCCCAGTACCGGCAGCTGTGACAGCATTACTCGCAACAATGGTCGCGATGGGCGCGCTAGGTGCATTGCTCACTTTTGCGCATCGGGCCTTCTACGCGCCGCATTGGCTGACGACCCAACAGTGGGGTTTGTCGCCGCTAGAGGACCAGCAGATTGCGGGTATCATTATGTGGGCACCGGCAAGCCTAGTTTATCTGATGGCTGCTTTGGCGATACTCTATCGCTCGCTCGGTAGCAGGGCGTCCACGTGAGACTTCATCGCCTCATACGAAGATGGGCGGTCAGCTATACCGAAGGGGGCAAATATTCGCCCATCGGCGTCTGGTTTCACTGGATCATGGCGGGATTGGTGCTGTTTCAACTAGGATCCGGCTGGATGATGTCGCGCTACCCGGTTGGAGGTAACAAACTCGCCACCTATGAACTGCATAGCGAGCTCGGTCTGTCCATTCTCTTCCTTGCCCTTCTAAGGTTCGGCTGGCGATTGTTCGTCCCGGATCCGGTTAGCGATGCAGACGGGCCCGGCTGGCAGAAAAGAGCTGCCCATCTCACCCAAATTTCTTTCTACGGCCTGTTTGCGCTTCTTCCGTTGAGCGGATGGGCGATGTGGTCCGCGATCCAGCCGGTGCAACCCTTGCGGCTCGGCGGACTGGTCGCAATACCTCCGATGCCGTTTCACTCCCTTAGGTCCTCATGGCAATTCCAGGTGCTGGATTGGGCGGAGAACGTCCACGTCCTGGGCGTTATCGGGTTGGCCTTGCTGGTGCCGGTGCACATCATCGCGGCATTGAAGCATCATTTTTGGGACCGCGATAATACGGTCAGAGGCATCCTTCCTGAGATCCGCGACGACGAGGCGGCTCCGGACCATACGCAATATACTCCGCGAGCGGACTGAGCTCGTCTTCACGCACCTTGCTCGCCGCCTCATGCATGACATTGAGAGGATCGCCGTATCGCTTACCGTTCCGCCAACGGCGCAATTGCTCTTCATGGTACGCTGCACTTTGGCCGAGCAGGGACGGGTTCCCGGCACCGACACCCTCGCCGTTTGTTCCATGACAGGACGCGCACGACGCGAGAGCGCGTTCGGGCGCGCCATTATGATATATCCTCTGGCCACTGGGGGCGTCACAGGAAGCGTCCAAGGCTGTCTTGCTTTCAAGGTCGGTCGGCATTTCCATAGCGGCGTAATAGGCCGAGACAGCTAACCGCTCGCCGGTATCCAGACGACCGGCGAGCCACGACATTTGAGGATGGCTGCGCTGCCCGTCGGCGAAGAAACCCAGTTGACGCACCAGATATCCGGAATCCATTCCCGCTATCCGCGGCACCAGTACTCCGTCGCCGCCTCCGTTCAGCCCGTGGCAGGTATGGCAAGCTGCCTGCGGGCCCGCATTCCCTCCCGATAATGCAATCAACTCGCCCGTGTCATCGAGCGGATTTTCGACCGGCGCGGGACTGCAGGAAACTAGCGACATAGACATGGCTATTGCTGACGGGGCTTGGCGGAAAAGCATCGTCTGGCGGGAACGATGCGTGCAATTGTTCGGTTCCCATGGGAATGGGGAGTGTGGAAAATCGTCAATGGACCCGGAAAGTCACCATGACCGCCATGGCGCTCGTCGGTGCTCCGCTTGTCGCTTGCAAGGATCCGGTAGAGACGCGGCGCGAGCCTGCGAGCGGTGCCGAAAACCGCGGACTAGCCGCAATCGAGCGCGCGGGATGCGGTTCCTGCCACGAAATTCCGGGACTAGACTGGCCGTCAGGGCGGCTTGGACCCTCGCTCGAAGGCTTCGACGATGTCGGCTTGATCGCAGGCCAATTGCCCAATCGACCCGACATTCTGGCGGCTTTTGTTCGCGATGCACCCGCTGTAAAAGAGGGGTCCTCTATGCCGTCGATGCCTGTTAGCGAAGATGAAGCGGCAGATATTGCAGCCTATCTCTACGGGCTCGACCATGATTGACACTTTGTGGGATTGGCCACCCCCGGTACTCGATCCGGCAGGTCCCTATTCGGGCAAGGTCACGACGCTGGCCTGGTCGCTGTTTGGACTGGGTGCATTTGTCACACTGGTGGTGATTGTCGCGCTGTGGATCGCGATCAAGGGGCCCGGCAGGTGGAAAGCGGAGCTTGGAGGCGAACGCGCGATCTGGCTCGGCGGGGTTGCCTTTCCGGGCATTGTCTTGACCGCGCTACTGGTTTGGGGACTTACCCTCACCGCCAGTCTGACCGAGCCGATACGCGGCGACGAGATGCGCATTCGCGTGACGGGGGAGATGTGGTGGTTCCGGGTTCAGTACCTAGATTCTTCGGGCGCGGTCGTGATGGAGGATGCGAACGAGATCCACATTCCGGTCGGACAGCCGGTGGTACTCGAACTCGAATCCGCTGATGTGATCCACAGCTTCTGGGTGCCGCACCTTTCCGGCAAGAAGGACATGATCCCCGGCCGCCGCACCTTTCTGCGGATCGAAGCCGACCGCACGGGCGAGTTCGGCGGGGTCTGTGCCGAATATTGCGGGAGGCAACATGCGCTGATGGGGTTTGTCGCCGTCGCCCACGAGGACGGCGATTTTCGCGATTGGTATGCCCAGCGGACTGCGGGACTTGCCAGGCTCGGTTCAGGCATAACGATGCAGAATGAGCCACCGACTGCGGCAACCTCGCGCGGTTCGCCGCGATCAGCGGAGGAACGTCCGATTGCCCGCCCTGATGCGATCCCCGGTGAAGTGTCAGGGCGGGAACTCTTTATGCAATCGGGGTGCGCAGCCTGCCACCGAGTAGCCGGGACCGAAGCGAATGGCCTCGCCGGCCCGGACCTTACCCATGTCGGATCGCGCCGGACGCTGGGCGCCGGCATATTACCCAACAATCGCGGCACCCTCATCGGTTGGATCGGCGACAGCCAATCGCTCAAGCCCGGCAATCGCATGCCGAGCTACGACATGCTCAATGCAGATGAACTTGAGGCCATCGCAATCTGGCTTGAGCAGCAGAAATGAAATCCGAGACGGGTTTCGATCATGCGCTGTATGGGCGCTTCCCCACCGCCAAGCGCCCCGACAGCGAGGTTGAGGAACTGAACCGCATCTGGCGCGCGCCCAAGGGGTGGGCGCGGCTGACTGCGGTCAACAACAATTATGTCGGTTTCTGGTACGTCGTCACCGCTTTCGGGTTCTTCCTTGCCGCCGGCATCCTGGCGCTGGGCATGCGGATACAGCTGGCTGCACCGATGCAGGATTTCCTCGGCGTCGACACGTACAACCAGTTTTTCACCATGCACGGAACGGTGATGATGTTCTTGTTCGCCGTGCCAATGGTGGAAGCGATCGGGATCATGCTGCTGCCACAGATGCTCGCGGCGCGTGACCTGCCATTTCCCAGGCTGTCAGCCTTCGCTTTTTGGGCTTATTTCTTCGGCGGGACGATGTTCTTCCTCTCGCTATTCGTCGGGCTCGCCCCCGATGGCGGCTGGTTCATGTACCCCCCGCTGACAAGCATCGCCTTCAGCCCCGGCATCAACACCGACTTCTGGCTGCTCGGCATAGGTTTCATCGAGATTTCCGCCATTGCCGGAGCGATCGAGATCATCGTCGGCGTGCTGCGCACCCGCGCGCCGGGGATGACTCTCGACAAGATGCCGATGTTCGCCTGGGCCATGCTGGTCTTCGCGGTGATGATCGTCGTCGCTTTTCCCAGCGTGATCCTGTGCACGATGCTGCTGGAGATCGAACGCGCGTTCAACTGGCCATTCTTCGATGCCCTGCGCGGCGGCGATCCGATGCTGTGGCAGCACCTGTTCTGGTTCTTCGGCCATCCGGAGGTCTACATCATCTTCATTCCCGCGGCCGGATTGATGAGCATGATGGTGGCTGCGGTCGCAAAGGTCCCGCTGGTCGGTTACCGTCTCAACGTGCTGGCGCTTGTCGCGACCGGTTTCATCAGTTTCGGCGTCTGGGCACACCACATGTTCACCACCGACATGCCGCGCGTGTCGGCGGGCTATTTCTCCGCAGCGAGCATGGCGGTCAGCCTGCCCGCGGGAATTCAGGTGTTCTGCTGGATCGCGACGCTCGCCAGCGGCAAGATCAAATGGACCACGCCCGCTCTCTTCGTCGTCGGCAGCGTGGTGATCTTCACTATGGGCGGCCTGACCGGTGTCATGGTGGGGATGGTGCCGTTCGACTGGCAGGCGCACGACACCTATTTCATTGTCGCTCATCTTCATTACGTGCTCATGGGCGGCATGGTCTTCCCGATGTTCGCCGCCTTTTATCACTGGCACGGCATGACCAGCAGCAAGGCGCTGTCCGAGCGAGTGGGCAAATGGGTCTTCGGGCTGATGTTCGCCGGCCTTCATGTCACGTTTTTCCCGATGCACCTGACAGGGCTGATGGGCATGCCGCGCCGGGTCTATACCTATCTGCCTGGGCGCGAACTGGACCTGCTCAATCTGGTGTCGACCGTCGGCGCCTTCATCATGGCCGCAGGGATATTGCTGTTCCTGTTCGATCTCGCGCGGCGGTTCCGCTTCACGGTGCATGACGATGCGGGCAACCTTTACGGGGGCGGGACGCTGGAATGGCTGCCGACCGGTCTGTTTTCGACCCGTTCTATACCGCTCGTCACTTCGCGTGAGCCTCTATGGGACCGACCGGAAATTTCGAGGGAAGTTGAAGAAGGGCGCTATTTCCTTCCGAACTCGGTATCCGGTCAGCGCGAGACATTAATCACCTCGCCGGTGATGGCCGAACCGCAATATGTCCAGCTCATGCCCGGCCCGTCGCCCTGGCCCGTGGCTGCAGCAATCTTCACCGCGCTGTTCTTCCTTTCGCTGACGGTTCAGGGCTATGCTTTCGCCATCTTCTGCGGAATCGTGGCGGTGCTGAGTACGCTGCGGTGGCTATGGGAAACCGACCGCCCGATCAAACAGGAAGCCGCCGATATCGGCGCAGGCATCGAAGTGCCGATCGCGATAACGGGCCCGAAAAGCCACGGCTGGTGGGCACTCAACACGCTGATGATTGTGATCGGCATGATCGGTTTCATGGCCGTGTTTGCCTATCTCTATCTTTACGGGATCAATCCCGAGGTCTGGAGCGCACCACCGCCGCTCGGCGAAACCGCATTGATCGGGGGGATCGAAGCCTTGGCCCTGCTTGCAGCCTGGGGCGGGCGACGATTTCTCGCCACGAAAGAGGGGCGGCTTGCCGAAGACCTGCCTTGGATGTTCGAAGCGCTGGCTGCGGCCCTGCTGGTAGGCGCGCTATATCTCGATGTAACCGGCTGGCTCGCGACAGGTCTCGAACCCACCGCCAATGGCATGGGCGCGACCGTTTTCATGCTCTCAGTGCTGCAGGGACAGGTGGTAGCAGTTGCCGTCATCATGGCAGTCTATCTCGCGTTTCGTGAGGCCCGCGGGATTATGACTACGCCGACCAACGTGACCATGGACATCGTCGCGCGCTTCATCATCTTCTGCGCGCTGCAGGGCATGGTTTTCACTCTCTTACCGCGGGTGTTCCCCGGTGCCTGAATTCCGGAAAAACGAGAATGACGACCGGATCGACCGGCCGCCGGTCTATCGCATCTTGCTGATCGCCTTTCTCATCTGGACGGCGCATTTCGCCGTCAGCTACGGCGGGGTGCTTGTCTTTCCCGAAAGCGGGATCGCACGGCTCATCGCGATAATCGCGGGCCTCATCGCGGTTGTCGCATTGCTGTTACAGTTCCGGAGGCTGCCCGGTCCACGCTCACCGCTCAGTCTTGGCGCGCTTGGCCTCGCGGGGGCAGCAATCTTCTTCGGCACTTTCCCGGCCATTATTGGTTAGTTTGGAGTCAAACCCGGTATAGGAGATTGCCCGCATGGACCGCCCAGTCACGCAGTCCCGTTCTTTCGCCAATCCGTTGCACGCCATCCTGCTGGCCTTTCCAGTGGCGCTTTATCCTTCCGCTCTGCTGACCGACATCACCTATCTCAATACGGCCGAAATCCAGTGGGCGAACTTCTCCTCGTGGCTGATTGTAGGCGCGGATCTTTTCGCCGGACTCTTACTCGCCTGGGCGTTGATCGGTCTGTTTTTCGAGCGTGCACCACATGCAAAGGGGGGTGGAAACTTTTACCTCGCTATCGTCGCCGCGATGTTCGCGTTCGGCGTTCTCAACGCTTTCCAGCATGCGCGCGACGGCTGGCATTCGGTCGAAACGCTGGGCCTCGTCCTGTCGATTTCGTGCTCGGTCCTCGCCTTGATTGCGGCCTCTATCGCCTATGGCAGGTATACGGTGGAGAAACGGAAATGAACCGCCTCGCCCATCTCATAATTCCGCTAACCATCGCGCTTGCCGCCTGCCAGGTTAGCAGCGATCCCGATCTCGACCAGACCGGTGAGCGACCCAATCTTCCCGAACAGAGCGATGCGCTCGTCCCCGCGATGGAGATTCCCACACCGGAAGCGTGGGGCGATGAACTGCCGACCGTACCCGAAGGCTACGCCGTCACGGCTATCGCGCAGGACCTCAAGATCCCGCGGCAGATGCTTGTCCTGCCCAATGGGGACTTGCTGGTTGCCGAAGGCTCGGGTGGCAACGCGCCGAAGCTGAGGCCCAAAGACGTCATCGCCGGCTTCATTAAGAACCGCGGCAAGAGCCCGGTCGAAGGCGGAGACCGGATCACCCTGCTGCGCGATCAGGACGGAGACGGACAGACCGATCTCCAGACCACTTTCATCGACGATCTCAATGCACCCTACGGCCTAGCCTTCGTGGATGGAACTTTATACGTCGCCAATCAGGATAATCTGGTCAGCTTCGAATATACCGAAGGGGCCACAAGTATCGCCGGGCCGGGCACCGAGCTCACCAAGCTTCCGGCGAAGATCAACCACCACTGGACCAAGTCGATGACCGTCAGTCCCGACGGATCGAAACTCTATGTCGGTATCGGCTCGAACAGCAATGTCGGCGAGCGTGGCATGGATGTCGAAGAAAACCGCGCCGTGGTTTGGGAGATCGATCGCGAAACCGGAGCAAGCCGCATTTTCGCTTCCGGGCTGCGCAACCCCACTGCCCTGGCCTTCGACCCGTGGAACGATCAGCTCTGGGCGGTCGTCAATGAGCGTGACGAACTGGGGCCGCAACTGGTCCCCGATTACCTGGCGTCGGTCCGCGACGGCGCCTTCTATGGCTGGCCTTACAGCTATTTCGGACAGAATGTTGATCCGAGAATCAAGCCCGCACGCCCTGATCTTGTGAGGAAGGCCGTCGTGCCCGACTACGCCCTCGGCTCTCACGTCGCCACACTCGGTCTCGATTTTACCAGCGATGCCAGAATGGGCAGCCGGTTCGGCGAAGGAGCCTTTATCGGTATGCACGGAAGCTGGAACCGCAGCGATCCATCGGGCTACAAAGTCGTTTTCGTGCCTTTCCGCAACGGTCGGCCAAATGGTGAACCCATCGACCTTCTCACCGGTTTCCTCAAGGACGGCCAAGCGCGAGGACGTCCAGTGGGCGTAACCTATGATGCGGCGCACGGCGCCCTTTATGTTGCAGACGATGTGTCGAATACCGTCTGGCGGGTTGTCCCGCTAAACTGGTCGCCCCGAAGCTTGCCTCGGGAGGTGTCCCCAAAATCTCAGGAAAGACGGTCGTCGTCTATGCCTTCAGCCACGAGTTAGTTCGCTTGGCGGCGTGGTCCATCACCGATAGACCGATATTGCTCGTCACCGGCATGAGTTTCGTCGGGTGGTACGATCACAAGGGGGTAGCTCTTTCGCGCGATAGGCGGGACGGAAAGCGATGAAGCGATCAATTTAGCTACCGTCCTGCTGCTAGCACTACTGCCCGCGCTTGGCAGTCTGATCGGCGTCGGTTTGGCCGAATGGCGCAAGCCGCCTCCCTGGCTTGTCGGTGGAGCGATGCACGCCGCAGCGGGGCTTGCCACTGCGGTCGCCGCGGTAGAACTGGTACCCCGCGCAATCGAGCGGATCGAGATGTGGTCGCTCGCAATCGGGCTCGTTTGTGGATCCCTTGCCTCTCTAGGCATTGCCCGTTTGTCTCGGGTTATCAGTGCGAGCCTCCCGAGCAGAGGAATGCGCGCCACCACGGTCGGAGCATATGTGGCAGTTGGCGCCGACTTGCTGACCGATGGGCTGATGACCGGCAGCGGCGCGGCGGTCGCGGCAAGTCTCGGCATATTGTTGGCGCTGTCGCAGGTCATCGGTAACCTTCCCGGCGGCTTTGCCATTGCCGCCAATTTTAGGGCTACGGCCATACCGCGAAACCAACGGCTCGTGATGCTATCGGCTTACCCTCTCTTGCCACTTCTCGGCGCTGTAATCGGATATTTTACGCTGAAGAACGCGGGAGATTTCGCGACCGGCATCACCCTTGCGTTTCTCGCCGGTCTCCTGCTGACCGCAACGATTGAGGAAATCGTACCCGAAGCAGACCAGTCAGGTGCGCCCCGCCGCGTTTCAAGCCCCGCATTCGCCTGTGGCTTCGCGATGCTTCTCTTATTGTCGAGTTACCTTTCGGCCTAGGCGTTCGGAAGACTAGGGATTATTTTGCGGCCATGAGCAGCTCGCAGACGCTAGCGCAAAAGAGCGAGCCGGCTTAACGGGAAGAGCATGCACCAAACTGTTCGCAGGCACTCTGATTGTCTGCTTTTGGGAGTAACTGCTAGCTATCGCCGCATCCGAAATTGGGGCGCGAAGTGGACCTCCAACTCCACCACTTTTGGCATTGGTTTTAGCCATGGCCAGTGTAATCGCGGTCGGAGGGCGTCGTCGCGCAGGGCCGCGATACCAACTTGAGCGGACACTGCCCGGATTCCCCTCATCGGATTGCCGGGGAAGTCATAGGCACCGCAACGACATTCGCGAGTACAAAGTACACTCTCGACGGGGCATCATCAAAGCCCCGAATCATGGTGTCTAGGCTGCTTTACACAACGCATATTCAAATACTTGTTAGGCCACCTGCCACGGCTGAGCATCGGTAGGTATGTGAAATATAATAGAAATTATCGGTGGCGGAGACGGAGGGATTCGAACCCTCGATACCCGTTACCAGGTATGGCTCCTTAGCAGGGAGCTGGTTTCAGCCACTCACCCACGTCTCCGCACATCGCAGGATCGGGCATGCCCGCTGCGAGGGGCGCGCTATAGCCATGGCTTTGCGGGCCTTCAAGCGGAGTTTTGCATGCCGGTGCAGACAACGGCCCAACCCCTCCCACGACTCGGTTCGCCGCATTTCCGATTCGGTTCATCGCCGTTTCATTGCCGCGCCGCTCTAAGAGGATTCTTCTCACCGCGCAGCTGTCTGCGCACGCGCCGCCGACACGGAGGGATCGATGATGAAATCTATACGCATATTGCCGCGCCTTGGCATGGCACTCGCGGCCATCGGCATGGCGGCGAGCCCGCTCGCCGCGCAGGTCGAAACGATCGACCCCGACAGCGCGATCGATGGCGATCTGGTCGAGCAGCCGGGTGACCAGCCGGTCTATGGCGAGCCCGAGACCACGCCCAGCTATGCGCCGCCCCCATCCACCGACGGGACGGATGAAACGGCCTGGGACTATGAGGCGCAAACCGATCCGGTCCAGACTGATGGAGTACCGGGCGACCCGGGCCAGCCGCAATGGTCCGAGCAGGCTGCCGAAGCGGCCGCCAGCGATGCCGTCGATGGCGCGGTGGTCGACGATCCCTCGACCACCTATCGCGAAGATGACCTGATCGGCGCGGCTGAAGGCGTATTCGGCAAGGGCGCCGAAGGCGTGGCGAAGATGATCCGCGGCCTGCTGGACAAGCAGGGCGAACCCAATGGCTATATCGTCGGCCGCGAGGCGGGCGGGGCCTTCATCGTCGGCGCGCGCTATGGCTCGGGCACGCTCTACCACAAGATCGAAGGCGAACTGCCGGTCTACTGGACGGGTCCCTCGATCGGTCTCGACGCCGGGGCGAATGCCGGCAGCACCTTCGTGCTGGTCTACAACCTCTACGACACCGAGGAACTGTACGAGCGCTATCCGGCGGGCGAGGGGCAGGCCTATGTCATCGGCGGGCTGACCGCGAGTTACCTGCGCAAGGGCGATGTCGTGCTGATCCCGATCCGCATGGGCGCGGGGCTGCGGCTCGGCATCAATGCGGGCTATATGAAGTTCTCCAAGAAGCACCGCTGGCTCCCGTTCTGAGCGAAGGCGACCAAGCCGCTCTTCGGATCGCCCAACCATAATTCGCGCATGCAGCGGGCAGTAGCGGGATTTCCTGTTGCGGCCCTTGGCATATGGCGCGATGAGGCAGGCATGCTTGACCAACTCGAAGCCCAGTCTCCCGACGCGCTGCTCGCGCTTATCAAGATGCATGCGCAGGATCCGCGCGAGGACAAGGTCGACCTCGGCGTGGGCGTCTATCGCACCAATGACGGCGCGACGCCCGTCTTCCGCTCGATCAAGGCGGCGGAACAGCGGCTGGTCGATACGCAGGATTCCAAGAGCTATCTGGGGCCAGAGGGCGACACCGGCTTCGTCGATGCGCTCAAGCCGTATATCTTCGGGAAGGACGCCACGATGGGCGGCCGGCTCGAGGGCATGCAGACCCCGGGCGGCACCGGCGCGGTGCGGCTGGCGGTGGCGCTGGCCAAGGCAGCAGGCGTAACGCGGATCCATCTCGGTGTGCCTAGCTGGCCCAACCATGCGCAGATCCTGCAGGATGTCGGGGTCGAAACCACCACTTTCCATCACGCCAATGCCGATGGCACCGCCGATATCGACGCGCTGCTCGACGCGATAGCCAATGCCCGCGCGACCGATGCGATCCTGCTGCATGGCTGCTGCCACAACCCTACGGGGGTCGATTACACGCAGGAGCAATGGGGCCGGATCGCCGACGCCTTTGTCGAAAGCGGTATCCTGCCGATCCTCGATGTCGCCTATCATGGGCTGGGCCAGGGGCTGGAGGAAGACATCGCGGGCGTGCGCCAGGTGCTCGCCAAGGTGCCCGAGGCGCTCGTCGCCTATAGCTGTGACAAGAATTTCGGGCTCTACCGCGACCGCGTGGGTGCGTTTTACATGATCGCGCGCAGCGCTGCCGACCTGCCGGCGATCGTATCCAACGCCAATGCGCTGGCGCGGGCCAACTGGTCGATGCCGCCCGATCACGGCGGTGCGGCGGTGCGCACGGTGCTGCGCGACGAGGAACTGACCAGGCAGTGGCTCGACGAACTGGGCGAAATGCGCGCGCGCATGCGCCGCGTCCGCGAGCGGCTGGCCGCAGCGGATAGCGAGGCACCAAGCCTCAACCTTGCGGCGCTGGGCCACCAGAACGGCCTGTTCGCCATGCTCCCCCTGTCGCGCGAGCAGATTGCGCAATTGCGCGAGGATCACGGCATCTACATGGCCGGTTCGGGCCGCATCAATGTGGCCGGGCTGCACGAGGGCAATACGCCCCGGTTCATCGCCGCGCTGGCGCAAGTCACGAACGCGTAAATGGACCGCCAGCCGACTCTCGAAACCGAGCGGCTGGTCCTGCGTCCGCTTGCCGAGGCCGACCGCGAGGCGCTGTACGAAGTCGCTTCCGATCCCGCGGTCTGGGAACAGCACCCGATCCACGATCGCTGGCGGCGCGAAGTGTTCGACGCCTTTTTCGGCGAAGGACTGGCGAGCGGCGGCGCGCTGGCGGTGGTCGACAAGCGCGATGATCGCGTGCTCGGTTCCACCCGCTTCGACAAATACGATGCGGACGAGGGCGGGGTGGTCGAGATCGGCTGGACCTTCCTCGCGCCGCGCTGGTGGGGCAAGGGTATCAATCCCGAGATGAAGCGCGCGATGCTGGAATATGCCTTCGAGCATGTCGCGCTGGTCGAGTTCCGCGTTGGCGATACCAATTACCGCTCGCGCAATGCGCTGGAAGCCATCGGCGCGGTGCGCACCGACCGCTACGAACTGGAAAAGTACCAGGGCAAGCGCGTGGTGCATCTGGTCTACGAGATCGACCGCGAAGGCTTCATGCAGGGCCCGCTGAGCTGATGTAGGACATGTGTAGGATTGCCGCGGGCAAGTCCTGTCACATGGACCGCATGTTACACGGTCCAGGCGAAGATAACGCGGGGCTGCGGCCGAACCTGCGAAACGGGCAAAACGGCAGAGGCGAACGGTGTCGGCATCCTGCGGGTTCGAGCAGAATTCGCCCGAGTAGGAAAATCGGCACGCTTCGCTTTCCATTCGCCGATAGCACGGTTATTGCGAGCGCTTCTCAAAAGGAGGAATCACCCTATGCGTAAGCTGGTACTTGCCGCCGCCCTTTCGGGCACCACGCTCACTCTCGCCGCCTGTTCGGGCGCTGCCGACGAAACGGCCGAGCCGGTCGACACTGCCGAAGTCGAAACCGTCGACGACGCCGCAGCCGCCGAAACCGGCGCCGTGCTGGATGCCAGCACCGCCACTGCCGAACAGCTTGTCGGCGTGGAAGGCGTGAGCGAGGAACTGGCTGCCGCGATCATGGCCGGCCAGCCCTATGCCAGCGTGACCGACTTCAACGCCACGCTGCTCGAAACGCTGAGCGCCGAGGAAGCCGCCGCCGTTCTCACCAATGTCTTCGTGCCGGTGAACCTCAACAGCGGCACCGAGGAAGAAATTCGCCTCATTCCCGGCATGACCGACAAGATGGTCCATGAATTCGAAGAATACCGTCCCTATGCCGACATGGACGTGTTCGATCGCGAGATCGGCAAGTATGTCGACGAAGCCGAAGTCGAACGGTTCAAGAACTACGTCACTCTCTGAGCGCGCTGTAGCGTAATCCTGACGATCTCGATCGCGGCCAGGACCCCCACATGGATCCAGGCCGTGGTCGGATCGAAGGCCGATAACACCCAGTGGAGGAAGGTGAGGATCGCCGCCGGATAGACCAGCCGGTGCAGGCGCTTCCAGCCGCGCTTGAGCAGCCGCACCGCGATGTCGTTCGAGGTGATCGCCAGCGGCACAAACAGCGCCAGCGCCGCCCAGCCTGCGAGCATGTAGGGGGTGGTGAATTCGGCGAGCACATATTCGGGCGAACCCTTGCGCACGAGATAGATCGCGGTGTGCAGCGCCGCATAGGCGAAGCTGGCCACCCCGATATCGCGCCGCCGGCGCATCAGCCACAGGCTCCAGCCGCTCCGCCGGAACGCCAGCCGCAGTGGCGTAACCGCGAGCGTCGCCATCAGCAGCCATGCCGCCCAGTCGCCGCTGTCTCCGATTGCATGGCCATAGCCATATGCATCGGGCGTGATCGACCAGCGCAGCCCGATCCACAGCGCGGGCAATGCCAGCACCAGCCACAGCATCGGGCGCGATCGCTTGATCGAAAGCACTGGGGGTATCGCCGCGCCTGTCAGCCGGCGAGGCTCTGCATCCGCTTGAGATAGCGTGCGAGCACGTCGATCTCCAGATTGACCGTATCGCCTTCGGACAAATCGCCCAGCGTGGTCACCTCGCCCGTATGCGGGATGATGTTGAGCGCGAAGCGGACCTCGCCGCTGGGTTCGTCCTCGACCGTATTGACCGTCAACGAAACGCCATCGACGGTGATCGAGCCTTTTTCAGCGACGAAAGGGGCAATATCCGCGCCTGCGAGGATTTCCAGCCGGGTCGAGCCGCCGATATCCTCTGCCAGCGCCACCCGTCCGACCGCATCGACATGTCCGGTGACGAGATGCCCGCCCAGTTCGTCGCCCAGGCGCAGCGCGGGTTCGAGATTGAGCCGGCGATCAGCGTGCCATTGGTCCTGCGCAGTGCGGCTGACCGTCTCGCCCGAGACGTCGACTGCGAACCACGCATCGCCTTCCTGTCCGCCCTTCTCGACCACCGTCAGGCAGACGCCCGAACAGGCGATCGAGGCGCCGATGTCGATCCCCGCCGGGTCCCACGGGCAGGCAATGGTGACGCGCAAATCGCCCTTGTCCGCGACTTCGCTGATGGTGCCGATGGCGGTGACGATCCCGGTGAACATGTGTGCTCCTGATTACCGCAGGCGGCTGTAGGCGGCGAAGCTGTCGCTGCCAAGCTGGCGGCTTTCGGTAAGCTGCCACCGGCCATGCGCTGCAGCGAGGCTGTCGAGCCCGAGGTCGGCGACTGCGCCGCGTCCGCCGCCGATGACGATCGGGGCGCGGTAAATCTCGAGCCGGTCGACCAGATCGGCGGTAAGGAAGCTGGCGGCGATATTCGCGCCCGCCTCGACATAGAGATAGAGCGCCTCGAGCCCCGCGACCTGCGCGGGCGTATTGATGACCTTGACCCCGTCGGGGGCGACCCCGCGGGTGAGCACGACCCGCTGCGGGCTGCGGGTTTCGAGCCCGGGCAGCCGCACATCGAGGCCGGGCCGGTCTGCGCGCCATGTCCCCCCGCCGACAAGGATCGCATCGGCCTGTGCGCGGCGCGAATGGACATGCGCGCGTGCGGCATCGCCGGTGATCCACTGGCTTTCGCCACTGGCCATGGCGATACAGCCATCGAGCGACATGGCGATCTTCATCGTCACATGGGGCCGGTCGTGATGGACCCGCGTGAGATAGCCCGCCAGGCTGGCTTCGGCTGCGGGGGAGGGGCGGAGGGCCGCCTCGATCCCCGCCTTGCGCAAGCGCGCCAGCCCATCGCCGGCGGTGCGCGGATCGGGGTCCTCGACCCCGGCTACCACGCGCGCGACACCGGCCTCGATCAGCAAATCGCTGCAGGCGGGGCCGCGCGGCGAGCGGTGTGCACAGGGTTCCAGCGTGACATAGGCGGTGGCGCCGCGCGCGGCCTCACCCGCCTGGTCGAGCGCGGCGGCCTCTGCATGCGGGCGGCCACCCGCATGGGTCCAGCCGCGTCCGACTACGCGGCCGTTCTTGACGAGGATGCAGCCCACGCCGGGATTGGGATAGCTGACCGGACGCGAGCGACCCGCCAGCCGTGCTGCCGCATCGAGCCAGCGCGCGTCAGTCGCCGCTGAGGTCAACTGCCGGGCCTGCCTGATAGCGTTCGCGCCGCCGCGCTTCGGCGATGGCCTGTTCGCGGGCGCTTTCGATCTGTGCCTGCCGCTCCATTTCATCGACATCGAGCCCGGTTGCGCGGCCGAGCGCCTTATAGGCCTCGACCTTGCGCGCCCGCAGTTCTTCGCGTTCGGCTTCGCGCGCTTCCTTGCGCTCCTGGTTTACGATGTTCGACTGGCGGATTTCCTCGTCGCTGCGCCCTTCGGCGAAGGTCGAGATGAAGTTGACCTTGGGTGCATCGGGCGGACGGAAGTGCGATTCCTGCGCCAGCATCGCCACCCCGGCGAGCGGGATCGCGATCGATACCGCGAGGATCGGCCAGCGATAGGGCCGCGGTTCGCGGATATATTCCCACAGGTCGGCGGCCCCGGCCCGGGGATCGAAGCGTGACGTGAAGCGCATGCGCGCCAAGATAGGGGCTTTCGATGAACCGCGCCAGTATTGGCTAGCCGAAGCTTGCGTAAAGCTCGCGTCCATGGCGGCTGAGCCAGCGATTGGCGTGTTCGATATTGGCTTCGTAGAGCTGGTCGAGCAGTGCGTGGAAGGCGGGCGAATGGTCGAAATGGACCAGATGCGCGACTTCATGCGCGACGACCGAGCGCCGGACATGGTCGGGTGCCTGCACCAGCCGCCAGTTGAGCCGCAACACGCCTTCGGACGAACAGCTCCCCCAACGCCGCCGTGCGCGGGTGAGCTTGACGTCGGCCTGCGCGAGATCGCCGCGGGCGCAGTAATCGGCGGCATCGGCGGCAAACAGCCGCACTGCCTCGCCCTCGAGCCAGCGCTGGAGGCGCTTGCCAAGCGTATCCTCGGGGCCGCCGATGGTCAGCGTTTCGCCCGCTATCTGCGGTTTGCGCGGGGCATCCGCGCGCCAGTCGACAGCAATCTCCGCGCCGCGATAGTGCAGCCGCCGTTCCTGCGCAGGGTCACGCTGCGCGGGCACCTTGGCCAGCTGCGCCGCCAGCCATTCGCGCCGGGCATGCGCAAAGGCGATCGCCTCGGCGCTGCGGCACCAGTGCGGCAGCGTGATCCGCACCGCGCTGCCATCGGGCACCAGCCGCAGCGTCAGCCGCCGGGCGCGGCGGTTGCGGATGATCTCGATCGGCAGTTCGCGGTCATCCAGCGCGATCACCGGCTCGAGCGCTTCGCGGCGCAGCCAGTCGATCATGCCGCGTCTTCCTCGTCGTCGTCGTCCCATTCGACGACATGGTGTTCGAGCGGACCGGCATCGGTTTCGCTCACCACGCGGCCTGCCACCGATACGCCCGCGCGGACCACGTCCTCGCGGTCGCCGGTCAGCAAATAATGCCAGCGCGGCAGCGGTTGGCCGTCGGCGCGGCGGCGATAGGCGCAGGTCGCGGGCAGCCAGCTCACGTCTTCGACGATCTTGAGCGTCAGCCGCAGGCAATCGGGGACGAAGGCCTTGCGATGCTTGTAGTCGGTGCACTGGGCTGATTGCGGGTCGAGCAGCTTGCACGCCACATTGGTGTGCTCGATCTCGCCCGTGTCTTCATATTCGACCTTGTGCAGGCAGCAGCGCCCGCAGCCGTCGCACAGCGCTTCCCATTCTTCGGTGGAGAGATCGGCCAGTGGCCGCTCCCAGAAACGCTCTCTCAGCGCACCCATTTTTCCAGTTCCGCCGCCACTGCGGCGGGGCCTTCATCGGTGGGCAGCATGGCCAGCGGCTCTCCATCCGGCCCGAACAGATAGGTGATGTTGGTATGGCCGACGAGATAGCCGCCGCCATCGGACGGATCCTCGATCGTATAGGTCGCGGCGAAGGCCCCGGTGACCGCGTCGAGTTGCTCCTTCGTGCCCGTCAGCCCGATCAGGCGCGGGTGGAAATTGTCGGTGAACTCGGTGAGCGTGGCGGGGTTGTCGCGGCCGGGATCGACGCTGATGAACAGCGGCTGGATCTGCGCTCCTAGCGCGGGGTTCGCTTCCTCGAATGCCTTCAGGCCCGCCATCGCGCGCTGGGTGTCGACCGGGCAGACGTCGGGGCAATAGGTATAGCCGAAATAGACGGTGCGGTACTGCCCGTCGAAATCGCTCCAGCTGACCTCGCTGCCGTCCTCGCCCGTCAGCGTAAACTCGCCGCCGATCGCGGCGCCGGCCAGCGGCGGTGTTGCGGAAGGGGCGCTGTTGCAGGCGGAGAGCAGCAGCAGCGCGGCGAAAATCGGGGTTTGGTTGCGTAGCATGGTGTGACGGTTCATGGTCTGCTAACCGGCGCTCGGCAAGGGCGAGTCAGCCATTGAATTGCGGATAATAGGGACCTTACACGGTGAAGCGTTTGGTGAAAAACATCCTTCTGGCGGTACTGGCAGGATCGCTGCTGGCGGGGCCGCTGCAGGCGCAGTCTCAGCGTGACGGATACAAGTTCCTCGAAGCGGTGAAGAAGCGCCAGGGCGATGAAGCGACGCTGTTGCTTGAAGAACCCGGTAGCGTGCTGGTCAATTCGCGCGACATTTCCAGCGGCGAAACCGCGCTGCATATCGTGACCCAGCGGCGCGATGCGGTGTGGCTGCGGTTCCTGCTGTCCAAGGGCGCCAATCCCAATCTCGCCGACAAGCACGGCACCACGCCGCTGCAGCTCGCCGCCCAGCTCGGCTTTTCCGAAGGCGTGGAAATCCTGGCCGGGCGCGGTGCAGCGGTCGATGTCCCCAACAGCACCGGCGAAACCCCGTTGATTGCCGCCGTTCACCGGCGCGACAGCAGCCTTGTCCGGCTGCTGATCGAAAAGGGCGCCAATCCCGACCGGGCGGATAATTCGGGCCGCACGGCGCGCGATTATGCGCGGCTGATGGGCGCGCGCTCGACCATGCTCGAAGAAATCGAACGCGCCGAAGCCGATCGCGGCGAACAGGCCGAGGCCTACGGGCCGAGCTGACATGGAAGTCGAAGATCTCACGCTCGACGAGCTGCGACTCGCGCTGGCCCCCGGCATCGCCGAGGCGGCAATATTCGACGGCTGGAGCGATGCCGCGCTGGACATGGCCGCCGACCAGCTCGGGGCCGACCGCGATGTCGCCCGGCTCGCCTTCAAGGATGAAGGCGCGATGGGCATGATCTGCGCCTGGATCGAGACGATCGACCGGCAGATGACGCTCGACCTGCCACCCGAAAAGCTGGCCGGAATGAAGATCCGCGAACGCATTCGCAGCCTGGTCCAGTACCGGCTCGATGCGGTGGCGGGACGGGAAGAGGCACTGCGGCGCGGGCTGGCGATCATGGCGATGCCGCAAAACGCCGCGCGCGCGCTCAAGACCGGCTGGAACAGCGCCGATGTGATGTGGCGGCTGGCAGGCGATACGGCGACCGATTACAATCACTATACCAAGCGCGCGATCCTCGCCTCGATCTATGGCGCAACGCTGGCGGTGTTCGTCGATGACGCAAGCGAGGGCAAGGCCGAGACGCGGGCCTTCCTCGAGCGCCGGATCGACGGCGTGATGACCTTCGAACGGGTCAAGGCCAAATGGCTCAATCCCGATCGTGAGAGCTTCAGCGTATCGCGCTTCCTCGGGCGACTGCGCTACCCCGCGCGCTAGCGCGCTATTGATAACCAGTTGCAACTACCGCGCACTTCTGACAGGGCGGCGCGTATGACGCTGGACGGGTTCGAACACGATAAGGCCGCGCGGATCGTGGCCGTTAACTGGGCCGCGCTGGCCGAGGACGAGGCCAAGCGCCTTAGGGCGCTGGGCGTGGACGAAGGCGCCGAAGTCGCCGTCATCCATCGCGGCATTTTCGGGACGCGCGATCCGCTCGCCATCCGTATCGGACGCATGACCATTGCGCTGCGCCGCAGCCACGCACTCGCGATCGAGGTCGAACCCGCATGAGCCGCAAACGCACCGCCGCCCTTGTCGGCAATCCCAATGCGGGCAAGTCCGCGCTGTTCAACGCGCTTACCGGCGCGCGCCAGAAGATCGCCAATTATCCCGGCGTGACGGTCGAGCGCAAGGCCGGGCGACTCGCCCTGCCGAGCGGCGAACCGGTCGAACTGATCGACTTGCCCGGCTCCTACAGTTTTGACGCCGCCAGCCCAGACGAGGACGTGACGCGCAAGGTTGTGCACGGCGAGTTCGAAGGCGAAGCGACGCCCGAGGTGATCGTCCTCGTGCTCGATGCGGCGAATCTCGAACAGCATCTCGTATTTGCGCAGGAAGTGCTCGAACTGGGGCGCCCGACGGTGGTTGCGCTCAACATGATCGACCTCGCCGAGCGCGACGGTCTGGTGCTCGATCCCGAAGCGCTGTCCGCAGCGCTGGGTGTGCCGGTGATCCCGACGGTCGCGGTGCGGCGCAAGGGGCTGAAGGAATTGTCCGCGGCGATCGCGGAAGCCGAAGCCCATGCCGACGAGGACGCGCACCGGCAATGGCATCTGACGCTGCCCGAGCGGCGGCTGGCGGCCAAGCATATGGCGCGCGGCGCGATCCTGTCGACCTCGACTCGCCACACGGTCGAGAACGGCGTCGATCGGGTTCTGCTCAATCCGTGGATCGGGCCGGTCATCCTGTTCGGCCTGTTGTTCGTGATCTTCCAGGCGGTGTTCGCCTGGGCAACGCCCTTTGCCGATGCGCTGGAAGGCGCGGTCGGCGCGGTATCGGGGGTGGTGAGCGATGTCCTGCCCGCCGGGCTGTTCCGCGATTTCCTTACCGAAGGTGTGCTGGCGGGCGTCGGCTCGGTCGTGGTTTTCCTGCCGCAGATCGTGATCCTGTTCTTCTTCATCCTGTTGATGGAGGCGAGCGGTTACATGGCGCGCGCCGCGTTCCTGATGGACCGGCTGATGGCGGGCGTCGGCCTCAGCGGCAAAAGCTTCATTCCGCTGCTCTCCAGCTTCGCTTGCGCGATTCCCGGAATCATGGCCGCGCGCAGCATTCCCGATGCCAAGGACCGGCTGACCACCATATTGATCGCCCCGCTGATGACCTGTTCGGCGCGGCTGCCGGTCTATGCGGTGATCATTGCCGCGGTCATTCCCGAGACCAGCTTTGGGCCGGGCATCGGTCTGCAGGGACTCGTCCTGTTCGTGCTCTACCTTGCCGGAATCGTCGGGGCGATGGTGGTGGCGCTGGTGCTGCGCAGCACCGTGGCACGCGGCGCGGCAAGCGGGTTCATCATGGAAATGCCGCGCTACCAGTTGCCGCGGATCAAGGATCTGGCCATCGGCCTGTGGCAGCGCGCGTGGGTCTTCCTCCGCCGTGCAGGCACGATCATCTTCGTCGTCACCATCGCGCTGTGGCTGATGCTGAGCTTTCCCAAAGCCGAACCGGGCGAAAGCCAGATGGATGCCAGCGTCGCGGGCAAGGTGGCTGATGTGCTGCACCCGGTGCTCGAACCGATCGGCTTCAACCGCGAGATGAGCCTGGCGCTGATCCCGGCGATGGCCGCGCGCGAAGTGGCGGTGTCCGCGCTCGCGACGACCTATGCGGTTGATGCCGAGGATGAAGAACTCGCCGCCGAAGGCGTGACCGACCGGATCGCCGCGCTATGGAGCCTGCCGACCGCGCTCGCCTTCCTCGCGTGGTTCGTCTTCGCGCCGCAATGCATCTCGACCATCGCGGTGGCGCGGCGTGAAACCAATGGGTGGAAATGGCCCGCGTTCATGGTCTTCTACCTCTTCGCGCTGGCCTATGTCGCGGGCGGGCTGACCTTCTGGGCGGCAACCGCGGCCGGGCTCTAGCCAGAACCCGCTCCGGTCCGGTGGAAACGGCGCCCGCCAGCCTAGCCCCCGCTCGCAGCGTCGGTTAGGCCCGACGCCTGTTTATTTGAAGGAACGATTCGATGGCCGGTAGCCTCAACAAAGTCATGCTGATCGGGAATCTCGGGGCCGATCCCGAGATCCGCAGCTTCCAAAACGGCGGCAAGGTCGCCAATCTGCGCATCGCCACGAGCGAGACGTGGAAGGACCGCAATACCGGCGAACGCCAGGAGCGGACCGAGTGGCACACCGTCGCGATCTTCTCCGAAGGTCTGGTGGGCGTGGTCGAACGCTTCCTGCGCAAGGGCTCCAAGGTCTATATCGAAGGCCAGCTGCAGACCCGCAAATGGCAGGACCAGTCGGGTAACGACCGCTATTCCACCGAAGTGGTGCTGCGCGGGCTCAACGGCACGCTGACCATGCTCGACGGCGCCCAGGGCGGCGGCGGCAACCGCGGCGGCGGCGGTGGCGGCGGCGGGTCATGGGACCAGGGCGGCGGTTCGGGTGGCGGCGGCCAGAGCGGCGGTTGGAACCAGGGCGGCGGCGGTTCATCCGGCGGCGGTTCGGGCGGCAGCGCGGGCGGTGCCGGTGGCGGTTCGAACTACGACGATCTCGACGACGACATTCCGTTCTGAATGTGAGCGCGGAGTGGCGCGGATAGTCTTCCTCCTATCGATAGCAGTAGCTTCTACTTTCTGGGGAGGAAGGCTGCTTGGTTCATAGCGCAGTATAGCTGTCTCAATGCGGGTGGCTTGCTGCCATCTTCGGCGGCCTAAGCCTCCGACTTTAGGGCATCTTAACCAAGGCGCACCTACCCCGGGCCCGATTCGGGGGGGGGGACGACGCCATGAGCATTCAAGAAAAAGGATCGGGTGATCGCTGGCTCGCTCATAGCGTATGGATCGTCGCGCTGTGGGCCAGTTTCCTCAATTTGCTCAACTTCAACGACTATCCGCTTTTTCGGTCCGAGGTAGCTATAACCATGCTGGCGCTCGGAGTGATCGGGGCGCTGATGGCTCTCGTCCAGCAAGCGGCGAAACCGCGTCTGTGGTTTCTCGTCGTGGCACTCTTCACAGCGTTGCTGGTCGATCTGAACGCATCGATCCGCGCTATCTGGTTCCTGGGCTGCTGGGCCGTTTTCGCAGTGATCGCTTTCTATGTGCGCGAGGTGTTCGTGAAGATCCTCTTCGCCGCGGCCGCTGCGGTGCTCCTTTTCCAAGGTGCTGAACTGGTTCTGACCGACGGCAGCCCGCGCGAAGCCGGGAACGAGGCGCAGAACCTGCAGGACCCCAATCGCGATCTCGCGGACCGCCCGCCGGTCGTTCACCTGGTACTCGATTCCTATCTCGGGCTGGACGGCATGGCGCTGGGTCCGGACATCTACCGGGGCTTGCGGTCCGAGCAGGTCGGCTTTTTCACCAGCCACGATTTCCAGGTCTATCCGCGCGCCTACAGCCCGCATGCAAAGACCCTGAACTCGCTTCCGGCGCTGTTTTCCTATGGGCAGGACGAACCCGTGGTCCACTCGATCACCTCGGAATATTCGATACCCGAGCAATTGCCCTATTTCGCCGATCTCGATGCAATGGGCTATCGCATCGACGCCTTGCTCCCCGCGTATTTCGATCTTTGCGTGAAGCAGAAATTGACACGGTGCAGGACGTTCGAAAGTTCCGGGCTGTCTTCCATGCTCGGCACCGAATTGAGCGCGATCGACCGTGCGAAAGTGTTCGGCTTCACGATGCTCAACCTGACCAGGACGATCCGCTTGGCCACGGGCAGGTTTCGCCCGGATCCCGCAGCTCGGCTGGCGCATAATCGCAGCGAGCTGTTCCCGCTGACCTCGCTCGGGCAGTTCGACAGGTTCATCGCTGACGTTGCCGGTTTGCGCGAGGGAGAAGTGAAGTTCGCGCATATTCTGCTGCCGCATGATCCGTATATTCTGGCCGCCGATTGCACGGTGAAACCCGAATCCCAGTGGCTCGATGAACACGGGCCGGGCACGGCAGCTTCGCGCGAACAAGGCTATGCCGACCAGGTCCGCTGTCTCCAGCAGCGGCTCGACCGGCTGCTCGATGCGCTCGATCGCGCTCCCGCAGGCCGCGAAGCGATCGTCCTGATCCACGGTGATCACGGATCGCGGATCGCTCCCACGCAGCCATTCGTCGACGGGCCACAGCTTTCGCCGCGCGAGTTGCTGATGTCCTATTCGACTTTCTTCGCGATCCGCGTTCCCGGTGAAAGCCCGGGCGAGGTCCCCGGAACGCATTCCCTCGGCCAATTGATGGCCGATTTCCGCGCGCGCGAGTTCGCCGCAGCCCCGCGCCCCGCGCCCGCGCCCGACCAAGTGGCGGCGACAGATGCGGCGGGCACCCCGCGCGAGTGGCGCCCGCTGCCGAGTTTTGCCCAGTAGATTAATAAGATTTTAGCCAAACCGCTTCATATTTGACCACAGCCCAGACCCCTTGCGAAGGAATCTCGATGCATCACAGAACCATGGTTTCGCTCGTCGGCCTTGCCGCCATGCTCAGTCTATCTGCACCGGCCCACGCCTATATCGATCCCGCGACGGGCAGTATCGTCCTGCAGGCTGCGATCGGGGCCGTTGCCGGTGCGACGCTGTTCTTCCGCACTTCGCTCTACAAGGTGAAAGCGCTGTTTAGCCGCCAGAAACCCAGCGGCGACGAATGAGCGCCAGCGCAGTCCTTGACCCCGGTTCGTTTCGCGATCCGGGCGGCCGAATATTCCGTGTCGGCGAGAAGGTGTTCCGCTCGGTGACGGGCAGCGCGGCGAGCAATTTTGCACGCGCGGAAGAGTCCGGCGTCATGCGCAAGCTGGTCGACAGGGGCCGACTGGTCGATTTTACCGATGTGACCGAACAGGCATCGCAAGTCGGAATCGAGCAGGCCGATGTCCTCCTTTCCCATCCGCAGATCCCGTTCATCTCATATCCGTATGAATGGAGCTTCAGCGTGCACAAGGCGGCGGCGCTGGCGCATCTCGACCTGCATCTCGAGCTTTTGTCCCAGGAATTCACGCTGAGCGATGCGACTGCATACAACATGCAATTCGACGGGACCCGACCGGTTCATATCGACCATCTGTCGATCCGCCCGTACGAAGACGGCGAGATCTGGGCCGCACATCGCCAGTTCTGCATGCAGTTCCTCAACCCGCTGCTGATGTGGTCGATGCTCGATCTCCAGCCGAACCATTGGTTCCGCGGATCGCTCGAAGGCATTGCGCCGGAAGACCTGGCCAAACTCGTTCCGCTGAGGAAGCGGCTCAACTGGACCGTGCTGACCCACGTTATCGCCCAGGCTACGTTGCAGAACCGGTCGGTGCAGACGACAACGGGCTCGTCGCGGTACCGCGAGGCGCGCCTGCCGCGCTCGAGCTTCGAAGGCATGCTTCGCGGTCTGCGCGGGGCCATCGCGAAAATGGAAGTCCCGTCGCACAAGACGGTGTGGGGCGATTACGCGAACAACACCAGCTACGCTGCTCCCGAAGCCGAGGCCAAGCACGATCTGGTCAAGGAGGTTGTCGCCGCCATCAAGCCGGACCTGCTCTACGATCTCGGCTGCAATACGGGCGATTATTCGAAGTCGGCGCTAGAGGCCGGGGCCGGAAAGGTCATCGGTTTCGATTTCGACCACGGCGCGCTGGAAATTGCCTTCAAGCGCGCGCAATTGGAACAGCTCGATCTGCTGCCGCTGTGGCTCGATGCGGCCAATCCGAGCCCCTCGCAGGGCTGGGGCGAGGCGGAGCGGATGGGCCTTGCCGGGCGCGCCAAGCCCGATGCGCTTCTGGCGCTCGCGTTCATTCACCACATTGCCATCGGGCGCAACGTACCGCTCGACATGGCGGTCGACTGGCTCGTGTCCCTGGCGCCTGCCGGGGTGATCGAATTCCCCCACAAGGAAGACCCGATGGTGCAGTTGTTGCTGTCGCAGCGACCGGATATCTTCCCGGATTATCGCAATGAGACCTTCGCCAAGCTGCTGTCGCAGCGCGCGCGGATCGTGAAGGCAGTGGATGTGCTGCCAACGCGAACGTTGTACTGGTTCGAGCGGAACTGACGACCCCCGCGGACTAACCCTTCTTCAGCGCCGCCAGCGCTTCGGCCAGCGGGCCACTGGAGGCCTGCTCCTCGTCGCTGGTGATGCCGGCCTTGCGGCGCGCTTCGTCCGCGCCAGGGCCTTCGCGATAGGGATCGATGGCCAGCGCGAGCGTCTGCGCGATCGCCTCGCCGAGATCGAAGGCATCGCCCTCGTAAGCAATCTCGTCGAGGTCTTCGGTATCGAGTTCGACTTCCTCGTCGGGCGCATAGTCCGGCGTCGTTCCCGCAGGCACGAAGCGCAGTGCGAGCGGTTCGGTCACCGTATAGCGGATATTCTCGCGCGTCACCGCACAGGGCTGTTCGATGGTCGCAGTGAGCGTGCCATTGGCCAGCACCGCTTCGTCATCGGTGTCGAAGGCGACAGTCGCGGTAAGGTCGGGGACCGAGGTGACAGCGAACCGCTGCGCCAGCGCGGCGCGTTCGGCCTCGCTGGCCTCCACGACCAGCGACGCTCCGGGCAGCGCACGCGGCTTTACCAAGCGGCTGAGTTCTCCTGTGCTCATGCTGCGATCTCGCCTGCGCGCAATTCGTCGACGCTCGAGCGTTCGAGCCGCGCATGCAGCGCGGCCATGCGCTGGACCAGCGCCTCGGCTTCGTCAGGCTGGGCCATGGTGACGTTGCGGCGGACCGCCTCGACCAGCACTTTGGGATCGCTGCGCAGCCCGTCGCGATAGGCGCCGATGCGCCCGTTCATGCTTTCCATCAGCGCATTGATCTTCTTGCCTACGGTGGGATCGCCGATGCCTGCTTCGCGCATCTGGCCTTCCATGTCTTCGACGAACAATTCGGTCAGCCGGGCGGTGGCCGGGCCCATGTCGCCCGCATCCTCCAGCCGCAGCATTACCAGGGTCAGCACTAGCGTGATCATGTCGTAGCGCCCCTCGACGCTGTCGGCGACGCCGCACATGCGGTACCAGTCGGGATCGCGCGCTTCGGCGACCACGCGGTGCCACAGGGGGCGCCATTCCTCGCGCGGGTCCGGGCCGGAGGAAAAGATGGTGCCGAAAAGGCGGGCAAGGATAGACACAGACTACTCCGTTCAGCGGCAATTCAAACCGCGATCCCCAAGCGCACCCCATTGCCGAGTTGCAAGGGCCGACGCTTTCGGATTAAGGCGTTGGCCGAGCATATAGGCAGGTGGTCGCCCGCGGCCAAGCGCCTGCCGACAGACGGAGATTTGCTGTTCCCATGAACAGGTCGAAAATTCTGGGCCTCGCCGTAGTTGGCGCGGCCGCCATTGCCACAAGCGGTTGCGCTGCGATCCGCGAACCGCGCGGCTATATCGTCGACGCTACCCTGCTGCAGTCGGTCCAGCCGGGCATCGATAACGAGCGCAGCGTCACCGGTACGCTCGGGCGCCCGACCTTCGAAAGCCAGTATGGCGAGAAGACCTGGTATTATGTGTCGAGCACGACGGGGCGCAAGCCGTTCGTCCGTCCGCGCATCCGGGAACATTCGGTCTTGGCGGTGAAGTTCGATGCCGCCGGTAATGTCATCTCGGCCGAACAAACCGGCATGGACAAGGTCGTCTTTCTCAGCCCCGATGGCAATGAGACACCGACACTGGGCCGCGAGCGGGGCTTCCTGCAGGACCTGTTCGGCAACATCGGTGCGGTCGGCCAACCGGGCGTCGGCGGCTAGGCTGCGCTTGACCCCGGCCGCGCACCCCCCATATCGCGCGGCATGGATGCAAACGACAATCGCCACGGGCTGACCCAGTGGCATTCCACCACCATCATCGGCGTCAAGCGCGGCGATGTTACCGTGATTGCCGGGGACGGACAGGTCTCCATGGGCAATACGGTGATGAAGCCCAACGCCAAGAAGGTCCGCCGGATCGGCGAAGGCGAGAAAGTCGTCGCCGGGTTCGCCGGTGCGACCGCCGATGCCTTCACGCTGTTCGAACGGCTCGAAAAGAAGCTCGAGCAATATAACGGCCAGCTCCTGCGCGCCGCGGTCGAGCTGACCAAGGACTGGCGCATGGACAAGTACCTGCGCAATCTCGAAGCCCTGATGATCGTGGCCGACAAGGACAACCTCCTCGTCCTCACCGGCAATGGCGATGTGCTCGAACCCGAAGGCGGGATCGCAGCGATCGGCTCGGGCGGCAATTACGCGCTCAGCGCAGCCAAGGCGCTCGTCGATTACGAAGACGATCCCGAAACCATCGCACGCAAGGCCATGGCGGTTGCCGCCGACGTCTGCGTCTTCACCAACGGCAATGTGACCGTCGAAACCGTTTGATATGCGTCATCCCAGCGAAAGCTGGGATCGCTTTCGGCCAGGCGCCAAACCGAGACAGATCCCAGCTTTCGCTGGGATGACGATAGGAAAACATGACCCAAGCACTGACCCCCAAGGCGATTGTCGCCGCGCTCGACGAGCACATCATCGGCCAGAAGGATGCCAAGCGCGCGGTCGCCGTGGCGCTGCGCAACCGCTGGCGCCGCCAGCGGCTCGGCGCCGAGCTGCGCGACGAGGTGACGCCCAAGAATATCCTGATGATCGGCCCCACCGGCTGCGGCAAGACCGAGATCAGCCGGCGACTGGCCAAGCTCGCCGAAGCGCCCTTCATCAAGATCGAGGCGACCAAGTTCACCGAGGTCGGCTATGTCGGCCGCGATGTCGACCAGATCGCCCGCGATCTCGCCGAAGAAGCGATCCGGCTGGAAAAGGACCGCCGCCGCGAGGCGGTGCGCGAAACCGCGAGCAAGGCGGCAATGGACCGCTTGCTCACCGCGCTGGTCGGCGACAATGCCAGCGAAGCGACGCGCGAGGCCTTTCGCCAGCGGATCGTCGACAATTCAATGAACGATACCGAGGTCGAGATCGAGGTGCGCGAAGCGCCCAGCTCGCCGATGGACGTGCCCGGAATGCCCGGCGGGGTCGGCATGATCGACCTCTCGGATATGCTCGGCAAGGCGATGGGCAAGAGCCCGCTCAAGCGCCGCAAGCTGAAAGTGCCCGATGCCTGGGACCGGCTGGTCGAGGAAGAGAGCGACAAGCGCATGGATCAGGACGACATCAATCGCGTCGCGCTGGAAAATGCCGAAACCAACGGCATCGTGTTCCTCGACGAGATCGACAAGATCGCGGTCAGCGATGTGCGTGGCGGATCGGTCAGCCGCGAAGGCGTGCAGCGCGACCTGCTGCCGCTGATCGAAGGCACCACGGTGGCGACCAAATACGGGCCGATGAAGACCGACCACGTACTCTTCATCGCGAGCGGCGCCTTCCACCTGTCCAAGCCTTCGGACATGTTGCCCGAATTGCAGGGCCGCCTGCCGATCCGCGTCGAATTGCGCGCGCTCACCGAAGAGGACTTCGTCCGCATCCTCAAGGAAACGCGCGCCAATCTGGTCGAACAGTACCGGGCGCTGATCGGGACCGAAGACGTCACGCTCGATTTCACCGAGGATGCGATCACCGAAGTCGCCAAGCTGGCGGCCCAGGTCAATGAAGCGGTCGAGAACATCGGTGCCCGCCGCCTGCAGACGGTCATGGAACGCCTGCTCGAGGACATCAGCTTCGAAGCCGAGGAGCACAAGGGCGAGACGATCACGATCGACGCCGCCTATGTGCGCGAACGGCTCGAAACGCTGGCGGGCGATACCGACCTCAGCAAGTATATCCTGTAATGGGCGGGCCGGTGCGCGATGGCCGGGCGATGATCGCCGCCATGGCGCCCCGGCTCGACCCACGCAGCTGGCGATTCGTCCTCGTTATGCCCGACACCGCGCCGCAATTGCTCGGCGCGGCTATCAGTACTTTTCGCGAGGACGAGGGCGTAACCGCGATCGTGCCGGCAGAGCTGGCGGATGAACTGGGGATCGACGGCCCGGACTTCGCGCGCATCACACTGACGGTGCATTCCGACCTCGAAGGCGTTGGCCTGACCGCAGCCGTTGCGACTGCGCTGGCCGCAGCCGGGGTCGCCTGCAACATGGTCGCGGCTTTTCATCACGATCATGCCTTCGTGCCTTCCGACCGGGCCGATGAGGCAATGGACGTGCTGCATGCACTGTCCGCATCATCGAAGTGACGGGGTTCGGGCAGCGTTCCCGACCCGGGGCAGCCAGTGCTGAATGGCGGTTGGCGACGACTTTTCGGACATTTACAAAATGCCCCAGAATCGCAGTGAAGAGGATACTCTACGAAGTAACTTAGGAAGACCGAGCAGTGCCACTTTCGCCTGTCGAGTTCCATGCCTCGCTCCCGTATTCGGTGACCTTGATTGGCGTCATCGTAGCTGCATTGAAGCGCAAGTGGCGGACGTTCGCCGGCTGCGCAGTTGGTCTCTGCTCCGCTGTCGCGGCTAATATATGGCTCGCGAGCCAATAAAGGCAGCTAACCACCCTATCTGCGGACATTCGCAGGCTGCCAGGTACGCCCAGAAGCGGACCAACTCCCCAATGCGATTGCGGTGCCGAAAGCTGCCTGTCAGCTAGCGACCCAAAGTCGATCATTCCCAAAAGAGCATGACCCCCGAAAGCGGTCGCCAAAACGGGGCATTTTCGTGGGTAAGGTTGCAAACTTGCTTTGATCGCAAGGAGCGGGACGCGTGTCGTTGTAAAGAGCCCTAGCTGCCCAGCTCCAGCAAGGGGGCCCAAAGTGAAATTGTTAGACAGCAAAGCAGCCATCATCACGGGCGCTAGTTCGGGTATTGGGAAGGCGGCCGCAACACTGTTTGCCGCGCACGGTGCTGCAGTGGTTCTCGTCGCGCGACGGGAGGGTCCGCTGGACTCGGCGGTGGCGGAAATTGAAGATTTAGGAGGGCGTGCTCTCGCCATCGTGGGGGACGTGACGGAAGAGCGCACGCACAAGCAGGCCGTCGCTGCCGCACGGGCAGAGTTTGGCGGCTTGCACATCGCCTTCAACAATGCAGGCCTGGTTGGAGCTATGAAGCCGCTGACCGAGATAGAGCCTCGGGAATGGTCGAAAGTGCTGGCGGTGAACCTGACGGCTGCATTTCTCGGCGCTCGAGCACAGATCCCCGCGATGCTGGAGCAAGGGGCTGGCGCACTTGTGTTCACCGGGAGCTTTGTCGGCAACAGCGTGGGATTGCCGGGTATGTGTCCGTATGCAGCGGCGAAGGCTGGGTTGATGGGTCTCGTCCGCGGGATAACGGCGGACTATGCTGCTGCTGGCATTCGGGCGAACGCCCTTCTGCCTGGCGGCACTGCAACCGACATGGCTGGCGACGCGGCCCAGCGAGAATGGGCTGCCGGCCTCCACGCCATGAAGCGGATCGCCAATCCCGAAGAAATCGCACAAGCGGCGCTTTTCTTGGCCAGCGACATGTCGAGCTTCGTTACCGGGTCGGCGCTGTGGGCAGACGGCGGCAACGCGGCGGTAAAACTATAGTCCTCTCCAGGACCGGCCGCTTACCAGCAGAACTGTCCAAAAGCTGCCAGTCCGCTTTCCGCCCTATCAGCGGAAAGCCCACTCAGGGATGTGGCGCGAGCCCGATTTCGACGCCCGTCTTGTCGGTCAGCGCGAACTTGTCGACCAGGTCGCTGCTGGCGCGGTTGAGCCCGACCACCTGCACGCTGCGGCCATTGCGGCGCATGCGTTCGACGACCTTGTCGAGCGCGCCGATCGCGCTGATGTCCCAGAAGTGGGCTTTCGACACATCGATGATCACATGGTCGGCGGGGTCGGGCATGATGCTTTCAGGGCCAAGCGCGGCTTCGAAGCGTTCGACGCTGGCGTAGAAGATCTGGCCCTTGGCGCGGTAAGTGGCAGTCTCGCCATCGCGTTCGCGCACGACCTCGAACATCGTCATCACCTTGTGAGTGAAGAACACACCCGAGAGCACCACGCCCGCGAGCACGCCCAGCGCGAGATTATGCGTGGCCACGACGACCGCGACGGTGACCAGCATCACCACCGAGCTTTGCCACGGGTGCTTGCCGATATTGGGGATCGAGTTCCAGCTGAAGGTCCCGATCGAGACCATGATCATGATCGCAACCAGCGCGGGCATCGGCACCTGGCCGACCAGATCGCCGAGCAATGCCAGCAGGATCAGCAGCGAAAGGCCCGCGGTAAAGGTCGACAACCGGCCGCGGCCGCCGCTGGTCACATTGATGACCGACTGGCCGATCATCGCGCAGCCGCCCATGCCGCCGAAGAAGGCGGCGACGATGTTGGCAATGCCCTGGCCGCCGCTTTCGCGGCGCTTGTTGCTGCCGGTATGCGTCATGTCGTCAACGATCTGCGCGGTGAGCAGCGATTCGAGCAGGCCGACCGCGGCCATGGTCGCTGCATAGGGGGCGATGATGGTCAGCGTTTCCCACGTCAGCGGCACATTGGGCAGCGCGAAATAGGGCAGGCCTTCGGGCAGTTCGCCCATGTCGGTGACTGTGTTGACCGGCGCATCGAGGAAGATCGTCAGCGCGGTCAGCACGATGATCGCGATCAGCGGGCTGGGCACGGCAGTGGTGAACTTCGGGATGATATAGATCATCGCCAGCGCGGCAGCGACCATCGCATAGGTCATCCAGCCGATCCCCGCATTGCTCGGATCGAGCTGCGGCAGCTGCGCCATGAAGATGAGAATGGCGAGTGCATTGACGAAGCCGGTAATGACCGAACGGCTGACGAATTGCATCAGCAGGTCGAGCCGCAGCAGCGCCGCAATGCCCTGGAACACACCCATCAGGATGGTCGCGGCGAACAGATATTCGACCCCGTGGTCGCGTACCAGCGGCACCACCACCACGGCCACCGCTGCAGTCGCCGCCGAGATCATGCCCGGACGCCCCCCGGTAAAGGCGATCACCATGGCGATCGCCACCGAGGCATAGAGCCCGACCCGCGGATCGACCCCGGCGATGATCGAGAAGCCGATCGCCTCGGGGATCAGCGCCAGCGCGACGACGAGCCCGGCGAGCACGTCTGCGCGGATGTTGGAAAACCAGTCGCGGTGGATCGCGGCACGGTCGAGCATGGGAAATGTCCTGTCAGGTTCGGGAAGCGCACGCGCAATCGGCGCGCGAAAATCGCTTCGCCCTATGAACGATGTTGCAGTGCATCACAAGACTGCGGCCGGACAGACCGGGATCGCGCGGATCCCATACGGACCGCAGCAAGCGGGCTCAGGCGTCGCTTTCGGCCTGCTGGCGCGCCCACATCTCGGCATAGAGACCGCGCGCGCGCAGCAGGTCGCCATGCGTCCCGCTTTCCGCCAGCCGCCCCTGCTCGAGCACGAGGATGCGGTCGGCATCGGCAATGGTCGACAGGCGGTGCGCGATGGCCAGCGTGGTGCGATCTTCGGATACCCGGCGCAGCGTGGCGAGGATCGCCTGTTCGGTGCGGCTGTCCAGCGCGCTGGTCGCTTCGTCGAGCAGCAGGATCGGCGGGTCCTTGACCAGCGTCCGCGCAATCGCGACGCGCTGTTTCTCGCCCCCCGACAGCTTGAGCCCGCGCTCGCCGACCTCGGTATCGAAGCCGTCGGGCAGGCGTTCGATGAACGGGAGGATCGCCGCCGCGCTGGCGGCTGCGGCCACCTGCTCGGCGCTCGCCGCGGCGCGGCCATAGGCGATATTGTAGCCGATGGTGTCGTTGAACAGCACGGTGTCCTGCGGGACGATGCCGATCTTGTCGCGCAGCGAGGCCTGCGTCACTTGCGCAATATCCTGTCCGTCGATCAGGATCCGGCCTTGCCACGGGTCGTAGAAGCGGAACAGCAGCCGTCCGATCGTGCTCTTGCCCGCGCCCGAGGGACCGACGATCGCGACATGACTGCCGGCGGGGACCTCGAAGCTCAGCCCGTGGAGGATGGTGCGGTCTTCCTCATAGCCGAAGACGACATCCTCGAAGGCCAGCGTCGGCCGCCGTACGACCAGCGCCGGGGCGCCGGGGGCATCCTGCACTTCGGCATTGGTATCGATCAGGCGGAACATCTCGGCCATGTCGATCAGCCCCTGCCGGACCGTACGATAGACCATGCCGAGCATGTCGAGCGGGCGGAAAAGCTGGATCAGATAGGTGTTGACCAGCACCAGGTCGCCGGTGGTCAGCACGCCCTTGCTCCATTGCCACACGGTAAAGCCCATCGCGCCGCCCATCAGCAGGTTCATGATCACCGCTTGGCTGATGTTGAGCAGGCCGAGCGAGTTTTCGCTCTTCACCGCGGCTTCGGCATAGGCATGCGCGGATTCCGCATAACGTTCGCGCTCGCGCACTTCGGCGCCGAAATATTTGACCGTTTCGTAATTGAGCAGGCTGTCGACCGAGCGCGCCAGCGCGGTCCCGTCGAGCTCGTTCATCTGGCGGCGCAAATCGTTGCGCCATTCGGTGATCTTGCGGGTCACCGTAATATAGGCGGCCACGGTCAGCGCGGTGGCGGCGACCAGCTCCCAGCCGAAGTTGAGGTAGAAGATCACGCCCACCGCGATCAGTTCGAGCGCAGTCGGGGCGATGTTGAACAGCAGGAAATAGAGCATGACATCGATGCTCTTGGTCCCGCGGTCGATCGTCTTGGTCACCTCGCCGGTGCGGCGCGAGAGGTGGAAGCGCAGCGATAGCCGGTGCAGCCGGGCGAAGGTGTCCTCGGCCAGCTGGCGCGTGGCATCCTGTCCGACGCGTTCGAAGGTGATGTTGCGCAGATTGTCGAACACCACCGCGGCGAGGCGTCCCGCGGCATAGGCAATGACGAAGGCCAGCGCGACCATCGCCGCCTCGTTCGCGGGCGTGGTCATCGCATCGACCGCGCCCTTATAGGCGAACGGCAGCGCCAGCATGGTCCCCTTGGCCATCAGCACGAACAGCATCGCGCCGACGATCCGCCGCTTCAGATGCGGTTTATCGGCGGGCCAGAGATAGGGAAGGAAGCGCCGGACCGTGGTCCAGCCCTCGGGATCGTGATGCTGGGCGGAGGCTGTCGGGTCGGGCGGCATAGGGCGGCTATGTGGGATGATTGCGCCGCCGGGGCAAGGTGGCGGGCCTAAGGGGTCCCCGGCTCGTCCGGAACGGGCACGTCATACATAAACATCGCGCGCGCGCGCGAGGCATCCTGCGCGCTGGGAATGTCGAACAGTATCTGGCGGCGGGCGAAATCGATCGCCACCCGGTCGAATACGCGCATACTGCCGATCCCCAGGATCAGCGCAGGCCGCTTGCCCAGGCCGAGCGCGGCGAAGGTCGGGCTGTCGGTAAAGCCGATCGGAACGTTGCCCATCGTCATCCCGCCGATCTCCAGCTCGCGCGCGTAGGAAAGGTCGCTCACCACCTGCGTCCCGTGAACGTCCATGCTGGTGATCGTGCCCATGTCGCGCGCGCGCAGTTTGCGCAGCAGCGCGCTGTTGCCCAAGGTGTTTTGCGCGCCGGTATCGACGACCACGGCGACGCGGATATTGTCGACCAGCGCATTGGTGATGACCATCTGCCCCAGCTTGCGCCGCGCGCGGACGATAATCTCGTACCCCGCATTGCCGCCCAGCGTCGCCGCATCGGCCACTCGCATGCGTTCTTCGCGGAAGTCGATCAGCACGCGCAAATCCTGCAGGCTGTCGAGGCCGAGGATTCCGTCGGCGCCGATATTGCTGGAATGAAGCAGCGGGGATAGCAGGCCGGTGACCGAACGGTCGGCAAAGCGCAGCTCGTCGACTTCGATCAGATCGACCATCTCGGCGCTGCCCATCGCGACGAGCATTGCCCGCCCGCGGCGCGGCAGCGCGAGATCATCGACGATCCTATGCGTGACTACGGTGGCCTGCGCGCCGGTATCGATAAGGAAGCGATAGGGACCCTGACCTGCAATAGTGACGGGCACGGTCAGCCGTTCGTAGCGATCGCGGTCGATGACATGGTCTTCGGTCGGTGACTGCGCGCCATCTTCGGCAGGGGCGGGCGACTGCGCAGCCAGCGGCGCGGCTATCGCCAGCGCGGCGGCGGCGGCCAATCGGGAAAACCCGTATCGAGCCATGGCTTTCACTCTTCCTCTCCCGCGCAGGATACCACGGCGGGGCGAGCCGACAAAATCGGGGAGGGGGAAGGGTAGAGGTGGGGCCTGCCGCAGAGCTTGACCGAGACCCGTCCCGTCTGGCTGCTCCGGCTGGGCCCACGGCTCAATCCGTTATGGTACTGGTTCGATCGGCGGGCACTGGCGCGGAGGCGTGCGGCGGCAGCGGATCTGCCGGGGTGCGCCTGATCATCGCAATGCTCTGGCGCACCACGTCGGGCCAGACGAGATAGAGGATGCCCGCATAGGTGGCGGCGCCCGCGCTCCCGAGAATTCCCAACGTCGCGACAGGGCCGATATCCGCGGGCAGGATCTGGCGCAGACCCAGCACCACCGCAGCCATGATCAGACAGGCGAGGACCGGGGGCGCCAGTGCCAGCGCCAAGCGCTTCATCGAAAGGCCGATCTGCGGCAGCGTCAGCGCGAGGGTAAAGGCGAGCAGCAGGGGGGCGGCGATCCACCAGGCATGCACCAGTCCCTGCGCGCCGAATTGCACACCGATAAGGAAGGAGGTTGCGAAGATCGCTGCGCCGGCAATGCTGGTGGCAAGATAGATGCGTTCCTTGCCCGTCGCGGTGCAGGTGGGCGAACAGATGATCTGCAGCGCCATCAGCGGCATTACCAGCGCAAGGCCCGAAACGATCGGCGCCATCCCGGTCCATTTCTCGCCGAACACCACCAGGATCGCTTCGGGGGCGGTCAGCGACAGCCCTATATAGATGGGGGAGACGACCAGCAGGACGCTTTGCGCCGTGCGCTCGAAATAGGGGCCGAGGCTGCGCCCTGCCTTGTGCAGTTCGGCATAGGCGGGGAAGGCGACGTCGTTCAGCGGCGGGATAAAACGCCCGGTAACGATCAGCGTCAGGAAGAGCGCTTCGGAATAGAGGCCGAGGTCGTAGACCGAGAATACCCGTCCGGCGATGAAGATGTCGCTCTGGCTCTGGACGATCCAGAACAGCTGGCACAGCGTCAGCGCCCCGCCAAAGCCGATCATCCGCCCGGCACCTTTGAGATTGAACACCGGGCGCACCCACAGCCGGGCAGCAACGCTCATGATCAGCGCGCGCACTGCAAAGCCCGCGATCGGCGCATAGATAAGCGCCCATACGCCGAAGCCCTGCCACGCCAGCACCAGCGCGGTGGCCGCCGCGGTCACTGCGGACACCAGATTGGCAATGCCCTGGCTGCGAAACTCGAGCCGCCGTGCAAGCAGCGCAGTGGGGAGAGCGGTAAAGGGGATCATCGCGAAGATCAGCGCCTGCACGCGCAGCAGGTCGGCCACCTCCGGCTGACCGTAGTAATCCGCGACGACCGGGGCGAGCAGCAGCTGGATCGCGGCAAGCGACCCGTTGGTGATCAGAAGAAGGGCGAAGACCTGGCCGATATCGCGCTCGCCCACCTCATCCGCCTGGATCAGCGAACTGGCGAAGCTCCAGCCATTGAGGAAGTGGAGCGCGGTGACGATCACCTGGCTCATGGCGAAGAGGCCGTAGTCCGCCGGGTCGAGCAGGCGCACGACCAATATGGTCGAGCCCCAGGTGATGAACTGGG